>QHYI01000101.1 GCA_003223245.1 Acidobacteriota bacterium
AACTTTACATTTCGGCCCGATTTGTCTCCGGTATCTGGCTGAACACCAGGGAGGACCTGGACGAGAGCGAGAGGACTGGTGCTGTTGTTACCTCGATAGTTCGTGGGCAAGTCGGTGACTCCCCTTGAGAGTCGATGCTGGCTGAAATGGAAGAATTTTCGGTATTGATCGCACCCGCCGCGCTGTCGCTCACTACCACTTGCTGATCGACGGAGCCGACTTGGAGCACGAAATCTTCGCGAAGCTCTTGACGAGCTTGAAGAGAGATATCTTGTAAAACGCCCTTGCGAAAACCACTCTTGCTCACCTCAAGAGTGTAGCTGCCTGGTTTGAAGTCCGGGGCGTAGTAATTCCCTGAAGGATCGGTGAGGAAAACGCGGCTCACGCCTTCGGCGACGCTCCTGATGACGACCTCGGCCCCGCCAACGGCGCCGCCAGAAGCATCCCTAACACTTCCGAGAAACGCTAGTGCTTAATCGGACGCGCGTTACCACGAAGAACCGTACTCAGACGCGGGGCTCTTCGCGCGTTCGATTAAGCACTAGCGTTTCTCGGGCAGACGCCGGACGAGATGTACTTCGGCACGGGAGCTACGGTCCCCGCGGACCTGACGTCAGGCGCGGGCCGCCGCACGACGGGCCCGCGCTGAGGCCAACAGATCGGCGGCCTGCGAGACGTGTCCATCACTCGACACAGTCGCGTGACCACCGACTGCTGACCGTCCCCTGCGACGCAGGCCCCGCGGGCCCGTGTGTCTTGGAGGCGACGGCCGGGAGAACCGGACCACGCGGTCGCTCGACGGCACGGCCGAAACCGTCTCCGGGGTCAGAGGCTGCCCATGGAACAGCCCCTGGCCGTAAACGCCGAGAACTCGCGCGCGAAAGTGCAGAATGTCGGTGGAGACAGCTCGGCTTTTCTTTTTGGGCTATCTAGCGTAGCTTGTCGCCGGGAGGATTCGAATGAAACTACTCGCAGCTCTGCAAAAAGAAGCACAAAAGCTCACAAAGGCGAAGGCTAGCCTGGAACGGCAGTTGAATGCAATCAGTGTAGCCGTGAAGGCTTTTGGCAGTACTCTAGCTGCTGATTCTGCTAATGGCCGTCGTAAGAAGCGTGGTAGAAGAAAAGGCCATAAAATGTCTGCCGCTGGTCGTAAGGCGATTGCGGAAGCGCAACGGCTCCGATGGGCAAAACAGAAAAAAGAAAGAGCGAAAGAGGAAAACTCATAACTCGAGTCAGACGGCAGAACATTCCGGGCATTCGTAACTCGCGAGGAGCAGAAAGGCGAGGAAGACGGGTACTACTTTTTCTACTTTTTCCATTTCGGGGATAAGCTCAAACTGCAGGAGATTATCGTTGGTCACCGGTGCTGCTAGACCTGTCTTGCCGCAGGGCACGGTTTGCCTTCGTGTCCTTTCGCCCTGTGGTGCTTGATCTCGGCGTATAAGCTCTCACGTTGTTGTTGCACTTCCGCGCGTTCTTCGTCCCCATGTACCAGATCAGGACTGAGCAAATTGAGTTTGTTATTCAAAGCGATGAGCCGGCTCACCAGTTCGTCCTTCACTTGGCAGTTCATCAATTCATTGTACTCTCCCTGCCGGAATTTTGTTTTTTGACCGGATCTTCCCGTGTCGCAAGCCTCATTTCAACTTTCGTGTTGCCCGCGTGGATGGATGATTCCCGTAGCAAACTCCGACAGTTTGAAAAGTACGTCTGCAATGTCTTTGGCCTACCAGATTTATTCGCCAGCCTAGTCGATACCCGGCGAGCTCCGAAAATGCCGACTTTCGATGTGGTCAACAGCTTGTTTAACACCGCGGTGCTGCGCATCCCCAGCATCAATGCACTGGAAGGGATTTGCAGGAGGAAGACTTCCAGAAGCTCATTGGCCGTCATCCCACACCGGACGTGAAGGCCTTCAGCGCCGATGTGGTGGCCAATGTTCTGGACAAGCTGCATCTGGATGGCCTCCACGGAGCGGTGCAGGACGTGATCCACAAGGCCGAGCGGAACAAGGCCTTTCGCGATGGTTGCTACAGTGCCCTGCGCTGCGTGGCCATGGACGGCTGGGAACCGTTTGGCTCCTATGATCGGCATTGCCCACACTGCTTGGTTGTGGCTACCGAAAACTCCATTCAGGGATTCCCAACCTACTGTAACATTGCGTTACATTCTGATCGTCTGGCGTGGCGGCCTCAATTTCCTAGTCTTGAATCTCGCTGATTTCCAAGGGCGTTCGGGCCGGCTGACATTTTCGGTAGGGTCTCGCAGTCATGTCAGGAGATTGACCACTTCGACTGAAGTGGCGTGGGCTGGCAGTTCAACTTTGTGACCCACCCACCGCGACATCCATCTACGCCTGCTACGGACATAGAGTGGTCGCCAGAAGTTCTTGCCGGGCACGATGGCGGTCGGTTCAATTAAGAAGGGTGCCAAGAATCCGGGGCAGCCGCCGCCATGACCGGGCCGGATCTCCGGTCTGCGCGTTCCGCCCAAAGTGAAAGCCAAGGTTTAGGCCAGAGAGATTGACCGAGGGTGGCACGCCGAGATAACTGTGTCCCGGGAGGTGAGACCCCCGCATCCCGCCATTGTCGAAAGGATTGAGCAGAGCGTCTCGTATATGAAGGGTGCTGTGAAAGGCGTCCTGTCCCTACCAAAAACTCCGTTCTGATTGAACTGGTTGAATTTAGGCAGCCGTCGCTGTAGCTTTTCGGCGACATGCTCACAATCATTCTCTCGCTGTTTTCTTCTGCTCGCCAAGCCTTTCAAACTCGAGCAGCGCTGCAAGCTGAGATTCTTGCCCTCCGACATCAGCTCTTGGTCCTCCAACGCTCCAGCCGTAGCCATCGGCTGCGCTTGAGTCGCGCCGATCGATTCCTATGGGTATGGCTCGCACGATTGTGGAGCGGCTGGCGATTGGCGTTGCTTATCGTGAAGCCCGAGACCGTCATCGCCTGGCATCGCAAGGGATTCCGACTGTACTGGAAGTGGAAGAGTCGCCATCGGGAAGGACGACCCTCCGTGTCGGTTGAAGTCATCGATCTGATTCGTAGGATGAGCTTGGCGAATCCTGGCTGGGGCGCTCCACGGATCCATGGAGAACTGTTGAAACTAGTGGTATGTCCCGTATATAACTTTACAGAACAGCCGCCTTCTTTTTTCCCCTGGGCTGGGTGGATCCCGGTTTGATCTGCTCCATCTTGGCCCTCGCGCGATCGATCTTTTTGATGATGTCCTCAACCGTGGCGCTCCAGATGAATGGCTTGGGGCTTTCGTTCCAGGCTAGCATAAATGCCTCGATGGCCTGCTTTAGATCCGGCACGCTCACGAAACTGCCGCGCCGAATCGCTTTCTCGGTCAATTCTCGAAACCAGCGCTCCACCAAATTCAGCCAGCTGGAACTGGTCGGCACAAAGTGGCACACAAAGCGAGGATGCTTCTTCAGCCACGCTTGCACGTGCGGCTCTTTGTGCGTGCCGTAGTTGTCCATCACCACATGCAGCTTCAGCTCTGGGGGAAACTCAGCGTCTAAGCGGCGCAGAAACTTCCGCCACTCCTGATGCCGATGCCGACCGTGACATTCACCAATCACCTGGCCATCCAACACATTCAGTGCCGCAAACAGGGTGGTGGTGCCATTGCGCTTGTAGTCGTGCGTCATCGTACCGCACCGGCCTTTTTTCAGCGGCAGCCCCGGCTGCGTCCGATCTAACGCTTGAATTTGGCTCTTTTCATCCACACATAGCACCAAGGCCTTGTCCGGCGGGTTCATATACAACCCCACCACATCGGTCAGCTTCTCTAGGAATTTCGCATCCCGCGACAGCTTAAAAGTGCGGCTCAGATGCGGCTTGATATTGTGCAGTTGCCATAAACGGTTCACCGTGTTCTTGCTGACCCCTTGCGCCTCCGCCATGAGCCGGCAACTCCAATGGGTCATACCCTTGGGCTTGCTCTGCAAGGTCGCTTTAATGATCCGGTCACGCTGGTCTTGCGCATAGTGCGCTTTGCGCCCGCGACCCGGAGCGATCTCCCAGACCTCCCCGATGCCCTGCTCGTGCACCCGCTTGCGCCAAAGCTGCACAGTGGGCCGGCTCACGCCGAGCCCCTCGGCGATGGCCACATTCTGCTGACCCGCCACCGCTCTCAAGATAATCCGGCAACGAAGCGCCACCTGTTGAGGCGTTCCGTGTGCGGATTCCCACTGTTCCAGTTGCGTGCGCTCGGCTGGTTGTAACTCGATCGCCAGACCTGTGTTCGGCATGACGGAGATCATAGCTAGCCCAGAAAACATGTCAAGCTATTTATGGG
>QHYI01000134.1 GCA_003223245.1 Acidobacteriota bacterium
TTCTGCTGTGGTCGACCGGATCAGCGACGACGCGGTCATCATCACCGGACACGGCGAAGCGTCGAATCGCCGCGACCTCGCGGAATTTGTCCAGCTCCTGAATGAAACGGTCGCGCTCGTCCGGCAGGAATCGCCGCTGGCAAAAGCGAGAAGGAAGTGGCGGAAGCAGGGCTGCCCGAAATATGGAAGCCGTGGTTCGCTCCGGATGCCGCCCCCGCGGAACATGAATTCATGCAGGGGATTTGCGCGACACTGACCCACACAAACAATCTCAATCAGTAGGGCCGCAGAGCGTGGGTGAAGCAATCGTCCTGCGGGCAATTGCGGACACGGCCTCGGCGTGACCCTATCCGGCATGCCCCCGATGACCCGTACGGCGCTCCAAAGCCAGTAGCGGTAGAGTTATGGGAAGCGAATCACCTAAAGGAAGCAGTCGAATCATTGCGGGGGGATCAGATCCGTTTTCGGATGTTGCGGCAGGATTAGCGGCGGCAGTGGGCGACGACTAAATTCAAAGTCATTGACCAAATCGCCCAGTTGCGGAACATCTTCGCGCACCGTGGGACGTGGGTCGGGTCTTCCATCCGTTTTTGGGTCGAGTCGCATTCCATGTAGGAAATCATCCTCGATGAATTTCAGATAAGCGTCAAAACTAAGAATTTGTTTATCGATGAACGCCCTTTTGGCATATGGCGAAATCACCAATCCCGGCACCCGGAGGCCGTATCCATTCTCGTCGACTTTGGGCGGGACAACGTGGTCGTAAAAACCGCCCCAGTCATCCCAAGAGAGAAAAATCGCGCAATCTTTCCAATTGGGACTCTTCATGACCGCATTGATGAGGCCGGTAACGAAAGTTTGCCCAGCGCTTACCAGCGCAGGTGGATGCTCGCTGACCTCGCCTGAGGGGACGATCCACACCACGGCAGGCAGTGTCCCCTTGCGCGCTTGCTCGTAGAAGTTCTCGATCGGTTGGATTCTATTCAGCTCACCGTCTTCCTTGACCGTGTCGAAATAGGGCAGGGGATTCCAAATGCCGGGTGTTCTGGCGTTCTGCTTTACGGGTGGACAGTTAACCTGCGAGTCGTCTTCGCAGTCCGGCTCCGATCCCTTCACCACGTAATATCCCCAGCTCACGTGATGTTTGTGGAGAAGGTAGGTGAGGTCGGTCCAAGCGTAGATTGGCCGCGTGCCAGGAGGGCCGTTTCGAGCTTCGCCACCAAATACTGGCGCGGTGCGACCGCCAAAGTCGGGCGGCATACCCGGTGCCTGGAGCGCGTTAGTGCAGCTTTCAGGGTGATTATGCTGTTTGCAGTACGCCGACCAAGCAGACACTTGAAATAGGTGTTCTGGCAAGCTCCAGGAAGCATTCGGCTCGAACATGTGATCCTGGAGCACGAACGCTCGTGCGTACGCCCAGTAATTGGGAATCTCGCGCTCGTCGTGATAACCCATGGCATCCTGAAGGGAGGAGTTGGTGCAGACAGGGTTGCTCCCCGCTAGACAACCTTTCCTCCCACTCTCCGCTTGTGCAAGAAAACCATCCATCTTGCCGCCATCGATAGCGGCGATACTCGCTGCTTCGCCGTGTGGCCCTCCACCATTCGCATCCTGGGCATCGTGGTACGGTTTGACGCATCCTCCGTTCTTGGGGTCGGGATTGCACACCGTAGGCACCCCGGCATCCATGGGGATGCCCTCCACCCCGGGAAACGTTCCGAAATAGCTGTCGAAGGAGCGGTTCTCCTGCATGATGATGATCACGTGTTTGATCTTGTGAATCCCCGATGCCTCTGACTTCTTGGACTTGGCAAAAAGCGGATGAAACAGAATGGTCAGCAACAAGCTTGCGGAAACCGCCAGGACCTTGGAATAACGGGCAAATTTGATGCGAAGCTGACTCGAATGAGCGCTACAGGCTCGTGAAAACAGGATCATCATTGTCCTCCGTCTGCCTGGTTCAGCGCCCAAGAGTGTAACCCAGATGGATACCGACGAACTGCGGTTTCCGGATTGGCCATCAATCAGGAAGTGATTCGCCCAACTCCTCACGCAGGCAGAGCTTTGGAAAACGGGAGTTCCCTGATCCTTCTGCCAGTTGCAGCAAAGATGGCGTTACACAACGCCGGCGCAATTACCGACACTCCTGGTTCGCCGACTCCAGACGGAGAAGCGCTGCTTTCAACCACATAAACGTTCGTCTGATATGACGCTTCGTGGATGCGAGCGACCGGGTAGTCGTGAAAGTTCGATTGATCAATGACGCCGTTGGTTGCGGTAATCTCACCGCTGCGGGCGATGCTGGTCCCAAATACTGCCGCGCCCTCAAATTGTGCTTTGACATAGGCGGGATTCACCGCCGTGCCCGCGTCCACGGCGGTATCGATGCGCGGGATTCGGACGTCGCCTTTCTCATTAACTTCAACTCTCACAACGGATGCGACGTAAGTGAAAGAGTACCGCTGCGCCGCGATACCCAGGCCGCTCCCATGGCCCGGCTTGAATTGGCCCCATCCCGCCATTTCCGCCGCCTTCTCCGTAACCCTGCGTAGACGCCCGATATCGAGCGGATAACCAGGTTCGGAAGGGTAGTGCGGAATATTCAGATTAAGAATGCGGGGAGGCCCGAACAGCTCCAAGAGGTATTCCAGAGGGTCCCTAGCGGCGTGGTGCGCCAATTCATCCACAAAGGATTGCACAGCAAACGTATGGTAGTTGCTCGCGACCGACCGCAACCAGCCCAGACGAACGTGCGCCTGGGCAGCGCCATTCTCAACGCGAACATTTGGAATGTCAAACGGCACTTCGATCCAATTTCCCTTGAGCTCCCAGCCGCCATGACGCGCGTTGAGGTCAAAAGTGGAATTGATCGGAGGAAAGGCCGAGCGTTGCAGCCAGGCGGTCGGTTTGCCGCTTGCATCCAGCGCTGCCTTCAGGTACACCGCCGCAACGGGCAGATAATAATCAAACTTGATGTCATCTTCGCGGCTCCACACGACCTTGACGGGCTGGCCCAATTTCTTCGAGAGAACAGCGGCTTCGGCTGCGAAGTCACCAAACGACTTGCGGCCGAACCCTCCACCCAGCATCGTTACATGGCAAGTCACATGGTCTTTGCGAACACCCACGGCTTGGGCAACGATGTCCTCGACGCCCTGGGGATTTTGCGTGGGCGCCCAGACGGTGACCTTTCCATTATGGAAATCTGCTAAAGCCACGGGTGGTTCCATGGTGGCGTGGGCCAGATGCGGCATGTAGTACTCCGCTTCGAATGTCTTTCCGCCCCGGCCGAACTCCGCGTCGACGTCACCCTCATTACGCATGACTAGCCCTGGTTGGCGCACCGTCTGCTGGAGTTCCTTCTTGAATTGATCGGAGTTATAGGCAGCGTTTGGTCCGAGATCCCACACCATATGGAGTTTCTTGCGGCCCTGAAACGCCGACCAGCTGTTATTGGCGATCACTGCTACCCCCCCGAGCGGTTGCAAGCCATGTGGCGGCTTGAAGGGTTCAATGAGAACCGTCCCTGTTACGCCCGGCACGCGCAGAGCTTCTTGTTCTTGATAGGATTTGACCCTCCCACCGAGAACTGGAGGACGCTCAATTGCCGCATAGACCATGCCTGGGAGGTGTGCATCCATCCCGTACACGGCCTTTCCAGTGCAGAGGTCCTTCAGATCGTAGAGACTTGCGCCCTTGCCAATGTAACGCCAGGCGGCTCGAGCCTTAAGCTGCACATCTTGCTTCCTCGGGACAGGCAGCTGCGAGGCCGCGAGTGCGAGTTCACCGTAGCTCCATTGGCGACGCGTCGGCACGTGCACAACGACGTGCAGGTCGGTTTCGCATTCTGATTCGGGAACGGACCATTGGGCAGAGCCTGCGCGAACCAGCATGAACCGCGCGGCGGCCCCGGCCTCGCGCATTATGTCAAAGAACGCGAAAATGGAGCGCGAGGCGTCGGTGTCCTGGGAACCGTACCTCGAGTCTCCCACCGCCTGAACGATCCTCACGCGATTCCAGTCTGCGTCCAATTCGTCCGCTAGAACACGGGGCAGAGCCGTGCGGCTTCCGTTTCCCATTTCCGAGCGGTGCGCAATGATGTACACCGTGCCATCCGTCTCAATGCCCAGAAACACATTCGGATGAAAAGCGGCGAGGTCGGCGGGACTGTCTGCCACCTCGGTCGCGCGCAGGTCAAAGTACACGCCCAAAACCAAGGCCCCACTCGAAAGAACACCCTTGAGGAATCCTCTTCGGCTGACATTCTGAAACTCGCTCATCCGCTCTCTCTCCCCGCGGCGGCTCCAATCGCGGCACGGATTCGCGGATAGGTGCCGCAACGCCCGATGTTACCGGACCTCAGTTATAAATATCTATTGAACGAGCCGATTCCAGTCCAGCCCTAGCAAGCGACCACCGTAAGCATACGCCGCATTATTCCCGTGTTTCACGGCCTTGACGAAATCGCATTGAAACAATTTGCCTGGCGGTTGCGTATAGCACCATAAGCGCCCGCCCATCAACGGCCGTTGCGGAGTTTACGTCTGACTAAGGTTCGGGCTTGCCGGAGCGGTTAGGCGCGCCTAACCGTGGGCTGGCCGAAGGGTAGTCTCATGGAAACGCTGCGCAAAGATCTGCGGTACGCCTTCCACATGCTGGTTAAGACTCCCGGGTTCACGCTCATTGCCGTGCTCGCCCTCGGGCTGGGCATCGGAGCGAACACGGCCATCTTCAGCGTGTTCGATGGCATGCTGTGGCGCCCGCTGCCGGCCAAAAATCCCAACGAATTGGTTGTGCTGGCATCGAAGATCAGCGGCATCGATTTCCCCATCAATCTTTCCTATCGGGACTTCCTGGATTACCGCGGTCTGAAGCAAGTCTTTGCGGATGCCTCCGCGATGACTCCGAGTCCCCTGAACCTCGGTATTGACGGACGCGCTGAGCGTGTCTGGACCGAGTTCGTCAGCAGCAATATGTTTTCCATGCTCGGTCTCCAGCCCGCGGCCGGTCGCTTCTTCGCTCCCGATGAGGGTTGGGTCAAGGGCAAAGACCCGCTCATGATTCTGAGCTACAAGTTTTGGCACAGCCGGTTCGGGGGCGATCGCGGCGTGATCGGTAAAACCGTCCTGGTGCAAAATCGCACTTTTACGATCATTGGCGTTGCTCCGAAAACTTTTCACGGCACGTATTACTTCATCGATCCGGATTTCTACCTTCCCGCGAGCATGATTCCGCTGATGGTGAACGATGCGGATAAATTCCTGGAAGACCGCAACGAGAGCGATTTCCGCATCCTGGCGCGGCTGCAACCCGGCGTGACGCCGCAGCAGGCCAAAGCCGCTGCCGCTCCGATCGATGCTCGCCTCGCGCAGGAATTTCCCGATTCACACAAAGGATTTGAGCTCGAAGTCTATCCGGAGTTGCAGGCTCGGCCAGAGCCCGGACTGGTTGCCGACTTCATGCCCAAATTAGCGGCCGTTTTCATGTCCCTGGTCGGCTTGGTTCTGCTGATTGCCTGCGCCAATGTCGCGAACCTGATCCTGGCGCGCGCCAACGGTCGGCGCAGGGAGATCGCCACGCGCACGGCGATGGGCGCGAGCACTTGGCGTATTACGCGTCAACTGCTCACGGAAAGCGTGCTGCTCTCGATGATAGGAGGCGTGGTCGGCGTAGTCATCGCGCGCTGGGCCGCTTTCGGACTGATGGCGATCCACGTTCCCTCGGATGTTCCTCTGCGTTTGTTTGATCTGCGCATGGACTACCGCGTGTTCGCCTTCTGCCTTCTGGTGGCGCTATTAACAGGGATTGCCGCAGGAATTATTCCGGCATTGCGCACGGCGCGCTCCGATCTTGCCGAGACCCTGAAGGAGGGTGGGCGGTCCGGAAGTTCGGGGAGTCACAATCGGGTTCGCAATGCGCTGGTCGTGGCACAGGTGGCGGTTTCCCTGCTTTTGCTGGCAGGCGCGGGCTTTTTCGTTCGCAGCTTCGAGAACTCCGCGCATGCGGACATGGGTTTTCGCGTGGACCACCTCTTGATGGCCTCCATGGACCTGCGCCTGCAAAACTATACCGAGCAGCGCGGACAGCAATTTTACGAGCAACTTCGGGACCGCGTGAAGGCACATCCCGGCGTGCGCGATGCCGCCATCACCGCTCTGATTCCCATGGGGTATGACGCCAATACGGTCAACGTATACTTTGAGGGGCAAGCCGCCACAGACAAAACAAAAGGTGAAATTATCTTCTGCAATTCCGTCCAACCCGAATATTTCCGGACGCTTGGCGTGCGCCTGCGGCAGGGCAGGGAGTTCACGAAGCTCGACAATGCCGCGGCGCCGCGCGTCGCGATCGTCAATGAAGCCTTCGCCAAAAAAATGTTCCCTGGAAAAGATCCGCTCGGCAGAACGTTCCAAACAGATCGCAACGGTCCGAAAATTCAGATTGTGGGCGTGACCAGCACCGGGAAATACCTGTTTTTATACGAACCGCCGCAGTCATTCATCTATTTTCCGCTGGCACAAAAGTATCCATCATCGGCCACGTTGCTGGTTTATAGCGAAGGCGATCCGCAGCGAATGGTCGCCGCCGTGCGTGAAGAAGCGCGGCAGCTCGATTCCACCCTGCCACTCTATGACGTTATGACCATGGACTCGCACGTGCGCTATGGCAAGCCGCTCCTGCCGGCGCGGCTTGGCGCAATGCTGGTTGGGGCATTCGGTCTGCTTGGGTTGCTTCTCGCGAGCGTGGGCGTTTACGGCGTCATTGCGTATTCAGTGAGCCAGCGCACGCAGGAGCTGGGGATCCGCCGAGCGCTCGGCGCGCGTCCGAGGAATGTCATCGCCCTGGTGCTTCGGCAAGGCATGACGTTATCGCTTATTGGCATGGGCATCGGACTCACCCTGGCGTTTCTGATGCTCCGCGCGATGCATTCCGTTCTCTACGGGGTAGGCTCAACTGATTTCCCGACGCTCGGAGCTGTCTCGTTGCTGTTGCTGGCGCTCGCCTTCGTCGCTAGCTATATTCCCGCGCTGCGGGCCACTAAAGTGGATCCGGTGGTTGCCCTGCGGCACGAATAGGCCACCGAGCATGCTAGGAAGTCTCACCGGCGTCATCCGAGTCGCAGTCCTATTCTTGCTGCCCCACTTTGCTTGGGCGCAAGGGCAACTGCGCGCCGGAGTGGCGAAAACTGCAATCACACCCGCTGTTCATAACCGCAAGGTCTACCTCGCCGGTTTTGGTCACAACCGAATCGCCACTGGAGTCCATGACGACCTTTATGTTCGCTGCCTTGCGCTCGAAGCAGGAGGGCAAACCGAGGTGTTGTGCTCGGTGGATGTCATCGGACTTTTCTATGATGACGTGCTCAAAATTCGCGAGCAAGTGAAGGTACAGGCGCCTCGGATATCCCACCTCATTGTTGCCAGTACCCACGTGCACGAAGGTCCAGATACGCTAGGGCTTTGGGGCCCCACCCCGCTGCAAACGGGAGTCGACGAGAGCTATCTTAGCTGGCTCGATTCACAAATTGCCGCCACGGCTGTGACCGCTGCCCGCTCCCTCGAGCCCGCTCGGATGGAGCTCTCACGTGATGACCATCCTCTGTTGGGGTTGCTGCAAAGTGTGGATCGTCCTCCTATCGTTAAGGATCCATACCTGTTCGTGATGCGCCTCACCGGCATTGGCGCGGGCAAGACCCTCGCTCTATTAGTGAACTGGAGCGATCATCCTGAGACCTTGGGCGGAGAAAATTCCGAAATCACTGCTGACTATCCCCACTGGCTTTGTCAATATGTGGAGAATCATCTCGGTGGCACGGCAATTTTCTTTAGCGGTTCGATTGGCAAGGTCTCCACGCTCGGAAACCAGGTTGCCCTGCAAGATCCCGAAACAGGCGAAATTGCGCAAGATCGGACCTGGAAGAAGGCCGAGCTGATCGGGACGAGACTCGGCCAACTCGTGGAACGTGCCTTGAAGTCTGCAGAAGCCCCACAGGTGAACTCTATCTTGATTCGGAAATCGATCCTGTTCGCACCTCTTCAGAATGACCATTTCCGCATGGCCGAAGCTGCCGGTGTATTTGCCGGCCGCAAACCTCTGTATAGCGATGGCAAGCTCGACAGGTCAACGGTCGAAAGAGAACTTGCCGATACCGGAAGGATTCGATTCTCCACAGGCCATGACCTTCAAACCGAAGTTGATTATGTCGAGCTACGTAGTGGGGACCGCGTTGTGGCAGAGGTCGCCACCGTTCCTGGAGAAATTTATCCAGAACTGACCAATGGCGGCATCAGCCGCTATCCCGGAGCCGACTATCCGGATGCACCCTTCGAACCTGCCTTGCGTGCACATCTTAAGAGCAGGTATCAGTTCATTTTGGGTTTGGGCAACGATGAGCTCGGGTATCTGATTCCTAGAGCCGAATGGGATGACCAGCCTCCTTGGCTGCTAAATAGACCTCAGCGCTGGTACGGCGAGATCAACTCCGCTGGGCCCGACCTGGCCGGTGTGGTGGTGCGAGGTTTGGTAAGGCTCATCGAACAAAGATAAAGACGGGAACTCCCGACAATCTTCGGCGCGGGGACTGCAGAGTCTGCTATACCTATGTCTCCGGTTTGCCCGGCATTCTCCGCGAGCTTCCCAGGCCGAGGAAGTTTAGGACGCGTGGCATAATGGCCTTCGTTTCGAGCCACAAGGCAGTCTGATTGTGGAGGAGTAGATGTGGCAAATCATGGCCGGGAGATCTTTATGGGCGCAAACGGAAAGGTAAGAGTTGGGATCATCGGCTCTCAGTTTGAGGCGGACATCCACGCTTCCTCGTTCCAAATTCTACCGGAAGAGGCGCAAGTGGTCGCTGTGGCGTCGCCGGCGGCAGGCCATGCGTCGAGACTTGCGGAAAAGCACGGAATCCCCCGCGCGTGTTCACCGACTATCGTGATCACTCCGTCGCCTGAAAGGCGACGGCTTCTCGCGGCACGCATGAGACGACATCCTCTACGTTATGCCGCGAACGCCCGATCCGGGCGCGTTGCAGGATGACTTGCGCGCTGACCACGTCGCGAGGCGCCGACAACCCGCATACCGGACATGCATGCCAACGCTCCGCAAGGGTCTTGGGCACGGCCGCTCCGCATACGCACACTTGGCTGGTTCCACGCGTATACCAAGAGCATCGGTCTAAGGCAAACACAAAGCGAAGACGAACGCATATGCAAAAGAAGGCCGCATTCCCCTGTCACCTAAAGGCGACAGCCCCCTGCGGACGAATCTATGGCCTCTTTGTTTGACCCATCTGTGCATCTTGCGCCCGGTCTGGGGCGGACATCCCGCAATTCCACAAATTTGAGGGCATGGCCCGTCTTCCGGCTACTCGCTCCGTTTCGCCGGTTTGAGGGTCCACGCCTGCCCTCGCGCCAGGTCCATTAGGTGTTCGGAGTGAAATCCCTCAGGGAAGATTGGCCACGACCAGATCTCCGGCGAGTCCAAAGCGATGTACTTTTCCGTGGCGAGCCGCGCGGGCGCGACGGTCACTAGCTCCGGAGGGGCACCGCCACCCGCCGTATTGCTCGCAATCTTGGCCATCGCGACGAGAAAGGCCTCCGGCGCTACCGGTTTACTGCCCAACCAGACGGCATTAGGAATTTGGTGGTTGTGTTGAATGAAGCTGTTTAGATCCTGCAGGCTGCGATCGAACTGTGGCCATGGCACTTGGACCGATTCGGTCGGCCGCGGCCAAGGCAGGCTCGGCCCGTAGACGGTGAATGGCAGAGCCGCGCTCGCCTCCGGGCCCAGCTTAGCCGCGTTCCACTCGGCAAGCAGTGTCATAACTTCGGCCGGTGAAAGCGTATAAGCCGCGCGAACCTGGAAGTTGACTTCCGGTTGCACCTGGCGCGCGATTTCAAGGAGTTCGCTCGCGCTGAACCGGTGTTCCCGAGCGCCGTCCGCGTACAGGCGGATCGCCTGCGGCCCGGTAATAAACCGGACTTGAGGAAATGACTTCATGTAGCGTATGAGTTGTTCAAAGTAGCGGAACGCGCGCTCACGCGAATCCGCGGGCCGCAGCGGATAGGTTCGCCATTGCTCGCGCGGCGGATTTCGACCGCGGGCAAAGTTCATGTCCCAGAACTGGCTATGGATGAACTCGCACGGGTGAAAGTAAAGGCTGATTAGTCCGCCGTCGTTACTGGTCATTTGTTCGTAGAACTGGCGAAACTTGGTCTTGCTCTCTTCCATGTTGGTCCACTCATCATTGGGCCGGAGTTGTGGGCCCTCCTTGGTATTGAAGATATTGAGCAGCCCTCCGTAATAGAAGGGCTGGCCGTTCAGCCCGACATGTTCCGCCTCGTCGAGATACAGACCCACGCCCCAACTGGCCAGTGAAGGAAAGGCCTGCGGCGCCCATGAGCTGCCGGGCTGTCCGTAGCAGCACGGCTTCTGTTGGAAGATGCGCTTGACGTCGTCATACCCCGGGCGCTCGCGACGCGTGAATTCGGCCGCGCCAGCTTCCCAATCCAACAACGACTCATACTCGGCTGGTGTCGGATGCTGGCTGTGCGTGTTGGCGTGATAGCCGATGGCATGCTTTTGCAGTGCCTCGATCACGTCGGTGCGATGGCGGCGCTCGAGCGTACGCGCCTTCTCACCGACAACCTTGAACGTTGCCTGAATACCTTGCTCGGTGAGGAATGTCGCCAGCCGTTTGGCCGCATCATCGCTTTCGGGCAGGATGTAGTCTTCGGTGTCGAACCAAAGGAGGATGTAGATCTTGCCGCGGGCCGGCTTCTGACCGATAAGGCTCGCGCACAACGCGAGCACCGGTAGCGCCACGCAAACGACGCGTGACAGGATGGCCAATCGTTTCATGTGCGTCTCCTATGCTGGCAGGGTTTCGTCCGGAAGAGCTTGACCTTGCCACCCTCCAAGTTCAAGGCATCGCTCAGAATCGACGATGTGACGAGTTGCAGTTTGCATTGAAGCTGATCTGGTGAGGACCATTCCGAGTAGGCTTTGCCAAGCTGGGGCGGAGCATGCTCCCCGAGGGTTGTGGCTTGTTCGTCACCGCTGGGGTGGCTTCGGCGCGTTTTCAAACTTGATCTCTCTGGGTGCGGCGATAGCCGCGAGGCGGTCGATATCGAATTCTTCGTATAGGTCAAGACAGAACAGCTCGGGCGCATTTTGAAACGTGACCGGAACCTGCAGCACATGATCCAGACTGGGCATGCCTTCGTGGACGACCACATCGGAGAAAACGTCTGGCTGAAGCGCGGCCGCAACCAGGGCGATTGTTTCCGTGCGGATACCCCTGGATTCCAGGTGCACGTTCTGCAGGCCGGCACGTTTTCGAAGCCATTGAGCGACCTCGATGAGCTGAGCTGCCTGTAGACCCAAGGGACGCTCGCCTTCTCCATCCAGAATCTGGGCATACGAAAATGGCTCGAGGTCCCTCCAGGTGTCGCCAAAGAAAGTGAGGTCGAGAGCCAAAACCTGCTCGTCACGATTCACGCGGCTGGACACATCCGCCGCTGCGGCCTTGCGGCCCTGATCGTGAAGCACGAGGGTAACGGGAGCATTCGGGGGAGCGTCGATTCCTTTCACCCAAACACCGCAGGCGGCTAAACCATTATCCATCTCGAACAGATACGAAAACGTCTCAAGCCCTTTGTTCTTGGTATTGGCCAAAGTCCAAACACGCGCCAAGCGCGCCGGCCTGAATCGAACAACGGAATTTAATTTCTGTCGTTCCGAATTTGCCCAGGCCGACTTCGCCGCGGAACCCGACGGAATGGGGGAGCGCCTGATCGCGCCAGCCATCTTGCGCGCCAAATCCAGAATGGTCAGATTGTCTTTCGGGAGTCCGACAAGGAGTTCCTCATAAGTTTTGATCTCTTGGCCGGCCAGAATTTCCTTATCGACGGTCGGCATGCCGAATTGCTGGCTGAAGAAACGATAGGCGTGCTCGCGATTATCAAGCTGATAGTTATGGGTGCCGGGGTCGCGGTTCTCGTACCACTGGAAGACATTCTCTTTGTCATAGAGTTGGAAAAAAGGCCGGACACCGTCGTAAATAAGCGGCTTCACCAGCGGTGCGCGAAAGCAGCAATCGTCTTCCGCATTGTGGATGAGCAGCGTGGGGCGCGGCGCCATCATCGCTGTGAGAAGCGTGTAATCGGCATTGGCGAGGAGATCGGTTCCATTTTGTTCGAGGTCGCCCAAGTCACCGTATTTTCTAGCTTCCACCTTAGTCGTGGTTGAGGAATAGCCCGCCACGGGCACTGCCACTTTTACGCGTTCATCCAGGGCGCTTAGAAAAATCGTTTGCCATCCGCCGCCGGAAAGTCCGGTAACACCAATACGATTGCGGTCCACACTCGGATGGTCGTAAAGATAATCGAGCCCGCGCCGCATTTCCAGCAGAAAAATTCCAAGCGCGTTGGCGCCCACCAAGTCCAGATGCGCCCCATACCAATGTTGGTTTCCTTCGGCATGCAGCTCGCCAAACGCGAACCATTCCAAGTTGAGCGCCAGGATGCCCTGCTTGGCGAAATTGATGCACCGCTTTTGCTTATATTCGACGGCTTTCCCCTGCGGCCCGACGTGCCCATTCACATTCAAAATTGCGGGCACTTTGCCCTGTAGCTTTTCCGGTTCGTAAAGAATCGCGACAGATTGAAAGCCGGGAACAATTTCATAGCGCAGTTTGCGAAGACGGTACCCTTCGTGAGTCTCAATCGTCCCAACCTCCTCGAATTTGGGTGCGGAGTTGATCCATTCCTGCGGCCAGCCGTGAAACACCACGTCTTGCAATAAGCGCCGCCGCAGGCGTTGGGACTCCTCGGTCCATTGCGCCGCGCGGATCTCCTCACCCAATGCGGTCTGAAGGTCTTCAGGGGTGCTTTGCGCGAAAGTTTCAGCGAAAAACAGAAAGCAAGCGAGAAGCGAAAAACCAATTACGTGGATGCGACGTCGCAAGAACCGCATCAGCGCCTCCGGTGACAAAAAGTTTATAGGCGCCCATGTCCGATAAAGGACACTTTCCGTCTGGCTAAGGCGCACAGAAAGGCGGTAGCATAGCGCGAAAATCGGCCCGACGCATGACGACGTGAGCGGGGCGGCCGAATTTCTGAGTAGGGGGGAAAGAAATGAGCACCCACGTGTCACGGCGAAGATTTTTAGGCGCTGCCGCTGCAAGCGTGCCCGGCGCATGGAGCTTGGCCAATGCGCTTCCCTCCGCAACATCTCGATCGGAACAAATTGCGTCTGCCATGCCCAAAAATCGCATCATAGACATGCATGTACATTTCGATGAAAAGAAGCCCAGCTTCATTGCGGATTTCCTGAAGATCTCTGATCGCCTAAACCTGGCGGCGTGCCTGCTCACTCCATTTGCGAGTCGCAAAATCGTGTTCGAGGCAGCCAAGGAGCACCCCACGCAAATCATTCCGTTTGGTTTTGTGGACTTGGACGCGCCTGACGTGGTCAAGCAAGTCGAGGAGTTGCACGCGATGGGCTTCCGGGGCCTCGGCGAATTGGAATTCGTCAGAAAACCATACAACGACCCGTCCTATTTCCCTGTGTACGAGCTAGCGAACCAGTATGGTTGGATTGTGATGTTCCACACCGGCATTGTGCTGCGCAGGAAATTCGACGAACCGGAGGATGTGGCGTCCGGCCGGATGCGGCCCATTTATTTGGAGGAGATCGCGCGGCGCTTCCCTAAAATCACTGTTCTCGGCGCGCACTGCGGCAATCCGGAGTACGAATGGGCTGCCGAGATCGCGCGCTGGAATCCCAATGTATTTTTCGACCTAAGTGGCTCGACCTTGACGAAAATGCACGCGCGACTTGCGGAGTTTCAGAAGATTTTCTGGTGGTCCGCGACAGAATGGCACAGCGCGGAATGGACGGTGAAAACGCCCAACAATGATCCGAGCGCATTCATTAAAGTCGTTTTTGGGTCAGATACGGGTCTCGACGAAATTGCATCGGTGATAAAGCAATATCACGATATGTTCGACGCCTGCGATGTTCCGGAGCGCACGCGCAAGATGATTATGGGCGGGACACTCGCGAAGATGCTGGGATTGCCGGACTGACGCGCGTGTAGAATAGACCCGCTTTTCTCTAGGAGTGCGTTTCGACTGGGCCGCGAGATTTTAAGTTCAGAGGAGAAGCCATGGACACCGCAGATGGCAAAGTCAACCGGAGAGAATTTCTGCACAAGAGTATGGTTGTCGCTGCTGGAAGCGCGGCATTGCGTAACACAGCGCTGTCCTATTCGCGCATTGCTGGAGCGAATGACAGAATTTCGCTTGGCCACATCGGCATTGGCAATCGCGGGAGCGAACTAGACGGTATCGTCGCGCGCCTCAAAGACACAAAAAACGTGGAGATGACCGCAGTGTGCGATTTGTGGACTCACAATCTCGAGCGTGCGGTTGGCGCCAACGAAAAGCGGTATGGCAAGACGCCCCGCGCCTTGCGGCATCCAGAAGAGCTGTTGGCGTTGAAGGACGTTGACGCCGTGCTGATTTCCACGCCCGAGCATTCCCACTCGCCCATTCTGAAAGTGACCGCCGAAGCAGGCAAAGATGCCTACGTGGAAAAACCGATGGGCAATGTACTGGAAGAAGCCAAGGCGGCTCGCGACGCGGTGCTCAGCCGCAATCTCATAGTCGAGGTGGGCACGCAGCATCGCAGCGAGCCTTACCAGATCGCCGTGCGCGACCAGGTTCGCTCCAAGGTTCTCGGCGAGGTCTCCAAATATGAGATCGAATGGAACTATCACGGGCCTCGCTGGCGCGGCCGGCCCGAAGTAAAAATGATCCGCGAAGCAGATACCGACTGGCATGCCTGGCTGATGACCAAGCCTGCCCGGCCCTTCGATCCGCAGCTTTATTTCGAATTTCGTTTATACCGAGAATTTTCCAGCGGAATTTCCGATCAATGGATGAGCCACGGTATAGATTTGTGCCATTTTTTCCTGGACATGAATGCCCCGGACTCGGTGGTTTCCAACGGCGGCATTTTCGCCTGGCACGATGGCCGCGAGAATCCCGATACTTGCCAAGCGTTGTTCACCTACTCGCCGGGCTTGCTGGTCAGCTATTCGACAAGTTTCGGCAATGATTCGCCGAGCTTTACCAGAATCATGGGCAAGAACGCCACATTAATGAATATCGGAGGCGAAGGCAGCCCTCGTTGGCAGATTGTCGAGGAAAAAGGAAATCACGAAGATGATCCCACGGTGGACCAACGGCGGCGAGTCAAAGACGTTTTGCTGAAAGGTGAGACCTCGCTTCCGCCGACATTTATTGGAGATGAAGATCCTTCGCACATGAGCAATTGGCTCGACTGCCTGCGGAGCCGCAAGGAACCCAATGCCACGGTGCGACACGGATTTTCGCATTCCGTGGCTTGCATAATGGCCACGCGGGCCTACTGGTCCGGCAAGAGAATTTACTGGGATCCGAAAGAAGAAACCATTCTGGACCACGCGCCCACCGTGTAGCCAGACGCGTTTGTTGCAACCAGCATCCGAGGCGTTTGCATGACGAAAGGCTTATTGCCGCGCGAAGTTCTGGCGGCTTTTTGCAGAGGCTGGCTACCAAGGATAGATGTCGGCCGGATACGAGGCCGAAGAGGATCCCCGCCCGGCGTGCCTAATTTTGGGACGAAATTAAGATGCTCCCGCGGAAGTATTTCGAGCGCCTAAAATCGCCTGTGCGTCATGACCGGGATATCCGCGACTGAGATGAGCTGGAGAAAGCGAGGCATCGGGTGGGCACACATGCTGCTTACGACGTGATTGTCGTGGGCTCGGGCGCAGCGGGTGGCATTGCCGCCTACGTCCTTACAATGAAAGGTTTGAAGGTTCTGTGCCTCGAAGCGGGAAGGATGCTCGATCCGTCGCGGGACTTTTTCACCCACAAGTTCCCCTACGAGTGGCCCTATCGTGGGGAAGGAAAGCCTGGCCAGTACGGTAAGCTGCCGCAAGGGATGGAATGGAAGATCAAGGAATGGACCGATCACCTCTATACCATTCCCGCCGAGGATCCCTACGCTCTCGCGCCCGGGTCGAAATTCACCTGGACCCGGCTACGAGCGGTGGGAGGCCGAACCAATCTATGGGGCCGCGGCTGTGATCGCTTCGGGCCGCTCGATTTCAAACCGAAGAGCCTTCAAGACGGCTGGGGTGAAGATTGGCCTATCAGCTACGAAGATGTCGAGCCCTATTATGACCGAGTCGAGCAGCTTATCGGTGTTTCCGGAAGTTCCGAAGAGGTTTACAACACACCGTCTGGCAAGCACCTGCTGCCGGCCTTCAACCCTCGGTGCGGCGAAGTGCTCATCCGCAAGGGCGCCGTGAAACTGGGCATCAAGGTAACGCCGAAACCGCTGGCCGTCCTGAGTAGGATCTACGACAATCGTCCTCCCTGCCATTATTGCGGAGCCTGCAACTGGGGCTGCGACGTAGGCGCCCGCTACAGCAGCCTGGACGTTCTCGTCCCAAAACTCTCGCGGCAGAAAAATTTCGAGTTGCGGACCAATGCCCCTGTCCACACGATACTGATGGACCGCTCCACCGGCAAGGCACGCGGCGTCACTTACATCGACACGCGCAACGGCCTGGAATACGAAGCCTATGGCAAGGCCGTAGTACTTGCCGCTTCCTTGGTGGAATCCATCCGCATACTGATGAATTCGAGGGACCGCGAATATCCGAGTGGGCTCGCCAATTCAAGCGGCACCATGGGCCATTATCTGATGGAACATGTAGCCTTCAACAGTATCGAAGGCTTCTTCCCGCAGCTTGCCGGACGCCCCACCAGCAACGACGACGGGCCCGGGGAATCTTGCCTGTACATTCCGAGGTACAATTACGGAGAGAAAGACAGGAAGTACTTACGGGGTTGGCGTTTCGATTTCTATACCGGCTGTGGCATGGGTCCCGGCCCAGGAGCCCGGTTTCCTGGTTTCGGATCGGCATACAAGAAAAAAATCAAAGAGCTCTATCCCGCGGCAGTGCAAATGGGCGGATACGGAGAGGGGCTTCCCTTTTATTGGAACTACGTGGAGATTGACCCGGGCGGGTTGCGAGACAGGTTCGAGATCCCGCAGGTGCGGTTTCACACGACTTCAGAATATGACCATGCTTTTGCCATCCGCGACGAGATGTACGGGCAGATGGAGGAGATTCTCAAGGCTTCCGGGGCAGAAATCTTCCCATACGAGAAGGAATCGCCGTATCCGCTCGGCAGCGTCACTCACGAAGCCGGCGGGTGTCGCATGGGAAATGATTCTCGCACTTCGGTACTGGATGAATGGAACCGCTGTCACGACGTCAAGAACGTGCTCGTAGTGGACGCGGGCTGCTTCGTTTCACACCCGGAAAAGCAGATCACGCATACGATCATGGCGCTTGCGTATCGGGCATCGCATCATCTCGCGGAAGAGTTTCGACGCGGGGACGTTTAGGCGGAGGGCTGATGGGCCAGCGGCTGATAGCCAGACGGCAGTCACTGAAATATCTCGGGATGCTCGCAGGCTCTGTCGCCGGCAGGGAGTTTCTTGCCGCGTGGTTGCCAAAGAGCGAGAAGGCCGAGCCAATCCGGCCGACCGAAAGCTCTTACACACCACTCTTTTTTGAGCCCGAGGAATTCAGCGCGGTTGAGGCATTGACCGAGTTAATCATTCCGACCGACCAGAGCCCGGGAGCAAAACAAGCCCAGGTTGCGCGTTATATCGACTTCCTGGTGTCGGCGGCAAGCGAATACAACCCCGCTTTGCAGCACGAGTGGACCGATGGCCTGCAATTGCTTGATCGTCTGAGCCGCGAGAAATACCAAAGGTCTTTTCACGAGATCTCGGCCCGCGAAAAACAGATGTTGCTCGAAGAAATGAGTCTTCCGGAACAGGACTCTGGGCGAACTCATCCGGGCTACAAATTCTATCGCCTTCTGAAGGAGATGACCGTGGAAGGGTTTTACACCTCGCAAGTAGGTCTCATCCAGGTACTCGAATACAAAGGCCTGAGCGCTCTCAGCGAGTTTCCCGGATGCACTCATCCGGAACATCAGTCTTGAACCCTGTCCCGCCCAGCGTCCAAGCCTCGGCGCACAAACATGTCGGACGAAAGGGCCAAATCGACTTTTACAACTTGCTGGCTCTTTGCTGTCTCACGTACTCCGCGATCTCTGCCACGGTGCCGAGCCAGATCCCGTGGGCAGGATCCTTCAAATACTCGCAAAGGGCCTCAAGCGCCGCCGTGTCTGTCACCTGATAACCTCGTTTGCCGATCTCGTGGCCGACAAAAATGACCCACCGTCCTTCGTTGGCGGCCTTTTCTACCTGATCCTTCATTTGTTCAAAGTCCATATCGTCGAAGGGAGTGCCCATGGCTTGCGCTAAATCGCAAACCCCTGGATCATTCGCCGATTCGTCTAAGTAACCGCGCCCAACAAGAAAACGCTCTGCAACCAGCGGCACGTAACTCCTTACGTCGAGTCCCCTGCCCACAAATTTCTGGCCGCAAGGATAGGCAAACGTCCGGGGCTTCACTCCCAGCAAGCTCTCAATCTCAGCGTTAGCGCCATCGAGTTGCGCCGCCATCATTTCGAGGCTGTAATCCTCAAGTGCATTGGGCCGTGAGAAGGCATAGTTGCCCGTGCAAGGGTGGGACTTGGAGTGATTAGCGATCTCGTGACCGTCAGCGACCGCTTTTTTCCACCCCTCCAGCCGCTTCCGGACGTTTTCTGACTGCACAAAAAACGTGGCCTTCACCTGCTGCCGGTTCAGAAGCGCAAGACCATTGTCGATTTGGCTGACGCGGGCATCGTCGAAGCTCACGCTCACGGCTGCGCGCTTTCCATCCGGCCAGCGGAACGCCTTCGCGGGATGAATCGGGCTGACCTGAGGTACCTGCCTCCCGATTGTTGGACCAGCAAACAGTGGCGCGGTGGCTAAGACCCCAGCAACACTCATACACAATTTCCGATACATTCTGTTCTGCATGGCAACCCCCGGAAGTTTACCCAACACTGTCGCAAAGCTCAATTCAACCTCCCGAATGGTGACATTATTAGTTCGGACTTTGGCAAGATCCACTCGGCTCGAGAACCGCGCATCGGGCAACTCGCAATGAAATTCCTGTTTTGACCAGAACCGAAAATCAGCATGGACTAAACCACTCGAGCACAGTTTTTGGCTTTTGGGGTAATAGCGATTTACGGGTAGAGTAAGTTTCCGGCCAGGCTAACAAATATCGTTGTCTGGAGGAGGCCGAATGCAATACAGAGCATGCTGCCCTGCGACACCCGAAGCTAAATTAAGACTTCGGTCTGTTTTGCCACGTCCACCACGCCCAAGGATATTGCTGCTTCTCGTTACGTCATTCATGCTGCTGGCAAGTAGCGGCCTCCAGGCGCAGTCTTCCCGAGACACTCCCCTCTATCTCGATTCCAGGCAGCCCATCGAAGTACGGGTTGAAGATCTGCTCTCACGCATGACTCTAAAGGAAAAAGTCGGCCAGCTAAACCTGCCTTGTGTTTATGTAGACCAACTCGGCAAAACCATCCCAGAAAAAATGAATGCTTGCAGGCGTTTTGCCGCAGGCACTTATACAGATGAGATCGGGCCGGGATGTGGCTTCTTCACCCTCGCGGACAATATTCTGCACGAAGGCGCTAAGCAACAGGCCGAATATTTTAACGAATTGCAGAAAATCGCCCTGACGCAAACGCGGCTAAAGATTCCACTTCTGCAAGATGAAGAAGGCACGCACGGCGCCATGTTTCCGGGAGCCACGGTTTTCCCCGAAGGCTTGACTATCGGCAGCACGTTTGACATGCCACTCGTGAAATCCGTTTATGCTGCCGCTGCTCGGGAAGCGCGCGCGGTCGGCATCCACGTGCTCTCAACACTCGTGCTCGAACTCGACCGCGACCCAAGGATGGGGCGAAACGAAGAAGCCTACACCGAAGATCCTTATCTTTATTCGCGCATCGCGGAAAACGTCGTTCGGGGAGCGCAGGGCACGGACATTGCCGCGCCAGACAAAGTGATTGCCCTGATGACCGATTTCCCCACACAGAGCGAACCCGTGAGCGGCCTGGAGCGCGGCGCCATCGAGCTCTCCGAACGCGCGCTACGCGAAAATTTTCTGCCGCCCTGGGAAGCGGCCATCACGAAGTCCGGAGCCCTAGGCGTGATGGCCGGATACCCCGAGATCGAGGACGTGCCGAGCCATGGTTCAGAAAAGTGGATGAACCGCGTACTCCGCGAGGAGCTCGGCTTCAAGGGTATTGTGACCAGCGAAGGCGGCGGTTTCGACACCCTAATCTACGAGCACATTGTTCCCACACAAAAGGAAGCGGGCGCACTGGCGCTACGGGCAGGTGTGGACCTCGACATTACCTACGAGCCAGCCTACATGGGGCCGCTGGTCGAAAACGTCCAAGAGGGGCGAGTGCCAATGGAGCTCGTGGATCGCGCTGTGCGGCGCGTGCTGACATTGAAATTCCAGCTCGGACTTTTCGAACACCCGTACGTGGATGTGGGTAAGGCGGTTCAAATTATGCACTCGGCGGAGCACCAGGATCTGGCTCTTCAGGTTGCCCGCGAGGGCATCGTTCTTCTAAAGAACGAAAAGAACCTGCTTCCGTTGAAAAAAGATCTCCACTCGATCGCGGTGATCGGTCCCAATGCGGACAATGGCCTGAATCAACTCGGCGATTACTCTCCCCAGGTGGTTCCGCAACACTTGACAACGGTATTGGAGGGAATACGGAAAGAGGTTTCCCCCTCGACGCGAGTCATTTATGCCAAGGGATGTGAAGTGCTCGGTGGCGGCAAGGAAGGCTTCGCCGAAGCGATCAGCGCCGCCAACGAGGCCGATGTAGCGGTCGTCGTGGTAGGCGAACATCCTCGGGATGGAACTCACGGCGTGCAACCCACCGATGGAGAAGGCTACGACGTCGCCAGTCTCGATCTCACGGGCGAACAGGAAGATCTTGTCGAAGCGATCGTTCAAACCGGCAAGCCAACGATCGTTGTCCTCATCAATGGGCGACCGCTTTCGGTGCGCTGGATTGCCGAACACGTCCCGGCCATCGTGGAAGCTTGGGAGCCCGGCGAGCGCGGCGGCGAGGCCGTCGCGCGCATGCTGTTTGGCGATGACCATCCGAGCGGCCGTTTGGCCATCACCATTCCACGCAGTGTTGGCCAGCTGCCCGTCTACTACAACTACAAGCCCTCGAAGGCTTATTGGTTAAGCCGTGGATGGACCCACGTGCCAGGTTACGCCGATATGCCCGGGACGCCGCTCTACCGCTTCGGCTTTGGACTGAGTTACACCCAGTTCAAAGAGAGCAACCTGCGCATTGATCCGCCGCAAATCTACACCGGCGGAAACGCACGGGTGAGCGTGGACGTCGAGAACATGGGCAAGCTGGCTGGCGTCGAGACCGTCCAGCTCTATCTGCACGAGCGCTTCGCTCCCGTGTCAACTCCCGTCAAGCAGCTTCGTGGTTTCGAACGAGTGGCTCTCTCTCCTGGCGAAAAGAAAACCGTGACGTTCACTCTGGGTCCGGCAGACCTTCAGCTCCTCGACAAAGACATGCATTGGGTCGTCGTGCCGGGAACCTTTGACATCATGATCGGAAAGTCATCCGCAGACGTGGTGCTTCAGGGTTCGCTCGAAGTAAAGGATTAACCTCACCCGAGAGCGTTCGCCAACGCGAGAGGTGAAGCTCCTCCAGAGTTCTTCTTGATAGCTGGGTGCTCCTTCCCCGAGCCGAGCGCTGCCCCCCGGACAACGTCCGCCCTTCTGTCTGGTGAACCCGGTCAACGTCGTGGGCGATGTTTCAAGCGATCGCGCTCTGGCGAGGACCTAAATTCCTCGTCCGCAACACTTCTTAAACTTTCTTCCACTGCCGCAGAGGCAGGGATCGTTTCGGCCCGGTGATTTCTTGGCCGCTGAGGTGCGCTCTCCGAGCCGCACCCAATCCATCACATTGGCCGGCGGCCGCTGATGGAGAAGTTCATTGGCCATGAATTTCATAAAAGGGTCGATATGCTTGAAGAACATCTTGTAGCCCGCACAGAGATAGTTGAGCCCTTCCTCGCCGTCCGGAGTGCGGATGAACCGGTGCTTGGGGCATTCACCGTTGCACGCAAAGCGGACCGTGCACTTCCGGCAGTACTCAGGCAGTGTATCGTGCTTGTCTCTTCCGAACTTCCGCTGTTGCTCGGAGTTTGCGAGCGACGACAGCGGCTGCTCCATGATGTTGCCCAGCTTGTTCTCCGGGTAAACGAAGTGGTCGCAGGAATAGAGATCACCATTGTGTTCCATGGCCATAGCCGCTCCGCACGTCGGACGAAATACGCAAAGGCTCTGGTCCAGCCCCAGCCAGCTTTCGAGCGCTACATCGAAAATTTGGACAAAATACCGGCCCACATCCTGTCGCACCCATTCGTCAAAAATTGCGCACAGGAATTTGCCATACTGACCCGGCTCGACAGACCATGCGGATACTCGCGCCTCCTGCGGGTGCGCGGGACCGATCAGGACCAGCCCGTCCTCACTCGGCTTGAAAGCGACCCGTTCAACAATGGGAATGAACTGCAGGTACCCGCTGCCGACTTCTTTGAGAAAGCGGTAGACGAGCAACGGGTGACGACAGTTCTCATTATGAATGGTGGTTAGCGTATTGAACGCTACGCCATACTCCTTCAGAAAGCCAAGCCCGCGCAACACGCGGTCAAAAGTGGGTTGCCCCCCGTTATCTACACGATAACAATCATGCAGTTCCCGGGGGCCGTCTATCGAGATTCCTACAAGGAATCTGTTCTCGGCCAGAAACTCTCCCCACTCATCGTCGAGCAGAATCCCATTCGTTTGGAAGGCGTTTTCAATGCGCTTGCCGTTCGCATATTTTTTCTGTAATTCAACGACTCTCCGGAAGTAACCGACACCAAGAATGGTGGGCTCGCCGCCCTGCCAGGCAAAACTGATGACCGGCACGCTCTGAGCCTCAATGTACTGGCGAATGTAGGACTCGAGCACGTTGTCTTGCATGGCCCAGTTCGTCCATGCCGCCTTGGCAGGATAGAGATTCTCTTTCTCCAGGTAAAAGCAGTACTTGCAATTCAGGTTGCAGATTGGCCCGACCGGCTTAGTCATGATATGAAAAGCCGGAAAACGGGACGGAGCGCAGCCGAGCGGCTCATTCATCTTACTGGCAAGCGAGGGACAGTCGTTCCCAACATCGTTTCTCAACTCGTTCGCCGCTCCGGTCATGTGCTTTCAACTCGTTTTGGCCGTTCAACCGAAAAATTTGCCGCGAATTGAACGCCGCCTACGATTCGGAAGCCGAGCCACGGCCCCTTCCGGTCGGGGGAGCTGTGTAGACGTAATCGTCGTGCATTTCCTTGCGCAGCTCGGCGATCCGCTGTCGAAGCATCCGAACTAAATCGGCATTTTGCGGCTGGCCGTATAGGTTGTGAAGTTCGCCGGGGTCTTCCTGCAAGTCGTAGAGTTCAAACTCCTCGGGCTCTTCGTAGTAGTGAATGAGTTTGTACCGCTCGGTTCGCACGCCGCGATGTGGTTTGACGTTGTGCGGCACAGGATACTCGTAGTATTCGTACAGCCAATCCTTTCGCCAGTTCTGTGGCTCCTGGCCGCGGAAGAACGAGACCATGCTTTGGCCTTGCATCTGCTTCGGAATTTCCAGCCCGGCAAGCTCCAGGAACGTCGGAGCAATATCTAAATTCAGAACCATGCGGTCGTTGGTCGAGCCCGCCCGGATCATCCGCGGATAGCGAACGAGCATGGGTGTGCGTATAGCGGGTTCGTGCATGAAACGTTTGTCGTACTTCCGCCATTCGCCGAGAAAAAAGCCGTGGTCCGAACTGAACATAATCACCGTATCGTCGAGCTGGCCGGTATCGCTCAGCGCCTGCAAGACACGGCCAAAGTTTTCGTCGGCACCGACAATTCCAGCGTAATAGTCCTTAGTCAGTTCCTCCAGCGATCTTGCGCAGTTGTTCTTTGTGGCGCTTTTCTGGATATAGGTGCCGATGCTGTCATCCGCCTCGGCGAACGCGCGTGGCTTGCCGGGGTAGTCCTTTAGGTCATCGTCGAAGGTAGAAGGTTTGCGAATCGGAATTCCGTTGTACAAATCCAGATGACGCCGGGCTCGAAAGAATGGCGCGTGCGGCGACTGAAACCACAACATCATGCAGAATGGCTTATTCCTTTCTTGCTTGATCCACTGAACCACCCTGTCGGTTACCACGTCTTCCACGTACCCCTGGTAGGTCTTCGGAGGATCAACATGGCCGTCCCTGCTCTCCTGCATCACCGGCCAGAAGTAATCCGTCGCGGCTCCCGGATAGCCCAGGTAATAGCTCCAGTTGCGTTGCTCCAATCGGCCGACGTGAGCCTTGCCAAACAACACTACGTCATATCCCGCTTGGCGTAAAAGATCGGTGAACAGCGGAACATCGGATGGAATTTCCCTGCCTTGATTATCGACGCAGCCGGTGTTGTGCCCGTATAAGCCGGTCAGGACGGTCGCGCGCGATGGAAGGCAAAGAGCATTGGTGACGAACGAATTATGAAACTGCACACCTTCGCGCCCAATGCGGTCGAAGTTCGGCGTCTGAACGATGCGGTTTCCGTTAAGACTTAGCGCATCCGGCCGATGGCCGTCGGTGGTAACAAAAATGAAGTTCGGACGCCGCGCGGGCGGGTCCGTAATTGCCAGGGATGTATCGGGAGCAAGCGCCATGGCTCCTACAAGGCCTGCCCCCGTCTTCAGAAACGATCTTCGTGTCTCTCCCGCCATAGTCCTTCACTTAGTATGTGAGTTCGATTTTAAAATCTGCTTGGCGCGGATCAAGCGCCGATGTAAGACGGCCGAATGCGGGTGTCCCCATTGTCGCTCCGACGCCGTTGAACGAAACCTGGTTGAAGACGTTAAACACATCACTGCCGAATTTCAACGTGATTTCCCTGCCACCGAGCTGGAACGGAGTGTTCTTGTACAGGCTCATGTTCCAAACGCCCAAGCCGGGCCCGCGCAGAATGTCGCGCCCGGCATTTCCGAATTGGCCCAGGGGTTGCGGAGCAAAGGCAGCCGTGTTGAAGTACCTAGCGACGTTGCCCGGCTCGACGTAGAGCGGTCCAACGACATTGGGACGGCCCGCATTGCCCGTTCCAGAGCGATTGCCCGTTTCCGTAACCGTGAATGGATATCCCGCCGCATACGTGGTGATCCCGCTCCATTCCCACCGGCCCAAAACCCTACCAAGCACGCCTTGTTGCGCTTTGAAAAACGGCAGGTCGTAAACATAGTTAAAGGCAAAGCTGTACGGCTGATCCAGGTCGCAACGGGCCTGCTCGTTTTGTTGCTTCAGCGTGTTCTGGCCTACCTGCCAGCAGAGGGAGCGCGATTGGGTGTAGGCCATCTCAAACATCAACCCTTGAGCGAACTGACGCCGAATATCGACTTGCAGCGCATTGTATCGCGCCGAAGCATTGCGCGTGTCATAGGTGATCGTTCCGTACCCGAGATACGGGCGGATCGTGTTGATATTAACTTGCCCGGATGCCACCGGCACATTGGGTTGCGGCTGATTTAGGTTGAACGACTGATCCAGATGAACGGCGCGGTTGCCCACGTAGCCAATCGAGATCACCGTGGCGCCAGGGACCGCCCTTTCGAGCGTGACGCTGTATTGCTGGACCATCGGATAGAGAAATCGCACGTCTTCGGTGGTCAGGTTCGGTGGAAACAACGCCGCCGTGCCTCCGGCCGGGTTGCTGAGACCGGTGTTGAATATCGAAGCGGAGTTGGAAAACGGCGGATTCTGCGACAGGTTCTCTTGTGAGTCGTTGTCCCAGTGGTAGAAGATTCCATAGCCGCCGCGCAGCACGGTCTTCTGGTTTCCGAACGGCGACCAAGCAAATCCGAATCGCGGCCCCCACTCGAAATGGGTTTGTTTTAGACTCGGCGGCAAGCGCAAACCTTTTTGATTCGTCGGCGTGATGATTCCGTTTAGTGGATCACCCGTTCCTGCGACGAGTTGCCCGTTCGCCTTCACGGTGGGCGCTTTGGATGGATCATAAAGGCCCGGGATGAAGTCCGAGATGGTGTTGTATTTGCTCCGTCCGTTGGGCGCTCCGGCCATAACTTCATCCCGCAAGCCAATATTCACGGTTAACGAGGGACGTAGCTTCCAATCGTCCTGCACGTAAAATTCGTAATCGCTGGCGAACAGATACGGATTCGGAATGAAGCTCTGCTCGGTGTACTCAAATGCGTCGCCCAACAGCAAATCCGCAAGCGGGTTGCCTGTCGCCGTGCCGTTAAATGTGAAGGTCCCTTGATGATTCGCATAAATATAGCGGTCGAACTTCTGGATTCGCAAAAATTCAAAGCCCGCTTTTAAGCTGTGATTGCCGATTTGGCGGGACAGATCGTCACGGTACTCGTAGACGTTGTTGTCGTTATTCACCGAGGCGTCCGCGCCAATGGTTCCGTATCCCACAATGCTGATTGTCGGGATAACGTCGGCCACATTGCTGCCAAAAATGGAGGGGATGGTAAGCCCGGCCGGACGGCGTGCGGCTGGCAGCGGAAAATTCGTGATGCCGTTCCGCGAAAAGCCAAAGGTGAGCTGGTTCACCGTGGTCGGAGTGAAGACGTTGGTCAGCTCCAGCACTAGATTCCTCCCCGGCTTCGCGATCACGCCGGGGATCGTTGGAAACGCTGCGCTCGATGGTTTCAAAATGCTCTGATTCTGATTCCAGGAATCACCGGCCCAGCGAGCCATCAGCGAGGCTTTATCCGTGAACCGCAGGTCCACCCTTGCCAGCTCTTCACGCCAGTTTGTCGCGGCGTGTGTGCTTGTGACGAAGTTCGGCGCACCGGAAGTATTGGGCAGCGGATAATAGTCTTCGAGCAGAAGCGCCGCGTTTGAATCGATCCGCTCTGGCGGGATGGTATTGTTCGGGAACGGTTGTTTTGTCGTCGGATCGATGATCGTAGAAGCCCCAAAGTTTCCCGCCCGTTGGTCCGCTGTTGGCGCCTCCGCCGTAAAGACGCTCTGCGGCGGAGCGGTAAACGATAGAAGCTGCGGTCCGATGCGACGGTTCCACGATTGCGACCAGAAAAAGAAGGCCTTTTGATGCTTGGGGCTACGAGCGGAAGGGAAGACCGGGCCGCCGATGGTGTAGCCAAACATGTTCTGGTTGAACGGGCTGACGCTCGTGGCGAAGAAATTCCGCGCGTCGAAAACGGAGTTACCGTTGATTTCGTACAGCGCTCCGTGATACGCGCGGCCACCGGAACGAGTGACTACATTGACCTGCCCGTAGCCAAAGCTCCCCGTATCGGCAGAGTAGTTGCTCTTATGAATTTGAACCTCTTGGATCGCTTCCATCGGTGGAAAGAGATCGAGGCCGCGGTTCCCGCCGGTGTCCATCGCCAGCGTCCCGTCGTATGTATACTCCGTGCTGTTAATCCTGCCGCCGTTCACCGACATAAGCGGGTTGCCTTCCTGACCGACGCCCATCCGCAGTCCTGTCTGTTGTGAGCTAACGCCCGGTCCCAAGCTAAGGAGTTGCGTGAAATTGCGTCCGTTTAACGCAAGCTCTTGAACCTGTGCGCCGGAAACCAGTGTCGAAACCCCGCCCGTCTCAGTATTGAGCGCGGGCGGCGTGCCGGTCACCGTGACCGTTTCGTTCGCAGCACCCACCTTTAAGGTGAGGTTCAGCGCGACGGTAATGTCGGCATTGAGGATGACGCTTTTCCTGTCGATGGTCGCAAACCCGGCTTTGGAAGCCTTGATCTCGTATTCACCGATGGGGAGAAACGTAAACACGTAATACCCCTGCGCATCCGTGGTTGTAGAACGTGAAGCCCCTGTTGCCGTTTGCGTGGCGGTGATTTGCACGCCAGGAACGACCGCTCCTGTGGCATCTGTGACAGTTCCCGCTACCGTTCCGGTTCCCGTCGTTTGCGCTTGCAAGCTGATACAGGCTGTGAGAACCAAAACAAGCACAAGACCTGGATATGCTTTCATTCGACCCCCTTCTACACCGCACGTTTATTTCGCCAGGGCCGACCCCGAACTCCAGTCATGTGCTTTCAATCTGTTCTGCCCGCTCAAGCGAACAATTTCCCGCGCATGGAAGCGCCGGCCCATTTCCCCCTACACACCATCGCACGATTCGTTTGCCGTTTCGCTGCGCCGTGACGAACTCCGGTCACCTTTAGCGGTGGAGTCAACAAATAAGGGTTGCGACGAGGAAGCCTTGAAGGTGGAAGTCCCTTGAGCGAGCAGGATGAGTACCGGCGCAGCAAGAATTCTTGGAAGTCGAGGACGTCGCATCTTGTCCTCCGTGACGCCGAAATTCTACCCCAGACGAGCTCAAGTGAAAGACTCTGGATTGGATACATAATCGACCGCTGCCATGGTCAGGAAGGTGCGAAGGACAGGACCGGTTAGGCCTTTTTCCACTGCTAGACAAATCCTTCAACAGCCTGCGTCACATATTTTCGACTAATCGCGTGTACAATGGGCCGCGGATTTGCGGTCGGATTGTGAAATCTGCTGGTAAATCGCCTTCGGCCATGAACAAAAGAAATTTCATCAAATTATTCTCGGGGATAGCGACGGCACCCATGGTTTCCCCACTGCTGAGGCTGTTGCCGGACATCAAGCTGAAAAACTGGGCCGGCAATTTCGAATACGGCACGGAAAACCTATACACCGCCAATTCCGTGGAACAAGCGCGAGATTTTGTGAAGAAACAGGCGAAGCTAAAGGTCCTCGGCACGCGCCATTGCTTCAACAAGATCGCTGACAGCACTAACCAATTCCTCTCCATGAAGCCGGCAGATGAACTTTTGTCCGTCAACGCCGAGGAGCGCACCGTGACCGTGAACGGGAGCATGACTTACGGCCATTTGTGCCCGCTTCTCCACGAAAAGGGATTTGCTTTACACAATCTGGCGTCGCTGCCTCACATTTCCATTGCCGGATCCTGCAGCACTGCGACCCATGGTTCGGGGGACAAGAACGGAAACCTGGCAACGGCGGTGTCGGCTTTGGAATTGATCACCGCCAGCGGCGATTTAATTCAGCTTTCCCGGAAGAGGGACGGAGAACCGTTTTCGGGAGCGGTTGCCGGGCTTGGGGCACTCGGTGTCATCACCAAGGTCACCCTCGATGTTCAGCCGGCCTACCTGATGCGGCAGTACGTCTACTTGAACATGCCTTTGGATCAGGTAAAGGAACACTTCGAAGCCATCGAATCCAGCGCTTACAGCGTCAGCCTGTTTACCGACTGGCGAAACAAGAATGTCAACGAAGTCTGGATCAAAAGCCGCCTAGAGGAAGGGCAGGCATTTGCTCCTGCACCTGAGTTTTTCGGTGCAAAAGCGGCAACCCGAAATTTTCACCCCATCGCCGAACTCTCCGCGGAAAACTGTACCGCGCAGATGGGCGTGCCCGGCCCGTGGTACGAACGGCTTCCGCACTTCCGGATGGGCTTTACGCCCAGCGCTGGAAAGGAATTGCAGTCGGAGTACTTTGTGCCCCGCCAGCACGCTGTCGAGGCCATTTTAGCAGTCGAACGGCTGCACCAGCATGTCAGCCCGCATCTACTGATCACGGAAATCCGCACGATTGCTGCCGACGATCTCTGGATGAGCCCCTGCTACAAACAGCCTTCCGTCACGATTCACTTTACCTGGAAGCAGGATTGGCCGGCGGTTAGAAAGCTGCTTCCGACGATTGAAAAAGAACTCGCACCATTTAAACCCCGCCCGCACTGGGGAAAGCTGTTCACCATGCCGGCAGCAGAACTAAAATCCAGGTACGAGAAGCTGCCTGACTTCATCGCCCTGTGTAAGACCTACGACCCAGGCGGCAAGTTCCACAATGACTTTCTGAACAGGAACGTCTTTGGTGCGTGAGGAACTTGGCTTGATCATCTCCCCAATGTCCCCAGGCCTTCGCGTGAAACGCTTCCCGAGGCAGCAAGTCAGGTCGGAGCGACCTTCGCAGCTCGGCCCTCAAATGTATGTAAAAGGCTCGCGCTGGAACTGCGGGCGCGAATGGTGCACTCCGGTGACGCAGTTCGGAGGTTGCGAGGCCATGGCTCTCTACGTGCTCCCCTCAAACTCGAGGACCACAATTTCTGGATTCGATCCCAGCCGCAGCGGCGGTCCCCAGGTGCCCGCGCCGCTCGACGTAAATACCTGCATTTTGCCAATCCGACTAAGCCCATACACAAACTGGCGATAAATCCGCCGCGCCATCCAGCTCCATGGAATGAATTGTCCCAGATGCGTGTGGCCTGAAAGCTGCAGGGAAATTCCCGCTGCTTCCGCAACTTGTGGATGATCCGGGGCATGCGTCAACAAAATGCTCGCGCGCTCGCGGTCCAGGCCCATGCTCCTGAGCACCGAAGCAAAATGCGACTTACGCGAAGCATTCCGGTAGGGCACGCCTATGATTTGCAACCCAGCAGCTTCCACTTTCTCGTTTCGCAGCACGCGCACGCCCGCCGCCTCCACCGCGTGAAGATACTTGCTATCGTCTCCGAACTGTTCGTGATTACCCGCCACAAAGTACACACCGTGCGGCGCCGTTAATTGGCTGAGCGGCTCCGCCGCGCGCTCCACGTCAATCGCCGTGCCGTCAAACAAATCGCCTGCGATGAAGATCGCATCCGGCTTCTCTTTGAGCACGTCCGCCACGATTCTTCGCAGAAAGCTGGCGTTTCGCACGTGCCCGAGGTGAAGGTCGCTCAGAAGCGCCGCCTTGCGTCCCCGCCATGCTTCCGGCAGGTTCGCCAGCCGCACCGTCGTACGCGTGATTCGCGTCCAGCTTGCATTAAATACGCCATAGACGCCCGCCACGGCCGCCGCGCTAAACAGAACCTCGACGATCAAGTGAAAGTTCGCATGTAACCCGGCGATCCACGCAACTCCGAAAGCAACCCAGGAGAACGCAGCTGCAATAAATAAGAAGCTGAGCAGACCAAGCCAAACGGCCGCGCCTCTGTATATCGTTCGCACAGCCACTCCCGTATGTCGCCACGCCATCAGCGATGCTCCGAGAAAACTCACTGACAGGATTCCTAGCGCGATTTTCAGCCACAGCGACGAGCTTGCGACCCCGTTGCCCGACGTCGAAAACGTCCATGTCTTATACAAGATCAGATGGGTGAGAAAGAGAATGGCCTGTACGACAGCGATAAACACAACCAATCCGGCTCGTGTTTTCATGCTCTATTGGATTCGGCAGGGCTTCGTTCGTGTGCATTCGACCGCCAGCAACTTGACCCCCGGCGTGCTTTTGCGACTCTCGATCGCGTGCGCGAACTGGCCTTCCGTAGAGGTCCCACGCGCGCGGATCAGATCATGCAGCAGTTCTCCGATACGAAACCCTGCCAGCACGATGCTGGGTGATGTTGAAGGTCCTGGGAGTCTCTTCGGAGACGATCGACGCGCGGGACCCTTCGTCGAGTTTGTGGCTGTTCCCTCGCGGATCCACTACCGTCTGCCAAAGGCAGAAGGGTTTGCGATGAATATGCTTAAATAATGATGGTACAACCTCTCGATGAAAGCTCTGCTGCTCTCAAAATATAAGCATTTGCAAATTGTTGACCTCCCTGTGCCAACGGCGGGGCCGGGGGAAGTCCTTGTTCGCGTGGCAGCCTGTGGCATCTGCGGGAGCGACGTTCACGGCTACGACGGCTCGTCCGGCCGGCGCATCCCTCCGATCGTCATGGGGCACGAAGCTGCCGGAAGAATCGCAGAGGTGGGTTCGGGCGTGGCTGGATATAGGATTGGAGATCGCGTCACCTTTGACTCCACGATCTACTGCGGAGCCTGTGAATACTGCCGCCGCGGAGAAGTAAATCTTTGTGACAACCGGCAGGTCTTGGGAGTCTCTTGTGGAGACTATCGACGCGCGGGAGCCTTCGCCGAGTTCGTTGCTGTTCCCTCGCGCATCGTGTACCGTCTTCCGGACAGTCTTTCCTTTGAGGAAGCGGCCATGCTTGAGGCCGTGTCCGTCGCTGTCCACGCGGTCTCTTTGGCGGAGGTTTCCGGCAAAAGAACAGCTTTGGTCGTAGGAGCAGGAATGATCGGTCTTTTGATTGTGCAGGCGCTGCGCGCCGCCGATTGTTCTCGCATTCTCGTATCCGACCTAGACAGCTCGCGTCTCAAGCTAGCGGAAGACGTTGGAGCACATGTCGCCTTGTCTGCGAAGTCGGACGTTCCCGCGCAGGTAGGAAAACTCACCGGAGGAGCCGGGGCAGATGTGGCTATAGAAGCTGTAGGCCAGACGGATAGCATAAAAGCCTCCATCGAGAGTATTCGCAAGGGCGGAACGGTAATCTTAGTGGGTAACATTGCGCCAGAGGTGACGTTTCCGCTCCAGAGAGTTGTTACGCGCCAAATCCGGATTCAGGGCTCATGCGCGTCCGCAGGAGAATATCCGCGTGCCATGGAGCTTCTGGCAACGGGCGCCATTCAGGTAAAAAAGCTTATTACGGCGGTTGCGCCGCTCGACGAAGGTCCACAATGGTTTGATCGATTGTACGCGCGCGAACCCAAGCTGATGAAAGTTGTGCTGACCCCGGGAGCGGTTTCTTGAGCGGCGAACTCTTTGATCTTGGCGGCCAAGTGGCCATCGTGACTGGCACAAGCCGTGGGCTCGGCCAATACATGGCGCGTGCTCTGGCAAAAGCCGGCGCGGATTTAGTGCTCACAAGCCGGGATCGAAATCGATTGTTGCCCTTCGAGGCGGAGATCAAAGCATTGGGTCGCCGCGTCATTTCTCTGGAACTCGATGTCCGCCAACGCGAGAGCATTGAGAAGATGAGCGCCAACGCCGAAGCAGCCTTTGGCCGCATCGATATCCTCGTCAACAACGCAGGTTGCAATGTACGAAAGCCCGCACTCGAGGTCACCTGGGAAGACTGGAATCTGATTCTGGATACGAATTTGCGTGGAAGCTTCTTCGTATCCCAGTCGGTTGCGCGCGGTATGATCGCTCGTCGTTACGGCCGCATCATCAACATCGGCTCGGTCACCAGCGTAGCCGGATACGCCGGCCTCGCTCCTTACGGCGCCAGCCGGGGCGGCATACGGCAATTGACCATGAGTTTGGCCGATGACTGGGGAAAGTACGGTGTGACAGTCAATTGTCTTGCGCCAGGTTGGTTTCGCACGGAGCAGAACAAGGTTCTGTATGAGGACAAGGAATGGGTCGCATATCTCTCCGACCGCATTCCCTTGAAGCGTCCGGGCCAACCGCAAGACCTTGACGCCGCGGTGGTATTTCTCGCAGCGGAGTCCAGCCGGTATATTACCGGGCAGACTTTGTTGGTGGACGGAGGAATCTCAACCGGTGCAACGCGCGCCCTGGCCGCGTCCGGATCTGCCGGGGAGAAGCAGTAGGCGGACTGCAGATAACCAGCGCCGGGACAAGGTTCTCCCGCAGGAGTGAATCACCAAGAGGCTACGCCGGCTCCGGAATCGGTTCGATACGCCCGAGCAGAAAAACATAGCCGGCAATACCCATCAAAAGAAAAATTGTTGCTGCGGCAAAGGCCCAAGAAAAAGAATTGGTCGCTTTGACGACATAGCCGGTCACGATGGGAGCGGCAATTCCGGAAAGATGGTTGCACAAGTTAACAATTCCACCGACAGTACCGACGCTCTCCCGAGGCGCGATCAACGAAGGAACGGACCAGCCCACCGGCGAAGCGGCAGACAACCCTCCAATGGACATGCTGATCCAAACAAGCGCGGCGAGGGCTGTGTGAGCATGAGCTGCACCTAGAATCGCCAACCCGAGACTCGTTCCGCCGACGAGAATGATCTTGCGCACGCGAAGAGGATTCCACCCGTGTTGAATCAGCATGTCCACAAGCCACCCGCCGACGAAGAAATCTGTGAACGTAGCGAATAACCAGGGGACGCTTGTGTACAGCACCGAGTAGAACAGATTCTCGTGGAGCGCGCTTTCGAAATAAGAAGGCAGCCAGGTCAGGAGCAAGTAGAAGGTGTAGTTGTACGAAGCAAACCCCAACGCCAAACCGCAAACTTTGGGTTGCCGCAACAGATATGCAAGCGGAGCGCCTTTCGCGGCGCGGACGGCGTCTTCCGGCTGTGCTCCTCCTCGGGCGATGAATTCGCGCTCGGCGGCGGAAAGTAACTTGTCTTCGCCGGGATTCCGGTAAAAGGCATAAAATAGCGCAAAGTAGACCAGGCTGACAAAACCCGTTACAGCGAAACTCCATCGCCACCCAAAATGCAGCAGGAAGATGCCGATAAAAGGCACGCCGACCGCGGACGCGAGTTTTGCCGCGCCATCAAACATCGCGGTGGCGAGACTGCGTTCTGCGTTCGGAAACCAGTAACCAGTTGCTTTGGCGTTCGCCGGAAAGGTTGGAGCCTCTCCGATCCCCAGCAATAGCCGCGCAGCAAAGAAGCCACCGATTCCGGAGGACATGGCCGCGCCGAAGGAGGCTATGCTCCAGAGAAACGTGCTGATTCGACCGACAAGCCGCACGCCGAAGCGATCCAGCAGGAGACCCGATGGCAACTGAAGAGCCGCGTAAGTCCAGCTATAAGCGCTCGACAAATAACCAAACATGAGCGGCGAAATTCCGAACGCGGCGCGGAGAGCGTCCTGAGAAACAGAAAGGTTAACGCGGTCGAAATAATTAACCAAAACTCCGAAGCCCAGCAACCAGGCGATGCCCCATCTTCGTCGCGGAATGGCATGGGCAATGGAACGTGCTGTTGTTTGCGACGAGTCGTCTCGATGCGTCTGCGTGATGCTGCCCTCGAAGAAAAGGTGAGTGATGCGGTCGTACCAAAGGCAATAGAGTATCCCACAAGTGGAGGCAGAGCGGATAAGCCTTGGCCTACGGTTCTCGAGCTGGCTCAGGAGGCTCCAGGTAGAGCCGTCCTCAGGGGAGTCAGGAGAGTTCCGCCGTGCTCCTCACAGCCGTTTCGGGAGTCTTGGGGTGTCCTCACGCAGGATTCACGTCAAGAATGCAACAGATTTGGGTCCGATTCCCGTCGCCTGTTCAATAAATCCTGTTGACGTAGTTGGCCCCTACAGTTCTAATAATTGGCATCCACATTTTTGATTTGGTGTCGAGGGGAAAGGTTTAGGACTCGGTTGAGCACCCGGCCCTGGGCGAGTCTGAGGGATTCGTTGTGAAAAACCATCTTCAACAGGCTAGCGTGGAAGTGTCTCTGATGAGGACTATCTGGGGAAAGAAATGCAAGCTGTTCGTGGGTGCAATTTGCGCCTTGCTCGTTCTGTTCTTTGCGCCGAAGGCCCGCGGTCAGGCTGCGTACGGCACAATCATCGGCACGGTTCAGGACCCGAGCGGAGCCGCCGTGCCCAACGCGACAATCACGGTCACTGACATAGGCAAAGGTGCTTCGAGGTCAACGGCCACGAATGAATCCGGGTACTACACGGTGAGCAACTTGGTGCCGGGTGATTACAAGGTTACGGTCGAAGCAAAGGGTTTCAAGAGCTTTGTGCAAAACAACCTGCCGGTTATCGTGGGAACCTCCACAACCCTCAATGTAACGATGCAGCTGGGTACGGTGGGCGAAAGCATCACTGTCGATGCAGCCCCGCCACTGTTGGAGACCGATCGCGCTTCGGTCAGCACGGACATTACGGGGCGACAGGTCGAATCACTCCCCTTGATCGATCGCAACTTCACAGAGCTGGAGCTGCTCTTGCCTGGCGCTGCGAAAATGCCCTGGCAACACGCCGAAGGGGAGAATCCACAAGACGGCATACAGATCAACAATAACGGCCAACTGTTCAGCGGCACCAACTTTATGATCGACGGCATGGATAATACGGATCCAGTCCTTGGAATCATCACCGTGAATCCGCCGGTGGATTCGGTAGAGGAAGTAAACACCACGAGCAGTAACTTTGACGCGGAATTCTCCCAGGCCGGCGGATCCGTTATTCAAGTCGAGACAAAATCGGGAACGAACGAGATCCACGGCACAGCCTTCGAATACAACCGGCTCAATAATTTCGAGGCCCGCGATCCCTTTACGCAGCCCAAAAGTGTGCCTCCCCTCCACTGGAATCAGTTTGGGGGATCCCTGGGAGGACCCCTTCGCAAGGACAAGCTGTTCGTGTTCGGTTACTACCAGGGAACACGGCGGCGCATCGGCGGCTCCGTATTGACTCGTGTGCCGACCGCAGCCGAAGCTGCAGGAGACCTGCGGGACCTCGGTGTCCCCATCTATGATCCGGCGACGGGAAATCCTGATGGTACGCGGCGAACCGAGTTCGTATCCTTTCCGACGGGGCCCAACGCGAATTCGCTGTGCACAAACTCGGCGGGCTGCCCTGATGTGATTCCGACAAACCGGATCTCTCCTCAAGCCGCTAACCTCTTAAAGTTACTCCCAGCGCCGACCCTTACCAACGTCACTGGCGGAGCCAATAACTTTATCGGTAGCGGAGTTCAGGACTACGACACGAATGAGCCGGGGATTCGCGTGGATTATGTTCAAAATTCCAAGCTTCGCTATTTCGGGCATTACGCGTACGGGGGCTATCATTTGAACACTCCAGGCGCCTTTAAAACCGCTGGAGGCCCTCAATTCAATGGACTCAGCGGCGAAGGAATCACTGATGCTCGCAACCAAAATGGCGTCGGCGGACTGAACTATGTGCTCAGTCCGACGTTGCTCGCTGATTTCCGCTTCGGCGTTACGAAATACCGCGTATTTCTGTCTTCGCCGGATGGCACACAGCAACTCGCGACGCAAGCCGGCCTGGCTGGGCTGAATGATCCCAACCGGCCGGATACTTGGGGCTTGCCGGATGTAAACGTTAAGAGCACGGGCGGATTCCAGATGGGTTACCAATGCAACTGCCCGCTCAATGAGCAGGACCGCGAGGTTCAGGGCGTGACGAACTGGACTAAAGTGTTCGGCAACCACCGACTCAAGCTTGGTGCGGACATTCGTCGCCGCCAAAACAAGCGCCTGCCAAGTGACCAGCACCGCGCCGGTGTCTACACGTTTGATCCTGGTGTTACGGCACTCAACGTTGGCGGCAACCCCACCGGTGGCCTTGGGCTTGCGTCGTTTCTCCTTGGCGATCCCGACCAGTTTAATCGCTTCGCGCAAATATCGACGACGCAGCAGGACGTGCAGTGGAGCATGTACTACTACGCGGAAGATACCTGGCGGCTGACCAATAAACTCACATTAAACTACGGCCTCCGTTGGGATACCTGGTTTGCCGACGAATCCCTGAATGCGGGTCAGGGCGGGCGCTATGACGTCACCACAAATACGGTGTACATCCCTGGCGTTGGCGGAGTTTCTAAATCGGGTAACGTAAAGACGCCCTATCACAATTTCTCGCCTCGCATAGGGATCGCCTATGCGCTCAATTCCAAGACCGTCGTGCGGACCGGATGGGGTCGAAGCTACTTTGAAGGAACGTTTGGCTGGACCTTCAATACTCTGGCCGCCGACGTCTATCCTTCGATCGTCAACCAGAGCATTCCATCGGCCAATGCTTTCGCGCCGATTAACTTTGGAACCTTGCCAGCTGGTTGTACTTCCCCTCTTTGCGTAGGACCGCCGGCTCCGGTCTTCCCCACGATCCCCTCTAACGGCAGGTTGGCTCTTCCCGACGGGATTGGCACATCCAATATCCCCACAAACTTGGAGATACCGTACGTCGACTCCTATAACCTGATGGTCGAACGAGTTATTTTCAAGGATGCTACTTTGAGTGTGGGGTACGTTGGAAATGTCGGAAGAGACCTGAATGGCGGGTGGAACCTGAATGCTCCTATTCCGGGACCGGGCTCCAATACTTCGCGCCAGCCTCTGTTTACGAAGATTGCGAGCGTCCCTTGGAGCAACGCGTTTGGCCTCACACAGGACCTCTTCAACAAATGCGATTGCGAGAGCAGCAATTACAACTCCTTGCAGGTAAAGCTCGTGAAGCGCTTCTCCCGCAACTACTCCTTGCTCTCGAGTTACACATGGTCGAAAACGCTCGATTACGGAGAATTCGGAACGCAGTCAAATCAATACAACTACCGCGTTGACTACGGCCCAGCCGTGTTCGACCGAGCCAGCGTTTTTTCGCTTGGGCACACCGTCACACTGCCCTTTGGGAACGGCGAGCATTGGGGTTCGAACACCAGCGGCTGGGTCAATGCGGTGTTCGGTGGCTGGCAATGGACCGGCGTCACCCTGGCCCAGAGCGGCCTTCCCTTTACGGTTACCGAGAACAACACCAGCTTAAATACTTTTGACATGACCCTTCGACCCGATCTCACGGGTAAGGCATTTTCCGGATCTTGTTCGAATGGCCTGTCTACGCATTCCGTCAACTGTTGGTTTAACCCCGGAGCATACTCTACGCCGGCTCCGTTCACTTTCGGGAACACAACCAGGAACTCGCTTCGTGGTCCGGGACTGTTCGACGCCGACTGGGGTTTGCACAAGAACTTCAAGCTCACAGAAAGGTTCAACCTACTGTTCAGTTGGGACGTATTCAATGTTTTCAACCATGCTAACCTCCAGACGCCTGACGGCAACATTTCCGACTCGAACGCGGGCGTAATTTCCGACGTCGTGGCCTTGAGCAATACCAGTTCAGGCATGCGCACCCAGCAACTGGGCTTGCATTTAACCTGGTAACCGCCCCGGACGGCGCATGAGAGCATGAAAGGGTCCATTCAAGTCGCGTCTCGTCTTTCACAAGGACCCAGGGCTGCCCGTTGCCAATAGCAACGGGCAGCGCCTCTTCACGCTTCCCTAATCGATCGAAAACTGTTTGCCGGAAACTCGATTCCACCGGTGAAATCCTAGTGCACAGGCAACCGTACAACCTTAGGAAAACGGAAATGTCAGAAAGGGCGGAGCGCGGATCCATCCAGCTTTCGCGCAGATCCTTCGGCAAGAGTTGCGTGGCATTGCTCGCTGCTTCCGCGCTTCCGTGGGAGCTCCGCGGCCTGCCACCACAAAAAGAAAGCGCCTCGGGACTGCCTCGATTTGTTGTCGAAGATTTTTCTAAGGTCTTCGACCCCGCCTACTTGAGCAATGGTTTGATCGGCATTCGACCCGGTCCAAATCCGCTCGCCAGAGCGCAAACTTGCTTGAGCGGTTTTGATTTCCTCCATCCGGCCCACAAAGTGGAATGTCTCTCTCCCGCGCCATACCCGCTCGAAACCGACATCCGTGTCGGTGGCATGAGTCTGCTCAAACATGCGGATCGTCTCAAGATTCAACGCCAGACGCTGGATTCAAGTTGCGGAGAACTCGTCACGCAAATGGAATTTTCCCCTGCAAACGGCGCGCGCTTAGCCATGGAAGTGCTGCAATTTGCCTCGCGCTCTGTTCCTTCCTTGATTTGCCAGGAAATCCGAGTGACGGCGTCGACCGACATCGAAATCGAGTTCCTGCCGCAAGTTGAAGATGTCGCCGTGCCGGGCAGAAGCTATTTAAGTCAAGCGCCCGAGCGGGCGCAAATCGACCTTGTGCTGGGCCTGGAGAGCCAAGGAGACCTCAGCAAGCTGGGCCTTGCGCTTTGGATTTTCACTCCCGATGGGCTGGCACACAAAGAAGAAGTTTCGCGCAACGAGTCTGGCTTGTCGCGGTCCTACATTCTAAGAGCACGTAGCGGCCAGCCCGTTCGCTTCCAGACCATCGCGGCCATGCTTTCTAGTCTTTATCATCCTGAACCCGCACCCGAGGCTATCCGCCTCGCAAGTTGGGGAAGTTTGCTGGGTTTTGAAACACTTCGCCAGGAAAATCGCTCCGCCTGGGCGCAGCTATGGAAATCCCGAGTGAGAGTAACAAGCAATTCCGACGCGCAACGCGTGCTCGACGCCGCCTTCTTCTACCTCCACTCCAGCCTTCACGCGTCCACGCTTACCGGCATGCCGCCATTCGGCCTGTCCCAGTCTTCTTATTATTACGGCCACAGCTTTTGGGACACAGAAACCTGGTCGCTTTTGCCAATAACCCTGGCGGCCCCTGCGACCGCTCGTTCCTTGCTCGAATTCCGCGTCCGCGGGCTCGGTTACGCAAAGCGTGAGGCGGCGCTGTACGGCTATCGGGGCGCGCAGTTCCCTTGGGAAGCTGCGCCCTCGCAAGGATTCGAAACAACTCCGACCTTCGCCGGCACGGGTTGGGGCGAACAACATATCACTCCCGATGTCGCGCTGGGATTCTGGGAATATCAACAGGCGACTGGCGACCCAAGCTTTTTGCGCGAAGGAACCTGGCCGGTCCTGCGCGCCGTCGCGGAGTGGATTGAAAGCCGCGGCGTTTTCACAGCCCGGGGCTTCGAAATCAAAAACATTATGGGCCCTGACGAAAGCGTTCCCAACATTAGCAACGATTCGTACATGAATTTGATCTGCAAGATGGTGCTGACGGCGGCCATTCGTTGCGCGCAAATGGTTGGATCGCCCGCTCCCGACTCATGGAGCAAAGTTCGTGACTCCTTGGTGCTGCCTCTGGACCAAGGCAAAAACATTGTATTGCCTTACGACAATCCTCCGCCTGCTACCAGCCAAGCGTACTCGCTCGACCAGTTGGATTTCCTGACGATCCATGACCCTCCCGTCAGTGCGGAGCTGCTGAAAAGCACCCACGCTTTCGAGGACACGGTTCGCGAGCAGCGCATTGCCGCATCTAAATCCAAAGAGCGGGAGTTTTCCATTGGATTTGCCGAGGCCGCGGAAGCCGCCACCGCCGCGCTCGTCGGCGACAAACGCCATGCCCGCGAACTCTTCAACAACTCCTGGAAAAATGTCTGGCTCGAGCCTTTCGGCATGATTCGCGAGACACCTTCTCAGGATTACGGTTGCTTCCTTACGAATTTCGGCTCGCTTCTTCAAACCGTGATGGTCGGATTTACGGGGCTGCGGATTTCCGGAGGCGACTGGCAAAAATATCCGGCGTCCCTGCCGAGCGGTTGGAGCAAGATCGAAATCGAACGCGTTTATGTAAAAGGAGAAGCGAAGCGGCTCGTAGCGACCGATGGCGCTCCGGCCAAGCTGCTTGACGCATAGTCAGGGGACGGCCCCCAACCGGGCTATTAAAATGCGCGCGAGAACAAGCAGTAGGAGACTTTTCCATCCGGAGCGAGCCACGGACTTCGCAGGAGCCGAGACTCGCTTGTCTAAACCGTTGCGGAATCCGGAGCCATAAACACGGCGCCGGCGAGTCCAGATGACTGAAGAATCCAAAGCAATGCAAACGGTGAACAGCCCTGTGCCGAAAAGGCGCACGGCAACAGTCCGGGCTCCCCGAGATGGGCGATACGACGCCTTTCCCGCGGCGTGGCAAAAATTACCTCTGCGGTCTTCAAATTATTTGCATTTAGAAAAAGGCGCCCTTTCTCTTCGGCTTCCTTGGGAGCGGCATTCCTGCCTGCCCTTTTTCCTTGTTAGACGCCTTCCCCTGTCTACCGCGCACCGGCCGCCTGCCCCGCGCCTTTGCCGAGGAACTCACTCAGCACCGCATTCACTTCGTCAGCGTGAGTCCAGATGACGCAATGCGGTCCGTCCTTGATAGCCACGAGGCGCGCACCTTTCACCAGCTTGGCGGTTCGCTGTCCAGCAGCGCTGAAGGGGACAATGCGGTCAGCTTCGCCATGGATGACCAGCGTGGGCACGTCAATCTTGGCGAGGTCGTTGCGAAAGTCTTCAATCCAGGTGGGCACGCAAGCGAGGCTGGCGATCGACGACGCACTTGCCGCAAGGTTGAAGGCGGCCTGCACCACTTGTTCGCTGACGCGCTTACCAAGGAACACGTCGGTGTTGTAGAAGTTTTTGTAGAACTCCGCAAAGAACACATAGCGGTCCGCTTTGATGGCTTTCTCAATGCCCTCGAAGACTTTTCCGTCCACGCCTTCGGGATTGTCCGCCGCCTTTACCAAATAGGGTGGGACGCCGCCGATGATCACCGCCTTGCTCACGCCCTGCGATCCATATCTGCCGATATAGCGAGCGATTTCGCCGCCACCCATGGAGAAGCCGACTAGGCTGAATTCGCGCAATCCGAGATGGTGGATGAGCTTGTGCAGGTCTTCAGCAAAGGTGTCGTAGTTGTAGCCGGTGATGGGGTGGCTGGATTTCCCGAAACCGCGGCGGTCATAGAAGATGACGCGATGACCCGCGGAGAGAAGCACAGGAACTTGCTTTTCCCAGGAAGCACCGTTGAGCGGATATCCATGAATCAAAATCACCGGATGGCCCGAACCGTGATCCTCATAGTAAAGCTGGATGTCCGTGGAATTTTCCTTACCGACAGTGACGTACGCCATAACGTTCTCCTTCCTCAGCTGTTGGTGATGGTGGGATGCCCAGCGGGCTGTGCTGCGTTGGGGGCACCAAGGTTAGAAAAGGCTGAGGCCGGCGTCAAGCATCATCCTCGCTGCCCTCGAAAATCAGGCGACGCTTGGTTGCTTGTAGGGGCCGCTCGGACTTCGCTTCAGTCCCTGCCCCGAGATCTGCGGATCCGGAGTCGGACGACCGGTGATACTAATGATCGGACCATATCCTTTGCCACTCCCGGCACCTTTTCATCTGCCTCGGTCACTCGCCGAATGAGAGAACAAGCGCAGTATAGCGAATCGCATTCACAGCAGCCTTCTGGTATTGACCGAGCCAAAAAATCGCAAGCAAGAAGGCGCTCCTAGCGGCGGCTTTTGCTTCGAGCATAGATGAAATGCCGCACTTTAGTTGGCTTTCGGGCAAACCGATGCAGCTGTTCTTCAATCTCGCGATCGGCCTGGGTCAATCGGGTGTGCTGCCGCAAATGTTCTCCCCATGACTCGACGACAAACGTTTCGACGTAGTGCGTAGGTTGTTCCGTATCGTAATAAACGGCCCATCGTGAAGCGCCATCACGCCGGCGAACGCGTGAGAATTTTTTGAGCGCCGCAAGAAACTCGTCCGAGTCTTTAGCTTCAATCTCGTATTCAACGGTAACGAGTACTGGCCCTTGCTCAGGTTTGGCCTCGCCTACCAGCATCGGCTTACCCCAATGGTCCCACGCGCCTAAGTCCACCGGTGCGTCCGGCAGACGAGAAATCAGAATCAGCAGCGGGGATGCCACTGTGCCAATCGCCGCTGCCACCAAGGAAAAATGTGTGCCTCGGTGGCCCGCCACAAATCCCCAGAATGCGCTTCCGGCTGCCCAGGAACCCATGTACGCCAGCAGAAAGACCGCCAGCGCCCTCGCACGCACCCAATCCGGCGCGACGTTTTGCATGACGGTGCTCATCAGGGACATCACTGCGGTCCACGCCGCACCACCAAATGCAATCGCGACGCACAGCGGCACGATTGACCGGAACGTCGCGGTGGCCCACAGCGCGACGGCAAATACACTTGTTCCTAAGGTCAGCATCCCGTCGACCGACAAGAACGAACGGCCTCGCTGCAGACCCATCGCTCCGAGGATTGCGCCGCCGCCGAAAACCGCGAGGAGCAAGCCGTAGAGCGTCGAACTGCCGCGCAATCCGTGGGCAACCGTCGGGAGCAACGCCCAAAACGCGCTTGCGAAAAACATGATCGAGGTGATTCGCATGATAACCGTCAGCACATCCGGCGCATTTCGCGTGTAGCGAATTGCAGCACGAGTTGCACTCAGAAGAGTCTCGCGCGGCGAACTTCTTTGCTGAGCCGGCCGCTTCCATCGCGAAATGACCAGCAGCACGCCTAGAAACGATACGGCATTCAATGTGAAGGCCGTGCCCACGCCTGCCACCGCGATTAGGAATCCTCCTAGAGCGGGACCAATCGCGCGGGCCAAGTTGAACTCAATGCCGTTCAGCGCCATGGCCGGGAGCAAGTCCTCTTTGGCAACAAGTTCCGGGAGCACCGCACGCCACGTCGGGGCTTCGAGTGCATCTCCAATCGCGAGAGCCAGCGTCAAAAGCAAAAGGGTCCATGGCGTTATCCAGCGCAGAAGCGTTAGCGCGGCGAGCAACGTCGCGATGGATAACATCCACACTTCAGTCGCCAGGATCAGCTTCCGCCGGTCCAAGATGTCGCCCAAAGCCCCAGCCGGGAGTGCCAGCAGGAAGAAAGGCAACGCCGACGCCGTTTGAGTGAGAGCTACCAGCAGCGGGCCAGCGCCTTGCGATACCATCAACCACGCCGCACCAACGCCTTGCATAAACGTGCCGATGTCTGACACCAGGTCGGCGATCAGCAAATTCCGGAACATCGGCATCCGTAATGGGCGCCAAGCGGTCCGTCGTGTTCCGGTCTTGGCGAGGTGGCTCGGAGAAGTGTCTAGAGCGTTTCCCTGCGCGTCCACGTGTTTCGCGTGTTCCACCATGGGGTCCTAACTTTATACCACCACGTTTGGCAATGCCGTCTGCACGGGCACATTCCGCGGCGTGCCTGCTGTAGTTTGCTGAGTTTCCCTCACTGTGGATGACCTGCCTCTGTTCGTGACCAGGGATTTCTCAACACCCTTCGGATGTATCTCAATGTTGACTCCCGGCATCATACGGCCATACCTTTTCGGCTGCTGGGCCGCGCGCCTCGCGCAGGCGCAGAATTTCACCTGGGAGGACCAGATGCTTTTTCTGGCCGTGGCTTGCGATGCTGGTTGAAACACCCGACTTGAGAAATACCATGCCTGGGCCATTCCACCGGCAGCGCTGAAGTCGCGCGCCAGGCCTCGACGTAAGCGTCAGAACCCAACGGAAAAGGAGAATCTCATGGCAAAAAAGCAGAACAATACAAAAGCTTCGGAAAACATCGGTGCGCAGCCCCGCCTTCATCAACGCGCTGCGGAAATCCAGTCGTACGGAACGGTGAGCCACGCGCTCCCGCTCGAGCTAGAAGAGCCTGTGCGGCTTGAAATGACCGAACAACTCAATCAACTGCTGGCAGACACGATGACCCTTCGCGATCTATATAAGAAGTCTCACTGGCAGGTGGCCGGTCCGACCTTTTATCAACTCCATCTGCTTTACGACAAACATCACGGCGAGCAAGACGAATTGGTTGACTCCATCGCCGAACGCATTCAGCTCCTCGGCGGCGTCAGCATCGCTATGGCCGCGGATGTAGCCGAAACGACGCAGATCGAACGGCCTCCCCGCGGGCGCGAAGAAGTGCCCGTTCAGCTTTCGCGCTTGCTCGACGCTCACCAGGTCATCATCCGCGAGGCCCGCACCCTTGCCCGCCGCGCGTTCACGCTGGGCGATGACGGCACGAACGACCTGATCGTAAGCGAAGTTCTGCGCACCAACGAGCTTCAGGCGTGGTTCCTGAGCGAGCACCTTGTCGATGTTCCCTTGGTGGAAGCCAAGAAAGCCTCAGCAATTGCTGGAGCCTCGTAATGACAACATCGGCGAGCTAAGGTGCGAAATCCTTTGCAGCTTTGCAATTTTGGCGTCGCGTTGACAAGTCCTCAGAGTCATTGATGCGCTTCGGAGTGTGCTTGGGAAAGCGCTTCAACTCGAAGATCAAATACCCGACCACCGCAAGATTGATCATCAACGCGACGCTCTTGCCGATGCTCACCCGCCTCGCCAGCTCATAGATTTCGATTGGCAAAAGCGAAGACGTGCTGATAATTGTGAGGTACTCCGCCCAGCGCCTTTGCAATGCCAGCCCCACGCCTTCCACCAGAAAAATCGCCGCATAAACAAACGTGCCGGCACTCAGTTCCTTCAGCCGGCGATCATCGAGGTTCGACAGTTTTGTGAGCAACAGGTCGATGAAATGATTGTGTGGATCAACTTGGAAAACGTTAATCCAATGTTCCACGATCGCAGCAACGTCTTTGTGCAGCAATTTGAGCGCGCCCACCCCCAGCCCGATCAGCGAGCACGCCTTCAGCAGCTTGAACGCGGCGATAACTCGCAGACCGCGCCCGCATTCCCGTCTATTCCCCGCTTTTCCACGCATGCGTGCCCGCCTTTCTAGAAAGGGCTCTGGCGCCCGAGTGGTGGCCTAAGGGACTCTCTGCCGATCCAGCGTCGCCTGCATTGCTGACTAGCAGGTTGGTCGTCGCATGCGACGAACGATTGAGAATCCGGAACAACTAATTATTTCCTTCTCGTTCGACTCTAAGTTGCGAAACGGTCGTTCGACATTCAATTCCGCTTGATGATGAAAACAGTCTTATCGTCAATGCGGTCCTGTTCGCCAATTGGCGCAGACGATCGTCTTTTTTCACCGCGTAATCCAGCAAGACCTTGCAGATTTCTTTAGATCGGCAACAGCATACCGTGTTGTAAGGTCCTGGGGAAAGGCGGTGAGAAGGCCCTGAAGTCGGTTACGCGCCGCAGCGTGATCGGGAACGAGGCGGAGAGGTCCCGCGTCACCGAATACTCATGATGCCCCACGACTCAAGAGGCTGACACTCTCGCGTGGAGAGGCCTGGAGCCGATAGAGATGAGCGTATCGACCGTTGCGGGCCAGGAGTTCTCTATGGATGCCTTCCTCAACAATGCTCGCGCCATCGAGGATGATAATGCGGTCCGCCAGGCGCACGGTACTCAGGCGGTTAGCGATGATGAGGGTGGTGCCCATCCATATCGGCGGGACACACGTCGGTGCCACGAATATCCATCCGACGTGCATAGCGAAGTATTCATCGCCCTCGATCCAATTCGCCGCTGCTCGGAGATTCGAAGCCGACAAAGGAACTCCCCCATTGGTCTGCAAATCGCACCAAACCGATTGGTGAACTTGTGTCGTGAGCCGATGTTGAACGGGTATTCACCTGATTGCGCGGCTGGTGCAGCGAATCGCAAAGTAGCGCCGATAGCCAGAGTGCGCGGATTCTTTGTGGAACGGAGGGCAAACATGGCTCGATTCCTCCGCATACGGCACGTCGTCAAGACCGACCGACCGAGCGCCCATGAGCAAATCCAGGCGAGTTGTGGGATCAAGCCGGACGGCAGCCATTGGTCACTCACGCAAAACGAGGCTATTTCACAGGTCGAGGAAGGAACTTCTATTTTCTACGTAGAGAGAGCTGGCGGGCGGCGGCTTGATGTGATCGTCGCCATGGATCTTCACGCCCACAAATACCTCAAAACCGTCGCAGATGGACAACAGCCCGACGAGCTTTTCTATCTGCCGAACTGTCCGAACGTCGCGCACGAAATCAGTCGATCGGCGAGGGCCGGACGATAGCACAACGGCAAACACGACCAGCGCAGGAGATGAAAGGCGCACCCGATTTAGCGACCGCGGATTTACTTCTGTGCGCTGACGAACACCTCGATTAAGACGGTCATCGACACCCAAGCCGATCTGAAGACTGGGGTGGTCGTGTTGAGGATTTTGTGGAAGGCAAGCGCATCCGAACAATCACGTACTTGGGCTTTGTCGCCGCCGTCCCGCTTGATTGCCGCTGCCCCCGAAGAAGCAAGCAAGGCCGAACAGATAGCCTAAGTTGTACCAAGCTCCGCTGTTGTGGGCCTCGTAGATGCCAAGGTTTTTTTTGAACAGCGAAACCACAAACACAATTGGTGCGATAAAGCCATGCCAGAGGCCGAGCCAGAAGCCCGCCACGACATCGCGTTCGCTCGCCGTTCCCTTGAATTGGTTAGCGCCCGGAGCACATCCGGTGAGAATGATCAGCGAGGCCAGAACTAGTACAAGGAAGGCCGAAGAGGCTTTCATTCGGAATTCCTCCCTTCGTAAGGTTACGCCCCGCAGGAAACTGGGAACAACGCGGTGCCTCCGTCCGGCACCGCCGCGCCCAGCGTCTGGTTTTGAACTTGTTACCGGAAGTTGGATTGCAAGCTACTCTGTAACGTGGACGCTGATCGCGATGTTTTTCCCGTTTTCTTCGCGATAGGTGACGTCGGCGGTCGCGTTGACTTTGAGTTTGCCCTCCATGGTCGTGTTCTTATCAATGTGGAAGATCATCGATTTGGCCTTTGGGGTTTCCTGCGAGAACTGTTGCCCCGAAGATGTTTGACCTTCCGCTACGGCAAGAGTGAAGGAGTTCTTGCCAATGGCTGTAATCTTTCCGGAGACGGATAGTTGGCCCGGAGTCTGGGCTGTTGCAGTTGGTTGAGGGTTGTCGGCGGCTGGGGGCATCGCCGAGAGTGAGGCGACGAGCATTACACTGGCAACGGTTACAAAAACAACGCGATACAGGTTCTTCATAGGGACACTCCTCAGTAGTAGTTTTTTAGGGAGGGCATCCTTTGTGCGCAGGCGAGTAGCCACTCTCACATAGTATCAGCGAAATCATTAACTCCGTTTAAATCTAGCGATTACATAATTGTGGATGCTTTAGGAGAGTACCTAAATCAGTACTAGAACGGGAAATCCTTCCCTTGGACTGGTCGAACCTGCATGCAGATCTGACCGCCTCGTGGAGCAAGCCGAAACGGCTAATCCGAAGTTCCACGAGGTTTGAGAGACTATTCTGCTGATTTCCGGAGAGATAGCGCAAAATTCACCTGGCGGTTACTGGGAACGTCCGAACCAATTCGTAGGCTC
>QHYI01000041.1 GCA_003223245.1 Acidobacteriota bacterium
CGAGACGCCTGAAGAGTGGGGCGAAATATTGAATGGGATGACTGACAACTATAGCCAGACGGAAACGCCAGGGCGTAGAGGCATCTTTCTGGACATCTGCCGGAGAGAAAATATCAAGAATTGGCTTTCCCATAAGAGCAAAAATTCTGTTCAGATTAGGAGTTGTCATGAGTGGCTGTGGTCTAGATGAATCCGGCAGGCCTGCGCTCGAGTGTCTTGCTTGGGCCAATTGCTGATGCCATCGCCTACCAAACGGCAATGCACGCCCGTTGCCCCCTATGGGAACGCCTGGGCTAATATTGCCACATCAACAAGCTCTCGTTCGGAGCTGGCCGAGACGGGTAGCAATCAATAGCGTCTTGCTGAACGGGGAACGGTCGTTATGCCTAGGAGGTCATGCAAGTCCATGCGGAGCCGAAACTTGTAAAGTGTAAGCATAAAGATCAAACTGGCGGTGTAAGCTAAAGTCGAGGCAATGGCAGCTCCAACAAACCCAATTCGAGGGAGCAGGACATAAAGGCCCCCGCAGGTTATAAGGGAAGCGAACCCCTCCGTGTACGCTGGTAGGGCGGGTTCGTTGAGTGACCGCGCACCCTCGTAGAGAACCTGATTCAAACCCAAAGCGATGCTGCCGGGAAGGAGAATTCTGCAGGCAATGCCAGAGCCCGTGAACTTGGAACCGAAGACGAACCTAATGAGCCCGGGCGCGACGACAAACAGAGCGGAGCAACTCACCACCTGCCAAATGAGCGAAGTGCGAAAGGCCCGGCCGATAAAGGCTCTCGCCTGAGCCGGGGGCAAGTTCGAGCCTCTCGCGAGCGTTACGATTGCCAGGGCCTGTGGGAAGAAGCCCAACGCCGTTGAAACGGTGACGGCCACTACATAAAGGCCCAGGTCAAGCGGGTTGACAAAAAGCGATAGCAGAAGCTGATCGATGCGCTGATTTATGTAAGAAGTGACGGTACCGAGCTGAGTCCTCCATCCGAAACCAAACATAGATTTCAAGAGCATCGCATTCATGGAAAAGCGCAATTTCTCTTTTCTTTGCAATATCGAATAACCGGCTGCTACGGCCAAGACGTACCCCAGGATTTGGGAAAACACCACATCTCGCAAGTCGGCTCTCCCCAACACCAGTAGCACCGCCAAGCCCAGAGCATAAACCAAAGAGGGAATCATCCTGATGAGGTTGAATGACCTTAACTCAAGCCTCCCTTGCAGAAGATTCCCAGGATAACCGCTCATCATGAGAAAGGGGGCTGCGAATAAGAACGCCAGAGCCAAATGCTCTATTCCCGGCGAATAGTCACGAAGGGCCAGCGGGATCACGAAGACTCCAACCAACACAACGCATAGGGACTGCACAAAACCAATTAACGTGGAGGCCGTCCAGAGTTCGGAGAGCGAATAGCTCTGTTTTCCAGTGTAGAAGACAATTGCTTGATTAATGCCCAGCGAAGCGAGCATGATCAGCACTAAGGGCCACAGCGTAAGCGCCGCGAGTTCTCCACGTCCGTGAGGGCCAAGAAGTCGTGCAGCGCAAATACCGGTGAATGCACCGATTCCCATCAGACCTCCCTGCACGATGAGCGTTCCGGCAAAGTCCTGCCGGAACCGCCTTTTGAATATTAGAGTGGTCTCAGTCGTGGGCATGTCCTCTTTCGTGATGGAAAAGGATACGCTCATACTGCAGGCATTGATTCCTTTCCTAGGAATTTCGGGGTTTTTCGGCGACTCCCGAGATGGCGGCGGTAAAGATGGACACAAGAGGATCATGAACTCCGCCTTCAACTGTCTGAATGAACCGCAATCCTCCCGTGATGGCCTTCCACAGAACAAATCGAACAACGCTTTTTAAGCCGTGCACGACGGGCCCCATCGGAAATACTCGCACATCCTTAAAGTTTGCAAGCTGAAGGATCTGGTTTAGGCTTGTCGCCGTAAACGGGGTCTCATGGCTGAAATCCATATAAAAAAGAGGTGTGTAAAATGCAGCCAAATTCGGCACCTGACAGAGAAATCGCCCGCCAGGCCGAAGTGCCTCATAAACGAGGTCAAGGAAGCGAAGCAACTGATCCTTCGGAATATGCTCGAGAACATCGATGGCAGAGATGAAATCAAATCTTCCTAGACACTCTCGTAGGAACTCGGCTCCGTCCTTGCAGTGGAGGTTCCTAACGCCCAACTGAGAAGCTACCTCCAATTGCTGTCCGTTGAGGTCGATTCCAGCGGTTTCCGAGTAGCCTTCTCTCTGAAGAAAGTAGAGGAATTCTCCGTACCCGCAGCCAATGTCCAGGATCGCTGCACGCTTCTGAGCTGGCAGGAACGGATAAAAATATTTTCGGAAGACGCGGTCTTGCCCATTCAGCAAATCTTCCGTCCTGGTCGGCGCGCGACGGTGGGGCCGCACCTGCGAATAACGAGCATACATCCTTTCTGCGTAACCGCGCATGACTCTAAGGTCAGTAGGCAAAGGGTTTCAGGTTTATACCATCGCCTGGACCCTTAGAGACCCATATGGGACACGCCCACGCCACACACGAGACAAAACAAGGGTTGCCAGGCAAGCATGTCAGCATTGAATTCCACCATGATGTGGACGAGAAGGCTACAGCGGATCGCAGCGCCAAACTGAATTCATTCGAGGCGATACCTGTGGCGCTCCGGCAAATTTCTGAACGATCCCCGCAGAAATAGGAAAAGAGTGAGGATAAGATCAGAGGGCCGCCCCGCCATGGCCGTTTCTGTCAATGGTTGCGCGCACTCATTATGAACGTACTGCTTCGGAAGCTGAATGTCGCTCCGTCTTGCCGGAGCCTGAGTAATAGTAATGACCATAGTAGCCATAGTATCCGTTATGCCGCACGTCCACCTTATTGAAGACCAATCCTAGAATTCTCGCTCCTGCATTCTCGAGGACCTTGCGAGCGCGCGCCACTGCCCCTCTGGCGGTCACCCCACTTTCGACAACAAAAGCAACACCATCCACGAACGTTGAGAGGATCATCGCATCGGTCACGGGAAGCACGGGGGGTGAATCGATCACCAGGAACTTAAACCGCTGGCGCAACTCTTTCAGTAAGGATTCCATCGCAGACGACGAAAGCAATTGTGCCGGGTTGGGAGGCTTGGGACCGGCGGGAAGTACCCGAAGAGCAGGTACAGGAGAAAACTGTATCAGTGCCGCCTCGATGCTATGGGCTCCCGTCAGGAAGCCAGCGAGACCTTCTCCGTCGATGAGATCTAGGGACTCAGCGATCCCTGGCCTTCGAAGATCGGCATCTATGATCAGAGTGCTGTCTCCTCTTTGAGCGAGTGCGATCGCCAGGTTAAGAGCAGTTGTGCTTTTCCCCTCTCTAGCCGTAGCGCTGGTAATTAATAACGCCTGTGGAGGCCGTGGCGCCGTCGAGAGCACCACAGAAGTGAGGAGGGTTCTAAAGGATTCCGCCAGCGCTGACGACGGTTGCTTTAGAAGCGCCAACGCTGTTTCGCTCGGCTTTGAGTTGCCGTTGTTTCGGGCACGTGATAGAGCTGGCCGGTGCGGGATTTCGCGCTCGAGCGGAACAACCGCCAAGGCAGGCGCGTTCACAACTCTCTCTGCCTCTTCGATGCTTTTGATGGAGGTGTCGAGGGCTTCCTTCACAAAAGCGAGCGTGACCCCGAGGATCAGCCCGACAACCAGGCCTATGGCGATATTGAGAAGTTTTTGAGGTCGAACGGGCACCCTAGGAGGCCGAGCGGGGTCAACGACATGAATGTTCGTCGCACGAAGACCAGCCGAAACCGTTGCGTCCTTGAGCCGCTGGAGCAGGCTGTCGTAAAGCTGCTGGTTCGAATCAAACTCACGCTTCAGGAGATTGTGTTGGATCAAGAGCTGGCTCAGTGCTCCCACGTCGGCCTTTTCTTTGGCTACCGCCGCCGCGAGCAGCTTTTCCCGACCGAGTGCCGCCATGTAATCATTCCTCAACCTCTCGACGATTCGCTTTCGTTCTGTGTCGATAAGAGACTGAACTTCATCCACTTGGCTCCGAAACCGCTCGACTTTAGGATGTTTCGGCCCGTACTGCTCGAGGGCGTCAACGTACTGCGCCTTCAGATCGGCAAACTTTTCCTCGAGCCGCTGCAAGAGGTCATTTTGAGCAACAAAAGCCACTTGCGATTCATTCGATTTCACGAGTTCATAGAGCGATTCCTTTTGGACCCGATCGCTCTGGGCGTTGGTCAAGTCTCGACTTAGGTCAGCGAGCCTCTGCTCAACGACACTCTCTTTGTCGCTGATATTGACGATCGCGTTTTGTCTCTCGTAATCGACCAGCGCTTGCTGGGACTTCTCGACCTTGGCCTTCAATTCATCAAGCTGCTGTTCCATCCATCCGGATGCTTGGCGAGTCGCATCGTACTTCTGCCGAAAATTGTATTCAATGAAGTTGCTGGCGAGCGAGTTCGCTATTTTGGCTGAGAGACTGGAGTCCGGACCCTCGAAACTGATATTCACGACGTGGCTGTCACGGACTCGCTGAACGTGGAGACGGCTCTTGAACAGCCTGAGGAGCTTGTCCTCCGAGTTCTGAGGTTGGGCTGGCAGCCCGTCGTTGCCCGAGCCGGCAGCCAACACCCAGCCTGGCTCTCGTGCTAGCCCAAGTTGCTCGATCGTCCGCTGCGCGAGGTTATCGCTTTCAAGAACCTGGATTTGGGTGCCAATGAATGCCTCGTCGGTCGGGACCTGTCGATAAAGGTCGTTGAAGGATTGAATTTGCGCCGTGTCTGCCTCTATGTCCAGACGGGCGGTGGCCTCATAAATCGGCGTCATCTTAAAAGAAGCGATCGCGACCAGCAGCGTCGCAATGAAGGCGACTGTCGCGATCGTCCACCGGCGCTTGTTGACGATGTTCCAATAAGCTTGCAGATAGCTGAAGCTTTCGAAGTCTTGTACATCGATGCCAAGAACAGGGAAAGCAGGCGACTGCGGCGATTCCAGTACCGGCAGCTTTGCCCCGCGCAGCGACAAGGCTTCGTTATCAGGCATGTCCTTCACTCCAGGAGGCAAGAATCGTCATGGTAAGTCTGAGTGCATCACGCATTTTCAGCGTCGCCAAATGATGAGGCCGGTGGTGACGTACACTGCGGCATCGACACCGCGGCGTAGCGCTTTCATCCCTGAGCTATCAGGGACGAAGAGAATGTCGCTCGGTTGCATGCGCGGGTCAGGAGCTCGGCCAGCCAATACCTTCTTCAAATCGACTGCAATCTCCTGTCGTTCATTTTCCTGCGTGTTTTTCCGGATGATAACCGCCTTGGACTTTTGAGCTGTGGATTTCGTATCCTCAGCAAGCGCCAGCGCTTTCAGGACAGTCATCTCCTCTTCGCTGCTCCTTAACGGGAACCCTCCCGGACGGTTTACGGCCCCGACAACATAAACCACACCGGCTCGTTGAACGGTGACCCGATCGCCTGGATAGAGCTCCACGTTTGAGCCAGGATCTCCAGTCTCTGTGAGATGCCTGAGGTCTATCGTCAGAGTTTCCGCGCAAGCAGCAGCGCTGTTGGGCAACGTGCACGCTCCGGATTCCTTTAGGGCCGCGATCGCGACTCCGCCTCGGATTACGACCGCCGTATTGCCAGCGTCATCTGCAAGGCCCCCCGCCTGTGACAAGACATCCCACAGCGTAGTCTTCCCGAATAAGGGGTAGATCTGGGGGTTCTTCACGGCTCCGCCGACAGTGATGGAATGGACGCGAGATTGCTTGACGGCTACGGTGACTCGAGCATTACTAAAGATTTCTTCCTCGCGGTATTTTTTGACTAGGAGCTTAGAGAGCTGAACGGTTGTCAGCCCCGCGGCGACCACAGCCTCGGAGAGCAACGGTAACTCAAGCTGTCCAGTTGGGCCGACCCGGTACTCGCCGGAAACATCCGGCGCGTCATAAACGCTGATACCGAGGATGTCGTCCGGGCTAATAATGTAATCAGGGAGCTCCGGCACGGAGGCAAACTTAGGGGACAAATCGATTCCCGACGAGTTTTGCGAGAGTGACCTTGTCGGTGTAGCGGTTTGAGCGGCCAACGATGCACAGAAAGCGGACAGAAGCAGGCAGACTGGAAGACTCTTCCCACATAGCTTCGTCAGGTCACACGCTACACCAGCAAAGACCATCATTTCGGTTCTCCTCGCTATCGCGCCTCGAGAAGCTGGCTTGGCAGTCGTATCGTCAAAAGCGCAGACTCTCGGGCGTCAAGCACAAATAATGTTGTTGTTACCAACCTACTCTGCCAACCCATGCGACGAGGATTGCCTCGACCCGTTCAAGAGGCCCGGCCTTGAAGGACGCGCTTCCCGCACTTCCCAACTGGATGAGGCTCAGCCTGCGCACTGCCTTGGACTACTTGCCGCGCATTCTCGATTTCGGACTGGGGAACATCAATTGGTGGTTCTGATTTTGAGATTTGATATAGGTTGTGTCACAGCTAGGCAATAGGCTGTGTCTTGAATTTGATAGTTGGCCTCCCGTAGTTGCCAACGCTGCCAGGGTCGCAAACCATGCTGCGTTCGCTGGGATGTGCAAATTAAAGTCAAAAAAACTATGCACAAGCAGGCCACAGCACGCTATTGCTGCACCCAGCCGAATCCAGCCGTCTTCAAATGTTAACCGGTGGCGCAAATCTTGAAACGCCAAACGAAAAAAGAGCGCCAGGGCTGACAGAATGAGTACCGCGCCTACCAGTCCCGTTTCAGCCGCTGCTTCCAAGTAGTCGTCATGCGCGTAATCGATCCACAAGTCCGTGGGGAGGCTCTGATAAGCGGGATAAGCGGTCTCAAAATTCCCTAAGCCAACTCCTAAGACAAGGTGATTGCGCCACATCCGCAGCGAATCGAGCGCCATGCTCTTGCGGGAGCTACCCACCCAATCTGGGCTCTTGATATGGAAGATCAAACCTAGGTGTTTCGCGGCCCGGCCGGAATCGACCCAGACGAACAGCAGCATTGCTGCCAGGATTGTCGGAGCCACAGCTTTGGCCAATCTCCGGTTCTCGCCAGTTTGATTGCCCCGTGCGAGGAGGATCAACCAGATTGCTGTCTGCGCTGAAAGGGCGAGCAAGCCGCCACGGGAGCCGGTAAGCAGCAACGCTGCGACCCCGATCGTGGCAACGGCAACGAGCAACGGCAGGGCCGCAACAGAAGATCTTCCACGTCGTCCAACAATGTAAAGGACCCCGACCGGGATCAGCATTTCCATGAGCCCGGCGAAGTGGTTGGGGTTGACGTAGGGACCAAAGTGAAGGTCACCGGGAGTCTCTACGATGCCATAAATCCGGCGTGCCCCCGAGGCATTCTGAAGAATAGCGAACAATCCGAGGGACCCGGCAAAGAGCAGCACCCCGGGGCCAAATAGACGCCAGATCCGGCTTCGACCGCTTGCGAAAAGCTGGGAGACCAGGAAAAAGATTGTCAAGTCCACGCCGAGCAGTACCAAAGCCTCGCGGGTCTCGGATCGATCAAGTGGAAGTCGCGCCCAGTACTGCGCGAGTCCCAGAAGAAGAAACATCGCCAAGGGCATGTACAGCGGCGACCAGATGAATTCAAGTCTTCCTCGCAATACGCTGCCTGTCACCCACAGCAAGAGCGCGAGGCAAACCACAAGCCCGACTGCCATCCAGGCCCAGGGAATCACGGCCCCAAAGGCCAGTGGTGCGCCGATTAGCGCGACTACGAGCAGAACACGCGCGACTGAAAACGCAAGCGAATCCGGTTGAAGCGCCTCAGATTCCAAATGCGGAACAACCTGACGCGATTCCACCGTGGCAACCGGCAGATTGAGGACGATCCGAGTAGCGGTCATTTCTCGCGGGTGCAATCCTTGCATTCGAGAGTTACGGCGTCCAACCAGAAACTTCCGGAGATATTCATGGGGAAAACCCGGCCACGAGGTCGCCAGAGGGAGAGCTGCACAGACTGTGTTTCAGGTCCGGTCGAAAAGGATAGGTTCACCGGGTGCCAGTCGGTCGTTCCCACCGTTGTCTCGCTGATCGCGTCTTCGAATCCTCGCTGCTGGGGATCAGTCACACGCAGGGAAGGGCCGCTAGTCGAAGTGATGTCCCGCGAGCGGACGTCGGCGTTGAGCGAGTAGATATGATTAGGCTGGATCGGAACAATCTGATATACGGGCTCATATTCATCGTTACGTCCAACTTTAAAGTCAACACGCAGGCAGCGAGCGCCCTCGTAAGCCCCGGGAGCTGCGAAATCAAGAGCGAGATAGGTTGTCGAACCGGTCCGCCAATCAAATCCCGCGTTCAGTGGCGATTGCTCGAAACCGCCATTAAAGACCAGGTTGTTCTTCACATCGGCATCGGGACTTTTAACCGTGCGCCGGCGCTCGAGGTCCTGCCAGACATGCGTGGCTTCTTCGATTCTGCCCGTACTGATCAGGCGCTCGAGGTAGGACTGAACCGAAGAGAAGGGAAAGGGCCGAGGGTTTGCTGCGACGAACGTCCAAATGTGGTAGGCTGCGTCGTTCTCTCCTTGAGCGCTCAAGAAATCTACGAAGCCCACCTCGACGGTCGACTCAATTTTATTATTATTAGCCAACACCTTTTGAAAGATGACGTCGGGCTCGAGCACAGTTAAAAGGTCGGCCCAGATGCCCGTGGCGTATGTCGGGTCAAGTTCCAACAAATGCCGGAGCTCGCCGAGAGATTCATCAAGTCGATTCCTTCGCAGGTAAGACTCAGCCGCGAGCTGATGGTAATAGGGCACCATGGGGCAAAGCTTCAACAGATTCTCCGTAGCCCAGTCAGCGCACTGTGTGTCATCGATAGATTGGCAAGCTGAGGCTAGGTCTGACCAGTAGAGCCGGCTGTAGCGGCTTAGCTCTGCGGCCCTGCGCAGATATTGAACGCTTTTGTTCGTATCGGTCTCCGCATAGACTTGCCCGAGCCGGTGTTGAATCTGAGGATCGTCCGCATCCAGGAGCGAGGCTAGGCGACCCGTCGAAGGACTCTCAAATGAGGAAGCGATCCCAGCCAACGAGATTTCTGCTGCGAGCAGCAGGCTCACAGCACCAACCGCTACCAGGAAGGGCAGCGACCGAGAACGCTCCTGAAGTGAGACTTCGAGTCGCCGAACGCCAAAGTACCGCAAGCTCACTCACCCCGCATGGTTGATCTGGGTTTTACCCGGTCCGGCTGCGACAAGAATCTTGCTGCAGCTGGGATTTACGAGCACTTACCCGACGGAACACAAGGAGTGCTAGGCGATGGTCCAGGCGTGCAGCACAGGCCGTTGCAGCACACTTTGTTCCCCGGACAGCACCTCGCATGCTTTCCACTCCCGCAGCAGGCGGAGCCGCTAGGACAACACGTCCCGTTGCAGCAAGTCTGGCCGCCACCACAGCATTGGCTCCCGCATGCCGTCTGGCCTTTGGGACAGGTGGTAGGTGCCGGTTCGGGTCCAGCGGAGCCCCAGGACGCCCTGCCGAAGCCCAGGGATGCGGACACGGCGCCAACAAACGCTCCACAAACGAGCCTGAGTGTTTGCCGTCTGGAAACCGGACTGGCAACGATCCGTGATACATCGTCAAGAAATGCGCTCATACGATTCCTCCTCTGATGCGCCCACGCCGCTTCCGGCAAGGGCCAAAATAGCGTTTTTACCGACTGCCACGTTCCTAGCAATCACACCGTCTTCTCGAATCAGAAAAGCTACGGGAGTGGCAAAAATTCCGTATTCTTTCGAAAGCTTCCACTTTTCCTGAACCACGATGGGAAACTCGAACCCGTGCTGCTCTGCCTTACGGCGGTTCTCCTCTGAATTGCCTCGTCCAACAAGAATCAGGGCCAAGCCGTTATTGGAATGCTTTTCGTGCAAGCGGACCAGATGCGGGGCGAGTTCGTCACAAGGTCCGCAATGAGGATCGCTGAAGACAAGGAGCACGCGCCGACCGCGGTATTCATCGAGCGAAACCATCCGACCCTGGAGGTCCGGAAGACGAAACGTAGGTGCGGGAGTCCCGACCTTCAACCCTCCCCGTTCGATCCGGCTTTCCGAGAGTGGCCGCACGCCGGGAAGTTTGCTGCGCTGAAGTTCACGTTTGTCGGCCTGAAAAGCGCCGATCTCGCCGGTGGCTGCGTGACGGGCCAGTGCTATGACCTGATCCGCGCCACTGGCGTATGGCGCGGCCACGCGTCCCTGCTCATCTAACAAATACGCCACCG
>QHYI01000105.1 GCA_003223245.1 Acidobacteriota bacterium
GACTGTACCCGGTGGCCTTGGCCAGCTCGCGAGTGCTCCAATGCGTGGCCCCGCGCGGGGTGCTTTCCAGCGTGCGCACCACCACCTGCTCGACTTGTTCATCGGTAATCGTGCGGGGCGCACCCGGCCGCGGCTCATCGTACAAGCCCTCCAGTCGGTCCTGCAAAAAGCGGTTGCGCCACTTGCCGACTGTCCTCGGCGTGACGCGCAGCTTACGCGCCACCGTGTGGTTGTCGTGTCCCTCGGCGCAAACCAATACGATGCGCGCGCGGCGCGCCAGCGCCGGTGCCGAGCGAGATCGGTGAGCGAGCGATGTCAATTCGCGTTTCTCGTCCTCATTCAATTTCAGAGTGGCCTTGGGTCGTCCTGTGCGCATGCTCCCTCCTTATAGAGCAATACGCACGGATCGCGCTATTTATATCACTTACTTCTGTTACAGGAGACTAGCTGTGCAGAGCACGAAGTTGGGATTCTTCGGCCGCAAAATGCGCCCGCGAAAAAATCGCCACTCCGGAGCACGTACGCGAGCGGACATTCTGGTACTCTGAGGCGCGATGGCGGCGAAGCGGAAAGCGGGTTTGCGAGGCGTGTTGTTTGATTGGGATGGCACACTGATCGATTCCTACCATGCCGATACTTCCGCGTATTTAGCGATGTTTAGGGAAATGGGCATCCTGTGGGGGCTCCAGGAATTGGAGCGGCACTACTCGCCAAACTGGTATCAAGTGTATCGCGCTGCGAGGTTGCCACGAAAGCTTTGGGACCAGGCGGACCGCCTGTGGCGCGCGCATTACAAGAAGCATCAACCAAAGTTGGTTTCCGGAGCGCGGCGTGTGCTGGAGGCGATTCGAACGAAACACGCTCTTGGCCTGGTGACGAGCGGAGATCGCGACCGCGTGGCGCGCCAGTTGCGCGAATTTCGCCTGACGCGGCTCTTCTCGGCGCGCGTGTGCAGCGGGGATACGCTGAGAAAAAAGCCGCATCCGGAACCGTTGAGACTTGCTTTGCGGCAAATGGGGCTGGAGGCGGCTTGCTGCGTGTATGTTGGTGATGCGCCGCAAGACGTGGAGATGGCGCAGCGCGCCGGTGTGCGGGCGATTGGGGTGCTCGGGCCTTTTCCGACGGAGAAACGATTGCGCGCGGCTCGGCCGGAGTTTCTGATTGGTTCGCTAGAAGAGTTGCCGGAGATTTTAGACCGGCTGCGCAACGGATGGAAGTAGTTTTCAGTTTTGGTGTCTGGCCTTCCGTTTCATTCTTGTTTTCCCGCCCTCATCGAAATCCTGTCAAGGCTAGAGCGGTGCGAGTAAGCAGAAAAAGCGGCAGCACGGCTGCCGCACTCTAAAAGAGTTCCGAAAAGCACATCCCTCGCTCCGTAGAACCGACCGGAGCGCAACCGGCGAGCTTCGCTCGGGATGACACCAAAGGGCTAGCCAACGTTTAAGGTTTTGTCGGGGCAGGAGAATTGGCTGTGGGAACCGTGGCTTGCGAAGCGGCCGGAAGAGGCTTGAAGTCGGTCCACTTGATGACGATGCGCACAGGAATTTGCTGGCCTTTCACGTCCGCGGTGTCGTCGGAGCGGGAGTAATCCGGAAACCAGTATTTGCCGTCGACATTTTCGCGATAGGTTTCGAACAGGCTGAAAGGCAAGTCCTTGACCACGTGCACCGGACCAAGGTCGGTCATCCACTGGCCGTAGGTCTTCACCACTTCGAGGTACTGCGAATCGACCCAGACGACTCCATCGAAATAAGCTTTCTGGCGTTCGAGAACTTTCGGCTTTACTTGAAAAATGTAGCAGTTGACCTCATCCACCTGCTCTTTGCCCAGATATTTCAGGTTGTAGTTCGCTAGCTGTGCTGTCGTCAGCGGAAACGCGGGAATGCGTTCGAGGCCTTCCAGGTCTTCCGAGCGAAGGTAGAAGTGCTGCATGGTGGATTGCGGGCGCTGCACGACGCTTTCGTAGACTTTCCCATCTGCGTCGCGCTTCGGCGCCATCACCAGGACATATTCGGCGGAGGGCTTGCCGTCGGGGCCGAACTCTTCGATGCGAATGGTTTTCTTATAGGTGAAATGCGAGCGCATGGCGAGATACTCGTCTTCCTTCCGGGAGAAGCGCTGGATGATCTCGGGTTCGGGAAGCGAAGGAGGCGCGGGAGGCGCGGGTTCGTTGCCGATGCGAATGACGTGATGGTCCGGCGGAGGAGCCATCGGACCTTGAGGCACGTCTTGAGCAAAAAGGGGTGAAGCGCCGAGAGCCAGTGCAAAACAAAGCGCAGGAAGAAGCCAAAAATTGTGAAGGCGGCAAAGGCTGGCACTGGCTTGGGTCATAAAGGTTTAGATGCTCGCCATGGGTCTTCCGGCCGCCTGGGCGGTGACCGGAGCCTCTGCAATTCATTCCGTTTGAGAGTGTAACGCAACCCCAGCGAAGCCGCGAACCGACATGCAGCCGCCACGGGAATCAGGAAAGCGGCAGCAAGGGTGCCGCAATCCAAAAGATGCGGCTCGCACTCTCCAAAGCATGCCAGAATTTCCCTGTCCTGAGAGCAAGAAACAGCGCGCGTCTGCTACAATTTTTTGGTTTGTGAGCGAAGCTAGATTAGCCAAACGGTATTTCGTCTCGGGCATGGTCCAGGGTGTGGGTTTCCGCTTCTTCACGCAGCATTCCGCGGAAAGGCTGGGAGTTCGCGGTTTCGTGAGAAATCTTTGGGACGGGCGCGTGGAAGTGTTTGCCATGGGGACGCCGCAGCAGCACAAAGAACTGCAGAAGCTGCTGGAACGCGGGCCATTCGGTTCGGAAGTGACGGAGGTGCGAGAAGAACCGGCGGCAATCGAGTCGCAGTATGATGGCGGGTTTGTGATTAGTCCGAGCGCTTGAACCAAACAGTGATTGCTTCCGAACAACGGTCGCAGGGGTGTTGCGTTGCATGGGACGCGCTAAAGCGCGCCCCTACATACCTCGAGGAGAACGGGTGCATGAATGATTTGAAGAAATTGATCCGCGAAGTGCCGGACTATCCGAAGCCGGGGATCTTGTTTTATGACATCACCACGCTGTTGAAGGACAAGCAGGGATTCCACGCGCTGGTAGACCGGTTGTGCGAGCATTATCAGGGCCGCACCATTGATGTTGTGGCGGGCATTGAGGCGCGCGGATTTATTTTTGCCCCGGCGCTGGCGTATCGGCTGGGTGCGGGCTTTGTGCCGGTGCGCAAGCCGAAGAAGCTGCCGTACAAAACGGCGAGCATTTCCTATGCGCTGGAATACGGCACGGATACGCTGGAGATTCACGAAGATGCCGTGAAGCCGGGCCAACGCGTGATCATCTGCGACGACCTGCTGGCCACTGGCGGAACCGCGTCGGCAACGGCAAAACTCGTGAAGAAGCTCGGGGGCACTGTGGAAGGCGCAGCGTTCGCCGTAGAGCTTACTTTTCTTGGCGGACGGAAGAAGCTGAATGGCGTGGATGTGTTCTCGCTGATTCAATACGACAAATAGAGAATCTTGGCGCTGGTGTACCTTCTTCGTGGTCTCCCGCATCCTCCAAATACGGAGGGAATCATGGGCGAAGTCATTCATACGGCGCGGATACGCTTGGCGCAGAAGAAGCGGCCGCTGCGGGAGGCTCACATCGAAGGGTTTCAAAAACCACTGCAATTCGGAACGCACGGCGGCTACGCGAAATACTACGGCGTGAAGAATCCCGATCCGATACCTACCACTGTCGATCACGTCATTGCCGGGCTCGCCGGTTGACTGACCGGCACATTGGCAGGCGCGCTGGAAGCGCGCGGAATACCGGCAGCGGACCGATTGGAAGCCGACGTCGAAGGACGCATCGAGGCCGACGCGAATTTCTTCCGCATCGCAGCGGTAAAGTTGAACTACAAGCTGAAAATTCCCAAGGGCAAGCGCGCCGAGGCCGATCGCGCGCTGGCGCATCATGAGAATTACTGCCCGGTGCACATGAGCATCAAGAAGGGCTTCGAAGTGACGTGGACGGCTGAAGTCGAAGAAGTGTGAGTCACTCGCTTTGCGATGCGGCATGGCGTTGGCGAAGTGCTTCGAAGAGGACGACGCCGGCAGCGACAGAGACGTTGAGCGATTTGACCGGGCCGGTCGTAGGCAGGGAGACGACGAAGTCGCAGCGCTTCCGCGTCAATTCATGCAGGCCCTGGCCTTCGCTGCCAAGCACGATGCCCACCGGGGAAGTGTAATCCACTTCCGTGTACACCTTATCCGCGCGTTCATCCAACCCCACCAGCCAATAGCCTGCTTCTTTCAATTCTTCCATGGCACGAGCGAGGTTCGTCACCTTGGCCACGGGCAAATGCGCCAGGGCTCCGGCGGAAGAGCGCGCCACCGTGTCTGTCAGCCCGGCGGCGCGGCGTTCCGGAATCACGACTCCATGCGCACCTACGGCCAGCGCCGTTCGGACGATCGCGCCCAAATTGTGCGGATCCTCGACGCCATCGAGCAGAATGATGAGGCCGAGCTGGCCCCGCGCGTGATTGGCGCCCGAGAGAATGTCGTCGAGAGTCGCGGCGGCGCGCGCAGCGGCGAGCGCGACCACTCCTTGATGATCCTTTGAATTGGCCAGGCGGTCGAGCTGCATGCGGTCTTCGAAGCGCACGGGGATGCTTTGCTGGCGCGCGAGCTGCACGATTTCCTCGATGCGCGTGTCCTGGCGGCCCTTCGCGATGGCGATGCGGTCGATGGGACGCCGCGCTTCGAGCGCTTCTTTCACCGCATGAATGCCGGTTAATCTGTCCATGAGGGAGACAGTTTACAGTCAACAGTTCACAGTTGACAGGGGGCGGCTTCCTTTGAGGTGCGGCAGCTTCCTTTGTCTGAAGCACCAAGAGCTCACTGTTTTCCTCCGTCTTCCTAATTCGCGTTATGCCGGAAAAATCGCTACCGTCAGCAACCGTAACCGTGCGAAAAGCGGCAGCAACGCTGCCGCAGTCCAAATGATCGGTCGCCCTATGCGAGGCCGGTGAAGCGAGCCGCAAAGCCGGAACGGGAAAGGAACTTGAAGAGCGGCCCGCCTCAGAAGGCGACGTCTACATGGCGCGCTCAATCCAAAGCGGCGCAGAATTCGAGGATGCGGGCGCGGGCGAATTTTACCGGCACAGCAAAGGGCAAAGGAGCAGCTTCGTCGAGCAGCAAGATGACGCGGTCGAGCGAGCCATCGCCGGGCCGGCCCGCAAGCGCCACGCGCAAAGGATAAAGCAATTCGCGGCCAGGCAATTGCAGTTCTTCCTTCAATTTGGTGACGATTTCTTTAAAGCGCTCGGAGTTGAGCGCGGCGCCGTCCAGAAGGAGCAGCGCGAGGTGACGAAGGACGTCGCGCGCGGCGTAGCGCGAGAGCACTTCGTGCGTCTCCCTACGAGTGAGAATTTCTTGCGCATCGTAGTGAAAAACCAGCGCAAGCAATTCGGTGAGAGCAGTGCGATCAGCAGCTTGCGTGCCAAGAATCGCCGCGGCGTGGCCGCACCAGGCATCGATTTCGGGAGTCGAATCGGCCGTCAGCCAGCCGCGTTCGCGCAGAATGGCCAGAACGTCGGCGAAGGTGAAAGGATTCGCGGCAATGGCAGCGTTTGTTTGATCATTGGTGGCCATTTAAGAAGAATTGTAGCGCAGGGCGCGAGCCCGGCGGATTTTCAGGGCACCCGCAAGAGAAAAACCGCGGGCTGCGCCCCGCGCTACAGCAACGTATCAGAAGCCAAGGAAGGGCACGATGTGTCGTGCCCCTACACCGGAAACATCCCTCAACGAGAAGAAAGTGTGGCTACCACGTGGGCGGCGATGGCTTCACCGCGGCCGATGGCGTCGACGCCTTCATTGGTCTTGGCTTTCAAGTGGATTTTGTCGAGCGAGACGCCAAGCGCCTTGGCGAGGGCTTCGCGCATCTTGGGGAAGTGTGGGCCGAGCTTCGGTTTTTCCGTGATGACCACGGCATCGACATGCTCAATGGCGAAATTTTTGTCGGTGAGCAGCTTTTTGGCGTGCTCTAGGAAGAGCAAGCTGTTGGCGCCCTTCCATTTCGGATCGGTGTCCGGAAAATGCGTGCCGATGTCGCCGAGCCCCGCTGCGCCGAGCAACGCATCGCAAAGCGCGTGAGCGAGCACGTCGCCGTCGGAGTGGCCCACCGGACCTTTGTCGAACGGCAGTTCAAGGCCGCCGATAATGAGCGGCCTGCCCCACTCCAGCCGGTGTAAGTCGTAACCGATGCCAGTCCGTGTCCTGGAGGCGCCAATCTCGCCTCCTCGCCACGAACCCGCTTTCATTCGCTGCAAGAGGAAAAGACAAAACCCGACGAGGAGAAGGAGAGGGATAACATTTAGGAGCAGCAGGAGCCAATCGGAGTTCTTCGAGGTTCCTCCCGATGGGGGTCCGGGGGCAGAGATTAATTTCCATAACAGGACCCCGAGCAAGATGATCGAAAACCAGAGGAGCAGTGTTTTTAACAGCGAGCGCGAGTTCATCCTTAAACCTTCTTGCTTTCGCGGTCGAGGTAGAAGCGGGCGAGTTCCATGTCAGCGGGCTTGGTGATTTTCAGGTTGCGCTCGGAGCCGAGCACGACGCGCACGTCGTACCCGAGCCGCTCGACGAGCCCCGCTTCGTCGGAGGCGTTCACGCCGTCGGACTGCGCGCGGGCAAAGGCTTCCTTGAGCAGCTTTGTGGAAAAAACCTGCGGCGTCTGCGCCAGCACCAGGCGCTCACGCGGAATGGTGCCGGTGATAAGCGCCACGTCTTCCGGCAGGCTGGCGCGCTTCACTTCTTTCACCGTGTCCATCGCGGGGATGCCCAGAATCGCGGCGTGACAGCGGCGCGCTTCTTCGATGACGCGAGTAATCTGCTCGACGGTCACGAACGGGCGCACGGCGTCGTGAACCAGGACGATTTCCGTGTCGTTGGGCACTTCGCGCAAGGCCGCGGCGACGGACTCCTGGCGTGAATCGCCGCCTTTGACCACGCGCACGGGCTGCTTGAATTTTTCCTTGGCGATGCGCTCTTCGAGGCGCTGCACTCCGTCGGCGCGCGTAGCCACGATGAGATCGGTCACCAGCGGGCAGGAAGCGATGCGCCGCAAGCTGAGGATTACGATGGGCGTGCCGTTCAACTCGAGGAACTGCTTGGGCGTCTCCGTGCCCATGCGCGTTCCCATGCCCGCAGCAGGCAAAATGGCAGTGATTCGATTCATATCGGGAGCGGCATCCGCCCACCTGCCCCCGAGGCGGATGTGCAAGAGTTTGAGTTTACCTCAAGCGGGGGTATGGGGCGAAAGCTGGAAATGTTGGCGCTAACCGATGTTTACCCGCTTGGCCGGGCGCCAGCCAAGAAACGCAAAAAGAATCCCCGGAAATGGGATGGTCGCCCTCAAGGCGATGTGCATCCAGAGTGTTTTGTTTCGATTATCTTGTTTTAGCAGATGAATACGGAGGGCAACCTGCCGGACACTCGAATACCAGATGTAAATCACAGCTGCATTCGTGGGCAAGACCCAAGCCGCGCAGTGTTCTCATAGATTAGGCTAGCGGACATAAACGCGTTCGACGCGCTGGCTGACGGCGCAGAGCAGGTCGGAGGTGACAGTGCCGATGCTGCGCGCGACGCGATTTGCGAGAATCACGTTGCCACTCGCGTCCGTGCCATAAATCGTGGCCACGTCGCCAACTTCCACGCCTTCGATGTCGGTCACGTCAATCATGGTCACGTCCATCGAGATGATGCCGACAATGGGCGCGAGCTTGCCGCGCAACAGCACGCTGCCGCGGTTGCCGAGCGAGCGGTGGATGCCGTCGCCATAGCCCGCGGCCAGCACGCCAATCAGCGAAGGCCGCTTGGGGACAAACGTGGCGTCGTAGCCGACCCCCGCGCCCGCGGGAACGCGCCGCAAATGGATGATCTTCGTGCGCAGGCTCATCACCGGCTTCAGCGGCAGGAGCTTCTCCGCTTCTTCGCGCTTTTCCGCGGGATCGTAGCCGGGATGGTAGCCGTAGAGAAGCGCGCCGGGGCGCACCATGTTCGCCCAAGTTTCCGGGCGCGAGACGATGGCCGCGCTGTTGGCGAGATGCACGATGCCGGGGTCGATACCGAGAGCGCGCAGGCGGTCGAGTGCGGCGTAGAAGCGCTCCTCTTGTTCCTGCGTTTGCTTGCCGGCAGTCGTGTCGGTGAAAACTTCGGACGACGCGAAGTGCGAGAAAATGCCGGTGAGCTTCAAGTGCTTGCATTTGCCGAGCTGGCGCGCAAAGCAATCGACGTCCGACGACGCAATGCCCAAGCGGTTCATGCCGCTGTCAACCTTCAGGTGAAACGACGCGGGCTTGCTTCCGCGGCGAGCCGCGGCGCGTTCGAGCAGCGGCAACTGATCGCAGCGATGCACTGCGGGCGTGAGGTCGTATTTCAGCAGGCGCGCCTGTTCGCCCGCGACAAAGCCCGTCAGCACAAGAATCGGGCGGCGCACGCCGGCTTCACGCACGGCGATGCCTTCGTCGGTGCAAGTCACGCCAAACCAGTCCGAGCCGGCGTTTTCGAGCGCCTTGGCAACTTGCGGGCCGCCGTGGCCGTAGCCGTTACCCTTCACGATGGATAGGATTTTGCGCGGGCTCTTGCGCTTCTCTTCCGGCGGATTCACGTACTTTTGGATGGCCGCGAGGTTGTGCGCCAACGCTCCGAGCGAAACCTCCGCCCAAACTGGCCGTCTTGCTTCGTGCCGAGAGCCTCTACTGCTTCGACTGAGGAGACTTTTCTGTTTGCTTGGCATGTTCCTATGGAGTGCGGCAGCCCTGTTTACCCTGAGGAACAAAGGGCTGCCACTTTCTGTTTGTCCTTCTTCAGCGATCCCAAAGCTATGAGTTTACGACAACCGCAGCGCGCGCACAGACGGCCACTTTGGCCGCCGCGCGCAAAAGACAACACCTGACGCCGAGCGGAAAGGCACTCCGCCACGGTTGGCAGTGCAGGGGCCTTAGCCCCATTAAACTCCGCACAGCAGGAGTGGTTGTGCTGCTATGCGCCAAAGACCGCCTCGCTGTGCTGCCTGCTTGAGTGCACTTCCAAGACCGAAGCTGCCGGGCGGGGATGCCGCTCCCGCCCATTCGGAGAGGCACACTTAAGCCCTGATTCTAGATAGAGTTAGCGGCCTACTTAAGCGGGAAAAGCGCCTACTATCGGCGCCAATTTTGCGCCGCGTGGCTGGGTGTCCACGCTGTGGCATGCTTACCGCACACCGCGCAAAAGTTACATCTCGTCCGGCGCGAACGACGAGAAAGCGTCTGGCGCGGCTTCCTCGAAGCGCGTAAAGCGGCTGCGGAAAACAAACTTCACCATATCCGTGGGGCCATTGCGCTGCTTGGCGATGCGCAGCTCGGTTTCTTCGCGCTCTTCGGGAGTGGCGCCCGCTTTGAAAAAGTGCGGGCGGTAGATGAACATCACCACGTCAGCATCCTGCTCGATGGCGCCGGATTCCCTCAGATCGGAGAGCTGCGGACCGCGCTCATCGCGCTCCGGCGCGCGCGTAAGCTGGCTGAGCACTAGCACGGGAATCTGCAGCTCTTTGGCCAGCCCCTTCAAGCCGCGCGAAATGCTGGCCACTTCTTCCTGGCGGTTGCCAAAACGCCCGCGCGCGGTGATGAGCTGGAGATAGTCGACGATCAGCAGCGACATGCCTTTGTCGCGCTTCAGCCTGCGGACCTTGGCGCCAATTTCGAGCACGCTGATCGAGCCGGAATCGTCAATCCACAACGGCGAAGAAGAAATCGTGCCCAGCGCTTCGGTGATGCGGCGCCAGTCTTCGCGATTCAAATGGCCGGTGCGAAATTTGTGCGCGTCAATTTGCGCCACGGAGGCGACCAAGCGCTGCAGCAGCGACTCCTTGGACATTTCCAGACTGAACATCGCCGCGGGGTGGCCGCCGCGAATGGCGATGTTTTCCATCAGGTTCAGCGCCAGCGCAGTTTTTCCTTGCGAGGGCCGCGCGGCCAGAATGAGCAATTCCGAGGGCTGCAAGCCGGAGGTGAGCTTGTCCAATTCCGTATAGCCGGTGGGAACGCCGGTGACACTCTTGCCTTCCTTGAAGATTTTTTCCAGGCGCTCGAAATTGTCGCGAACGATGTCTTTGACGGGGATTAATCCGGCGCGTATCCGGTCTTCGGCAATCGCAAAAATCTGTGATTCCGCGCCGTCGAGAAGAGCGTCGGCGCCCTCTTCGCCCTCGAAGGCACGCTGCTGGATTTCGTGCGTGGTATGAATCAGGTTCCGTAGGATGGCTTTTTCTTTGACGATGCGCGCGTAATGCTCGATGTTGGAAACGCGCGGCATGCCGTCGGCGAGCGAAGCAAGGTACGGCGCGCCGCCTGAAGCTTCCAGCTCGCCCTTGCAGTGCAATTCGTCGCTGAGCGTCACCAAGTCGATGGCCTGCTGGCTTTCGCCGAGCGCAATCATATGGGTGAAGACGCGGCGGTGCTGGTCGAGAAAAAAATCTTCGGGCCGCAGCGTTTCTAGGGCGGCGTTCAGCGCGTGATTGTCCAGCAGAATGGCGCCCAGGACAGAGCGTTCGGCTTCCAAATTATTGGGCAATGGCTTTTCGAGGGTGGTGTCGGCTGCCATAGGTTGTCTTGCGCTTGCTATTCGCTTTTTGTTCGCCAAACATTAGACCACACCCGTCTTAGGAGTGCAAGCCTCTCTGCCTTAGGACATTTTGACAATCTTCAGGTGGCGACGGTTATGCTTGCCAAAGAGCAGGCACGCTGGGACCGACCAAATCCTGTTTTGATTGTTACCGAATCGTTGGCGCATTGTGCCCGTGGTTGCCGGACGCGTCAATCGGAGTTTTTGAATATCGCTGTGCACGATTTTGGAAATGTTGAAAAAAGTTCTCGCGCAGCGGTTTTTACCAACAAAAAGGGCGCATTACCCTGGTGCCGGAATATTGCGCCGCTGTTCAAAAAATAGTTTTTGCTGGTGGCCGCGGATTACGATTCCTTTTCCACGGTAACTTTGATTTGTGCGGTGACGTCGCGGAAGACTTTGATGGTCACTGGCGATTCGCCGATGATGCGGATGGGCTCAGAAAGCTGCACCTGGCGCTTGTCGATCTTGAAGCCTTGCGCGGCAAGCGCGTCGGCAATGTCCGCAGCCGTCACGGAGCCGAACATCTGATCGTTTTCGCCGGTCTTACGCGTGAACTTCAACGCGACGACGTTGAGCAATTCAGCTTGCCTCTGCGCCGCTTCGAGCTCCGTCGCGGTCTTCTTAGCGAGCGACGCGCGAATCCGCTCAATCGCTTTCAGATTGCCCTCCGTCGCTTCGACGGCAAGCTTGCGCGGCAACAGGTAGTTGCGCGCATAGCCGGGCTTGACCGTCACTACGTCGCCGCGGTGTCCCAGCTTATCGATGTCTTCCTGAAGAATGATTTGCATCTTGCCTCTCTTAGCTCCTGTTCAGGCCCTGCGAAAAGCTTGGTCTGCAAAACTGAGAAAAAACCCTCACGGCTTGCGCCCCGAGCGACAGCAATTCAAAACTCAAAAACAAACAACTCAGGATTTGGGCGCTTCGGCGGCGGGCGCGGGATGCGCTGCGGCGGGCGCGGGATGCGCTGCAGCGGGCGCGTGCGCGCCATGCGCACCGGGCGTCACCGCACGCGGGGCCTGCACGTTCCCGGCGCTGCCCGAAAACGGCAGCAACGCGATGTTGCGCGCGCGCTTGATGGCCACGCCTAATCCGCGCTGATGCCGCGCGCAGACCCCCGTCATGCGGCGGGGCAGAATCTTGCCGCGTTCCTGCAGGAACTGCGCGAGAATGTCCGCGCGTTTGTAGTCGATGAAGTCCATCTTCTCCACGCAGAATTTGCACACTTTCTTCTTGCGAAAATACTGCCGCTTGCCGCGGGGCCGTCCGCCTGGGCCCGCAGCTCCTCCGGCTCCGGCCTGAGCAGCGCCGCCCGGCGTGCTCTCGCGCCGTCCCCCGCCTTCGCGTCGCGGAGCGCCGCCTGACGCTGGTGCTTGTTTCTGTTCCTCTGCCATGCTTATCACCCTTTCCGATTACCACCCGGCCAAGCCGGGAATGCATCTCTTTCTCGAATCGCTCTACCAGAATCTCGAAAGCGTCACCAGAATTAGCTTGTGGCCGTGGCTTGCTCCTGGGCCGCTGGCGCAGGCGCTGCCGGACGGCGCGGACGCCGCGCGGCGCGCTTCTCGCGCTTTTGCACGAGCTTCTTTTGCCGCTTCAAATCTTCGTCCAATCGCACCGTCTGGTATTTGATCACGGGGTCCTGGGTGCGCAGGCGGCGTTCGATCTCGGCGATCAGCTCGCCGTGCGTGGTGCGAATCTCCTGGTGCACGTAAATCCCTTCGCGGTGTTTGTGCACGCGATAAGCGAGCTTGCGCGTGCCCCACTGCTCGGTCTTCTCGATCTTGCCGCCCTTTTCCGCGCAGGCGTGCTCGACCACGCCAAGAACCTTCTTGATCTCCTCCTCCGGCGTGCCCGGTCGGACGATGAAAATCAAATCGTAATAACGCTCTTCCATGATGACCTCTCTTCCCTCTCGCAAACTGTTTTGCGTCCGCGGCCTCGACTGCTTTTGGCACGGAAATTTTTCTCTCGCTAGCTACGGCGGGCTAAACCCGCCGCTACACGGCCTCTTCCGGTTCTTCTCCCGACGGGGGCTTGCGGCGGTTGTATTTCGTCATCGCCGCGTCTAAGCCCTGCGTCAGAATCATCTCAACGGCGTCGCCAGCCTCGCCTACCATTTCCGCTGCGACCTCCAGTTCCGCCTTCTTCATGGGCCGCAGCACGTGCTCTCTGCGGCTGCTTAGCCGATGTTCAAGTCCGCAGCCGAGCCGCAGCCTCGCAAATTTCTGAGTTCCGACGGCGTTAATCACTGACCGCGCGCCGTTGTGGCTCCCCGCGCTGCCGTCCGCATGAATCCGAATCGTGCCGAGCGGCAGTTGCACTTCATCCCACATCACCAACAGTGCGTCCACATGCAGTTCGTACTTCGCGAGCAGCTCTCTCACCGAGATGCCGCTCAGATTCATGTACGTCTGCGGCTTGGCCAGGAGCACTTCTTCCCTGGCTACCTTTCCGCGGCCTACCAGCGCCCGGCCTTCCGGCCGCTCGACGCGAATCCCATTGCGATTGGCCAGTTCGTCCACCACCATGAAACCCAGGTTGTGCGGCGTCCACTGGTATTCCGGATCGGGATTCCCAAGTCCGACAATGAGCCGCATAAGGTGTCACTACGCCTGCCGAAGCACAGCAAGAAGGGCTCCGCTCGTGAGTCGTGATTGGTGACTCGTGACTGGTGACGCCAACATGACTTCCAGCCCACCCCATCCTTATTTCTTTTCTTTCTTCTCCGCCTTCTCGGGCTTCTCTGCCTTCTCGGCCTTGGGCTGTGCTTCCGCAGCTTGCGCGCCTTCTTCGCCTTCGACTTCTTTCTTGCCCTTCTTGATGACTTCGGGCTCGGCCGGAGCTGCCCCTTCCGCTGCCACCGCTTCCGCAGGCTTCTCTTCCTCGACCTTGAGCGCCACGACGTGAGCGATGACGCGCTCCGGTTCGGTGAGAAGTTTGATCTTGGCTGGGTCAATTTGCAGCTCGCCCACGCGCAATTGCTTGCCGAGCATCAGCTCGCTGACGTCCATGCGGAATTCCGTGGGGATGTCGCTCGGCAGGCATTCCACTTCCACTTCGCGCGTGACAACTTCAAACACGCCGCCCTGCACTTTGACGCCGGCCGGCTCACCAAAGGTGTGCACCGGAACCTTGACTTTCATGCGCACGTCCATCGCTACGCGCATGAGGTCGACGTGCAGGAGTTTTCCGGTGGCCGGATCCACCAGCCAGTCTTTCAGGATGGCCGGCTCTGGCTTGCCTCCGAGCTTCACTTGAAACAGGGTGTTGTGCCCGGTCGACGAGCGCAGGATGGCGCTCACTTGCTTGGCGTTCACCGACAGCGTAACCGGAGCGGCCTTGCCGCCGTACAAAACCGCCGGAACTTGCCCGGTCTGGCGCAGCCGCCGCGCTTCGTTCTTGCCCCGCGTGGCGCGGGGCGCGCCTTCTACTACGACTCCCTCTGCTCGATCTGCCATGGCCTTCTTCCCTTCTTCTGAACTTAAACTTTTTGGCGCCTAATTGCTCGAACCTGCGTGTCTGGGGCGCAGCATGCTGCGCCGGAGCTCGTCAATCAGATGAACAGCTCGCTGATGGAAGTCTCTTCGTGAATCGAGCGAATCCCGCGCGCCAGCAGGTCCGCCACGCTCAAAACTTTGATCTTCCCCATTTTTTTGGCCGCTTCGGTAAGCGGCACGGAATCGGTGGCCACCACTTCGCAGATCTTGGACTTCTCGAGCCGCTCGACGGCCGGACCGGAAAGCACCGCGTGCGTGCAAGCGGCGTACACCTGCGTGGCGCCTTCGCGCAGCAAAGCCTCCCCGGTTTTCACTAGCGTTCCCGCAGTGTCGATGATGTCATCGACGACCAGAGCGCTGCGGCCGCGCACCTCGCCGATCAGGTGCATCACTTCGCTCACGTCCACGTCCACGCGCCGTTTGTCAACGATAGCCAGCGGCGCATCCAGCTTCTTGGCGAAAAACCGTGCGCGCTCCACTCCCCCCGCATCCGGGGCGACCACCGTAAGATGGGGCAGCTTCAAGTGCCGGAAGTATTCGACCAGCACCGGCGACGCGTACAAATGATCCACGGGCACGTCGAAATAGCCCTGAATCTGAGGCGCGTGCAAATCCAGGGTCAGCGCGCGGCTGGCCCCGGCCGTTTCCAGCAGGTCTGCGACGAGCTTCGCCGAGATCGGAACCCTCGGCTTATCCTTGCGGTCTTGCCGCGCGTAGCAGTAATACGGCAGCACCGCCGTTATGCGCCATGCTGAAGCACGCTTAAACGCGTCAATCATCAGCAGCAATTCCAACAGGTGGTTGTCCACCGGGTGATGGCACGGCTGCACGACGAAAACATCCGCGCCGCGAACGTTTTCGAGAATCTGGAAATAAATTTCGCCATCACTGAATCGGCCGAGCAGCGCTTTCCCCAGCGGAACGTTCAAATGACCGCAGATGCTCTCCGCCAGCACTGGGTTTGCGGTCCCCGAAAAAATCTTGAAGCGGTCTTCGTTCACTTTGCGTTCGCTCCCCAACTATTCAGAACCCTGAAGTGGCCGAAGCGTAACTGGGGACGCGCTAAAGCGCGGCCCTACAACCTCCTCCGATCGAAGTTGAAAGGCGAAGGTCAAAAGTTGAAGGTTAGGAACGAAAAATTCGGAACCAAGAAACACCCTTGCTCCGCATTCTCCCCCGTAGCCTTTAACTCAAACTTTCAACTGTTTAACTTCTGCGGAGTCGCTGAAGGCGGCTTCCACTTCGAGCACACGCGGCCTTATCGGGCGATGTGCATCCTACGAGCGTACCTCTCGCGCGAGAGTGTCTCGCAGACGAAGGTCTGATCGTGCGGAAACCCAACAGCGGCTCGGCGCGCCATCGCTGGGCTCGGGAATATTCCAAACACCGCCGAACCGCTACCCGCCAGCGAGGCTTCTGTCGCTCCTTTTTGAAGCAAGGCCCGCTTGATTTGTTCAAGCCGGGGATGCCGCCGAAAGACCGGCCCTTCAAAATCATTCGAAAGGCCGTTTCCCTGCGCGCCTGCCTTCGCAGGCGAGCTCCAAGATAGAGCACAGAACTGTAAGAGTTTAGAGTTTACCGAAGAGTTTGTCAAACCAAGGGGCTTCGCGTGTACCCAGCGGAAAGCGTCCGGCGTGGGGATGCGAACTTCCCGTGGAACGACCACGAGAACCGGCAGTTTGGGGATGTCTTCCAGAGGATAGATTTCGTTGCCGCGGTTCACACCGAGCGCCCGCCCGCCCAGAAGAAAAAACGGCACGTCGGCGCCGAGAGAAGCGGCGATTTCCATCATTTGCCCGGCAGGTAATTTTTCTCCGGTTAGTTGCAAATACCCGAGCATTGCGGCGACCGCATCGCTCGAGCCTCCGCCCAGCCCTCCGCCCGCTGGAATTTCCTTTCTGAGCTCGATCTCCACGCCGCCGCCGATTTTCAGTTTGCGCTTGAGAGCGTCCACGGCGCGATAGACGAGATTCTTCTGCACGGGTTCTGCCGCGAGCGAGGCGTTTCCCTGGATGCTCAGCGCAATTCCCGGCCGCCGGGAAGTTCCGAGCCGGAGTTCGTCGTGCAAGGAAAGCGTCTGAAAAATCGTTCGCAGTTCGTGATAGCCGTCGGGTCGCTTCCCCAAAATGTCCAGGCGCAGATTGATTTTCGCGAAAGCTGGAATGCGAACTTCGGTCATTCGTGAATTACGGCTTGGCGTCGGAGGAAGTGGACTTCTGCGCCACGCGATGCTTGGATTGCGAAAGCTTCTTTTCGACTTCCGCAACCTTGTCGGATTCCAGGTCTGCCGGCAGTGACCTGTGCCATTCCGCCAGCGATTTTTCCCACTCCGCCGCGGCCAGGTCGGGCCGGCCGAGCTTGGCGTAAACATCGCCCAAGTGCGCGTGAATTGTGGGATCGTGGCTTTCGCGCGCCACGGCCTTGCGCAGCGTGGCTTCTGCGTCCACAGGCCGATTTTCCTTGAAATAAATCCATCCGAGGCTGTCGAGATAGCCGCCATTGTAAGGTTCTTCCTGCAGCGCGCGCTCAACCAGCGATTGCGCCTCGTTCAGACGGATTCCCAGGTCCCCAAGCATATAGCCGTAATAATTCAACACCGGCGCGTTCTTGGGATTTACCGCCAGAACTTTCTTGAATTCTTCCTCGGCCTTGTCATAAAGCTTCTGGCGCTCGTAGATGGCGCCGAGGAGGAACCAGATCATTTCGTTGTCACGAGGCTGGCCGGGAAGCGCTTCGGCGGCATGGGCCGATTCCTCGGCTTCCTTGTAATGCCGGCCGCGCTCATAAACTTGCGCAATGTTCAGATAGGTGTCGCGGTCGCTCGAATCTCCGTGCAGTTGCGCGCGCAGGAGCTTGACGGCTTCGTCGCTCTGCCCGTTTTCTCCAAGCAGCAGCGCATAGCTCGAGCGAATTCCAGAGTCTGCAGGGTACTTGGCCATCGCTTCCTTGCCGGTTTCGAGCGCTTTCGGCAAGTCCTTGGCCGTGCGGTACGTGTCCATGATCATCATGCGCGCGCGCCGATCTTCTTCGTCACCCAGGTGCCCTAGCTCTTCAAAAGTGTAAATCGCGGCCTGATAATTCTGATCCTCGCGGTAGAGCTGCCCCAGCTGCTGATACAAGATGGACAGCGATCTCTTGCGCGATGGCAGCGTGGCCGGCTGCCCTTTGATCCCGGTCACTGCGTCCGTCAGCACGCGAATGGCATCTTCATAACGGCCCTGCGATTCGTAGAGCATCCCTTCGTTGTACATGACCTCGAGGCTGCCCGGCGCGTATTGCCGAGCTTTTACCAAATTCTCTTCGGCTTTATCCAGTTGGTGCAGCTCGCGATAGATTTGCGCGATTCGCAAATACACATCGGAATCGTCGGGCGTCAGCTCCGACAATTTCTGGTAAACCTTCAGCGCTTCCGAATATTTTTCTTCGGACAACAAGGTTTGTCCCAGACCGCGTTGATGGCTCAGCTCGGAAGGATCCAGTTCGGCAGCTTTGCGGTAGGCCGTTTCCGCCTTCGGCAAATCATGTGCCTGCGTATATGCATCGCCGAGCAAATCCAGCAGCACCGGCGAGGACGAATGCTGGGTAATCCCTTCGAGCAGCGCCACGGCTTCGTCAGACTTACCCTCATCCATCAGCAACTGCGTCAATTGCTCGACCGCCTGCTCGTTGTCCGGATCGGTTTTCAGGATGCTCCGTAAAACCTGCTCGCTCTTGTCGTGTTCGTTTTTTAGCCGGTAGAGCCGCGCCAGCCAGAGCGCGGACTCTGTATCCGTGGGGTCCAGACGGTAGATTTCGCGGAATTGCTCAATGGCCTTGTTTGCCGTTTCCGACTGCCCGCTGCCAGCATTCACGTCCCCTAAGCTTCGCAAATAAATTCTTCCCAGCAGACGCCGCGTCGGCACGTCATTAGGGTCACGCCTCAGGATGTCTCTCGCTTCGTTTTCCGCTTCCTTGGTACGCTGTGCCTTCCAGTACATCTCCGCCAGCCGCTCGCCAATCACCGGCGATTTCGGGTCCAGCGCATAAGCCTTTTTGTAGGCCTCGATGGCTTTCGTGGCGTAGTCCGGGTTGCTCGAAGCTTCATATTGCTGTTCGTAAATGTGGCCCATCGTGTAGTTGTAATAGGCGTCCGCGCGCGGGGAATCTGTTTCGGAGTTTCCGGGCGCGGCTTCGGAAGAGGGACTCTGTGCGGCGGGAGTCTGAATCTTTTTCTCGGCGGGAGGATTTCCGGGCGTCTGCGCGAAGACGGGCGCACTGGCCAGGCCCAGGATGATGGCAAACGAAACTATCCGTTGAATTTTCATGATTATTCCTGAACCCAAAAGTATCCCATGCGGCGGAAACGGGGTCAAAAGCCAAATGCGCTGGCGTTTCGAGAGCTTGCAGCGCTTTCCAAAGCGTGGGCACCCCCCGGAGCTAAGATGCCGAGGGTCGAAAAAACGTTGGGGAGAGAGCGGGGTTGACATTCTTTCTTATTTCTGCAATTATCGAACTATGTGCAAGCCCGATACTCTCCTGGTCACGCGCTGCGCCGACCGCTTTTCCGCGCTCGGCGCCGAACCGCGCCTGCAAATCCTCCGTCTTCTTCTCGCCGCCCACCCCGCAGGAATGGTGGCCGGCGAAGTCCAGGAAGAACTGGGCATCCCCGCTTCGACTCTTTCCCACCATCTCGAAAAGCTCAAGCAAGTCGGCCTCGTCAAAGCTCGCCGCGAAGGGACGTATCTCTGGTACTCCGTAGATACCGATGCTTTTCGCGAAGTGTTGAACTTTCTCTACGAAGAATGCTGCACGCGCTCCCGTGCTGTCCCGGCAGAATCCGTGGTCCCAATTTCAAAGGGAGGAACTCCATGAGCGAAACCAACATTCAAGAAGCGGTGAAGCAAAAATATGGGGAAGCCGCGAAGCGTGCTGCCAGGGGCACGACGGCCTGTTGCGGGGCAGGCGCGTCCATCAATGGTTGCGACCCAATCACCAAGCATCTCTACAGCGACGCCGAGAAGGACGCCTTGCCGGAAAAAGCCGTCGCAGCCTCGCTCGGCTGCGGCAATCCCACCGCTCTTGCCCAATTGCAACCCGGCGAAACCGTCCTCGATCTTGGCTCCGGCGGCGGCATTGACGTCCTTCTTTCCGCCAAGCGTGTTGGCCCCACCGGCAAAGCTTACGGCCTCGACATGACCGACGAAATGCTGGCGCTGGCTCGCGAAAACCAGAAAAACGCCGGCGTCACAAACGTCGAATTTCTGAAAGGTGCGATCGAAAACGTCCCTTTGCCCGACAATTCCGTCGACGTTATCATCTCCAACTGCGTCATCAATCTTTCCGGCGACAAAGATCGCGTCCTTGCGGAGGCGTTTCGCGTCCTCAAGCCCGGCGGCCGCTTTGCGGTTTCCGACGTCGTCGTGCGCGGCGAAGTTCCCGCGAACATCCGCAAAAGCATGGAACTGTGGGTCGGCTGCGTCGCGGGCGCGCTGGAAGAAAATGAGTATCGTGAAAAGCTTGCCCGCGCGGGGTTCGAATCCATCGAAGTAGAGGCCACGCGCGTTTACCGGCTGGAGGAGGCCGGCGAATATCTCCAAGCCGCCGGCCTTGATCCCGAAACCGTTGGCCCGCAGATCGACGGCAAGTTCATCAGCGCTTTTGTTCGGGCGGTAAAGCCCGCAGCTAAATCCATGTGCTGCGTCCCGGCTTGTTGCCCGTGATCTCGTGGTGGCGCAGCTTTATCCCGAGCGCAGCGAGGGAATGCTGCGCCCCATTTGGGCAAACCTCGAGTCCGTGTGCAGGAGACATTCTTTCTGTCCGCTGCTCGCTGGAGCGGGCATAATAACCCATGCGCCAAATCGGCATCGACGTCTCCGCTCACCGCTCCAAATCCGTTTCCGAATTCGAGGGCCGGCGCTTCGACACGGTCATCACCGTGTGCGATTCCGCCGCGGAACTTTGCCCTACGTTTCCCGGAGCGCGGCGCCTCCACTGGAGCATCCGAGATCCCGGCAACGCCACCGGCTCGCACGAAGAACAACTCGCAGCCTTCTGCCGCGTCCGCGACGAACTCACCTTCCGCCTGCGGCAGTTTCTTGCGGCCCATTCCACAACAGAAAAGCCTTAGTCCCTTTCGCTTATAACGGCAAAAGGGACCAAGGCTTCTGCTCAAGGAGGGAGGAGATTTTCTTTCCGAACCGCTGACTTTGCGTCGTGTCCACTTCGAGCGGAACACTTCGCCACCTGGGCTCCGCCCCGGGGGTTTCAGTGAACCTTGTCGCTCTTGGTTTGAATTCTGTCGATGCGCAACAATCCGTTTGCTCTCAAATACTCGGCAAACTTTCCAAATTTTGCGGCGTCGTCAAACTCCAAATGAAAAATCAAACCATCCCGGCCTTGGAACATCGCCGTCGCGCTCGCTTCAAAAAGTTCGGCAATTTTCTTGCAATCTTCCTTAAGCCTCTCTTGCTTGTCTTCCGTCGGCAAAGGCATCGTCAAATCAAAGTCGATCGTGTCATCCATCGGACACCCCCCTTGGAGAGTCCCAATCTCTCACATGGGCGGACGCCTGCCTAGCTGTCCTGAGGTACAGCGGCATTCCTCCTACACGTCGTCCGACCCTTTCTTACATTATTGTCCCTACAGAAGAACCGTCGAAACGGCGAGCGTCCGGGACTGGCAAACGGATGTGAACCCTGTGGGCACGCCAAAGCGCAAAATGCTGATTCCATTGGGCATGGAGCTCCGGTGTCAATCGCCGCGCTTGTGCACCTTCACGTGCTGGTGACAGGGCTACGGGATCCAGCAGCCGCAAGATGTGCTCGCCGGACTGCGCGTCGAAGCGGTAGAGCAGCACGGCGTCCGCGGCGCGGTCTTGGCCTTCCAATTCCAACTCGGGATTGTCCACAACGTTGCTGCAACGCATGGTGTACTTCATTTTGGCGAACGCTGTGAGCGGCGGTTTACACAGCCGTCCCGTCTCTACGCAGGGTGCTTGAGCTTTGCGAAGGTTGCTAAACGTGCCCGAGTTACCAAAGAGCGGAATTACGAGTCCGGCGGCCATTCCCATCAGGGCTAACGCAAATGCACGATTCACCTGTCGCGAGTCGCGGTGCTATGATGCTCGTTCGTTCCACGAAAGCGAGCGCTCCATGAACGCACGCATTCTCGATGGCCAGAAAATTCGCGACGAAATCTTCGCGGAACTGAAGGACGAGGTTCGCCTGCTTACCTCTGCCGGGGTGCGCCCCGGCCTAGCCGCCGTCCTCGTCGGCGAAAGTCCCGCTTCGCAGCTCTACGTCAAGAGCAAAATTGCCGCCTGCGAACAGCTTGGCCTCTCGAGCGCGCTGCTCACGCCCCCGGCAACGGTCAGCACCCTGGAATTGCTCGCCGTGGTGGAGGATTTGAATCGCGACAACAGCGTGGACGGCATCCTGGTCCAGCTTCCGCTTCCTCCGCAGGTGGACACCAAGCGCATCCTCGAAGCCGTCGATCCCGCGAAAGATGTGGACGGCTTTCACCCGGTCAGCCTGGGCCGCCTCGTCAGCGGACGTCCCGGCCTCGTCCCCTGCACGCCGGCGGGCTGCATGGAGATTCTGCGCCGCAGCCGCATTCCCGTCGAAAGTGCAGATGCAGTTGTTCTCGGCCGCAGCGATATTGTCGGCAAGCCCATGGCACTTCTGCTCATGCACGCCAACGCCACCGTCACCATCTGCCATTCCAAAACGCGCGAACTCCCGGAAATCGTTCGCCGCGCCGACATCGTCGTTGCGGCCATGGGCAAAGCCGGTTTCGTGCAAGCCGATTGGCTGAAAGCTAACGCTACGGTCATTGACGTTGGCACCAATACGATCAAGGATCCCGCCGAAGCCGAGCGGCTCCTGCGCAATTTCCCGGCCCGCCTTGAAAAATTCCGCGCCAAAGGCTCCGTTCTCGTTGGTGACGTTCATCCCGACGCCGTAAACACCGCGGGCGCGGTCACTCCGGTTCCCGGCGGCGTCGGCCCCATGACTATCACCATGCTCATGAGCAACACGGTCAAGGCCGCGCGCCTTCGCCGCGCTTCATCGCCGTCTTCGGCAACGCAATCCACGGCATCAGCTCGGTGATTGCAAAAATGCTGCGACTCGGATTGACCGGCGGCATCGCCAGCGGCAAGAGCGCGGTCGCGGCCATGCTCCGCGAACTGGGTTTTTCGGTTCTCGACGCCGATGCGCTCGCGCACAAATTGATCGAGCCCGGCCAGCCCGCTTACGAAGAGGTGCTCCGCGAATTTGGCCTGGGGATCATCGATGGCCAGGGTCACGTGGACCGGGCACAACTCGGCGCGCTGGTTTTCGCGGATCGCGCCAAACTCAATCGCCTGAATGCCATTGTCCATCCTCGCGTCGCCGAAGCTGTCGCTCGCCAATTCGATGAATGGCGACGCGCTGGCGGGCGCGACGCTGCGTTCGTCGAAGCCGCGCTGATCGTCGAGGCTGGCCTGCACAAACAGCTCGACGGCCTGGTAGTTACCTGGTGCCGCCCGGAGCAACAGCTTGAGCGGATGGCCGCGCGTGGAATGAGCGAAGAGGAAGCGCGCCGCCGCATTGCCGCGCAAATGCCGCCCGAAGAAAAGCTGCGGCATGCCACGGACAAAATCGATTGCTCCGGCACCCTCGAACAAACCCGGCAGCAGGTGGAAGCGCTGGCCGCCAGACTCCACGGTAGCAAGGCGGCGCGGTGACCGGCTCCAGCGACTTTGCCTATACTAGAAGCATCGAATGGAAAAGAAGGGATATAAGCGATGAATTTAAGGAACAGATCGAATCGCGCGCGCGCCATTGCTGCCGCGCTGGTGCTGATCCTTGGTGCGTTCTGGGCAGGTTCTCGTTTCGGGCCTCACGATCCAAACAAAGTGGAGGCCGTGCGGCTTGGCAGTTCCGGTCCATCTTCCGCGGCCCCGAGCGACGCGGGATTGACGGAAGACGAATCCATCAACGTGCGCATCTATCGCCAGGCTTCTCCGGCCGTGGCAAACATTCTTACCAAAGCGACCGAATACGACTGGTTCATGGACCCTGTTCCGGTCGAGGGCGCGGGCTCCGGTTTTATTATCGATTCGCGCGGCTACATTCTCACCAACTACCACGTGGTGGAAGGCGCACAATCCATCGAGGTGGTTCTGGGAGATCAATCGCGCCATCCCGCGAAATACATTGGCGCGGACCAGCGCAATGACGTCGCGCTCATCAAGATTGACCCCAAAGGCAAGCAACTCGCTACCTTGAAACTTGGGGATTCCCGTGCGATTCAGGTAGGCCAAAAAGTTCTCGCCATAGGAAACCCGTTCGGCTTCCAGTCCACACTCACCACCGGCGTAGTCAGCGCCGTCGGCCGTACTGTGCAGACCAGCCAGACCACCGCCATCGAAGAAGCGATTCAGACCGACGCGGCCATTAACCGCGGCAATTCCGGCGGTCCGCTGATCGATTCGCACGGCGACGTGATCGGCATCAATACGGCAATTTACACTCCGAGCGGCACTACCGCAGGCATTGGCTTTGCCATTCCCATCAACACCGCTAAAACAATTGCCAATGACCTCATCACCACCGGCCGTGTGCATCGCGCCTACCTGGGCGTGGAAACGTTGGCTCTTGCGGGCGGACTTGCCGAAGCGCTGGACTTGCCGGTTCAAGAAGGCTTATTGGTGGAAACGGTCACAAAGGGAGGGCCGGCCGCCGCCGCTGGCATTCATGGCGGCGATCGCATTGTTCGGGCCGGCCTGAGCCAATTCTATATAGGAGGCGACGTCATGGTAGCCATCGACGGCCAGAAGGTGGCGAACCAGTTCGATGTCAGCTCGGTCCTCAACCATCACCGCCCGGGCGATACGGTCAATGTGACGGTGTATCGCGGCGGGAAGAAAATGGATATTCCCGTGAAGCTCGGCGAACGCGACGGCAACTGAGAGACAGAAATAATCGAAATTCGTGGCCTTCCAGGCAGACATATCCATTTCCCGATTTCCATTTTGCAGGTTCTGTTCAGCGCGAGAATTCAGCGCGGTGCTTTTCGCGGGTTTGGGGGCTTAGCAAGAACCAAGCATCGGCAATGTCCCGGACGCGTTCGAGTTCGCGCTGCATTTCCGCATGCTTCGCTTCCATCGCTTCCGCGTCGGCATCCGCCGGAACGTAAATCGGCGGGGCAAACAAAATCACCGCGCGCGCAAAAGGCATGGGCAGCAGAAAGTGGTCCCAAGTTTTGGTGAAGGTTTTGCCGCGCTCGATGCCGATGTGAAAGACCATGATGGGACAGCCGGTCTTGCGCGCCAGCATCACCGGTCCCGGTTTTGCCACGTAGCGAGGTCCGCGCGGTCCGTCGATGGTAAACGCGCAATCCACTCCTTCTTCGAGCCGTTTGGCCATCACCGCGAGTCCGCGCAACCCGCCGCGCGACGAACTTCCCTGGGCGGTGCCAAATCCCAGCCACTCGATTACCTTGCGCGTCCACTGTCCGTCAAAGGCAGTGGTGTTCATCACCACGACGCCATGATGGCGATGCCACCAAACAATCGGCAGGATGATGCGGTGCCAGAACGCCCAGATAATGCGTTTGCCCGACGCGTGCACCCGTTCCGCGTGCTGCCAGCCGAGCACTTCATAGCGCAGCGTGGGGCCAAGCGTCCGAATAACGCCATACACTGCAGCTGCGATGAAAGGAATCTGGATGCGGCGTGTCCACGGCAGGGACGGCAGCCTTGTGTCATAATGCAGGTTGACCGGCTCTTGCTCCGGCTGCTTCACGGTTTCAAAGATTGTGTTGGGGTGTGGCATGTAGGTTTGGTTGCCGGCCGAGCTACCATGCGCAGGTGCGCCAGCAGTCCCCGCCGACGTATAGTATAGGTGAGACCCCCGCCTTTGTGCCGGGAGTACTACGAAGTGCCGCTTCCCTTCATTTCAAAGAACCGGATGCGCCGGATCGCTTGGCTGCTTGCTAGCGCGGTGGTGCTGGCTGCTGCAGCAACTCTGACGACACTGACGGCGCGCTCCGATGAACCGGTTTCGGGTTCCGTTGGAACGATTGATGGCGCGGCCGTCGCCGTCACGGGGCCCATGCGCGTCGAATTGGTTCGAGGATTTCCGCGAACCGTCCTGCGGAGCGGCAGCGACGTGCTGGTTAAGTCCGGGACGGCACGCCTCGACCTCATCGAGGGAGGGTCCATCAGCATTTGCGGGCCGGCGCATTTCTCGGTCCTCAAGGTCGGCAACCAGGTCACAGTTGCCCTGGATTCCGGAACGATTCACCTTTCCATCGAACATGGGCCCGCGGTGACGATTTATACTCCGCTTCTTCAGATTCAACCTATCGCCATTGGCGACGGTCCGCAAGATGCCTTGGTTGGTTTCGACGCCGCAGGAGCCATGTGCGTTCGCGCTTATCGCGGCGCGGTAAGGCTGGAGCAGCAGCTCACCAGCCAAAACATTGTTGTTCCTCAGTCGGCGGATGTTCTGCTGGTGAATGGGCAGTTGGACGGATTACGCGGAGGCGGCGACCGTTGCTCGTGCGATCCTCAGCTCACGAAATATACGCCTCCTCCGCGGCTGGAGCTTGTGCCACCCGCGAAGACCACCGAAGAAGCGAATGCCAGGCCTTTGGCTTCCGGAGACGTCATTTCTCCCTTGCCATTGGATAAGCCCGCGGAAAAGGAAGGACCGATCTATGAGGTTTTCGTTCCGCCGCTGATTTATAACGCGAACGCCGAAGTTCAGCCGGAAGTGGACACGAGCAAGATCGTGGTGGTGCGGCGAGTGCGCGTGCGGCCCACACTCATTTTCGAAGGGCGCGTGGAAGGAGACCCGCCTGCTCCCTCTCCGCCCGTTTCTTCTGCTCCTACGGCGCGGACGCCAATGCCCACGCACCCGGCTCCGGCAAAACCGTCCAAACCCGCGGCGCAGACGCAGGCCGATTCTGTGGTGGACCGCCTGGTTCACTTCGTGAAGAAACTTTGGTCGCCCGGGGGTTAGAGAAGCTCCTGAGATAGTCCTCAGGCGTCACATGCCTTCATAGTTGGGGCCGCCACCACCTTCGGGAACAACCCAATCGATAATCTGGTAAGGGTCAGCGATGTCGCAGGTTTTGCAGTGCACGCAATTGGAAGCGTTGATTTTCAGCTTTAGCGTAGTGCCGGACTCTTTCACCATTTCGTAGACCGCTGCGGGACAAAAATACTGGCAGGGATTGCCGTATTCGACGACGCACTTGGTGGAGCAAATGTTCGTGTCTGCAACGTGAAGATGGCAGGGCTGATCTTCTTCGTGGCGCGTGCCGGAGTGATAGACGTCGGTGAGGCGGTCGAAGGTGAGTTTGCCATCGCCTTTGAACCGCTCCGGCGCAGGGCGGCCGTTGATTTTCCGGTAGGCCTCGTGGCCCGCGTGCGCGCGCATGGGATCGATCAGGCCGCGGCCGCCGGTGATTTGCTGAAACGCGGTATGAAAAAATCCGCGAAGCATGCCGCGCGAAAAAGATTGGTGGAAATTGCGGACCTGCCAGAGCTCTTTCTTGACGTAGCTTTGCTCGACTTTTTTCGGGAAGGCGCTCAGCGTCTTTGAAGAAGTATCGCCGGATTTGAGGGCTTCGAAAATCGTTTCCGCCGCAAGCATGCCGCTTTTCATCGCCAGATGTATGCCCTTGAGGCGCTGTGAATCGAGGAAGCTGGCGGAATCGCCGATGATCAGGCCGCCGTCCACGTAGGTGCGGGGCATGGCGTACCAGCCGCCGTAGGGCAGCGACTTCGCGCCGTACCGAACGAGCTTGCCGCCGTCGAGAAGTTTCTTGAGAAACGGATGCGTCTTCCAGGTTTGAAATACGGCGTGGGGATCGAATTGCGGGTCGGCGTATTCGAGCGCGATGACAAGGCCGATGGAAACGCGATTGTTCGAAAGGCCGTAAATCCAGCCGCCGCCGTACATGCTGGTGGGAACAGGCCAGCCGAGCGTGTGCGCCACATAGCCGAGCTGAATGCGGCCGGGCTGCACGTCCCACAATTCCTTGATGCCGATGCCGTAACTTTGCGGATTGATGTTGTCGAGTTTTTTTGCGGCGACGAGTTTTTTGGTGAGCGAGCCGCGCGTACCTTCGGCAAGCACGGTCACTTTCGCGCGAAGTTCATAGCCGGGCGTGAAGTTGTCCTTGGGCTTGCCGTTTTTGTCGACGCCTTTGTCTTCGGTGATGACCCCCGCAAGGCCGTCGCCTTCGTAAATTAGCTCGGCACCGCCAAATTCCTTGAAGACGTTGACGCCTGCGGCTTCGACTAGGCCGCCGAGCCATTTTGTGATTCTGCTGAGCGAAATGAGGTAATTGCCTTTGTTTTGGAAAGGCGGCGGGGTAATTGGGAAACGGAAGGATGAATTCTTGGTGAAGAGCAGCGCGGCGGAATCGGTAACCGCAGTGTCGAGCGGCGCGGATTTTCGGAAATCAGGAACCAGTTCAGCGAGCGCTTTGGGATTCATGATCGCGCCGGAAAGCTGGTGCGCGCCGATTTCGCGGCCTTTTTCGAGCACGTAAATATTCTCTGCAGAAAGCTCGGGCTTGGCGCCGGAAACGTTGTGCTTTTTGATGAGATTGGCGAGATGCAGCGCGCAAGAAAGCCCCGCCGGCCCCGCGCCGACAATGAGCACGTCGGCCTCGAGTTGTTCGCGCTGATCGGTCATGTGGTCAATGGTGCTGAGTCTTCTGAAAGCGCTAGCCCCTTCTCACGGAATTCCTCTTCAATCATTCCGAAAACGCGACGCGGTTCGGGAAGCGCTTCTTCGCGCGTGGGCATTAAAGCATCACAACTGGCGATCGCAGGAATCTCGGCCACCCAACTGCCGGCGTCCTGTTGATGACAAATAGTACTGTAAGCCTCGAATTTCATTGCGTAACACAAGTATAAGCTCGGAGAGAACACGGCGCCACGCGCTACTGCCTTGCGGCGATTTCAGTTTCCCGTGGGGATGATGCCTGCGTTCTCCACCATGAGGATGACAGTGCGCTCGGGAGCGCGCGTGCGATGGAGGACTCCTTTGGGAACGACCGTGCCTTGCCGCGGGCCGAGCTCCATGGTTCTGCCTTCGAGATCGATCAACAGCTTCCCTTCGACAACGTAGAAAAACTCGTCGTTATCGTCGTGCTTGTGCCAATGATATTCGCCTTGGACGACTCCAAGACGAACCACCGACCCATTCACCTGGCAAAGCGTTTGGTTGAACCACTTATAGGTGCACGCACCCGCGAGCGCTTTTTCGTCAATGAGTTCCAGTGGCTGATGAAGGATGTTGAGTCGCGTCTCGTAAGGAAAGCCTTCCACGTTGGCCATCCGACGCCTCCCGTGCAGAGCGATCTTTCTTTTGTGCAACTTCATTAATGAGGTTGCGACCTGCTCCAGCCAAGCGCCAATTTGTCATATCCGTGCTACGGCGTTGGAAGAAAAGCAGTTTTGCGTTTACCGCGCTTGGCCTATTTGGCGTTCTGCAAGACTTCGCTGAGCGCGGGCATGATTTCGAAGATGTCTCCGACAACACCGTAGTCGGCGATCTCGAAAATGGGCGCGTTCGAATCTTTGTTGATGGCCACGATGGTACGCGCGCCTTTCATGCCCACCACGTGCTGAATGGCACCGCTAATGCCGAGCGCGAGATAAAGTTTTGGCGCGACGGTTTGGCCAGAACTGCCGATCTGGCGTTCCATAGGGAGCCAGCCTTCATCGCAGATGGGGCGCGAGGCGGCGATTTCCGCCCCAAGTGCTTTCGCGAGCGCTTCCGCTTGCGGAATGTTTTCCCGAGCTTTGATGCCGCGGCCAATGGCGACAATAAGCGGTGCTTGCGTGAGGTCGACGGCGGATTTGGCCTCTTTGAACAGCTCCATCGGCTTCGTGCGAATCTGCGTGGCGTTCAACGTCACGCTGACGGCGTTCACCGGGGCTTTGATAGAAGGATGGGCGGCAAGCAAATCCGCGCGAAAAGCGCCGGATTGAAACGAGGCAAACCAGGGCGCCGGGCCCGTGAAAGTGACGTCCGCAGCGGTCTTACCCTGGAACATCTGGCGCACGAAGACAAGCTTGCCGCCTTCGTTGCGGTAGCCGATGCAGTCGCCGATCATGCCTTTGCCCAGTCTCGCAGCAAGCTTGGGCGCGAAGTCGCGCACCTGATAGGTGTGCGGGAACAACACCATTTCAGGCTTGGCCGATTCGATCACTTGGTTGAGAACGATGCAGTAGGCGTCGGGCGTGTACGCCTCGAGCAGGTCGTGTTCTACGCGCAGAACCTCGGAGACATTTTTTGAGGCGAGTTCATCTGCAAAAGAAGAAATTCCTTTGCCCATGACAAGGGCGCTGACGGTACTTGACGTGTCTTTGGCGATTTGTTGCGCGGCAGCCAGCGTCTCAAAACTGCCGTTGTGCCATTTGCCTTGGCGTAATTCGGTGACGACGAGGATTTTCATGGCTAGATCACCCGCGCTTCAAACTTGAGTTTTTCCACGAGTTTTGTCGCCACTTCCTTGGGCGTGCCGGTCAGAAATTCCGTCTTTTTTGTTTTTGTGGGCACGTAGATTTTTTCGATTTTCTGCGTGGGTTCATGCGAAACGCCCAAGGATTCGCGCGCGATCGTCGCGATTTCCTTTTTCTTGGCCGCCATGATGCCCTTGAGCGTGGCGTAGCGAACTTTGTTGATGCCGGACTGAATCGACAGCACCGCGGGCAGCGGGCATTCCATCCACTGAAACCATCCCGCTTCCAGCTCGCGTTTGAGCTTCATCTTTCCGTCCTGCGCTTCAATTTGCATGATGATGGTGGCGTGCGGGCGGTCGAGCAGAGCGGCGAGGAGCACGCCGGTCTGCCCAAAGCCGTGGTCGTCGCTCTGCAAGCCCGTAAGGACTAGATCCGCTTTTTCTTTTTGAATGGCGGCCGCAAGGGCTTTGGCCGAGCCGAGCGGATCGAGTTGCGCGAAATGGTCATCGGCGATGTGAATGCCGCGGTCGGCGCCCTTCGCAAGCGCTTCCTTGATGGTTTGTTTCACCCGTTCCGGCCCCATCGAGAGCGCGACCACTTCGCCTCCGTGCTTTTCCTTGAGCCGCAGCGCTTCTTCGAGCGCGTAGCTGTCCGGCTCGTTCATTTCGAAGCCGATGTCAGACTCCTTGATCCAGTTTCCGGCGATGGCCAGGGGCGCGTCTTTCGCGGGAACCTGCTTGATGCACACGATGATGTTCACGCGGATGCTTCCTTTCAGAATTTCCCAATTCCATGGAGCGAGAAAAACCGCGGGAGCGCGCGGCTAAAGAAGTCTAATTCTACTTGCCGGACCAGCGCCGGAAAATGAGCGCGGCGTTGGTGCCGCCAAATCCAAAAGAATTCGAGAGTGCGTACTCGACCGACGCTTTGCGCGCATGTTTGGGCACGTAATCCAGATCGCATTCCGGATCGGGATTTTCCAGATTAATCGTGGGCGGCAGCGTCTGATCGCGCAGTGCCAGCACGCTGATGCCAGCTTCGAGTCCACCCGCGCCGCCGAGCAAGTGACCGGTCATCGATTTCGTTGAGCTAACGGGCACCTTCTTGGTGCGCTCACCGAAAACGCGCTTCAGAGCGCGCGTTTCGATGATGTCACCGATAGGCGTGGAAGTCCCGTGGGCGTTTACGTAACCAATGTCATTAGGGGAGAGCTTGGCGTCCTTGAGCGCCACCTTCATTACGCGATACGCGCCATCGCCGTTCTCTTCCGGCTGCGTCATGTGATACGCGTCGCCAGACATGCCGTAGCCGACGATTTCGGCCAGAATCGGCGCGTTGCGCTTCTGCGCATGTTCGAGGGACTCAAGTATCAGAATACCTGCGCCTTCGCCGACGACGAAGCCGTCGCGGCCGGCGTCCCAAGGACGGCTGGCATGTTGAGGATCGTCATTGCGGGTAGAGAGCGCCTTCATGGCAGCAAAGCCGCCGATGCCCATGGGCGTTACGGTGGCTTCCGAGCCGCCACAAATCATCATCTCCGCGGCGCCGCGCTCGATAATTTTGAACGAGTCGCCAACGGCATGCGCGGAAGCAGAGCACGCTGTAGCCGTCGCGGAATTCGGCCCTTTCGCGCCATAGCGAATCGAAATCTGCCCCGAGGCGAGATTCACAATGGCAGAAGGAATGAAAAAGGGAGAAATCTTGCCCGGGCCGCCGTTCAGCAGCTTCCCGTGCTCGCGCTCGATGATATCGAACCCGCCGATGCCGGAAGAAACGTACACGCCCACTTCATCGAGATTGGAATCTTCGGGTTTCCAGTTGGCCGACTTCACCGCAAAATCCGCGCTGGCCAGCGCGATCTGGATGAAGCGCGCCATCTTCTTCAATTCTTTTTTTTCGATCCAGTTAAAAGGGTCGAAGTTCTTCACTTCGCCCGCGATTTTGCAATCGAATCCGGTCGCGTCAAATTGCGTGATCGGCGCAATCCCGCTGCATCCGGCAACGAGGTTCCTCCAGCATTCCTCCGTGCCGATGCCCAGCGCGCAGACCAGCCCAACACCCGTGACGACTACCCGGCGAGTCAATGTTCCGATACTCCCTGTTGAGGTGATGGTTCCGTGGTTTACTTACCTTTGGCGTGTTTGTCGATATATTCGACCGCGTCTTTCACCGTAGTCATTTTTTCGGCGTCTTCGTCCGGCACTTCGATGCCGAAGGCTTCCTCAAACGCCATTACCAATTCTACCTGATCGAGCGAGTCGGCTCCTAAATCGTCCACAAACGAAGCTGTGGGCGTAACTTCCGCTTCATCCACGCCGAGCTGCTCGACGATAATCTGCTTCACGCGTTCTTCTACGCTAGCCATCCTTCTTTCCTCCGCGATTCTAAGTCAGTGTCAGTGCTTTTTATTCCGCTGATCCCAGGCTGAAGAGCCTGCCCTGCCTGCGCGGAGTACAGCCGCGCGAAAATGGTGTTTTCGAACCCGTACTCTCGGATTCGCGGCTGGCGGCCGCGGTTACGTGCCGATTTCGCTTGATAATGGGGCCCTGAATAACCTGCCCATTCTAGTCAGGGCACCTTGCAAGGTCAACTTTCAGGCCCCGAAGATTCCCCATGAAAGGTAGTGGCGTCGATGATTCCACCCCAACCCTTTCCAGCAATATAGTGGGCTATTCCTTCAAAGAGCAGGTCGTCAGGATTTCGTCTCCGTCTAAGTCATAGAATCGCAGCTTCAAACCTTCCTGCAATCCGATTCCCGCTTCTTTCAAATCTTCGAAACTACCCTTGGCAAAGGGGCTCCCGTCACCGTTGCTTGGCGGATACAAATAGAGTCTACCGTGCTTCTCTGGAAGCTTGTTAAGCCGCCGTTGACATCGAGGACGTGGCCGGTGATGCAGCCGGCTTCGTCGCTCGCGAGAAAAACAATGGCGGCAGCTGCCGCGCTGGCATCTCCGTACTCCTGATTTTAGGTGATCGACTTCGAGCGCTCCACTGGCGCACTCGGCCCTTGGGGATGGATGTACATCGCCGCCGTGTCAATGGTCTTTAGCTCCGGCTGCGGCAGGCCCATGGGATAGCGCACTTCGCGCTGGTGGTCGGCGAATTGCCGCTTGTAGTTGTACACGCTGTTGAACTTCCACAGCATTTTGACGAAATTCGTCTGGCCACGCGCCAGAAATCCGAGCGAGAGACCAAGGGTGCGCCCCAAAGCGACCCAACCCATGAATTTCTTGTTTAAGACTTCCTGGGTTTGTAAAAGTTGGCGATAGAACTCTTGGAGCGGGAGCTTGGTCGGCAGCACCGCGTGTTGTACATCGAAGAGCCGGTAGTCCCGCGTCGTAAACTGGCGCGACTCGCTAAGCCAGGTCTCTGTGCCGGGATAGGGGGTGTTCACCGTGATGTGCACAATTTCCGGCACCGACAGCGCCCATTCTCGCACCACAGCAAAGCGTTGTTCATCCCAACTCGGGTCAGCGATGATGTTGATGGCAGCGAACATGCCGAGGTCGCGAGCGCATTTGAGCGCTTCCAGATTCTTGTTGAGCGTGATGCGTTTCCGGTGCTCTTTCAGCCCTTCTTCGTCAATCGCTTCAATGCCTAGAAACATGTATTCCAACCCGAGCCGTTTCCAATACCGAAAAACCTCTTTGTTGCGCAAAAGCACGTCTCCGCGCGTTTCCAGGTAATAGTGTTTCTTGATGCCCCGCCGCTCGATTTCGCGAGCAATGGCGTAACCGTGGTCCGCGTAAATGAACGCGACGTCGTCTACGATAAACACGCCGGGTTCCCGGATGCTCGCCAGATCCTCGGCGGCCGCTTCCGGGCTGCGCTGACGGTAGCTCCGCCCATAAAACGTCCACGCGCTGCAGAAGACGCAATCCCAGGGACAGCCCCGCGTGAATTCAATCGAGGCAGCCGGGTCGAGCACGCCGATAAAATATTTTCGCCGCCTCGGCAAGAGATCGCGCGCAGGATGCAATTCGTCTAAGCTTGCGATCATCTCAGGCGCGGGTCCTGCTCCCGTTAGTGTCACGATGCCCGGCAGTTTGTGAATGCTGTCGCGATTCTCTCCCGCCCGCTCCAGCAATCTCGGGGTAATGCCCTCGCCTTCTCCTTTCACGACGCAATCGAGCGCCCCACCAGCGTGCTCTAGAATCTCCTTCGCTGTGAAGGACGCGCTGTGCCCCCCGGCAAACAGAAAAGCCTCAGGCAATAGTTGACGCGTGGCCTGTACTAAATCCACCACTTCAGGAATGTTGGCCAGGTAATTCAGCGAATAGCCGATGGCCTCCGGCCGCCAGTCCCGAACGATGCGGAAATAGTCTTTTTGGCTGCTCGCTTGAAGATCCAAGAGGCGGACGTCATATGCGCTTTTGCGGCAAGCGGCGGCCACAAGCTCGAGTCCCAGCGGCTCAAGCCGCAGGTACACTTCCGAGTACATCAAGGAGCTGGGATGTACAAGAAGAACCCGGTGGATTTCCCGCGAATGCATGATGCCCCCCGCGCGTCACCACCCCTTGGACTAGCTGGCGGTATCATTACAAAATCTTCGAGTTGCCTTGTCAACGGCCGCCCGCAAGGCGTGTCGCCCTGCAAGCCTGCCGTACGACAATTCGCCTAGCCGCTTTACTCGCCTAATTTTGTCACGCCATGTACATACCGCCGTTCACGTCCAGGACGTGGCCGGTGATGTAGCCGGCTTCGTCGCTCGCAAGAAAAACAACGGCCGCGGCGACGTCGCGTGGACAGCCCATGCGGCCCAGCGGAATGCGCGTCTTTAAATCTTCTTTCACTTTGTCGGGAAGCACGCCGGTCATCGGCGTTTTGATAAAGCCGGGCGCGACGGCATTCACGGTGATATTGCGCGAAGCGATTTCGATGGCGATGGCTTTCGTCAAGCCTATCAGACCAGCTTTGGCGGCGACGTAATTCGCCTGGCCCGCGTTACCCATTTGTGCCACCACCGAGGCGATGTTGACGATGCGGCCCCGCCGCGCGCGCACCATGGTCAGAAGAGCTTGCTGAATGCACAAATGCGCGCCGGTCAGGTTCGTGCGAATCACCGCGTCCCAATCCTCCGCCTTCATGCGCATGGCCAAGCCGTCGCGCGTAATCGCCGCGTTGTTCACCAGAATATCGAGGCGGCCGAATTTCTCGACGACGGCTTTGAATCCCGCCCTGACCTGTTCCGCATCCGCCACGTCCATCTTCACCGCGAACGCTTCTTCGCCTGCCGCGGTAATCTCTTTCACCAGCGCCGCGAGCTTCTCTTCATTGCGCGCAGCCACGGCGACTTTGGCGCCTGCTTCCGCAAGCGCCAGCGCCGTGTCGCGCCCAATGCCCTGCGACGCGCCGGTCACCAGAGCTACTTTGTCTTTCAAGCGGAACATTTCTTTCGCTCGCAGCTGTGCCTCACCCCTTTAGGGGTGAGGTCTTCTCCTTCAATTTCGGCTAAAACGGGTCGAGTAACCGCCTCAGGCCTGAAGGCCCGAGCTTACAAACTCTCTATGCCGCGTCGGAACGCGCTGCAGCGATTTTTTCCACGGTCACCGCGAGGCTCTTTTCGTCCTCGACGTTGAGAGCCGCGACCGAACGTTCGATCTGTCGCAGCAACCCCGTGAGCACGCGGCCCGGGCCGACTTCCACACAGGTGTTCACGCCTTCATCGATGAGCAGGCGCACCGATTCTTCCCAGCGCACCGGCATGGAAACCTGCCGAATGAGCGCCTCCCGCGCTTCGCTGCCAGTGGTGATGGTATCTGCGTCGACGTTGGTCACCAGCGGCACGCGCAAGTTCGAAAACTCTGTGGCTCGCAAGTCTTGCTCGAGTTTCTGTTGCATCGGTGCCATCAACGCGGAATGAAACGGCGCGGAAACCGGGAGGATCACGGCGCGCTTCGCGCCCGCTTGCGACGCCAACTCCACGGCTCGCTTCACCGCGCCCGCGTGGCCGGAGATCACCGTCTGTTCCGGTGAATTCAAATTCGCCGGCGCGCAAATTTCGCCATTGCCGGCGCGCTTGCACACATCCGCCACCACCGCGTGAGACAAGCCCATAATCGCGGCCATGCCGCCCACGCCCTGCGGAACCGCATCTTGCATGTACGTGCCGCGCTTGCGCACGAGCCTCACGGCGTCGGCAAACTTCAACGATCCGGCGCAAACCAGCGCGGAATATTCGCCAAGACTATGGCCTGCTACATAATCCGGCTCCAAGCCTTTTTCCTCCAGGACGCGAGTTGCCGCCACCGAGCAAGTTAAGATGGCTGGCTGCGTATTGGCAGTGAGCTTCAGGTCTTCTTCGGTGCCCTCGAAGCACAGCTTGGAAACCGAAAAACCCAGCGCTTTGTCCGCTTCGTCGAAGACCGCTCTGGCCGCGGCATACTTTTCCGCGAGTTCTTTGCCCATGCCGGGATATTGTGAAGCTTGTCCAGGAAACACAAATGCGACTTTACCCATGGCCGATTTCCTCTCTGCCGCCGTCACGCGGGAACCGCAGTGGCGGAGAGCTCTTGTTCGATTCTTTCGTTGAGGCGCGCGCGGGCGAGCCCCGCGGCCACACGGATGGCGTTTTTCACCGCATTGGCATTGGAACGTCCATGGCCAATCACGCAGACGCCGCGCACACCCAAAAGCGGCGCGCCACCATACTCCGTATAATCGATCTTCCTCTTCAAGCCTTTGAACGCCCCTTGCGAAAGCTTTGCCCCGACCTGCGAAAGAATCGAGCTTTTCAGCGACTTCTTCAGCAAATCGAAGATCGAAACCGCCAGACCTTCGCAAATCTTCAAAGCGATGTTGCCTACGAAACCATCGCACACAATCACGTCCACGCTGCCGGAAAAAAGATCTCCGCCTTCGACGTTCCCTACGAAATGCACCGGACTCTTCTTCAGCAGAGTATAGACCTCGCGGGTCAGCACGTTGCCCTTGATTTCTTCCTCCCCCACCGAGAGCAGGCCCACACGCGGGCGCCGGTTGCCAAACGTGGCGCGGTAATACACTTCACCCATCACCGCAAACTGCACCAGATGCTCCGGCCGCGAATCCACATTCGCCCCCACGTCCAGCAGCACCGAAACGCCGCCTCTCGCGTTGGGAAAGGGCGCTGCCAGGGCCACGCGGTCCACGGACTCAAGCGTGCCGAGAATGAACTTCGCCGCGGTCATGACCGCGCCGGTATTTCCGGCGCTGAGCATGCCATCGGCCTTGCCATCATGAACCAGTCGCGCCGCCACGTGCACGGAGCTGTCCTTCTTTCGCCGGAAAGCCTGCGCCGGGTGATCGTTCATGGTGATCACTTCGCTTGCCGGCACAATCTCAATCGGCAGATTGGGCACGGAGTGCTTGGCCAGTTCGGCGCGCACCGCGTTCGGCTGCCCCACCAGCAAAATGCGCACGTTGAACTCGCGTGCGGCCAGCACACTGCCTTCCACTTCAGGACGTGGTGCATGGTCCCCGCCCATGGCGTCAACGGCGATGGTGATCATGGGATTTTGCGCGCGGAATCAGCAAAACATGAAACAGCTTATGCCGACGCTTGTACCGCCTTGCCCTTATAGTAGCCGCAATGCGGGCACGCCTGGTGCGGCAGCTTCATTTCCTGGCAATTCGGACATTTGCCCAGCCCGGGCTTGGTCAGAAAATCATGCGCCCGCCGCGTGCTGGTCCGTCTTTTGGAATGCCTCCGTTTTGGGTTAGGCATAACACTACACCTCGTTCCCGCCGCGTTCGGCGGATTATATAGGGCTTTCGCCCTCAAAAAGCTATTGTTTTTTCAACCAGTCCTGCTTGAGACGCGCGAGTGAGGCCCATCGGGGATCTGTGGCGTGGGTCTCACAGCGGCAGTCCTCGTGGTTCAGGTTGGCGCCGCAATTCGGGCACAGCCCCCGGCAATCGCTCTGGCAAATGGCTTTGATGGGAAGCGCCAGAAGCACTTGCTCTTTCAACACGTCCGCCAAGAAAAGGCCATCTCCTTCGTAAAATCCGATCTCCGTATCATCATCCTTCAGCCGGTCTTCGCGATGCTTGGTGAGGCTGGCATCGTTCGGAAGCGGCGCATAAAGCAGGTCAAACGAGCGGCTTACTTCCTCGTTGACCGGTTCGAGGCAGCGCGCGCAGACCAATTCGATCTTCGTCTCGAAGTTGCCCTCGACGCGAATCTGGCCCTCCAGTAATTCCGCGGTAGCCGTCACTTCGAGCGGCTCAATCTGCTTCATTTCTACCGAATGGAAATCGATGCTGCCCGGCGCATAGGTCTTGTGGATTCGCAGCTTCCGGACAGCTAATTCCTTTACGTCCAGGAACATCTATTCAGCGCCTCCGGCGCACCACGCTCATGCTTTACCATTATTCAGAGGGGTTCCCGCCAAGTCAAGGAATGTGGGCTGAACTTGCTATTTTTGCGCCCTTTCTTGTCACCTTACTATGCGGGTGCTTTGCAAGGCTATCGGTTGATGTGCACGCGCATGCCAGAAACGGTTTGGAGCTTAGGTCGTATTTGCTCCGCATAGCAACCCGGGTAACTCTGAGAGAAAGTCTACCCTGCTCGCCTGATCCGGGCCGCCTTAGGGCTTTCATGACCTGACACGCAATTGCGCACCGTTCCTGAAGCTTAGGTCGCCTTCTTGAAGAACGATTTGACGTTAAGCATGTAGAACATGGAAATTTTGCAAAGAAATCCGAGTAGAACAAGGACGGACAACGGAAAATCTTCACCGGTTTAGTACTCACTAAGTCTGCGCCCCATCCGCTTGCGGACCGCTGTATCTTATTGATTCCAAAGCCTTTCCTTTGACTCGTGTGTGCAAGAATCTTTGGTTCTAGCCTTGCCACACGCCTTCTTCCAGTCGAAATCATTCCGGAGTAATCTACATGCGATTCCGTACCGCACTGAGCCTCGTCTCCATCTTTGTTGTATGCTTTACTATAGCTGCCTGGGCTACACCGTTTCCGGATCGGATCGTGCCACCCAGGTTGGCGCCAAATCCTGACCGCCCGCCCGAGTCGGGTAAAACCGCGAGCCAAAGAGGAAGAACCGATTCGCTCAAGCCAACACACACGTAATCCTTAGTTCACCAATCCTACGCGGCCGCACGCACCCAACCCCTCGCGGCATCTTCATTTTGGATTAAGGAGTTTCAGATGCGCGCGACTCTGAAAATCGTCCTGCCCCTGATCGTGAGCGTCGCCAGCGTGTCTCTTGTTTTCGCCGGTTACCAGGTAAGGAACCAGCGGCGTATCTTGCGCAACGATCTCGCGCGGCGGGCGGAAATCCTGGCCGATAGCCTCCAGGAGAGCATCGAGCGGGAACTTGGCCGGGGCCAGGACCGCGGCCTGCGCCGTTTCGTCGAGCGCTATGGGCAACGCGAGCACCTCCGAGGAATTGCTATCTACGATACAGGAGACCATTTGCTTGCCATTACTCCGGGACTTGAGCCAGCCTTGCCGCTGCACCCAACCGCCATAACCAAAGCCATGCACGACGATCATGGCGATGGCGAATTTCTTCCCCCTGAACAGACCTCGGCACAACAGGAAAGCGATGCCCTTCCCGTGCACGTTTATGCGATGCCGCTTCACCGGGACAACAAAGTCGTCGGAGCCCTCCTCCTGGTGCACGACACCGGCTACATTGAAATACAAGTCGCACACACCCTGCGTGACGCCCTTCTCAACGCTCTGGTGCAAACGCTGTTGATTAGCGCCCTGGCGCTGCTTCTTGTGCGCTGGACTTTTACCGGACCTCTCACGCGCACCGCCAAATGGGTCCGCACATTGCGCACCGGCCAACCCAATCCGCATCCGGCACTGTTGCAAGGCGGAGCCATGGAGCAGTTGCACCATGAGGTTACCCACTTGGCCCGAGACTTACATTCGGCAAGGACGGCGGCCGAAGTCGAAGCGCGGCTCCGCGATTCCAACGCCTCGCTGTGGACCGCGGAACGGCTGAGCGTCAATCTTCGCGAACGGCTTCAAAACCAGCCGCTTTTTGTGGTTTCGAATCGTGAGCCCTACATGCACGTCTTCGACGGGAAGGACATCAAGGTGATCGTGCCCGCCAGCGGCGTGGTCACCGCCCTCGAGCCGGTTTTGCTGGCGTGCAACGGCACATGGGTCGCGAGTGGCTCCGGCAGCGCGGACCGCGAAGTCGTCGATTCCCAGGACCGGCTCCGCGTCCCTCCGGATCGTCCGAGTTATACGCTCCGTCGCATCTGGCTTACGGAAGAGGAAAACAAAGGCTATTACGATGGATTTTCGAATGAGGGCCTCTGGCCGCTTTGCCATATCGCCCATACGCGCCCAATTTTCCGCCCCGAAGACTGGCTGCAATACCAGCGGATCAACCAGCGGTTTGCCGACACCGTCTTGCAAGAAATGGCAGACGCGGATTCGCCCATTCTGCTGGCGCAGGACTATCATCTTGCACTCGTTCCGCGCATGGTGAAGGATGTCCGCCCGGACGCGCGCGTGGCTATCTTCTGGCACATCCCCTGGCCCAACGCAGAGGTCTTCGGAATTTGCCCTTGGCAGCGCGAACTCATCGAAGGATTGCTGGGCGCGGATCTCATCGGCTTCCATATTCAAACCCATTGCAACAATTTCCTTGAAACCGTGGACCGCGGTCTCGAAGCGCTCACCGAATGGGACCGCTTTGCGGTAAGCCGCCAAGGCCACGTTACCCGAGTGCGGCCCTACCCGATTAGCGTGGAGTTTCATGAAAAACCCAGCCTGGAACCAAATATCGCCAACAGGCTGCGCGCGGAATTGTGCGACGAGATGGACATTGAAGCTACGCATCTGGGAGTCGGGGTGGATCGTGTCGATTACACCAAAGGAATCCTGGAGCGGTTCCGCGCCTTGGAAAGGTTTTTCGAACTGAATCCGGGTTACTGCCGGCGGTTCACCTTCGTGCAGATCGGCGCGCCCAGCCGGACCGACATCGACCGCTACAGGAATTTGCTCGAGGAAGTCAATTCTGAGGCGGAGCGCATCAACGACCGCTTCCAAACGTCGCGGTGGAAGCCCATCGTGTTTCGCGGGAAACACCATTCCCACGAGGAAATTTCCCGTTTCTACAAGGCGGCCTCCTTCTGCATGGTCACTTCCCTGCACGATGGGATGAACCTGGTGGCCAAGGAATTTGTGGCTTCCCGGGAAGATGAACGCGGCGTATTGATCCTGAGCACGTTTGCCGGTGCAGCGCACGAACTGAGTGATGCGCTGCTCGTGAATCCTTACGACATTTCGCAGGTCGCGCGAGCTATTCATCGCGCGCTGGAAATGCCAGAGAGAGAGCAGACCGAGCGAATGCAGCACATGCGCCACATTGTGCGGCAACACAATGTATACCGCTGGGCCGCGCACCTTCTCTTCGATCTGACTGAGATTCGTATCGAACTGGTGGAGCGCGCAGAAGCCTAGCGCCATTCAGCCGGCAGCTTTTCGTAGCGCGCGACATCTGGCATCGGCGCGTTGCGCCCGCTGCATCTAAAATCGAGAGGACAGCTGACTTGAACGCCGCCGAAACACCGTTCGATTTCGTCACCGCTTCCTACCTCACCCGGATTGGAAATCACTCGGCGGAAAACCTCGCGGAATTGCTGACTGGGCTCGAACATTGCAACGACGCCTCCATTTTTCACCACACCTTTCAAACGCTGGGCTTCCACCACTTCCTCACGGAAGGCTTTTCCAACGATTTCGCGCAGTGGACGCTGGCCTCCCTGAACCGAACTGACCTTGCCGAGCAACTGGCCAGCCTCGACATCCGTGATTACCTTTCGATTGCAGCGCTACGAAGCGATCTTCGCCGCGTAGTCCGGGATTTTTGCGACGCTCAGCCGCAATTCGCGTCGCAATCCGGCCTCGAGCGATTTCACTTCTGCGAGAGCGTGGAAGTGACCGTGCCTTTTGGCCGCTGTGCGCACACCCTGGGTGAATTTCGCGAAGGCGTTGCGCATCTCAGCCACGCCAGTTTTTATTTTCACTTCATTTCCTCGCGGCTGCGCCTCCAACTCCAAACCAATGACTTTTCCTATTGGCTCTCCGGCAGTCTAGGCCTTCGGACGCTCGCTGACAGCATCAATCGCATCGACGTCTACACGAACACGCTCGACAGCGCCCGCGCCAAGATGCTCCGCCTGATCGACCGCGAAAGGAGAAACCCATGACGGAAGTCTTGGCGCCAAGCCGGATTCCTCTGGAAAACTATGTCGGGGTCGTAGGCGCGGGCGAGATCGAGGAATTGCGCGCGCTGGCCAAGCCCCTGCGCGGCCGCAGCATGGAGATGATCAACTCCACGGCTGTGGGAGGCGGCGTTGCGGAAATTCTCAACCGTCTGGTACCGCTGGCCGAAGAACTCGAGCTGGCCATGCGTTGGGACGTGATGAAAGGCGCGGAAGAATTTTTCGACGTCACGAAATCTTTCCACAATGCCTTGCACGGCGAGCCGTATCTCCACAAGTCCAAGGATTTTGAGATTTTTCTCTCCTACAACGAGCGGAATCGCGCCAACCTTCCGCTCGATGCCGAATTCATGGTCATTCATGACCCACAGCCGGTCGCGCTGATTGACGCTCGGCCGCCCGGTTCCAATCACTGGGTTTGGCGGTGCCACATTGATTTGTCGCATCCGAACCGCGAGGTCTGGAACTTTTTGGAGAAATTCGTTTCCCGCTATGACGCGGCCATGTTCTCTTCTCCCGAATTTTCGCGCCAGCTCTCTATCTCGCAATACCTTTTCTACCCCGCCATTGACCCGCTTTCCGAAAAGAACTGCCCTCTCGATCCGGAATTGATCGAGCAAGTTCTCGACCGCTATCAGATTGATCCGCAGCGGCCCATCCTGACGCAAATCTCCCGCTTCGACCGCTTGAAGGATCCCGTGGGCGTCATTCGCGCGTATCGCATCGTGAAGCGTTACTTCGACTGCCAGTTGGTTCTCGCTGGCGGCAGCGCGTCCGACGATCCGGAAGGCGCTCTGGTTCTGAAGGATGTCCTGCGCGCGGCCGACAAAGACCCCGATATCAAGATCCTCGAACTCCCTGCATGGGCCCCTTTGGAAGTGAACGCGCTGCAGCGCGCTTCGACGATTGTCGTGCAGAAAAGTTTGCGTGAAGGGTTCGGCCTGACTGTTTCAGAGGCGCTATGGAAAAAGAAGCCCGTCGTAGCTTCCGCCGTCGGCGGCATTCCCACGCAAATCATTCACAAGCACACCGGCTTGTTGGCGTACTCCGTCGAAGGCACTGCTTATCAAATCCGTTTTTTGCTTTCCCACCCGGAGATCGCCGCGAAGCTCGGAGAAAACGGCCACCAGCACGTAAAGGAAAACTTCCTCATCACGCAAAAACTGAAGCGCTACCTCGCTTTGTTCCTGCTCCTCGACCGGAGCTAATGAACGCGGCGCTACTGCGGACGTCAAATCCCGCGCACCTGCAACGGTTGGCGGTTCTTCGGCTGGACGTGCCCTTTCGTTCCTCAGGGTAAAGCGCTTGGCGGGCTGGAGTTTCGCCCGGTGGCGGGAACAGAGTACGCGGGAGTACAATCCACGGCCATGGTTCCGAAAGCGGGATATTTCACGCCGCTGCTGCACGTCATGGACGTGCGACGATCGATTCGCTTCTATCAATTGCTGGGATTCGAGCTCATCGACCTGGAGGGCGACCCCGCGTGTCCCGGCTGGGCACGCATGCACTGCGAGGGCGGCGCGGTGATGTTCCTGTTGGCCGAGGAGCCCTTCGACCCCACCAAGCATGCCCTGCTCACGGCCATGTATACCCCGGACCTGCCTGCGTTTCGCGAGCACCTGCTGGCCAACGGAATTGACGTGCCGCCGATTACCTATCCTGGATACATGCCAAGCGGGTCGCTCTCGCTGCGCGACCCGGACGGCTATATCATCGACATCCATCACTGGAGCGACGCGGAACACGGCGCCTGGCTGAAGAACGTCGAGCAGAAGAAGCAGGCGGGAGTCCTGCCGTCCGGTGGGTAGGGCCTGTCGCGAGCCGGGAGAATCTCACACGCTAGACGTATAACGCCTCGCGTTGTACCAACCAGGCCCAAGTCCCGCAACACCGGCAGACGCCGTGGATGAGTTTACAGTTTTCAATATCAAAGGCAACGCGTACCGGTCACGTATTTGGAACTCCCCGCATCGTTTCGGAGGTTTTAAACAGGAAACAGGAAGAGGGAGTTAAACAAGGAACAGATTGCGCGGTTGAGCGCGCGGTTTCACGTGTCGCCGGAGCTGTTTTTTATTACGCCTCGTAGTAGCGGGTCTTTAAGACCCCGTGCTGCTTGTTCTTCCGATATCCCTCAGGACTGCAACTGCTCCGAATTTCGCATTTCCATTTTCGATTCTCTATTTTCCGACTTCCAATTGCGACTTTCGATTCCCTGCTGCCAAAGCCAAGGGCGGAGGAAGTTGACGGGCGAGTTCACGCCGCAAGAAGAGAGAAAAGTAAGGAGAGATATGATAAAGTAAGGAAGCGCGGTATGGCCATGAAGAAACAAGCCAAGTTGACCAGCAAGGGGCAGATTACCGTGCCGCGCGAGATTCGACGCCGGTTGGGCGTGCGGGCGGGAGATCGCCTGGAGTTTGAGGACAACGGCAAGGGAATAGAAGTCAAAGCGGTGAGAGAACAGAGTCCTTTTGCGAAGTACATGGGAATCGGCAATCCGGGAATTGGAAAGGGCCGGAAAGCGATCAACAAATGGCTGCGTGAGATCCGAGGTCATCAGGACGAAGAGTGACTACCGCGCTGGACACCAATGTAATCGCTGCTCTTTGGGATGCAAGCGATGCGCTGCATCAAGCAGCACGAAAGGCGCTGGACGCGGCCTGGAGCCAGGACCGACTGGTCATTTCGGGCGTGGTCTACGCGGAGTTGATTGGCGCTCCCAGAAGGACTCAGGCGTTTGTGGATCGGTTCTGCGAAGACGCGGGGATTAGAGTGGAATGGGAGTTGAAAGAAAGGATTTGGCGAACGGCGGGGACCGCCTTTCAAGGATATGCGGCACGACGAAAGAAGCAGGGGGGAGCGGGGTCACGGCGGCTTCTCGCGGACTTCCTAATCGGAGCACACGCGCTGGTGAGCGGTTACCAGCTTTTGACGGCGGATGCGGGAGTGTACAAGACATCCTTTCCGCGGCTAGCGCTGGAGATTATTTAAGGAGTATCGAATCGCTGTTTTATGGCCACAGGGAGCTGTGGCGATAGTTACCGCCGCCGAGCAATTGCACAAGTCGCAAATCCCGCAACACCTGCGACTGCCGGCAAATGGCGAAGTTGTATTTGCCACCCTTACGAAAACTGCCGGCGTGGGTGGGTATTCTTCCCATTCCGGAACCGCGCCTCCCGCCTTCCCAGGCCGCGGGTTACTTCCTTACTTCCATTCTCTTCAGTCTGCTACAATCGGCGGAACTGGTTACCCCACTTCAACTTCGACGGAGGCACCCGCATGCATTTCTGCGTCCTGAGTCTTCACGCCCTGAATTGTCGCGCCCGGAATCACCGCGTCTCGACCCGGCGCGCACTCATCACCTTTTCGCTCGCCCTGGCGCTGGCCATCTCCACTCTCGCGCCGAGCGAGGCCGCTTTCGCGCAGGAGCATGCCGGGCATGGCGCTGGCGCCGCCAAACCCGCCGCCGTGCTGATGAGCGGCTACGGCAACTGGCATCACCCGGTCTCGACGAAGAACGCGCAAGCGCAAGCGTTCTTCGACCAGGGACTGCGCCAGATTTACGCGTTCAATCACGATGAGGCGGCGCGCTCGTTCCAGCGCGCGGGCGAGCTCGACCCCAAGCTGGCGATGGCGTTCTGGGGCGTGGCAGAAGCGGTAGGGCCGAATTACAACGATCCCGCGAGCGAAGACCGCTTCGTCCAAGCGCACGCCGCGATCGAGAAAGCGCAAGCGCTGGCGGGCGATGCTTCGGGGAGCGACAAGGCGTACATCGACGCGCTGGCCAAGCGCTTCCCGGCCGACCGCCAAGCGGATTTGCGCGCGGCCGCGGAGCAATATCGCGATGCCATGCGCGAAGTGATGAAACGCTTCCCCGACGATCTGGATGCAGCCACGCTGTTCGCCGAAGCGGGAATGAATTTGCATCCCTGGGGGCTGTGGCGGCCCGACGGTACGCCGGAAGAAGGCACGGAAGAAATTGTTGCGACGCTAGAGTCGGTGATTCGGCGTGAGCCGAATCATCTGGGCGCGATTCACTACTACATTCATTCGGTGGAGGCCTCGAATTCGCCGGAGCGCGCGTTGGCCGGCGCGCATCGGCTGGCCGAACTGGCGCCCGCCGCGGGACACATCGTGCACATGCCCGCGCACATTTATATACGCACCGGCGATTACGAAGCAGCGCTGAAAACTAACCAGAAAGCCGCGCTGGCGGATCAGGCCTACATCAAGGGCGGCGCGGCTCCGGGCATCTACTCGATGATGTATTACAGCCACAACTTGCACTTTATTGCCATGGCCGCGGCGATGAACGGCAATTACGCGGAGTCGCGCCGCGGTGCGCAGTTGCTCGCTGCGAACGTCCGCCCGCATGTGAAAGACATGCCCGCGCTCGGTGGCTTCATGACCGTGCCGATGGCCGTGGAAGTGCGCTTTCACAAATGGAATGAAATCTTGAAGATGCCGCAGCCGGACGCGGCGATGCAGACGGCCAACGTTTTCTGGCATTTTGCGCGAGGATTAGCGCTCGCGGGCACAGGCGATTTGGATGGCGCCGAAGCGGAGCACAAAATTGTTGCCGAGGCGGAAGAGAAAACTTCGCCGGAGGCCATTTTCCAGGCGCCCATCAACAACAAGACCAAAGATATTTTGAAAATCGCGGAAAACGTGCTGGGCGCAAAAATTTCGCTGGCAAAAAATGATATGGACGAAACGGTGAATCAATTGCGCGCGGCCGTCGCGGTGCAAGACGGCTTGAAATACGATGAGCCGCAGGACTGGTTTTATCCCGTGCGCGAATCACTGGGCGCGGTGCTGCTGAAGATCGGCGACTATGCGGGAGCCGAGGAAACGTTTCGCGCGGACCTCGAGCGCAATCTGCGCAACCCGCGTTCGCTTTTCGGACTCGAACAAGCCCTGAAGGCCGAGGACCGAACCTACGATGCGGGCTTCGTGCGCAAACAGTTTGACGCCAACTGGAAGGGCGCCGCGCGGCCTACCGTGGACGACCTCCTCTAACCGGTCCTCTGACCCGCCGCGCGCTGTAGCCCGTCTTAGGCTTTAGGCCATGAGGATAACGGTCAAGGGGACATGTAAAATTTGTCCGTGCCCTACCGATGAACAGGATACTCCCCATATGGTTCTTCCTTTATCTCCTGTTTTTCCAGTAAGTTAGCAAAGAATGCGTCTTTGCCCCTGTACTTACCCTGTGGACAAAACCGTACGGTGGAACAGGCTCTAGTACTTCTGCCCTATTCGTCTTTGTAACCGACTGACTATCTGTCGGAACAGCCTCGGCCGGCATCATTTCCTCGTTCGAACAATAGAACGTGTCGCTAGCAACCGTCCCACGAAACATCACAAGGAGCCCGTGATGACCCTTGTTCGTCGAGCGAACCGCCTAGCTAGCCAACATGGTTTCTCCATGGTGGAGTTGATAATTGCCCTGGGAGTCGTCGCAGTGGTGCTGGCAAGTTCCCTGCCCATGGTGTTCAGGTCGCAACGCGCCTACCGGCTCATGAACGACACCCGAGCCATCGCCGACCAACTCACACTGGCGCGCGTGCGAGCCGCCAGCGAGTTCACCCAAACAAGACTTAATTTCAATTTGGCTAATGGCAGTTATCAGCTTCAGCTCTGGGACAAGGCCACCAATAGCTTTGATATCACCGAAGGCGGGAGGCAGTACCTCTCCGGCTCTACCAATTTTAGCATTGGCACCGTTGGCACCCCTGCGGGCAGCCAAACCACTATCCAGGAAAGTCCCCAGATCATTTTCAACTCAAGAGGCATCGCCGTCGACAACACGGGAGCGGCTACCGGGAACTACGCTATCTATCTGTCCGATAACCAAAGCCAATACTCTGCGGTCAGTGTTTCGGCAGGCGGCAAGGTCAGCATCTGGCGGTGGAAAGGTTCGAGCTGGCAGGGCTATTAAATCTCTTACCAAATCTTTTGGAAGCAACGAGGCGAACTTTCATGTGCGATTGCGTTGGCGGCAAATCAAAGCGCGGGGCCAAAGCACAGGCGGGATTCTCGATCCTGGAAACGATGATCTCTGCGGTAATCCTGCTGGTCGGGGTTGTGCCCGTTATGGCGTTATTTGGAATCGCTGCGGGACAGAACAAAAAGCAAGGTGACATCGCTACCCGAACGATCGAGTACTCGCAGGACAAAATGGAGCAGTTGCTCTCCTTGGATTTCAACGATGGCTCGACCAATACCGCCATCTTCCCCGCTAGCGCGACGGGTGGTACGGGACTTGGCGGGGCCATGGCGGCGAGCAGCACGGTTGGGGGTAGCAATCCTGCCGCGCCCGTCGCCGGGTATGTGGACTATCTCGACTCCAATGGAAACCTGTTGACCAGTCCGACCGGCGCTTTTTATACGCGCGTTTGGGGCATCTCCACGGATGCCACAGGAAACATCAAGACTGTTCAGGTAGTGACCGCCGCGGTCTCGTCCTTAGCGGCAGGCGGCCCTGCGCCAACGATGACCTTGGTCGGCGCCAAGGGCTTTGGTCACTAAAAAGGAAGGGTGTTTGAGATGACCAAGAGCAAGAGCCAAGGATTTTCACTCCTAGAGCTGATGGTTAGCATCGCGGTGCTGGTCACCATCTGTGGCGCGCTGTTTTCCGCCTTATTCGCTTATCAAAAGACCTACGCGTCGGAAATGCTGAAAGCCGATATGCGCCTGGGAGTGCAGGGCGCCGCAGAAACCTTGGCTCAGGAAATCGGCCAGGCTGGCGCCGTGCCGCCTACCACCACCACGCTTACGGGGAGCATCACGGCAAGCGCGCTGGCCCAAAGCGCTAGCGTAATCTCAACCGCAAATATGTTTGCTGGCGAAACCTTGCAAGTCGACCAGGGCCCCACTTATGAGACCGTCAAAATCGCCAGCGTATCCAGCTCCACAACCATCAGTGCCATCTTCAACAGCAATCACGCCGCGGGAGCTCTGGTTTGGGCTAGCGGCGTCTTTCCCCAAGGCATCCTTAGTTCTTCGACGGCCAACGTGTTACAGCTTTTTGGAGATATCAACAGCGACGGAACCCTGGCCTACGAAGAGTATAGGTGCGACATGACAGCGGGAACGCTCACGCGGTCCATTACGCCTGTCGGAGCCGGCGAAAGGAATGCCGCCGTGGTGGTCCTTCAAGGAGTTATCGCAAATCCAGGCGGGACACCGTGCTTTACCTATGCCGCTCCTGTGTCTGCGGCAGGCTTCAACTTCATCACCAACGTGGGGTTCACCGTGACGACTCAAACCTCGGACCCCGACCCACAGACTGGCCAATATGCCACGATGACCAAATCTTTCTTGGATCTCGCGCCGCGGAACGTCAAGGCCGGCTTGGCTCTGGCGCAAGGCGGCTACACCGCCCCATTGCAGGCCACGCCTCCGGGCCTGCCCATGAGTCCATGAGAATCGTTTGTTTGGAGGAAAAGGGCGAGGCTTCATGAAAACGACCACAGTCAAAAGGAACAACGAACAGGGCATAGGGCTGCTGGTTGCCTTAATGACCCTCATGCTGCTCTCCACGATGGTCGCGGGCCTGCTCATGGTGACCAATACGCAGCTCTGGACTACCTTGAATCACCGGCTGGCGACTCAGGCCCGCTACGCGGCCGAATATGGCGCTCAGCGGGCAGCCGTATGGATCGCTAACACCGATCTCAAGATGAACGACACTACCGGCCTCAACACCGGGGTTTATCCGGTCCAGCTTACCGCCGACAATCAGGCCGTGGTCCTGTCCGCGATGTCCGCTGTGACTGCGAACTATCCCGATTCCTCAGTTCGGACCGGCTTCAATACGGCGCTCTCCAATCAACCCGTCCCGGGATTGACAAATTTCAAGTATTCGACGTATGCCACCTTGGTGTCTATGACTCCAGCTGCGGCCGCTGGAACCGCTATGTACCAGCAGACGTGGCAGATTACCTCGCAAGCCAGTATCGTGGGCCTGCGCAACGCCCAAGTTCAAGTCGTCGAGAACATCCAGCGCATGGTGGGCGTACCGCTGTTCCAATATGCGATCCAAAGCACAGGCAACGGCTGCGGCGCCCTCACCCTTGCGGGCGGCGCCAGCACCGACAGCTATGATTCATCTGCCGGAACCTATGCCTCGACCAATACGGCTGCCGGTGGAAACATCGAAGCCAATGGCAACGTCAGCCTCAGCGGCAGTAGCACAGAGGTGGAAGGAAATCTCTACGACCCGAATCCGACCGGAACAAGCTGCAGTTCGGGTAGCGTCGATGCCCTTACCGTCGGTGGCGGCGCCAGTGTGACAGGAAGCGTTACTACGATAGGCGCCCCTTTGACCGTTCCAACGCCGCCCGCGCCAAGTCCCGTCCCGCCGACAACGAATGAACCTTTTACTGGCAACTGCGGCGGCGGAGCCGGGTGTACGAATCTGTCGGCCGATAACCTGGCGCTTGCCCCGGGAACGTATGGAAACATCAGTGCCAGCGGCGGCACTTCCCTGCACCTTTCTGCGGGCACCTATAATCTGAACAGTCTCACGCTCAGCGGCGGAAGCTCCCTGGTCATCGACTCAGGCCCAGTCATTGTCAACATCGGGGGTGCAGGCATACGCGCACCAATTACCTTTAGCGGTGGCAGCATAACTAACAATAGCGGGCTCGCCGCAAACCTCCAGATTAATTACGGGGGAACCGGTGCCGTGGATCTGTCCGGAGGAGCGGCGAGCTATGCATTGGTCGACGCTCCCAACGCAGCGATCACTTTCAGCGGCGGCTCGAATTGGTATGGGTCGGTCATCGGCAAAACCGTGAACGACAGTGGCGGCACTGCCGTCCACTTTGACCGCAGCCTCCTTGTCACCATCACCAATGGCAAATTCCAGATCGTCGGATTCAACTGGAGCAAATTCTAAGGCCAGGAAACTGCGGCGCCTCCGCGGAGGGGAAGCATGAGGACAAGACGAGAATTGCAGGAAACCCCAGTCTATGTCGCCTCGGCATGGTGGAGAAATTGCGAACCGTTTGTAACCATCGTCGGCGGGAGCCAGAAAGCCGTGGAAACGACCATTCAGGCCGTGATGCTTCAAACGGCAACCGACGCCTATAACGAACAGGGGAGCAAAAAACGCGAGCGCGATGACTTCCTGCTGGACATGGCTCGGTCGTTTGCCAAACGCGATACGCTTGGCAACGTCTTCCCTGCCCATGTTCTTGAGAACTATTGCAGCGAGAAGTTGCTGCGTCATCGCTACCTGGACTATCAAAACTTCCACTCTTTAGTGAACGGCGACCCAAACGCCATAGTCCGTTTCTGAGCGCAGCTATGTTCCATCCTTCAAATCCCCCGAAGCCGCAGGCGGAGATGTACGAAAAACAGTTCCGGCTCTACCTTCTCCGCTTGGACCTGATCAGCGCGGTGTCCTGGTGGCTAAGCGCTCTCGCCGCCGTTTTGATTCTGGTGGCTTTTCTCGCCTTGCTCTTTCCAGGGCTGCTTGTCTATCTCCTCCCGCGTGGTTGGGACTCCACTTCACCGCTCGCGATCCTTCTCACGGTACTCTTGCTTTCCCAAGCCTTCACGCTCTATCAGGGACACCAGTTCAAACTCTTTCGGCATCGCCTCGCCGCTCAGATGGACGCCGCTGAGAAACAACGCATGCGCGCGGATACTTTTTACGGCATGTCCATCATCGATCCCCTCACCGGCCTCCACAACCGCCGTTTCGGGGAAGAGCGCTTGAAGGATGAGGTTGCTCGAGCGGAAAGGAAGAACCAGAACTTGGCCGTGATCGCCATCGATCTCGACAACTTCAAGCCCATCAACGATCAATTCGGACACGCCGCCGGAGACTTGGTTTTGAAGGAGTTCGCGCGCCGCCTCCGACGGGCCATCCGCCCCTGTGATGTTCCCGTGCGCCTCGGCGGAGACGAGTTCCTGATCCTTCTTCCGGAATGCTCCACCGAGAATGTTGACATCATCTTCTCCCGCCTGCACCCCTTTGAGGTTACGGTGAACCGCCAAAAGGTGCCTGTTTGTTTTTCGCGGGGACGTGCCCAATACCAGATCGGCGACAAGCCGGAAACACTGGTCGCGCGCGCCGACGAGCGCCTGTACGCCGATAAGCAGGCGCGGAAGAATCCACGTCCGTCCGAAGACGGCGCCTACGGACCGGAAGAACTGTCATCCGGCGTCATTCATGCAGAAACGCGGGACAGGTGTGCCGCGCTAAGCGGCAGTCTGGAGGATTAAACGATCCCCTGTTCCATGGCCTGCAATGCTCTTTCGCCTTTGGAGACGCGCGAGACGGTGAGCGTCGCTCGATGGCTGAGCCTCGAGGGTAGTTTCAAATAGCTTCAAAGCAAAGGCCCACCGGAGCGGTATTTTCGCCCTAATCCGCTTGTTCCTCGCCCTAGTTTTTTGCCCAGCGCTGGCGAATTCCGGCGAGGAATTTCTGCTTATCCTTCTGCATGAGCCGGATGAGCGCCCGATTTTCCGTCTTCTCGTGCTTCCCCGCCCATAGCACCATTTCTGTCAGCACGGGAGCCAGATCGATTCCTTTTCGCGTGAGCGAGTAAATGAGCTTTCGGCCATCGGAGAGATGCCGCTCTGCGCGGAGGATTCCGTACGCTTCCAGCTTGCGCAGCCGGTCGGTTAATATGTTCGTCGCGATTCCTTCGTAGGATCCGAGGAACTCCTTGAACGTGCGCGACCCAAATAACATCGCGTCCCGGATAATCAACAGCGACCACCGATCGCCCAGCATCTCCACCGAAGCATTCAGCGGGCAGCCGGACCGCCACTTTGGATTGGCCTTTCTCTTTGCCACTTTTTCACGGTAGCAATTATCACTTGCATTTTGCAAGTGACTTTTACACACTAACCGAACCAGCGCCCGTTACAAATCCGGAGGGAGAATCTCATGAGCTCAAACGTTCCACCGGCCTCGCAAGGAGCGGCGCCCGTTGAACGACCTTCTGTTTCAGCGCGCGGCGCACTGTGGACCGGACGTATCCTCACTGCTCTCGCGGTATTGTTTCTGCTCTTCGACGGCATTACGAAAGTGATGAGAGTTCCCGCCGTGCTCAAAGCAAGCGCTCAGCTTGGCCTTTCGGACAAGCTCATCGTCGCGATCGGCGTTACCCTGCTCTTGTGCACCGGCCTTTATGTGATTCCGCGCACTGCGGTCCTCGGCGCAGTATTTCTGACCGGCTATCTCGGCGGCGCAGTCTCCATTCAACTGCGCGTCGGAAATCCGCTCTTCAGTGAAACATTGTTCCCGGTGTATTTTGGCGTGCTGGTGTGGCTCGGCCTGTATCTCCGCGAAAGCCGCTTGCGCGCGCTGGTTCCGTTGCGAAGGTTGATTTGATTCCGGTTCGCGTCCTTGGTAGAAAAGAAAGCTTGAAAAAAAACAGAAAGGAGCATTTGATGAGCGGAGTACGCGTATTGGTTGGCACACGCAAGGGTGCATTCATCCTCACTTCGGACGGCAAGCGCCAGAAATGGGACGTAAGCGGCCCGCATTTTGCCGGTTGGGAGATCTATCACATGAAAGGGTCGCCCGCGAGTCCCAATCGCATTTACGCATCGCAGACGAGCGGCTGGTTCGGCCAGATCATTCAGCGCTCCGATGACGGCGGCAAGACCTGGATTCAACCGGGCACGCCGCCGGGCGAACCGACCACCGGTCCGGGGGGAATGCCCAAAGGCGAAAGCAACAAATTTGTGTACGACACCTCCGCGGAAACCGGCAAGCCTCTTACCACGCATCAGTGGTACGACGGCACGCAGCATCCGTGGGAATTCAAGCGCGTGTGGCATCTTGAGCCTTCGCTCAGCGAACCGGAGGTGGTCTACGCAGGCGTCGAAGACGCCGCCATCTTCCGCTCGAAAGACGGAGGCAAGTCCTGGCAGGAGTTGTCTGGGCTTCGCGGCCACGGCACGGGTCCGAAGTGGCAGCCTGGCGCCGGCGGCATGTGCTTGCACACCATCGTTGTCGACCCCCGCAATCCCAGGCGCATTGTCATCGCCATCTCCGCTGCAGGGGCGTTTCGTACCGACGATGGCGGCAAAACCTGGAAGCCCATCAACAAAGGGCTGCACTCGCAATACATCCCGAATCCGACCGCCGAAATCGGCCATTGCGTTCATCACATTGCCATGAGCCGCAAGCGTCCCAACACCCTTTTCATGCAAAAGCATTGGGACGTCATGCGCAGCGACGACGGGGGCGACAACTGGAAAGAAGTCAGCGGCAATTTGCCCACCGATTTCGGCTTCGTCATCGATGTTCACACCCACGAGCCCGAAACTATCTACGTCGTTCCCATCAAGAGCGACGGCGAACACTTCCCTCCCGACGGAAAGTTGCGCGTGTATCGCAGCCGCACTGGCGGAAACGAGTGGGAAGCCCTCACGAAAGGCCTCCCGCAGAAAGATTGTTACGTCAACGTGCTGCGCGACGCGATGGCCGTCGACTCGCTCGACAAATGCGGCATCTATTTCGGCACCACCGGCGGACAGGTGTACTGCTCGGCCGATGCCGGAGACAATTGGACACCCATCGTGCACGACCTCCCGGCGGTGCTCTCCGTCGAGGTCCAAACTCTGTCATGACCGCAGTTCCATCGGGGAAAATTCGCGTCATCCTCCCCCCGCATTTGCGAGGATTGGCGCATGTCAAGGGGGAGGTTCTTCTCCAGGTCGCGGGCACGCCGTCGGTGCGCTCGGTGCTCGACGCGCTCGAAGCTGCTTATCCGATGCTTCGGGGCACGATTCGCGACCACGTCACACAGCAGCGACGGCCGTTCTTGCGCTTCTTCGCGTGCGAGGAAGATCTTTCTCACGAATCGCCGGACACTCCGTTGCCTGAGGCGGTCGTCTCGGGCAAGGAGCCTCTGCTCATCCTCGGCGCCATTGCCGGTGGCTAGAGCAGCGTTGGCTGAAAAGTTTTTGACGGACGAAAAATCAGGTAAAGACCCGAACGATTCCCTATACTTTCTCGGTCAGGAGCTTCCCTTATGCGACGAGGACCGGCGCGCCGGGGCTCACAGGGCACTTGGTGAGTCTAGCGCGAAGAAAGACTCACCTGGCGATGCCACAGGCGCGCCGACCCTGAACAAATCCAGCTAAGAATTGCTGCCGCGCGCTTGGCCCGGCGCCGATCCCTGGAATCCCGACTCTGGTGAATCGGGCGCGCGTCAGCCTCTTAGAGGACTCCGACGGTTTCCCGCCTGCAATCACGGGTGCTGGACAAAAGGATAAATCTCGTCCGCAATCCAATAATTCTCGAAGAGGATCGCTAGCAGTGTTCCCACCACCCAAACGACCCACCGTTGCTTGTTCCACGATGCGCTGCTCGTAGCATTCTGGATCAACATTTCCGCAAGATACGCCGCGCTGTAACAAACATTCGCGAGCAACGCCAAAACGGTCATGATTCCCAGCGACTCCAGCGTCATCGCCGAGCGGAAATGCGGCCATGTCTTCACCACCCAAAGCACGACGACCGCGAACAGCAGCAGATTGTAGAGCGGCCGCCGCGGTTCCCAGAATCGTGCTGCGTCCCTCAGCCCCTTCCACGACGACGCTTGCACGGAATTGTCAGACCCCGCTGACGGTCCCTCTGCATTCTCCATTTCTTGCTCCTTTCGGCGGCTCCGAACGAGTTTGCCCAGGTATCTGCTTCGTTGTGCCATGCACTTTATCATACAAAGTACTTCGCGTCAATCCCGCGCCGTGGCCGTTTATACTCGCTTGATCCGATTCCTGGAGGCCTCCGATGTGCCGCAACATCCGAACACTTTTCAATTTCGATCCGCCGGTCACGCCGGAGGAGGTTCGCGCGGCTTCCTTGCAGTTCGTGCGGAAAATCACCGGCTTCCATCACCCGTCGAAAGCCAACGAAGCTGCGTTCAACGCCGCCATTGACGACATCGCCCGCGCCTCGACGCGCCTGCTCCATTCCCTGGAAACCACCGCGCCCCGTCGCAATCGCGAGGCCCAAGCCGCCAAAGCTCGAGCCCGCGCGGCAGCCCGCTTCGCATGACCAAGAAAGGGAAGCAAGTGAACGAACAGTATGCCCACGCCCGGGCATTTTGCACGGTTATCAAAACAAAGGGGTTGCTAAATGTGACTGTTGGAAGTGGTTGAAAAACAGGTTCAAAATGCGTTAGCAAATTTGAGGCAGCTTCTAAGTTGAAAACTCATAGAGACCAATTCAGGTTACTCCCGACTGGAGGTAACGACCGGCTGGAAAGGGCGGAGCGGGGGCGCATAGAGGAACCGTGGCGCAGTCCCGTATCACCAGTGATCGTCGCTTTGAAGATGAAATAGAGAGAAATGCAACGTCCGCCGACAAACTTTCAACAAACTGCTTGTTGTAAAGCCCCCCAAGCCCGTGAGTCAAACAAACGCAAGAAGGTAAGGCCGGCGTTCTAGGCGGAGCTGCCAGAAGAGCGCGGGGCTTTCTCGAGGGCATGGCGATCCCAGTGGGCGAGTTGCGCGCCGGCTTCGTAGGTGGACTGACAAAAGTCGAGTAGCGCCGCACTAGGAGACAAAGCGCGGCGGACCTCGTGGTACATCACGATAAACTCGTTGAGCTGCCCGTGGTAGAACGCGGCGTCCGGGCGAATGCGGGATTCGCGGAAGCCCGGCGGCTCGGGAGCCATGTAGGAATAGAAGGCTGGTCCATCAAGGCCGCTTCCCGGCCAAAAGCCAACGCTGCTGACTTCGTGGGAATAAGCTTCTCGGGTAATGGAATCCGCGCCAGAGCGCTCCGGGGCGCGACGGCCCGAAAAGCGCGTGACGGCAAGATCGAAGCTGCCCCAGAAGAAATGTACGGGGCTCGACTTACCGACGAAGCGAGAGCGGAACTCCTGAAAGACACGGTCCACGGAGACGAGGATTTGCCAGAACCTGCTGGCATATTCGGGATCGTAAGAGGTGTGCACGCGATCCTGGTCAAAGGGCATGGGGTCAGGGATTTCCACGGGCATTCTCCAAATCCTGACCCCGATTGCGGCCGAACGAAGCATACCGAGAAAGTCTTGATAAAAGTCCGCGACCGAGCGGGGAGAGAGCGGAATAGATTTGACCTGGCCTGTGTTGGTTTGCAGCACCAACTCGTGATTGAGGAAATCGAAGCGCAGTTCAAAAGTGAAGTGCGCGTAAGGAATCGCAGTGGTCGTGAGGCCACGCGCAGAAACATAGAGAGGAACGTTCCACCAGTGGTTCAACCTGGGTGTGAGCGCGAGTCGAACCTTGCCAACGATTTGCGTCCACATGTGCAGCGTGGCGTAGGTGTCCTTCCAGGCTGCAAGCGGGAGAGACGGCCAGCACTCCGCCATGTCGCTCATGGCGGTGCTCGGGGATTGGTTGGTGTCGAGCATGACGATAACCCTCAGCCCACCAGCGGCTACAAACTGTGCTACGGGCTGAGCGCGCATTGGTGCGTAGATTAACGCAAAAGACGCCGCTTGCAAATCGCGCCTGGTGGAAGTGGCAGTCTTTCGAACGTGGGCGTAGACTGCGGCGATGGCGACGTAAGGAGGTCCAAATGTCATTACGGCCGGTGAAGAGGTTGATACGGGCGAAGCCGACGATCGAAGGCGCGGGAGTACACCTGCGGCGGGCGTTTGGCTTCGGCAATACGAAGGAGTTCGATCCGTTCCTGCTGCTGGACGATTTTCGCAATGACGTGCCGGCGGACTACCTGGCGGGCTTTCCGTGGCACCCCCACCGCGGCATCGAAACAATTACGTATGTGCTTTCCGGCACCGTGGAACACGGAGACAGCATGGGCAATCGCGGGACGATCGCCGCAGGCGACGTCCAGTGGATGACCGCAGGAAGTGGGATCATCCACCAGGAGATGCCGAAGGGCGACCACGCCGGGCGCATGCACGGATTCCAATTGTGGGCGAACCTCCCGTCGGCGTTGAAGATGACCGCGCCGCGCTATCAGGAAGTGAAAGCGGGGGAAATTCCTGCGATTACGGACAACGACGGGACGCAGGTGCGCGTGGTGTGCGGGAAGTTCTGGGGCAAAACAGGACCGGTAGAGGGCATTGCAGCGGACCCCATCTACATTGACGTGAGCGTGCCGCCAGGGCGGCGGAAGACGCTGCCGGTCGAAGTGACGCGGCACGCCTTCGCATACGTGTTCGCGGGCGCGGGAAAGTTCTGCAATGCGTCGGAACCGCTCGAGGTTCCGACGGAGCCGGTGGGCTGGCTGGAGACTACTCCGCCGCCCTCGGAGGCGGACAATCGCTCGCTCGTGCTGTTTGACCGTGGCGATGAGTTGATGGTGCAGGCGGGGGAGGAAGGCATACGCTTCCTGCTGGTGTCGGGCAAGCCGCTTGAAGAGCCAGTGGCGTGGTACGGGCCGATTGTGATGAATACGCAGGAGCAGTTACGCGAGGCGTTCCGCGAGCTGGAGCAAGGCACGTTCTTGAAGGCGCAGAAGAAAACTAGAGCGAGCGTCGAATAGCCGAGGACAAGAATCGCATGGAAAATGGATTAGAAAATCAAAACCCCAAGTTTGCAATTTCAAGCTCCGTCGTTAGGACTTGTAACCTCGGCAGCGTACATGGGCATTGTATACGGCGGGACTCCAGTGTATCTTCAGATCAGAGTAGATGTAGGGTAAGACAGTATGCCTGGCATGCGGAACCCGGCTCACCTGCAGGCGTACCCGGAGCAGGACATACGTCCTGACGGGGGAAACCAATACAGGAGAGACCATTCCGATGAAAGCTGTCGCTTTCAAGCTGCGCTTCCCGTGTTTTCGTGTGTTTGCCGTTCTGTCCACCATTCTTTTTGCAATGACCATGGGCTTTCTTCTGGCACGAGGGCAGTCGCCCGCGCTTCCCGCGATTAAAGTTGTCAACCTGATTCCCGCGAGCCTGAGCGGCGAAAGTAATCAGGACAGCGAACCCTTCCTGGCGATTCAAAAAGACAATCCGCAAGTGATGGTGGCTTCCGCGTTCACGCCTAATCCGTTTTCGATGACCGCGAACGCTCCGGTGTACGTTTCGCAGGACAGCGGAAACAGCTGGGTGCTCAATGCCATCACTCCGGTGCAACGCATGACCTGCGACATCACTCACGCGATGGCGACCGGAGAGAATCATCCGCGTGGCGACCTGCACGCAGGCACCCTCGCATGCGCGTCGGGCATCACTCTGGATGAATCGGAATCGGTGGACGTTTCGTCAAGCGCTACGATGAATGTGCAATCCACGCGCGGCAACGTAGATCAGCCGTTTGTGCGCGCGCTGGGCGTCTCGAGCGGCGACCGCATTTATGTTGGAGTGAATGACTTCAATCGGGCGAACGGGCAGACCGCCACGGTGGATGTGTCGGTGGACGGCGGCGCGACCTACAGATCAATCCCTATCGAAATGCGCAAGACGGCGGGCCAGGACGGCCCATCGGTCCGGCCGGCGGTGGCCAACGACGGAACGGTTTACGTGGCATTTTTCGGCTGGCGCAAATTTGATGGCAAGACCGCTACCAGCGACGTGGTGGTGGTGCGCGACGATGCGGCGGCAACGGGCGCGAATCCTTTTCACGCGCTCAGCAATCCTTCGGATAAGCTGCCCGGGCGCGTAGTGGTGAAGAATGCTTCAATTCCATGGTCCAATGCGCCGGCGTTAGGACAGGAACGCATTGGTTCAACGCTTTCTATAGCCGTGGACCCGAATCAAAGCGCGATCGTGTATCTGGCCTGGGCCGACAAAGGGAGCAAAGCAGACATCTACACATTGCACGTGAGGAATTCGGCGGACCGGGGCGTCACGTGGTCGAAGACGGATTTGCCGGGCACCACCATTCACAATGCCACGAATGTCGCACTGGCGATCGCCGACAACGGTGCGGTGGGATACCTTTATCAGCAGCTAAGCGGCGGGCGATGGGTCACGCATCTGGTGCAAACTCACAACGCGTTTGCTACATCACAGGAATTTGTGCTGGCGACGGTTCCGGCGGATCAGCCCGTGGGGCAGTTTCTGCCTTATCTGGGCGACTATGATTATTTGTTGTCTGTGGGGAATGAATTTCGCGGGGTTTTTTGCGCGAACAACACGCCGGATTTCGCGAATTTCCCGCAGGGCGTGACGTTTCAGCGGGCGGCGGACTTTAGCGCCAAGACGCTCAACGATGGCGCAGGCAACCTCGTGCCCATTTCCATCGATCCATTCTATTTTAGTGTTCCGGTGATCCCATGAGGGGTTGCGCCGATATGCGCGACAAATGCCTGAACGCGAGGGCAAAGGGGGTCTTTATGAGGATTTCGTCAGTGTTTGTCGCAGGCCGTTTATGGGCGGCCGCTCTACTGCTGGCTTTGTGCGGATGCACGACCGCTGCGACCCCACAAGCTATGGCCAACCAGGCCGCATTAATGGGTAGATCGAGCATCGTCTTTTCAGGCACAGTGAGCCAACTTGCGGCCACTTCTTTTGCGGACGTGCCGAAATCGGCTCAGACGATTGTGGTGCGCGTGGATTCGATCGTAAAGAAACCTGCGGCGGTGTCGTTGAAAAAAGGGGATAGCGTCACAGTGAAAGTGAAAGACACGTCCGCGTTCCAGGAAGGCCAGCAAGCTACCTTTTATACCGATGGCTGGATTTTTGGCTCCGGCGTAGCGGTCATAGAAGTGGGGCATGTGCTCGGTGAAGCTGCTCCGGCGGCAAGGGCGCAGGAGAAACCGCAGGGGCCGGAGCAAATCAGCGATCAGGAATTGCGCGAGCGTATGAACGCCTCGGATTTTGTCGTGGTCGGGCGCGTCACCGACGTTCATAAGTGGAACCCTCCCAAAGCGAAGTCGGGCGCGCCTCTGCATGTAACGGAACATGAGCCGGATTGGCATGAAGCGGTGGTGCAAGTTGAGTCGGTCCTGAAGGGCGGACAAGTCAAGGGAAAGAAAGTGGTTGTGCGATTTCCGAATCGCAACGATGTGGCATGGGCGAACTCGCCAAAGTTCACGAAAAATCAGAGAGGCATTTTCTGTTTGAACCGGGATAAAGCTACCGGCGCCCCGTACACGGAGCTGGGAGGCAAACAAGTGAATGTGTACACTTGCCTGGGGCATGGGGACGCGCTGCCGATTTCGGAAGAAGCCCGCGTGCGAGCGCTGCTGAAGAACCAGTAGACCGTTTTCAGTTTGCTCGCCGTGGAAGACCACAAGTACAACGGCGTCTTAGCCGGCTTGCCTCCTCGCAAAGAGACAAATTGAAGGTCCGCGACAATCGCGTCGGTTTCACTTTTCCTGCGTGGCGGGCTTTGCGGCGAGCTTTTCTGCGGCCAGCCTTTTGGCGGTGTTCAACGCATCAGCGGCGGGAACTTTGACGTCCGGGTCAACCCCGGTGCCTTCCCAGTTGGTGTGCGTGATGGGATTGATTGCCCGGGCAAACAGCACGCCAATCCCGAAATGCTCGGTGATGCGGTGGCCGCGCACAGGGTGGGCGCCGCCGCCGGTGTCTCGCCGACGATGGTGGCTCGCTTGAGCGCCTTTAGGTCATAGGTGAACTCCTCTCCACCGGAAAAAGTGTGGGAAGACGTCAGGACAAACACGGGCTTGCCATCCAGGCGCTTACCCGGCACATAGGGAAGCGCGTCCAATACTGATCGGTGATGTCGCCCTTGCGGGTCCATAGATCGTTGAGGTGCGTCCTTGGGGATCGCCCCCGCCGTTTTCCCGCAGGTCGAAGATGAGGGCGTCAGCGTTGGCGAGGAAATTCATCGCGGCCACAACCGTGGGCCCGCAGATCTCAGGGTCAGCAAAGAAATCGAACTTCAGATAACCAACGTTGCCTTCGAGAATCTCCGCCTTATTGAAGCCGGACGCTTAGAGAATACTTGGGTGCTTTCTGTGGGTATGATAGCCCGGGTACAGCAACGACCTGGTATGGAGCTGGCCCTTTGTAGCTGGAGAATTCGTGTTCCAGTCGATGGATGGGAGGGGTGAGTGTCGAAATTCCACAGAGATTGCTCGAGCCGATTTTCGGCGGCTCTGGTTTTGCTTTTAACGGTAGTGATGTTTGCGCCGGTCACACGCGCACAAGTACGGCCTTCGCCAAGTCTGCAGGCTCGAAAAAGGATGGTCCGGGCCGTGGACAAGACTTTTCAAGAAGGCCTGCACGCGAAGTTGCCGCCGCATCTTTCCACTTTGCTGGGTTTATCGCAAGAACAAGAATGCCCCGTCATGCAAGCCATGCTGCGGACCGGGACAATCGTGCAGGGGTTTGATGTCTCGGCGGCGAACAAAAACGACGTGGTTGTTTTTGTGGTGAACGAGACGACAAAGGATCAAACCCTCTATTTGACCTCGAAGCAAGGCGTACTGCGGAAAGTGGTCACTGTCGGGGAAGGAATCGGACGGGTTCAAAAGATTACCAGCAAAGATCGGAAAGCGTTCGAGAAAGAAAAACAGTTTTGGTTGGATCGGTTAGTTCCCGTCGGCGCGCCATAGTGTCGAACGGACTCCATTGCGTACGCGGGGGGAAGGAGAGAGCGTAAAAACTGGAGGCGCGGGGCGGAATCGCACCGCCGCTAAAGGTTTTGCAGACCTTCGCCTTGCCACTTGGCTACCGCGCCTCAAAAAAGTTGTAAGTCAGTCCTCAGTAAAAAAAAACAAAAGGCCGCGCGCCGCGCTCAGCGCGCATTGGCGGCCACGCCGGATTGCGCGGAACGCGACTCGTTCACAATAGGCGCGCCCACCAGATTGCCCCATTCGGTCCAGGAACCGTCGTAATTGCGCACCTTGTCGAAGCCCAGCAAATACTTGAGCACGAACCAGGTGTGCGAACTGCGCTCGCCGATGCGGCAGTAGGCAATCACTTCATCCTTGCCATTGATGCCTTTGGCTTCGTACAGCTTCTTCAAATCGTCGACGGATTTGAAGGTGCCGTCTTCGTTGGCGGCCTGCGCCCAGGGAATATTGGCGGCTTTGGGAATGTGGCCGGCGCGCTGGGCGGTTTCGGTCATGCCCGGAGGCGCGATGATCTTGCCGGTGAATTCGTCAACGGAACGAACATCGACGAGTTGCCCGGACTTGCGACCTTCCAATACGGCCGAAACATCTTCCTTGAAAGCGCGGATGGAAGCATCTGTCGCGGCAACGCGATACGTTGTTGGAGAGATGTGGGGAACGTCCTTGGTGACCGGGCGCTTCTCTTCCAGCCATTTCTTGCGGCCGCCATTAATGAGGCGGACGTCCTTGTGGCCATAAAGCTTCAATTGCCAGAAGGCGTACGCCGCGAACCAGTTGTTGTTGTCGCCGTAAAGAATGACCGCGGTGTCGTTCGATATGCCGGAAGCGCCGAGCAGCTTCTCGAGCGCGGCCTTATCGATCAGGTCCCGGCGGATGCCGTCCTGGAGCTGGGTTTGCCAGTTCCAGCCAACGGCCCCAGGGATGTGCCCTTGGTCGTACGCGGTCGTGTCCACGTCTACTTCGACAAAGCGCGTGTTCGGCGCCTTGAGATTTTGTTCGGCCCATGCGGTCGAGACCAGAACTTCCGGATGTTTGTACTCTGCCATTTTCCTTTCTCCTTCGTTTCCCTTAGATGTATAGCTCTGAAATCCGTTTGTGCGCTTGCATCAGAAAGCAAAACCCACCGGCCATTTCTTCTGGCGGTGGGCTCAAAAAACCCTGAGGCTTGTCGAAGCGCTAAATGCCCAGCCTCCCCGCGCCAGAAGACACACACGTACAGCGCATGCAACAGATGCATATGGTTGTCTTCTTCCGGCTGCGCATTTGCATGCTTTTATGCTACATAGACGGCGCAATCTTGGCAATAGCACGTGTCGCTCACTTTGCACCCGCTCACTTTGCCAAGCATCTCGAGGAAGTCACACGTGTCGAAGCGCCCGGCGATCAAATCGCGCCTATGGAAGATCCGCGGTTGCGCTCCTAAAATAATTAGGCACTATGATTTCCTTTGATGCCGCGCACGCGGCCGTGCATTACCCAAAGGACCGCCGTTTCCGCATCTGGGTCCGCCCTTCCATCCTGATCGGAATCGCGGTGATTGGGGTGGCTGCTGTGCTAGCGCCGTGGATTGAGGCTGCGCTCGTCGGCTTGCCTTCCGTTCCACCTGTGCCGCAGATCTATCCCAAGAATTTTGCCGGGCCCCACGAGTTTCCAGTTTGGGTCCGCTACTGCCACTTCTTCAATTTCTTCTTTGTGATGTTGCTCATACGCAGCGGCCTATCCATCCTGGTCGACCATCCTCGCCTGTATTTCAATGATCACTGTACGCCAGGTAGCGAATGGATGCGCTTCACGCAGCTCAAAGTTCCTCACGGCCGCATCTGGACGGCGAAAGACGACGCCCGCTATCTCTCGCCGCTCATCGCCACACCGGGTTACCGGCACACGATTGGGATTGCTCGCGTGTGGCACTTCATCAATGTCCACGGCTTCCTCATCACCGGCATTTTCTTCATCTTCATGCTCTTCGACACCGAGCAGTGGCGGCGGCTCGTTCCCACTTCCCCGTTGGTTCTCTTGCAGGCGTGGAACATCTGGGTGCACTACGCAACATTTCACTTGCCTGCGGAGCCGAACGGGTTTTATGGCTACAATGCCTTGCAGCAGATTGCGTATTTCACGGTCGTTTTTGTCTTCGGCCCTTTCGCTATCGCCACTGGCATCGCCATGTCGCCAGCGGTGGTGAACCACCTCCCCTGGTATGCGCGGATTTTTGGCGGCCGGCAATCGGCCCGGTCTATTCACTTCCTTACTATGCTCAGTTTCTTAGCATTTCTCGTGGTGCACGTCACGCTGATCGTGATGACCGGCTTTGCACGCAACATGAATCACATCGTGCTGGGGACCGACGATCAAGGGCATTGGGGTATGTACTTGGGATTTGTGGGCATAGGCGTGGTCGTGCTTTCGTGGGGTGGTGGCTCACTACATCTCCTGGAACCACCCGCGAGGTTTGCAGCACGCCCTCAAGTCCGTGACCTATCCCATGCAGCTCCTCACATTGAACCGGCTGGTGCCGCATCAGAGTTATTCCGATCAGGATATTTCGCCCTACTTCTGGCCCAATGGAAAGATGCCAGTAAGAGAGGAGTGGAAGCAGTTGGCCGAACGGGGCTTCCGCGATTTCAAATTAAACGTGGGAGGATTGGTCGAAAATCCAGTCGAGCTTTCCCTTGCGGACCTGGAAAAACTGGGCCTCATTGAAAACATCACCATGCACCATTGCATCCAGGGCTGGAGTGGCATCGCGAAGTGGGGCGGCATTCCGATGAAGAAGCTCATCGAACTCGTGCGGCCAAAACCGGAAGCCAAGGTTGTGGCCTTTTTCTCGTTTGGGGAAGCGCTCTATGGCGGAGCCTATTACGATACGCAGCGCCTTGAGAATGTTCTGAAGAGCGAATGTCTGCTCGCTTCGCGCATGAACGGTGGCCCGCTCCCGGAAGTATATGGCGCTCCGCTGCGGCTGCGCGTCGAGAATCAACTTGGCTACAAGATGGTCAAGTGGATCGAGCGCATTGAGTTTATGCAGTCGGAAAAGCAGTTGGGCAAAGGAGAGGGCGGAAAGAACGAAGATGACGAATACTTCGATCTTCTGCCAATATCTGACGGCCTCCCACACTGTTTGTGGCACTGGCTGCCGTAAAATCATTTAGCAGGTCTTGCACCCTGAAAGCATTGGCGTCCTAGAACGCCAATGCTGACTTCCTCGAGCATTGCATTTGGCCAGGTGCTTTCAAGTGCATTTCAGCGCGGTGCCTTGCGGGTGATTTGTACCGCTGCTTAAGCTCTGTGGTGGATTGGTAAGTGATCCTGTCGCTGCGCCGTGTCCGTATTTTGTTTGCACATGACCGCTGGCATTTCTGCTCTCCTGGGTTTGGTGGGGTGAATTCTGGGTAATCGGCACCCGGGATAGCGAGTGACGCCTCCGTTGGTGAGCTCTCGATAGATCTCTCCCAGGATGCTCACAATCTCAGCGACAGCACGGTCGGAACTCCGAAGTTGCACGTAATCGCGCTCTGCGAGTTGGCCGGACGACGACGAGTTCAGCCTTCTTCCAAGAATGGCCTTGGGCAATTTCCCCCGTTTCGGGATCGAAGGCATCCAGCCACTGAGATGTTGCCCATCCCCAGACTATTCTTTGCGAAGGAACAGCAGCGTCCATCGAGGATGAGGATGGCGATAATGATGAGCGGAGCCCGCCATGGCCGGTCTGCCTGATGCGGAACTCCCCCAGTTCTGGCATGAACAGTTCCTGCCTCTTGCCGCCCAGGAGCATGCGCTCCGCGAGAAGCTAATGATCGTAGGCCAGGGAAGGGCACCTACTTCCTCAATCCAACAGCGCTATCGAAGTTGCTCCTTCTAATTTATGTCCCAGCGTCCCGTCCCGGCGCACTTCGCGGGCTTGACGCAATCCCAGTTATAGACATAACATCAAAGCGAAATGGCCGTACGTAACGGACGGATGGCTGGATGGTTGCTACTGACCTTCACCCTGCCTGCGAAGCGCGCCAGCCAAAGAGTAGAGATTTGGCGAAAGCTGCAGCGGTACGGAACCGTGCCACTTGGAAATTCGGGCTACCTGCTCCCTAACAATCCCAGCAACGAAGAAAGATTTCAGTGGCTCGCGACCGCGATTCGGAAATACGGAGGCGACGCATCCGTGGTGCACGTCGCATCGATCGACAACCTCTCAAAAGCTCAACTGATCGGCCGCTTCTCGGAAGCACGCACGCGGGAGTATCAGGAATTGATTCGGGAGCTTCAAGCACTTTCATCAAAAGGTGCGGAAGGAAAGAGTAATGGCCGTCTCGACCGGTTGCGAAATCGGTTTCAAGAGATTGTCGAGGTCGACTTCTTCAACAGCCCGCTACAAGTTCGTGTCAAGCAATTACTTGAGCAGGCCGCCTCATTGCGCGGGGCGGGGGCCGCGGCCCCGACCGGCAATATCAACACGAAGGACTACAAGGGCAGGCTCTGGGTCACTAGACCAAGGCCGGGAGTCGATCGTTGTGCATCTGCCTGGCTGATCCGAAACTTTATCGACCCCAAAGCGCGGTTCGCTTTTGCACCAGAGGACCGTGTGCCGGCTGGCAGCGTGCCATTCGACATGTTTCATGAAGAAGGATTCGGCCACCGTGGCGACGACTGCACGTTTGAAACCCTCACAAAACAATTTCACGTCCGCGACCCGAAGGTTGCTGTGATCGGGCAAATGATTCACGACGCAGATCTCGCGGATGATCGGTTTGGCCGTAAAGAGGGTTACGGGGTGGACCAGATATTGAAAGGCTGGGCGCGTCAAGGTATCTCGGACGACAAACTGCTGGAGCGCGGGATGGGACTCATCGAAGGACTCTACCACGCACCACAGAAGTGAATTGAGGAGCAGACGGACGTGTTTGCAAATCATCGAATGTATTGGAAGACGGGGATAAGCACGATTTTGGTGCTGGCCGCGAGCGTGCCCTCATCCGCTCAGTCGGACCAGCAAAAGACAAGAGTGTTTACTCTCGAAGAAGCGGTGGATTTTGCGCTTAAGAACTATCCTGCGGTGCGGGCATCGCTTGAACATCTCCGTTCGGCAGAAGCTGGTGTGGGCCTCGCTCGAACGAGCTACTTGCCACGGACCGAGGTTCTTTGGCAGTCCAACCGCGCAACAGACAACAACATTGCCGGGCTGACGGTACCAAACTCCGTCATCGCTCCGATTACAGGACCTGTGACGTTGTCGCCGTCGAACCGCAGCGCCTGGGGAAGCGCGGGCGGACTGTTGTTTTCCTGGGAGCCGCTCGACTTCGGGTATCGCGGCGCGAGGGTGGATCTAGCACGCGCCGTTCAGAGCAGAGCCGGGGCGGAAGCGTCTCTGACACGCCTCGATGTCGGCATTGCCACGGTCAACGCTTACCTGACGCTGCTCGCAGCGGAGCAGACCGTCCGCGCGGCGGAGGCGGATGTCGAGCGCCGCGAGACCTTCACGAAATCCGTGCACGTTCTCGTCGACAATCAGCTCCGCGCGGGCGCTGATGCTTCAAGGGCGGACGCAGAACTCGCCCGAGCCCGAGTCAACCTGGCGAGAGCGCAGCAGCAGGAAGCAACGAGTCGCGCACAACTTGCGGATATTCTCGGCATTGCGGATGTGGCAGTGGAGATTCGGGAAAGCAGTTTGCTGGGCACGCCGCCCGCGGCTGCTCCCCCACCAACCGCTATCTCCGCGAATCCGGCTGCGGAAGTTCAGCGCGCGCGCGTCCAAGAGTCGCAGTCGCTCGTGCACGCTCTTGATCGGTCGTATTACCCGAAGCTGTATTTGCAATCGGTGGTGATGGGACGCGGAAGCGGTGTTGACCCCACTGGCAAATTTCTCGGAGGCACGGAGGGTATGGGACCTGATCGTGCGAATTGGGGGGCCGCGCTCACGGTGACCTTCCCGGTATTCGACATCTTTTCCACCAAGTCGAAAAGGGATGTTGAAGCAGCGAACCAACGCACAGAGGAAGCGCACTACGACCAGATTTTGCAAGACCTGACGGGACAACTCCGCAAGGCCCAGGCTTCGCTCGATGGAGCAAGGAAAGTCGCCGAGAACACGCCGCTCGAATTGGGAGCAGCCCTGACAACGGAAACCCAGGAACGTGCACGCTATCAAGCTGGCCTCGCGACGCTGGTGGATGTTTCCGACGCGCAGAGTTTTCTGGTGCAGGCAGAGATCGATGACGCTCTGGCGCGGCTGGCGGTCTGGCAGAATCTTGCCTCAGTTGCCGCCGCCCAAGGCGACCTTGCGCCATTTTTGCAATCACTCAATGCCAAGACACAAGGAGCGCCGTAGCCATGTGGCTCCTTCGCGCCGCACTCCGCAATCCAATCTCCGTCGTCGTCGTCGTCATCGGCGTCGCACTGTGCTCGATTCTTGCGCTTGTGCGCATGCCGATAGATATTTTCCCGAACCTGAATTTACCGGTCATTTACGTAGCCCAGCCCTATGGGGGCATGTCTCCAGCACAGATGGAAGGCTATCTCGTGTACTACTACGAGTATCACTTCCTCTACATCACGGGGATCGCGTCCGTGGAATCAAAGTCGATCCAAAACGTGGGATTGCTGAAACTGACGTTTCATCCCGGCACGGACATGAGCCAAGCGATGGCGCAAACCGTGGGCTATGTAGACAGGTCGCGTGCGTTTATGCCTCCTGGCACCGTGGCGCCATTCATCATGCGGTTTGACGCAGGAAGCGTGCCTGTGGGCTACCTGGTTTTCTCGAGCACGACGCGAAGTGTGGGAGAAATTCAGGACCTTGCTCTTAATCGAGTTCGTCCTTTGTTCGCCACACTGCCGGGAGTTTCCGCGCCGCCCCCGTTTGGAGGGAATCAACGGACAATTGTTATTAGCGTTGATCCCGATCGTCTCCGCGCGTATCGCATGGCGCCAGAAGAGGTCATTCAGGCGATCAGTGCGGGCAACACGATTGTGCCTGCGGGGAATGTGCGAACCGGAGATTTGTTGCGCCTGGCGCCGATCAATTCAGTCGTCTCGAATATCAAAGACTTGCAAGATCTCCCGATTCGCATGGGAGCGGGCCCAACGGTTTTCTTGCGTGATGTGGGAACAATAGAAGACACGAGCGATATCGTCACAGGTTACGCAGAGGTAAACGGCAGACGCACCGTTTATATTCCCGTTACGAAACGTGCCGATGCTTCGACTCTGACGGTCGTCAACGAAGTGAAAAGCAGCCTGGCGCAATTCCAGTCCGTCGTTCCAGGAGACATCCAGATCGATTACGAATTCGACCAATCCTCCTACGTTCGGAACTCGCTGCTATCTGTCGTGAGGGAAGGTCTCCTAGGCGCCCTCCTAACGGGAGTGATGGTGCTGTTGTTTTTGCGTGATTGGCGGAGCGCGCTCATCGTTGTAACTACGATTCCATTCGCGCTGCTAACAGCCGTAGTAGCCCTGTGGGGCGCAGGCCAGACCATCAACATTATGACTTTGGGCGGCCTGGCACTGGCTGTCGGGATTCTCGTCGACGAATCGACGGTGGTGATGGAGAACATTCACAGTCACTTGGGGCAGGGGCGAGGGAGAGCGGTGGCAGTCTTGGAGGCAAGTAAAGAAGTGCAGATTCCTCGCCTTCTTGCGATGCTGTGCATTCTCGCAGTCTTTGTTCCTTCCTTCTTCATGACCGGAGTGTCGCATTCGCTTTTCGTGCCTCTCTCGCTCGCCGTTGGTTTTGCCATGGCCGCTTCCTACTTCTTGTCGAGTACTCTTGTGCCCGTATTGGCAACGTGGATTCTGCGGGAGCATGCATGGGAAGCGGAGGATACGCCTTCGTTGCTACACCGAGTGCGGAACGCGCTCGGCCGCATTCTGAACCGGCTCACGGCAATTCGGGGACTTACGGTTTCGGCGTACGTTCTCGTTTCAATTTTAGTGGTTGTCTTTCTCGGGCCGTATCTCGGAAGAGAGATTTTCCCTCGCGTTTCCTCGGGTCAACTTCTTTTGAGATTCCGAGCACCGACCGGGACCAGAGTGGAAACTACGGAACGACTCACGCTTGGTGTGCTCCACTCGATTCAAGAAGCAGCTGGTCCAGGGAATGTTGCCATCTCTTTGGCGTATGTGGGCGCGATTCCGCCCAGCTATCCCATCAATGCGATTTATCTTTGGAGCAGCGGTCAGCATGAAGCGATGTTGCGTGTGGCTTTGAAACCGGAGTCCGACATTCGCGTGGACGAGTTCGAGGAGCGCTTGCGCCAGCTCTTGCCAGACAAATTTCCCGGCTGCCACTTTTCTTTTGAAGCTGGAGATATCGTGACGCAGATCATGAACTTTGGAGCTCCAACGCCCGTGGAAATCAACGTGAGCGGACCTGACCTCAGTGCCGATCGAGCTTTTGCTGCGAAGGTTCGCACAGAAGTAAGTAAGATTGGCGCCCTCCGCGACCTTCAGTATGACGAACCGCTCGACTATCCGAGCATGGACATCAATGTAGACCGGGAACGGGCGGGACAGTTGGGGGTTACCACCGGGAGTATTGGGCGATCATTCCTTGCAGCCACGTCCTCTAGCCGTTTCGTCGCGCCGAACTATTGGGCAGATCCGAGGTCCGGAGTCGCATATCAGGTGCAGGTGCAGGTTCCTCAATCCGACGTTACATCGATTCAAGACGTAGAACATATTCCAGTGATGCAAGGAGGGGCTGAACATCCGCTCGTAGGTGACGTAGCGCAGGTAGGCTACGGGACTGTCGTTGGCGAATATCACCGGCTGAATGGACAGCGAATGGTGACGCTCACCGCGAATGTCTCGGGAGAGGATCTCGGGCGCGTTTCGAACGAGCTTGACGCCGTGATCAACCGCGTAGGTTCTGCGCCTCGGGGAGTTAAGGTCACGGTCCGAGGACAGATTGGTCCAATGAAGCAGACATTGACCAACCTTGGCGTTGGGTTGCTTCTCGCCGTCCTCGTGATCTATCTGCTGCTGGCGGCGAACTTCCAATCACTAAGGCTCGCCTTTGTGGTGCTGTCTGCTGTTCCTGCGGTCATCTGCGGAGTGCTCTTCGTTCTGCTTGTGACTCGCACGAGTTTAAACATTCAGTCCTTCATGGGAGCAATCATGGCCATCGGTGTGGCCGTGGCGAACGCGATTCTGCTGGTCACATTCGCGGAGGAATATCGTAGGGAGGGAAATGCCTCCACTGCTGCTGCGGTTCATGGAGCGCAAACACGCATGAGACCCATTTTGATGACAAGCATGGCGATGATTGCTGGAATGGTCCCAATGGCTCTGGGTATTGGCGAAGGAAGTCAGCAAACGGCTCCGCTCGGGCGCGCGGTCATCGGAGGCTTGCTGTTTGCCACGGCGGCCACACTTCTGATTCTTCCGCTCGTGTTTTCCTTGGTGCAAGAACGCGCCGGCGTCAAGTCGCCATCGCTTGATCCCGATGACCCCGCAAGTGCCTTCCTGAGAGATTCAAATCCACTGCCCGGAGGAGCTAAATGACGCGAGCCCGGATTCCGTTCACTGTAATCCTTTGCACGACACTCAGCTTTTGCGCTTCTTGCGGCACCAATTCGGGCTCGAGCACCAGCGCTCAGGGAACGGCGTCGCCTACACCAACCGTCGAAGTGGCTAAGGTAACGTTAAAGAAGCTGTCCATCGCGACGCGGTTACCAGGAGAACTTCAGGCATACGAGGCTGTGGCCGTTTTTCCAAAACTCACGGCCTATGTTGATTCGATCAGCGTGGATCGCGGGTCGCGCGTGAAGGCTGGACAGCTGATGGCCCGGCTGGTTGCGCCAGAAGTCGCGGCACAACGCACCGAAGCACAGTCCAAACTCCAGGCCGCCGAGGCGCAGCGCGCTGAGGCGGAAGCGAAGCTCGCCTCTGATCAAAGTACCTATGATCGCCTGAAGAGCGCTTCCGCCACACCCGGAGTGGTTGCCGGAAATGATTTGGAGATCGCCCAGAAAGCCGCCGAAGCAGACAGTGCGCGGCTCCAAGCGCTCCGCGAGAGCGCGGAAGCGGCGAAATCGGCACTAAAGTCGGTCACAGAAATCGAAGGGTACCTCCAAGTGCGGGCTCCTTTCGACGGTATCGTGACGGAACGGAACGCACATCCGGGGTCCCTTGTCGGGCCCGCAACAAGCAGCTCGGGAGCGGCCATGCCAATGCTACGGGTCGAAAAGACGGCTAGGCTCCGGCTTGTTGTTCCTGTCCCAGAGAAATATGCGACGGGCATCAACGTCGGAAGCAAGGTTGAGTTCAGCGTTCCGGCTTTCCCCAGTCAGACATTCGCGGGCACGATTGCGCGTGTCGCTCACTCTGTGGACGTAAAGACACGGACCATGCCGGTTGAACTAGACGTCAACAATACCGACGGGCGTTTGAGTTCCGGGATGTTTCCTGAAGTGCTTTGGCCGGTGCGGCGGATCGAACCTACTCTCTTCGTTCCAACGTCTGCGGTTGCCAGAACCACAGAGGCTACGTTCGTGATCCGCATTCGAGCGGGAAACACCGAGTGGGTGAACGTCCAAACTGGCGAACTGGACGGCAAGTCTATCGAGGTATTTGGCGGTCTACACGAGGGCGACGAAGTAGCGGTGCGGGGCACCGACGAACTGCGGCCGGGAACTCGGGTGACAACGAAGCCAGCCGCCCCAGATTCCGCTGGTCCACCGAAATGAATTCCAGCTTGAGTGTATGCACGGAAACTTTGTCTTGAATAAGGAGAGGATGATGATTGGCAGAATGCGTTTTTTCGTGATGATCTGTGTGTTTTTGCTCCCGGTTGTAGTTCGCGGCCAAGGAGTGACTGCCGCGCCAATCGACCAAGCACTGGGGAGGTCAGGACAGAAAACGGGAGACGTTTACAAAGTGGGTTTCCCGAGGACCGACCTGCAGGTTTCGGTTCACGGAGTAGCGATTAAGCCCGGACTCGCACTCGGTTCGTGGGCGGCGTTTCTCGGAACCGATGACAACGCGATGGTGATGGGCGACTTGGTATTGCTTCAGGATGAATTGAATCCAGTCATGGCAAAACTCCGTTCGTCTGGCTTTGAGATCACTGCCGTGCACAACCATCTTCTCGAGGAAAGCCCGAGAGTTATGTACATGCACTACATGGGACATGGCCCTGCCGCGCAGTTGGCAGCTTCGTTGCGTTCGGCCTTGGCTGTTTCTAAGACACCGCTGGGAAAGCCTGCTGCTGCAACCGAAGAAGCGGCCCCGCCAGCGTGGGTGAAAGGCGTCGAGGACGCTGTCGGTCGAAAGGGCACGTACAAGGGTGGAGTGCTGTCGTACGGCGTGGCGCGCAGCGCGGCTGTTACGATGGCGGGAACGACAATTCCCCCGGCAGCTGGCGTGGCGGAAAGTATCAATTTTCAGGAAGCGGAATCCGGCAAGGTCGCGACCACTGGGGATTTCGTGCTGACCGCCGAAGAGGTCAATCCTGTTATCTCAGAGCTTCACGACCACCACATTTCGGTGACAGCGCTACACAGCCATATGTTGACCGAAGAACCGAGACTGTTCTTCATGCACTTCTGGTCCGTGGGCACGCCCGAATCGGTAGGTGTCGGCATTAAAGCAGCATTAAGCAAGATCTCGGTGAAGTGATGAGCTCCGTTCGAATACCGCGGCGGCTCTTCTTCTGCATGCTTCTGACTGTGACGGCGGTCCCCGGATCGCCGTCACAAACGAACGCTCCGACACTCAAGAAGGTGGCGGAGTTCGATCTGCCAGGTCCGCGCGGAAAACGATTCGACTATCTGACGATTGATGAGGACGACCGCTATTTGATTTCCGCGCATCTCGCCGCCGATCAGACTTATGTAATCGACCTGACGACCAACAAAGTCGTGGCCACGGTTGCCGACACGCCGGGCGCTGAAGGCGTCGAGTACGTTCCGGAACTCAAGAAGTTCTATACCTCGAACGCCCATGACAACACAATTGGCGTGGTGGACCTGAAGCAGATGAAGGTCATCAAGAAACTGAAAACAGAATCGAAGCCGGACGGGAGCGCTTACGCTGCTGCCTTTCACAAACTGTACGTTTCGGATGAGCGAGGGAAAGCGGAAGGTATCGTCGATGTAAACAAAGACGAGATCGTGAAGACTCTGCGTTTTGACAGCGAAACGGGGATGCCGCAATACGATCCCGTGACGCGGAAGGTCTACGTGAACCTCCAGGACCAGAACATTTTTGCGGTCATTGATCCCGCGACCGACGAAGTTGTAGGCCGGTACCCGGCCGGGAAATGCAGGGGAAATCACGGCATGGCGCTTGACCCGGAGCACCACCGCGCATTCCTTTCCTGTGAAGGAAACGAGCTAATGACCGTTTTCGATTTAGACAAAAACGCTCCCATCGCGTTTTTGCCACTCGCGGGCGGGCCGGATGTCATCAAGTTCGACCCCGGGCTTCAGCGCATGTACGTCGCGTGCTACAGCGGTGCCATCTCCGTTTTTCATGAGGACGACGCCGATCACTACCGCAAGCTCGAAGACTTTCGAGTCCAGCACGCGGTACACAGCCTCGCAGTGGATTTGAAGACTCACCGTGTCTACACGCCGGAGCAGGAAGAGGATGGCAAACCGGTCGCCCGGATGGTGGTGTACGAGGCAGTTGGAGATCGCTAATTGCTCTGCGCGACTTGAGAGGCGAGAAAGAAGGCTCCCGTTGGCGAGGTCCATGTCGATAAGGGATCTCATACCGGCTTCGCTCCGCACGTTGCCGAGGGATGGGGTACTCCTATTCGTTTCCCGGTTTACGCGGCTCTTCGCGTACGGCGCGCTGTCCGTCATCCTGGTCTTCTATCTGGTCAGTCTTGGCCTAAGCGAAGCCCAGGTGGGAGTGCTTCTGACGCTCACGCTCGCTGGCGACATGGCGATTTCTCTTCTGCTCACGACGCAAGCCGACCGAATTGGACGGCGGCGCATGCTGATCGTGGGAGCCATTCTCATGGCTGGCGCTGGCGTCGCGTTCGCATCAACAAAGAATCTTCTCTTCCTAATCGTCGCGGGAACCATCGGCGTTATCAGTCCGAGCGGTCATGAAGTCGGGCCGTTCCTTTCGATCGAACAAGCCGCGCTGTCCCATGTGATTCCTGCCCGCAGCCGCACGGAAGTATTCGCCTGGTATACGCTGGCAGGTTCGCTTGCAACGGCTCTCGGCGCCTTCTGCGGCGGCGCAGCTGCGGGGATTGTGCAGAAGGCATCCCTCTCTACTTCCGACAGCTACCGTGTAGTAGTCCTTCTCTACGCCGCCCTTGGAGTGGCGCTCGCGTTCTTATTCACACGCTTGTCGTCCTCCGCTGAAGCCGATATGTCCGCGACGCCAGCCAGTGGAGTGTCCGCAAGAGATTTTCTCGGTGTTGGTCGTTCCCGCTCGATAGTCTTGAAGTTATCGAGCCTGTTCGCCCTCGACGCCTTCGGTGGCGGTTTTGTAGTGCAAAGCTTTGCCGCATATTGGTTCTACCTGCGATTCGGGGTTGCTCCGCTGAAGCTCGGCCTCATTTTCTTCTGGGCTAATGTCCTGGCGGGAATCTCCGCTCTGCTCGCATCGCGCTTGGCCACACGTATCGGGCTGGTGTGGACGATGGTGGTGACGCATTTGCCGTCGAATGTTTTGCTCATCCTTGTGCCGCTTATGCCGAACCTCAGTCTCGCGGTGCTGGTGCTGCTCGTCCGATTCAGCATCAGCCAGATGGACGTGCCGACGAGACAGTCCTATACGATGGCCGTAGTACGGCCTGAAGAACGCTCGGCGGCCGGTGGAATCACAGGAGTAGCAAGGACAGCAGGAGCCGCGATCAGCCCGATTTTTGCTGGCTTCCTGTTCTCTCGTCCTGCGCTCATTGATCTTCCGTTCTTCATTGCCGGGACGCTCAAAATCGCTTACGACCTTGCGCTGTACCGGGAGTTCGTAGCGATCCAGCCACCGGAAGAGGCAGATTAATGGCTGGACATGATCATTCGCGGGTCGCACTTTCGGACACGGCGATGAGCACCGTACGAACGCCTCTTGGGGCGAAGAGAAGATCGGTATTGTCGATCTGCATTCGATGGCAGTAGTCAAGCGCTTGGCAACCGCAGCCAAGCCTAACGGGAGCACGTAGGCCGCTCCTTTTCACAAGGTTTATGTCTCAGATACTTTGGGGAAGGCAGTGGCGGTCGTGGACGTCGACAAAGATGAGATCGTCAAAACTATAGAATTCCCGAGCGAAACGGGCGAATCTATGTGGCTTTTTCGAGCGGATTCATCTCAGTCTTTCAGGCGCAACACGCAGAACACTATCGAAAGCTTGAAGACTTTCCGGTGCAGCAGATGGTGCACAGTCTTGCGGCTGATTCAACAACACATCGTGTTTATGCGCCCGAGCAACAGGAAAATGGCCGGCCCGTTGCACGCATGATCGTATACGAAGCTATTACGTCAGATCGGAGCAAGCCATGAAGAGAAAAATGCTCTTTGTAATCTTACCGTTCCTGTTCGCAGCGCTCGTAAAAGCTCAAGCAAATGAACCGCTGAAACTGGAAAAGGCGATCCAACTGCCGGACGTGCAAGGACGCATCGACCACATGTCGATTGACGTTAAGGGGCAGAGGTTGTTTGTTTCTGCGCTTGGCAACAATACGGTTGAGGTCATCGATCTGAAGGCAGGTAAACGCGCGAATACGATCCCTGGTCTTAAAGAGCCACAGGGGGTCCTCTTCGTCGCAAACAATGACCGCTTATTTGTGGCGAGTTCCAAGGACGGCACAGTGAAAATGTTTGATGGCACTTCGCTGAAGCTCCTCAAAACCATCGAGTATGGCGACGATGCGGATAACCTTCGATTCGACTCCAATCATCAGCGTGTGTATGTCGGCTATGGGGACGGTGCCCTCGCAGAGCTAGACACAGACGGAAACAAGATCGCGGAAACCAAGCTGGACGCGCATCCTGAATCGTTCCAGCTCGAAAAGAATACTCCGCGAATTTACGTGAACCTGCCGAAATCCCGAAAAATTGCCGTCGTGGACCGGGACGCGCACTCGATTGTCACAACTTGGGGTACGGGGACGTCGCTAGCCAACTATGCGATGGCGCTGGACGAAGCAGATCACCGGTTGTTCGTGGTGACTCGCTATCCGGCGCGACTGCTAGTAATAGACACGGGCAGCGGAAAAATCGTTCAAACCCTCTCGGCCGTAGGCGATTGCGACGACGTTTTCTACGATCAATCACGCAAACGCATTTACGCTTCAGGAGGAGAAGGTGCGATTTCCGTTTTTGAGCAACAAGACGCCGACCACTACAAAGAGGGGTCTCGAATCGCCACCGTGAAAGGGGCGCGCACGAGCTTCTTCTCGCCCGACCTTGGCCGGCTATACCTCGCGGCCAGGCGGCAAGGCTCCTCGCCAGCGATGATTCAGGTTTTCGAAGCGAGCCGATAGTTGAAGCCGCCGCCCAGCCCAATGCGATTGGCGTATGGCACTTCGCGTTTATTGCTGCTCAGCTTATTGTCGGCAGGGACTCTTTCGGGTCAATCTCAGACGCCCGTGACCCCGCAGGCACTTCGCATCGCGAATGCGGTGCGAGTAGATCATTCGCCAAGAATGGACGGCACGATCGATGACCCGCTGTGGAGACTTGCTGAGCCAATCACTAACTTCGCACAGCGAGAACCTTACGAAGGACAGCCACCCACGGAACGCACCGAAGTACGCGTCCTCTATACGAAAGGCGAGATCTACTTCGGAATCTCCTGCCGCGATTCCGAACCGGGGAAAGTTGTCGCCACGCAATTACGCCGAGATGTGAGCCAAGAACTCGATGATTATTTTGAAATTGTGATTGATTCATCCCACAACCACCGCAACGCCTACGTATTTCAGTTCAATCCGCTCGGCACACAGCGCGACGCTTTGATTACTGACGAACAGTCTCCGCAAGAGGACGGCAGCGATGGAGACTCAGGTTGGGACGGCGTATGGATTTCCGAGGCGCGCATCACTTCGCAGGGCTGGACCGCCACCGTTGCCATTCCTTTTTCGACGTTGAACTTCATGCAGACCAATCAAGTCGTCTGGGGTATCAACTTCAAGCGATTCACTCGTCGAAAGAACGAACAAGACCTATGGTCCGCGTGGCGCAGATCTTTTGGCGCGAACAAAATCAGCCAGGCCGGCGAGTTGCATGGAGTCTCTGAAATTGGCAGTGGCCGTTTGTTCATCGTGAAACCTTACGGGCTGACTGCCTTCAGTCATCTGCCGCCAGCCGCGACCTCAGCGGGGCTCGCTCCCGGTACAGAGGCACTTTACACAGGAGGCGTCGATGTCAAACTCGGACTCCGCTCCAATCTGGTAGCCAATTTAACTGGGAACACCGATTTTGCGGACGCGGACGTAGATACGCAGCAGTTCAACTTGACGCCCTACAAGCTCTTCTTTCCAGAAAAGCGCCAGTTCTTCCTCGAGAATGCGGGAATCTTCAACTTCGTTATGGGAGGGTCCGGCGACTTGCTGTTTTTCAGCCGCCAGATTGGCATCGATCCCGTTACGGGCCAGCAAGTCCCAATGAATGGAGGAGGCAAGATTACGGGGTCCCTTGCCGGTTTTGATGTGGGCATCATGGAAGCTACTACCCGGTCAAGTGGCCTCAATCCTTACGCAAATTATGCTGTGTTCCGATTGAAGCGTTCGCTGCCGGGGGGATCCTACGTAGGATTCATGGGCATCGACAAGCGTGCGGGAAACACCGCTCCACCGTTCAACCAGAGCGGAGGAGTCGACACGCGGATCGTGGTGATGAAAAACCTTGTGTTAACGGGCTACGCCGCCCAAACACGCTCGCCCCTTGTTTCCGGCGGTCAAACCAATCTAGGTGCTGGCTTAAACTACAAAAATAGCTGGGTCGAATTCTCAGCCGAACGTCGCAAGATCGGTCCAAATTTCAACCCGGAAGTTGGATTTCTCGAACGTACCGACTGCGTCTGTGACTATGCTGATCTAACTTTTAAGCCGCGGCCGAAGGTACGTGGCGTCCGGGAACTTAATTTCGAGGGCTTCGTTTTTCGTGCCCCTGATACTCATGGCGTCCTGCAGACCCAAGAATGGCAAAGTACGTTCCGCGCCGAATTCCACAATGGTGCCTATACCGATGACGACATCGTGGATGTGTTCACCCAGCGAATCCTCACGCCGTTCAATATTTACAAAAACATCGTTATTCCCAATGGTCTCTATCACTGGACGAGACACCAACTGACGTATGGCACGGCTCAAGATCGCCGCTGGGTCCTGCGCTTCTTTGAGCGGTTTGGAACCTACTACAACGGCCATTTGAACGAGGCCCGCGTTCGAGCCTCATATCGTCCCAACGAGAGACTATCGTTCGATTTCTCTCAGCAGTGGGATCGGTTTCGCTTGCCAGTGACTGGAGGAGATTTCTCAGTCGTGTTTGGCAGCTTCCAGACGAACTATGCTTTCTCTCGTTTCCTCACTCTGTCGACGATTCTGCAGATGAACACGTCGAACACCCAAGCGGCAAGTGCCAACATTCGCCTCCGTTGGAACTATCGCCCGGACAGCGATTTGTTTTTGATCTACACCGTCGGCCAGCAATTCGCCAGTCTTGCAGCTGCCAACCCTACCCAATTCACGCAGAATCGCTTTGCAATCAAATACACGTACTCCTGGCGACCGTAGATGATGGTCGTCGGGCCTGGTACATTCAGGCCGGTCCGGCTCAGATTCTGGACCTGTTCTGAGACAAGAAAGCTTCCGGCGTCCAGGACAAGGACGCGCAGGTTGCCGTTGCCTCTTCGGTAGATTTCCTCGGCGAGGTAAGCGCCGTAGATTCCCGCTCCGATCACAATTGCATAGAAGGGCTTCATCGTAGGTGTTACAGACGTATCGACTCGATGCCACTGCAAGGAATCGGAGTAGCAGCAAAGTTGGGAAGTGCTTTAGAATCAATAGGGCACTTCATGTCGGGGCGTAGCGCAGCCTGGTAGCGCGCCTGCCTTGGGCGCAGGAGGTCTCGAGTTCAAATCTCGACGCCCCGACCACTAACTCCTGATTTTTCAATTCACTCTTGTTGATGCTGTCTGCGTCGAAGCCGGAACTTGCTTCGATAAGAATCAGCGTTGACTCACCGTTTGAGCGCTGTCTCGGTTGACGGCTCTATCGCAATACTGCGATAATCTAAGGCGCGTGCACGGTGAATTCACGATTGAGTATGCGGAGTTGCCCAACAGGCGGATGCCCGCTCGCGAGTTCGTGGATTCGCTGGATGACAAAGCCGCCGCCCGGATAGACGCCTTTATCGAGCGCCTGCGCGCCTATGGGAACCGGATGCAGGGGAAATTCGTCAAGAAGCTCACGGATGACTATTCGAGCTAAGGGTCAAACAATTCGACCGGATTTTTCGAGTTCTATTTTTCTACCAGCCGGGGATGTTGATCGTGATTACGTCGGCATTCCAGAAGAAGACGCAAGAGACTCCACCGGGCGAAATTATGAGGGCAGAGCAGCTAAGAAAGCTCTGGATGAAGTACAGGAACCGTTACACGGGATCGCAAAAGGAAAGAGAAGCGATTCTCAAGGAGTTGGGACTATGAGACAAGCCGTCAAGCGCGACAGACACAGTGAGATTGTGGAGCGGCGCGCGCGAAAGAGCGCAACCTACCGCAAGACCTTCGCGCGCACCCTGCATCAGATTGACCTGGCTCTCCTGGTCCGCGAGATGCGAGAGGATGCGGGTCTGACTCAGGCAGAGCTTGCCAAGAAAGTTGGCACCACACAGTCCGTCATTGCCCGTCTTGAGGATGCAGAATACACCGGCCACTCGCTCACCATGCTGGAGCGAATCGCTACGGCCTGTGGCGTGGCTCTAAAGCTCCACGCCGAAAAGAAGCCAAACTTCGACCGCGAAGTGGCATTGGTATAAGTGGCAGGAATAGGAGCAGAATTCCTAGGACCTGAGTATGCCGCACTTCGAAATAGATTTCTTGACCGATTACGACGATGCCTCTCTTTTGGCCGAATTGCAGCGAATTGCGAAGGCCACTGGATCAGACACCGTCACAAAGAAGGATGTCAAGCGCGTTGGACGCGTGAGTCATTCTGCGATCGTGAGACATTTCGGCTCGTTGCGCCGGGCGCTGCAGCTCGCAGGCCTCAAAAGCACTCGTTTCATGAAGGCGACCGATGAGGAGCTAATCAGCATACTGATCGAACTGTGGGAGAAGGTGCTGGAGAAAGAAGGCCGGTCGCCTCAACAGGACGACCTCAGGAAATATGGATTTCCTCTTTCAAATGACACGATAAATCGGCGCTTCGGGTCTTGGCGCAAAGCCCTAGTCAAAGCCGCCGCGTCCGTCACAGAGGAGTCGGTGTCCAAGCTAGATGAGTCAGCGCCGGAGACTCAACCTCGCAAGCGAGAAGCATTGTCCCTGCGGAAGAGATTTTTCGTTCTGAAGCGGGATCATTTTGCCTGCGTGCGGTGCGGTGCCAGCGGGGTTGGAGTCCGCCTCGAGGTCCACCATAGATTTCCTTTCGCTAAGGGCGGAAGCGATAGTCTCGCCAATCTCGAAACACTCTGCCAACCGAGGACAACGGGATAGCGTCGTCTAAATCTAAAATCCGCGTCCACATTTTCGTGCCACCTCACAGGGTTCACCCCAAAAGTTGGGTCCAACTTGGGCCCAAATGCTGACGAATTGGGTCCAAAACCGTGTACCATGACGTAGAACAAAGCTAGACGGACCAACAAGATAGATTTTTTGCAACTGCCTTGGGCGCAGGAGGTCCCCGGTTCAAATCCGGGCGCCCCGACCAACTTTTTCGCCGTTCCTGCTCAGTGGCTTACGAGTGCACCATATTTCGCTTTTGAACTCCGCGCCCCTCTAACTTGCGATAAGGGCCAACTATACGACTTCACCACACACGATGCGTGTAGCGGGAGTTTGGGAACGCGGTAATCGATTACTGTTAAAGGAGCTGGCTGAACAGAGTTCTGGCCGGAACGGCAACCGGGCGCGGGACGCGAAAGCAATCGGCTTCCTGATACGCCAGGTTCATCACCACCTGGAAAGCGTGCGCCGCCTTCGTTTGTCCCTGAAAGTAGGCGAGCGAGGGCGAAAGGCTGGTTTCTTTAATCTTGACTTCCACCAGGAACCAGGGCTTGCGGTCACGAACCACCAGGAAGTCCACCTCCCGCTTTTGTTTGTCGCGCAGGTAACGCAACTCGAAATCGCCAAATCCCAGGTCCGTCCACCCTTCTACGGCCTTGAGCAGATGGCAGGCGACCATGGTCTCCGCCCGCGCGCCGTCGTCGGCCAGTCCGCTCCAATCCCGCTGAAACCATTTGGGTTCCTTGCGCAGGGCTTTTGCGACATTGGTAAACCATGGTCGAACCATGAATCCGTAGTGCAGACGGGCCAGCAGATCGACCCACCGCTTGATTGTGTCCACCGAGACTTGAATTTCTCGCCCTAGGCTGGAGTAGACCAATTGCTGTGCGCTCCGTTCAGCCAGCAATTGCATCAGCGTTTCCATCGTTCCCAGATCGTTTACATGCGCGACCTCGCGCAGGTCTTCGCGTGATAACTGCTCCTGGCGCAAGGAGCGCCAGCGGCGCGTGAACCGGCTGTCGCGGCGGAGAAACGGTTCAGGGAACCCGCCGTGCTCCCACAGCGCGTCCCAGTCAGCGGAGGCGATCTCCGCAGGCGGTCGAATTTCCTTTTCGGGCAGCTGTGTACGCATGCTTTCGCCGACGCTCCACGGATGCATGCGGTAGAGCAAATAGCGCCCCATCAAGCTGTCACCGCCGCGACGGAAAACGTCGAGCCGGGAGCTCCCGGTAACGATCAGACGGACGCGCTCGCCGTAGGTGTCGAAAAAGCCCTTCAGCAGAGTCTTCCATTTGCTGTACTTGTGCAATTCGTCCAGCACGGCGACGGGAATCTGCGCTCCAAGGCGGTCCAGCTGCAGAGCTTCGGCCAGTGCGGCTGGACCGCGCAGCAGCTTCCTGCGATCATCAGCGTTGTCCCAGTTGAGATAAGCATCGCTGATGGACCGGCATGTCGTAGTCTTGCCTACCTGTCGCGGTCCGGAGACCAACGCGATCTGGCGATGCCTGCGCAGATGGTCGGCCAGGATCTCAGTATACAGGCGGTGTCGCTCCTGCATGTGGACCATTATCACATACATCGTAAAATGGTACAGACTATTTTACGATGATCGTGAAAATAAGCTCGTGGGGATCGGCCCACGTTATGGGGGAGCGGCGGTAAATGCCCCAAGCATTGGAACTCAGCGTGGTGCTGCTACCTGTACGTCCGGCCCAGCCGAAATCAGGAGGTTTGGTGCAGAAAAGTTCGAAAATCGTCTGCTAGGGTCGACCATTTTATCCCCTCAAATTCAACAACTTCATGTTGCTTTCCTTGAAGCGACTGCAGCGGATTTTGGTCGCGAAAGTTGTGACACATTGGTGGGTAGAACGAAACCAAGGCCAATCCTTTCGCACCATTTGCGGCGGTATTTCACGTCCTCGCGTAGCTGTTCGGGATGTGGAAACCGCATTTTTCTCTCTGTCGGTTTTCGAAACGTAGGGACCCTTCCTGAGGACTTTTTCGAAACCTTTCCCCCTTCGGAGTGAGGTTTTTCAAAACCTTTCCCCCCTCATCTGACCGTGCGGTAAACGTCTGCTGCCTTGGCCCGGGGCCAAGCAGGAGGCGTAGATGTATCGCGAGGTCACGATGATTGAATTCAGGGAAGTCCTTCGGCTCTGGCAGGAGCAGGTGCCGAAGAAACGGATTGCCGCGCAGCTGGTCTTGGATCCGAAGACGGTTCGTCGCTATCTGAGAGCGGCAGAAGCGGCCGAGCTACGAGCTCCGATGGAGACGCTCAGCGACGAACAGGTGCGTGACGTATTGCTGACGCTGCAGCCGAGCGGCGGGCGTCCCCACGGCGAGGACTGGACCCGCTGTGGCGAGCAACGGGAGGCTATTCAGCACTGGCTGGTGGAGGGATTGCGGCTCACCAAGATTCGCAAACTCCTGGCG
>QHYI01000012.1 GCA_003223245.1 Acidobacteriota bacterium
GAGCTGACCGGGGTTTCCCCCAGCCGACGAGGACTTTTACTTCCGCCTTTCGACGGATTGGTCACCCGCTCCGTCGCCGGATATGTGTCCGACGTAGTCGAAGGCCAGCGTTGTCATGACTACCGTGGCAACTGGGTAAGCTCCACGGACGGGACTTCCACCCATTAGCATGCCAACTAGCATCGCTGCACCCGACATAACCATCGACTGCCTGATAGATATGGCGGAAGCGTGTGGGAGTCGAAAGGACATACTAATCAGCCAAGGCTTGGGCCCTCAAGGCGTTGCAACCCCACGCTCCTGCCAATTGGTACAAACGGTACATCGCGAGCAGTGCCTACTTTGGCGCATGCCACTCGACTCTAACGGCGCCGCCGAAACACGCCGCGCCCAAACATGGCACCAAATTATGCACCACATTCTTGTACCCGTTACTCAAACTGGCATTCCCAGGCCTGGGAACGCCTCGTTGCGAACGAGGAAAGGTCTAAGCCAAGGCGCGGCGCCACAATCACTTAGATTTTTTGAGGGGTCCTGAACTGCCCCCTCGCCCCACGGACCAATCACGCAAGGTTCTATGAGACCGATCCGCGAATTCTTATGGGTGGAGGTGCGCTGCCCAGCCGCCACCGGGAGCCAATTTTATCTTCAACTTGGTGTCCCTGTTGACTTGCATTTCTATCTTTTTGTAGTCACCAGCCATGCGTTCGGCGTTTACGCCATCCTGGTAAGCATCCATCGTGAAATTGCCGTCCGCCAGGAAGGAAAAATCGACTTCCAACTCGCGTGCCATCCAATCACTCATCGCGCCTACATACCAGTCGTTCCCGCCCCTTCTCGCGACCAAAACGTATTCGGAGATGCGGCCATCGAGCGCCCTGGTGTCATCCCACACGGAGGGAACGGGCCCGAGAAACTCCATGGTTTCCGGCTCGCGCAAATAGTTCGAGGGACTGTCCGAGAGCATCTGCAGCGGTGACTCGTAGACCACGTACATGGCCAATTGGTGACAGCGCGTCCCCAAAGCCATGGGCTGCTGGAAGATGGGGGCAAAAGTGGTCCGCGTGGCATTGCGCATGGCACCGGGCGTGTAGTCCATGGGGCCCAGGAACATCCGTGTGAAGGGCAAAGTAACGTTGTGCTTGGGTTCGGATTCGGCGCTCCACTTGCTCCATTCCATGCCACGAACGCCTTCGCCGCTAATCATGTTGGGCCACGTGCGAGTCATTGTGACCTGCTTCTGGCCGCCATGGAAATCGACGAGCATTTTGCGCTTGGCGGCTTCGCTGCAGACTTTGTAATAGAAATTGATGAGCTTCTGATCGTCGCGCTGCATGAAATCCACCTTGATGCCCTTGACGCCCCATTTGGCATAGAGGTCGAGCGCGGGAATGAGCTGATCGTCGAGCGACTTCCAGATGACCCAGAGAATGATCCCGACGTTTTTCTCCTTGGCGTAGGCGGTGAGCTCTTCCATGTTGATTTCGGGAACGACTTCCAGAACATTTCCAAGCTTGTACCAGCCTTCGTCGAGAATGACGTACTGGAGGCCGTACTTGGCGGCAAAATCGATGTAGTACTTGTAAGTTTGCGTGTTCACTCCTGCTTTGAAGTCGACGTCGTAGACATTGTTGAAATTCCACCAATCCCAAGCGACCTTGCCGGGTTTGATCCAGGAAGTGTCCTGCAATTGCGAAGGCTTGGCCAAAAGCCAGACGAGTTGGTTTGTTAAGAGGTCGGCATCGCGATCGACGATGCCAAACAGGCGCCAGGGAAACGTGCGTGTGCCGGATGTTACGGCGATGAAGTCAGCGGCTTCCACGACCCGGAAATCTCTGTCTCTCTCCAACTTTTCTTTCAGCGGATAACCGGAGAAAAAGCCGACGAGGCCAGGCCCGGCGGTGCCGTGCAGCCACATTCCGGGATAGTCCTCGACATCGGATTCTGCGACGGCGAGTTTGGCGCCTTCGCCGGCGTCGAGGACCGCGGGCATGGTAGCGATGAACTCGGGTGCAATCTGGCTGAGATGTTGCGGAACATATCTGCGTTCATTGTGGGAGAACATACTGTCTTCCTGCGGATAGAAGACAGTGGTATCGCTGGTGAAATGGAGGTTCACTTCTTCGCCGTAGATTTTCACCTGGGGCTGTGGAAGGGTAGTTTCGAAGCGATAGGCTGCGCCTTCATTGAAGGCGCGGAAGGTAACGGCGTAGTTGCCGTCCATTTCGAGGCGCAATTCATTGTAGTGCTCGCGAATCTTGGCAAATTTTTGGCGGACCGGAGGCTCGATGGTCTGGTCGTATGGGCGTTTCTTGGCAGAGAGGACTTTGGGGCTAGTGCCAAGGGTCTTGTGATCGACAGCGAGAGAAAGAGTGGAATCCTGAAGCAGGGGGCGGCCCTTTAGGAGAACGTCATATCGCAGAGTGGGGGCGGTGCGGATTCGGACTTCGATGCGGTTATCCGGGGAGCGGAGGTCGTAGCTGGCCTGGGCGAAGGCAGTAGAAACCAGAGCCAGGGACAGGAATGCGGCAAGCACGGTAAACAACAGGTGAGACATTCTTTGTAGAGCGCTCATGGAAATGCAATCCTCGCGTAAGAGAGATGAGAAGTCGGATTAAGCTTGGTTGCGAAGGGCCACTGTACGTTTTGGAAGGAATTTTGTAAAGCGCTTAACCTGCATTTCCTCTAACGATTGTGCAGTTGCCGCATCCCGATCAGAACTTTCCAAGCCGCACTCGCACGACTGTCGGGTCGTCTTCATGGAATTGCAGCCCTCGATCGGTTTCATCCCCGTTCCAAAGGCGCACCGCTTTCCAGGCCCCGTTCTCAAATGCACCTTCCTGGGCCGCGAGAATCTGCATGCGCATTGCTGGCAATCGGTCGGGAAGATGAAAGTTGACGCTGGCGTCTACACCGGTAACCAGGAACTCGTCGGGCCCGAGCTGCGCGATCAGAGCGGCTCCGTGTGCGTCACTTGTTCCCGGGGCGCGGCGGCCATCACGTTGCGGATATCCGTATGCGATCGTGACCTGCCAAGTACCAAAGTCGAGCTCCTGTTGCGGCTGGCCGGTTTCTTCAACCGCCGTTTTCAACTTCCCTTCAAAGTTTAGCCGCGCTATCTCCTTGCTCATGGGCCCGAGGTGGGCGAAGTTTCGGGCATGAGCCGTAGGGGGTGAGCCGCCCAATATATTCCAGCCATGAGGATCGACACCGAACGGCGCGAAACCCAACGCACCCTCTCCTAAGGCCGCAAACAAATACTTAGCGAATCCGTCGGTCTTGGCGATCTCGGGAACGAACAAAGGATTGTCAGGGCGGTGATAAGCGCGCAGGACGCTCCGAACAAACTCCGGATCGCTGTTGTAGA
>QHYI01000042.1 GCA_003223245.1 Acidobacteriota bacterium
AGTTCGCCGCTCACGAAAGAAGCGGACCAGCATTCCCAAGCAGAGCGCGACGAAGCGAAACATGGTCTGGATTTATAACAGAATGGCGATGGGAGGGCAGCAGGTATGTTATTGATTTCACGGCCGGCTGGAGTTCTGGCGAACCACAGGTGGAAAAGGCGGGCAGTGGGGGTTGTTTCTTTTTTGGATTTTTCACTGCCCGCCATCGCTGAATCATCGCATGCGCAACGGTGTGTATGCTCCCACTGTTACTCAGCGACGAACCGCAAAACAATTTCTCTCATGCTTGGTGACAACTACGTTGGTTGCCTGTGCTCGGCCCGCTACTCCAGTTCCCGTAACGCTTCCTTGCGGCAAATCGGCTCTAACGCGAGGTTCCACCGCGCCGCGCAATGGCGGGCGTAATCGCGCTCGGATGGCTCACGAATTGCCCCTCGCTCTTTCTTTTCGACATAAAGCGGCCGGGCGACACCAGGAAATTTCAGGTTAAGCCAACCCCGAAAAAGCACGATCTGCAACATAGTTTCCATTTGGGCCAAATCCGTGACAAGGATGATCTGCACCGCCGCTCCCATTTACAGCGGCGGTGATTGGCCGTCTGTCAGCGAACATGATTTTTTTGCGTAAGACTTTACCTACAGCGTTGACAGGGGCCACAGCATCCCCGTCAGCCGTCCGAAAGGGCGTGCCTCATGGAAGCCGAAAAAGATTGGCACCTCACAAAGCGCTATGGGTGTCCGCAGTGCCGCAAGCACTACATCATCCCGGACTGGAAGCAGAAACAGAAACCGAAGTGCCGAGTGTGTGGTGTTGAGCTTCGCGCCGATGAACAACAAGGCGGACCATCGCCGCCAGCCCAAGGCCGAGCGGCGTAATCGGGGTCATCGGTAACTAAGACGTTCGCCGCGTTATCGGAAGCTCAAGGTTGTTGGCAAATCGCCAATCTGGCTCTTGAGACCCTAACCTCTCTAGCCCATGCTCCTATGCTTAGGTTGCTGCGGCGGCAAGCCTTTGCCACCTTCAACACGAAGCTTAAACGCTAAGTGGTTGTCTTTTCTATGACTTTTGCGCATTCCCGATCAGGGTCTGCGGAGGTTTTCGGCGGCGATCGTTCCCCACGCTTGTCGCCCAGCTAGCATCAGCCGCCAAACGTTTTTTTCGATCTTCTGCTCCGCTAAGTAGTCTACTGCCCGGCAATGAGGTCTTTCCCCGATTGCGGGGGGAATACATGTAGAAAAGGATGATAGGGTGGGGTGTATTGGAGCGAGGCGAGTTCTCGTAGTCGACTACCTTTGGAGCGCCCAGCACCGGGGTGAGGAGATGCCAGCGTTTACGCTTCGTCACCGCTTATTTTTCGGAGTCTTTTCTTGCAAGCGGGTCGAATGAACCATGACGCGCAATGAGGTGTGCTATGGCTGACCCCAAGGAACGTTTCTCTCCCGACAACAGTTCTGGCGACCAACCGTCGGAAAAACGGCCGGGACGCTCGGAGAGGAGGGGCGGAGGTTCGACCGATTTCGAGGAAGCTCAGCATGAGAAGTTGCTCGAGATGGGGCTGTCCTTCCGCAGGATAGTGGAAAGGACAAGCGAGTACGCCATCTTTGCGCTTGACCGTGAAGGGCATGTTGCCAGTTGGAATGATGGTGCAGAGAGGATCAAAGGATATAAAGAGGAAGAGATCATCGGCCAGCATATGTCGCGATTTTATACGGCTGAGGATGTCCAGCGTGGCCACCCCGCAAAGTTATTGAAGATCGCGGAATCGCAGGGACAGGTGACTGACGAGGGTTGGCGTGTGCGCAAGGACGGCACGATCTTCTGGGCAGACATCAGCATTACGGCATTGCGAGACAAAAAGGGGGTACTCCAAGGCTTTGGAAAAGTTACGCGTGATGTGACGAGGCGTAAGCGAGCAGAAGAAGCTCTGGGGGAATTGTCGTCGCGGTTGCTCGAGGCACAGGCGCGGGAGCGAGGGAGGATCGCGGTTGAGTTGAACGACAAGACCAGTCCAAGGTTTTCATCGTTGCTCGCAAAACTGTACCAATTACAAAAGCGAACTGAGGGATCGAGCGACGATACCTTACAGTTGGCCCGGGACAGTATTTCATTGGCCGAATCCCTGTCCAGGGATATCACCGTCGTTTCTCAATTTTTGAACCCGCCTCTGCTTGATAAAGAAGGTTTGTTGGCGAGCTTGCGTTGGTATCTCGAGCGGTTCGCCAGGCAGACGGGAATCTCCGTCGACATCGATTTTCCAAAAGAACTGAAGAGGTTCCTGGAGCCCGCCGAGCGGGCGCTATATCGCATCACCCAGGAGTGCCTTACGGATATCTTTGGGCGCTCAGGGAGCTCGCGTGTCAACGTACGGCTCTTCGTCGATCAAGAATTTCTGACACTTGAGGTAAACGATGATGGACTTGGGTTATCTCCATCTCTGCTGGAGTCCCTCACGAAAGGGACTGGCGACTTGAGGGTTAGCATAGCAGGCATGCGGGAGCTAATGAAGCAATTCGGCGGCCATCTAAATGTCACTCCATCAGACTCGGGCACGTCGTTCACGGCGATTTTGCCAGTTGGGAGAAATGCTGCTGTGTTTCCCGACAGAGTGGTACATGATGACCGGTCGAGTGGGCGAGTGGGCAAGGAAGTATCGGTAGCACTTGGCCGGTCGGATCATCCGGAGCCAACCGAGAAGGCCATATCTCAAAATCTTAGTTCTCATGGGATGCGTCTGACAACCGAACATGCCTGGTGTCCGGGTGAGCAAGCGCTGGTTAGCTCCGCGAGTGGCGTGCGCACCGAAGCAAGAGTCGTTTATTGCGAGTACTTGGGAGCGGATAAGTTTGCCGTCGGGTTGGAACTTGTAAGGCCTGTAGTAAAGGTGGGCGAGTCCGGCTTAGCTTGAGGGTAATTAATTAGCGGGGGGCTCGGCAAATTCCCTGGTTTGGGGTTATGTCGAGCTGGATGGTACTGCTCAGCGTAACCGCTCGTCATCGAATCGAAAAGCTCGAAAACGAAAATGAGAAGCTGCGTCGAGAGAACGAAAAGCTTCGGCATAAAAAGGAACTCGTCGAGAAGGAAAAAGAGAAACTGCGGCAGGAGCGCGACCGGCTGAAGGACGAACTCGATCTCGCGCGACGGGCGGCGAAGCGTCAGGCTGCGCCTTTCTCCAAGGGCCAGCCGAAGACCGATCCGAGACCGTGTGGTCAAAAATCCCAGACGTATTGAAAAGGCTTGGTTTCCGGTCTCGTAATTTTTCGCACAGCTGCTTTCTGAAGCCTCAAGAGCACGAGCCATTCCCGCCGTGGTAAGTCACTTCGGCTGTGTCAATTAATCTCAGAAGACTGATGTGTCAGGTCTCTGGCCTGTCTTCATACCGTTGAACTTCCGCCGCGGTTTTTTGCCGTGAAATCGAGGCCGAAGGCTGTTCTTCCCCTCTTCCCGCAGCCTTGGATAAACCGAACCTGCAAGGCTAGCGGAAAGCAGTCCTTTTCTCTCTCGCAAGAGTTCGGCTCCCGTTCATTCAGCTTAGGCCCCGGCTCCCCAGCCCCAAGCCAGTTCGTGCCGCATTTGGGGCCGGCGCTGGGTATAGTGGCGCCGATGATTACGGCGGGGATCCATTGGGGCGACTGGCGACATCCGCTGTATGTGCTGGTCCTATATATATATATATATATATGGCGCTCCAGCCGTACATCATGAAGCGGACAGCCAAAGTGCCGATCTGGGCTTCGATTCTGGCGCCGATTGTGCTAGCGTTCGTGATTCCATTTTGGGGCGTGTTTCTTGCGCCGCCGCTACTGCCAGTGGTTTGCGCGTACAAGCGTCACCTGGAGCAAGGGAGCAGAAAAGCTAGCGAGTTCGACTACGCTCTCAGACGCGCCCGTATTCTCCAGATACTTGAGTTGAGCATTGAGACTGGAGGCTGATAGTTGTGGCATCTCTGCGAGTCTGCGAGTTGTAAGTGCACCGTAAGTCCGCGGAATCCATTGGTCCACCGCCTTTATTTCAGCGGTGAGGACAGCCTGGCCAGCAACAAGGCCGGCGCATTCCTTCCTTAAGTTCCGTGCGCACGCGCTCAATGTGCTGCCTTCTGGTTTCCGGTTTCTTGACCGAGATAACCCAGCAGATCCACTCATTGCGCGCGAGTGGCGTAATGTCCTCCCATTGTGCCCGTGCTAGCGGGTCAGCAATGAGAACCTTTCGCAAATCTGCTGGTACGCTATGTACCGCGCCAGGTGAGATCGCTTTCTTGCTCATGGATTCATTCTAACAGCGTTACGCAATCACTCTGGGGAGTCGTGACGCTGATTAGAGCAGCAGGCTGAATGTTTGCATTCATCGGACGCGAACCGGACAAGGCCGTTCCGGTACTTACTTGGACCGCTTCTGCGTATCTTCGCACGTCGACTGGAGGAAAGGCATTATGACGCTTTAACCAGTCATTGCCTTAGGCGCGGGTTCTCGTTGGCGCAACCGTTGAAGACAACGCGAACGCGCCTTAGGGTAAGAAGTAGGTTCACAGGCGTGAGGGTCTATAATCTGCTCGCCCTAAAGTCGTTATGGAACGACCTAGATAGTCGCATTGGGGGGGGACCGACATGAGAAAGACTTGGTTTGTCGGCTTGTGGTTCATATGTATGGAACTTAGTGGTACGAGGGTGATTGGGCAAGATGTCGTGTTAAATCGGGGGCAAGACGCAGCGAAGGCAAGACATGAGGATTCGTCGGCAGAGCCTCGCACCATCCGGCTGTGGGAAGACGCGGCACCGGGTGCTCTTGGGAATGCAGAAGAGGACCGGCCGACACTGACAATCTATGAGCCGTTCAACGCGAAGGAGCCAACGGCGGCGGTGATTGTAATTCCGGGCGGAAGTTACATGTGGCTCGCCACAAATCACGAAGGGAGACAGGTGGCGAATTGGCTGAATGCCATGGGGGTTGCGGCGTTCGTATTGCGCTATCGGGTGGGGCCGAAGTACCACCATCCGGTGGAGTTAGAGGATGCTCAGCGAGCGATTCGAATGGTGCGGGCGCGTGCTCCGGAGTTTCTCGTGCTGCCCGATAAGATCGGCATTCTCGGATTTTCTGCGGGAGGACATTTAGCATCGACGGCAGAGACGCGTTTCGACGCAGGGAATGTGAAGTCGATTGACCCGATCGATCGTGTGAGTTCGCGCCCGGATTTTGCGGTGCTGTGCTACCCCGTGATTTCGTTTGTGGCCAAGTATGCACATCGAGGGTCGTGGGAGAACCTGCTCGGAAAGGATGCGAGTCTGGAATTGCGGCAAAGCTTGTCGAACGAGACACAGGTTACGAAGGAGACGCCGCCAACATTTTTATGGACCACTAGCACCGACAAGACCGTCCCACCAGAAAATAGCGTGGCGTTCTACTTGGCGTTGCACAACGCGGGCATACCGGCGGAACTGCACATTTTTGCGGACGCACCGCATGGGGTAGGGTTGGACCTACAGGACCCCTTCGTCGGAGAATGGGGGGCGCTGTTGAGGAATTGGTTGAGAGAAAGGGGGATTTTGAAATAAGGCTATTGGCCCGTGAACATGCGACAAGAACCGAAAGAGGCCTAGCAAGATTCCTCACGCTGTGGAAAGACGCCGACCCCGACGTGACCATCCTGAAAGCAAGCCAGGGTTGAGTAAGCAAAGTTGGTGTAGCTCGTTTAGACAAATCCTGTAACTCCTGATTTGTACAAAAATGGCGCTAATACCCAAATGGACGGTTTCCCGTTGTAGAGCAACTGCGGCGAAACGAACAAGGCGGCCAGCCTCAGAACTGCATACAATATTGAGTCCCGAATCGATATGGGAGGAAACCGTACTCCGGATCCTCACGGAGCATTGACGATGCGAACATCCTTATTCGCGCCGTCCTGGGGCGACGCGTTCGGCAGCTCATCGACACCTACGCGGGTCACGTTGCCTTCGATGACGCCGAGAAAGGATCATTTCTGGTGGGCGTTCAGTTCGTCGAGCTTGCGCTTCAACTGTTCAAGCTTCTGCCCTGCCTCGCCAAGCTTGCCTTCGGCTGTCAGTCGCTGGTAGTCGGCAAGATCTTTTGCTGCCCCCGCAATGAGCGCGTGTATGTCCGACATAGGCTTGTTTGCGGAAGTGGACGGCGGTGCGTTTCGTTCCGGTTCCGATGGAGCGGCTGCAGCACTGAGAGAGGGGGCTTCTCCTCCGAAAAGAGCCCTCATCGCCGAGTCGAAGGTTGGTCCGTAGGCGAGCCGGTCTTGCAGCGCAAGCACCACCAGGCGTAACTCCGGCATGGGGCTTCGTTCCGCCTGCAGGTAAATTGGCTCCGCATACAACAATGCACGCCCACATGGAATAACCAGCAGAGTGCCGCGTCGGACGTGGGAACCCTGCTGATTCCACAACGTCAATTGTCCCGATAGCTGGGCGTTCTGATCGATGCGCGCTTCGACCTGCAGAGGGCCGTCAACCAGCTTGGTTTTCGGGAAGTCGTAGACGATCGACGTGCCGTACTGTGCCCCGTCGCTGCGGCCAGCAATCCAACCAATCAGGTTGTTCCGATTGGCCGGAGTGAATGGGAGAATCTCGACGAACTCGACGTTGCTTTCCCCGGGCAGTTTCATCAGCACAAAATTCGGCTCCACGGCTAGGGTTCTCTGTTGACCGGACTCGTCCATGCCCACTTCCGAAGCGACGGTCCATAAGTCTTCGCGGTTATAGAACACTTGTGGATCCGTCATGTGATAAACGGCATAAGCGGCGGCTTGCAGTTTAAGCAACAACTCGGGATAGCGCACATGTTTATGCAGCGCTGGCGGCATGACCGCTGCGTCTTTGAACAGAGTCGGAAAAATCTGACGATAGGCCATGATGATTGGGTCCTGTGGATCGAACACGTAGAAGGTCGCCGTTCCATCGTAGGCGTCGATGACCACCTTGACGCTGTTCCGCATGTAATTGATCGGCGTACCGCTGAGTGTGTAATGGGTGGAATACGGATAACGATCGGAGGTGGTGAACGCATCGATAATCCACGAAAGCCGGCCGTCGTCACCGATGACGATGTACGGATCCGAATCGTAAATCAGGAATGGCGCTAGCGCGGCCACACGTTCACGCACGTTGCGCCGCATGAGCAACCGGCTCTGCTCCTTGACATCGTCGCTAAACGGGAGTTTGGTGAGGTCGCCACGGTCGAATGCGATGAGGAGGCGGCGAAGGAGACCGCCGATCGTGATTCCGCCGCTGCCTTGGTAGGAAGTCAGGCTGTTCGTCTGGCCCTGCGGGTAGTTGAATTCCTGTTGCCGCGTCTTTACGTACACGTCGGTGTTGGTCAGTTCGCCAAAATAGATCTCCGGGCGGGTCACCACGATGCTCGGCACCGTGCTTTGAATCGGCATGTTGCTCAGAATCAGCGTCGGCAGCCCTTCCGAGGTGAACCCATTCACCGGGTTCATGGTGATACCGTAGCCGTGCGTGTAGATAAGCTTTTCGTTGATCCAGTTGCGGCTGCTCTCCGGGAGCTTGTCGAGGTTCAGCTCGCGTGCCGCCAGCATGACCTCGCGCATGGTGCCATTGATCTCGTACCGATCAATGTCGATGTCGGGAAAGTCGTAGTAGGTGCGAATTTCCTGAATCTGGCGCAGCGTGTCCTGAAGTGCGCGCCAGTCCCACAGCCGGATATTTTGTAGCGTAGCTTGATTGTTCGCGGGGTCGGCGGCCTCGACGGTGGTCTCTGCGGGAAATTCGCGCTGTGCGAGGCGGTTCAATCCATAGGCTTGCCGCGTGAAGTCAATATTGTAAGCAATGTAGGGCCGCTCGCGAACCAACTCGTTCGGCTTCACAACAAAGCTGGTTACGTACCAGCCCAAGATCTGAACCGCGAGATAACAGACTACTCCTGGGGCCGCTGCTCCGAGCAGCCAGCGTACGCGCGGCACCGACACCACATTGATGCAGGCAATCGCGGCACCAACAACGAGCGCCGCACACACTACGAGCATGCCGGCCAGCATGACATGGGCATCTGTGTAGGTCACACCATCAAAAATCGTGTGATTGTCCAGTAGTTGCTCGAACCGGCTAATGTAGGCGCGCATCGCGAGCGTCAGCAGCAAGAATGCAAACGCAAGGGAAAACCCGCGCCACGGCAAGGAGATGTATCTGTCTCGGGCCCCCGCAAGCATCCGAGTGCTGCCAGTAACAAAAACAAAGAAAGCGGCTACTAGGCTAGCAATCACAGCTAGCGTCAACAACCAGCCCGCGACGAACTGCCAGGTAGGGAGGGTAAATAGATAGAAATTGACCGGCTTTCCAAAGATCGGATCCAGCAGACCGCCCGCGGCGCGCGGCGCATACCAATACAGTGCGAACGTCGGCCACTCCGTCATCATGTTGCCCCCGGTTATCAGGGCGATGACGAGCGAAGCGAAGAGCCCGACGAGCCCCAGGAGGCGCTCAACTGGTACTCTAAACGGTTGTCCCCCGATGAAGATTGTGTTGCCGCTTGGCAAGTCGCGAGCGTAGACCCGCTGCAACGCTAGAAACCAACCGTACAGAATCAGAAATGTGGCGGCGAAGAATGCCAGAAATACGGTCCACTGAAGGGTCAGCATTTTCTGGAACACCCCTCCGTAACCGAGCGATCCGAACCAGAGCGTCTCGACGTAATAGGACAAGGCGGTCCGGCTGCTGAAAATGACAGCGAGAACTACAGCTAACGTGAAGAAAAACAGACGGCGACGCCGCGGACTTTGCCGCCAGTCGAGGATCTCAGGCATGACTCGATTTCCTTTCGCAAGCGCTTCGACGAGGAGTTCCAATTAATGCGATTATACGCTGTCTGTAATTCGGGTTGGCCTCCAATAGTTCTGCCGAAGGCAGCCTAACTCCCGGTAATGTCGGCAAACCGGACAAGTCCCGTACCAGGGCTTGATTTGAACGGTTAGCGCATAGACGAACAAACAACGTCTAACGTTCTGGGCAACCTAAGCTCTGAAAAATAAAATGAGCCAGGAGAAACCACAAGGAGGTGGGAATGACTATTACGACGCCTATTAGCAGCAGATCCGCGCCGACATTTAAGGCTCCGTGCTTAAGGCGCCACAGCGCAACATTTTGTCTTGGGCAATCCATGAAATTAAGCAAATCAGGGACCCTTCCATAAGCAGCTAACTTATCTGATCCTGGGCTTCATAAGCCAGCCAGACCCAACACCGGCAAGCACCATCACAAAGGTCCGAGCGGGCAAACCCTGGGGTTGCAGCAACGCGGAAATCAAAATATTGGCGTCGAGGACGACCCGAATCATTGCTCCGAGGGCAGACGTCCACGGCGCGCTTTCCGCGCCGCCGCTATCTCCGCATCAATCTCTTCCACGGAGAGCTGATCCAGTCCCTGCTCTTGCGCGCTTTTCCAAGAGGTCTGAAGCCACTCAGGGACAGAAGGTGAGGTCGTTGCGCGGATACTGATCTCCTCGTTCTCGGCAATGGAGCGCCCGAGCAAGCTTTCGATAACCATCTTCTGATCGGGAGAGAGGTCTTTCGCCTTGAGTGTCATGTGGTCCCTAGTGCGTCCATCGCGTTCCAGGCCAGTTTAGGGCGTCTTTTTGGCATTGTCACGTAGAATCGCGCCGCTGAAGTTCCTCGTTCAGCTTTTCCATTTGCTGCTTTCAATCGCCTAGCAGGTACCTTGGAGATACCTGAAGAAACCTTTACCCACACTCATGGGGATGAACCTCTGATATGAAACAGGCCGTCACCCTACCGCCGTTGTCGGCCAGGAGTATCCCGCGCGGCGTTTCCCGTCCATTTGACCGGTGCCTTTCGCTGTGGATTCCACATGGACGCGATCGCTGTTTAGCAGGAGCTACGCAGTCTTGGCGCATCTCGCAGAACTACCGACTCATCCGCGCCGAGAACTGATATAGATTTGGTGCATGGTCAAATATCCCGTGAGCACACAAAAGACCACATCTGGACACTGCGTGTACACCCAAGCGAAGCGGACTGACCGTTTTATCCGATAAGTGCGCTAAAGTACGCCTGTGTCGCTCCCCCCTCCGTGCCAACATCTC
>QHYI01000013.1 GCA_003223245.1 Acidobacteriota bacterium
AGGGCGCCCCCATTTGAGCCTCGGACCGGGGATTCCTGATCACAAACCTCAGATCCCGTCGGTTTGCCATGTTGTAATTCCAAGAAAACGCTGCCACGCTCAAAACTTAGAATGCGGCTCGCATTCAGACCAGTTAGACTGCCTCCAACATAAGTGGCGGAAGAGCGACGTTAGAAAGGGTAAAGCGCAGAGAAATAGAGACACAATTGGTGGATTCCGCAATTATTGGGCGAAGAAATCTGAAAAAGCAATGAGAAAGCTCTAGCCCAACCCTGAGGGCCGGTGAGCAGACTTGTAGGAGCCTTAGGTCTACTCAAGCCCTACTTGGACTAGCCCGGATTTCCACGGATAATAGTTGACCTAAGTATGCGGCGTGTTTTGACGTCCATCGTAGGTTGTCAGTCGTAAGGATAATCCATCCCACCAGGGCACTGCGATACGTTTTCTCATGAGATCGGACGCCAAAAGGATCGGCAAGTGTGCGCGGCGGTGAAAGCTGACCTCAACTTCCTTTTCGCTAACGGTAACATCTGCAGGCATATCGATGAGGTCGCGGAAAATCTGGCGCGCCTGCGCGTCGGCGTAGCCGTGCATGCGTTGAGCGATCAGGCGATATAGACCGCTGGCCAGCACCAGCAAGGCCATGTCGAAATCCACTTTCATCCCTACCGCGGAGGAGAGCGCATCAATATGGAAGAAACGGACCGCGTCGGAGAGCGCATTTTCGATCAGCATGCGTTGAGCGTAGCGGGTCAGCAGCGCCTTGGCGGGAGTGTGACGTTGATTGGTGAGCAGGATGGTCGGTTCCTCGTGCCCGAGGTCTAGAACAAATAGCTGCCGCAGTGAGCGTCCGGCCAAGGAGATGGTCTGTTCAAAGACTCGCGGAGTTCGATACTTGCGAGTGGGAACCTCCAACTCAACGGTTCGCCAGGCCGAACGAGGCAGCAGAACGATTTCCTTCAGAAGTTTTGGGGAACGGCGGCGCAGGGTGATGAACGGGATGTTCATCTCATCCAACCGTGCCAGCCCCTCGTGGGTCGTCAGCTTGGAATCGAAAACCAGATGGCTGGGGAGCTTGCCGTGAGCGCGCTTCCAAAAATCAATGAACTGGAAAATCTCCTCAGCTTCCTCGCCTTTGCGCAGATCTGCATTGGAGTAGCAGAAGACGTGACTGCTGGCATCCTGAGCGAGAAAGACCAGCATGCTGGGCTGGCTGCGGCTGCGGCCCGACACATAGTGCCGTTCCACCATAGGGTCTTCGCCGTAGAAAGGTACGGAATGAAAATCCAAATTGAAGGATTCTCCGGTCAGGAGTTTGGTTCCCAAGATGCGGTGGTGCCAAGCAGTCAGGAAGCGATCCGTTTTGCGGGGATCGATTCGGCAGGAGTATTCCGAAAGATAGCTCTTCTTGGGGAAGGCATTCAGGCCGGCGAATAGCGCCAGTCCTTCATCGGCGATCAAGGCCATCACATGGCTTTTTCGCTCAATCGACCAAAGCTTGAGCGCCAGGCAACATCGCAGAGCATGATCGGCGGGGATCATCTTTGAACCTGGCAACCCAGCGGCTTGGGTCAACTTTTGCGTCTGCAGACGCACCAAGTCGGCGACGAACAGGAACAGCCCGCCGCAGCGAGTGGTGAAGGTGCGTGGGGCCAGGGAAAACAGTTTGACATTGGCCACCGGCTCAACCGTGGGGCGGGGTTGCTGGGGCCGTTCTTCATCGAGCCGCCGAGGCAGGGGAGCGAACCCTTCGGCCTTGAGGACTTCCCGCACGCCGGTCGGACTCAGTGGGGAGTGGCGATCCTTCAGAATCTGGCTGATCTCATAGACGGAGTGGTTCTGCTTGCGCAGCTTGACGATCAGGTCGCGGGCCGCCGACTTCTTGGGTTGGGACTGAGGGCCGTGCCGCGGAGAGAGAAAAAAGGAGGGGTGGGCTTCTCTGCGAAAGTGGTGACAGAGGACGTGGAAGGAATTAGGAGTGTAGCCAAAGGCGCGAGCAACGTCCTTGGCGAGACGGCCCTCGACCAAGTAAGCGCGCAGGGCCTCGTATTGACGGTGCTTCGGCAGACGGGGCTCGAGGAAGAAGCGGCGGAGTGTACTTATTTCTTTAGGTGCGCCGATGCCCATATCTACAGAATGTCACATACAAGATATGGTGTCAAGGCATTTCTGACCACAATTTCAATTCTTCGCTAAAATCCATTATTTATCAGTATTCCTGACGGTTTGAAGGTCCCTTCTGGCCACGAGCCTCTCTGCGGACATGACAAGAGACACTAATACACGACTATTATAAGCGCACCAAATAATTAATTAACTTCAGCAAGGTGTCGTGAAAAAAAGGCCAGAATCGACCAAATCCTTAGGCGAGTGGGTCCCCGTGGAATTCCAGGCTAGTCGCAGTCGCCTGTGCTGGCGTGGAAGAACGGAAGAACAACACGCCTCCGGGAGAGCAAGGCCGTTTTGTGCGACGGATACACTTGCGGATTCGGTGGACACGGTGCCAAGAATCCTGGATTCGTTCTCTCTACCGTCGCAGATGGCTAGGTCGCCAGTTGGAGTACAAACAGAGCTGGGCTGGGGGTCTGGTGGAGTACCAGTCGGAAGCGTACAGCCGCCAGCAGTGTCCCGCTTGCGGGTACAGTTCAGCGCTAAACCGCAAGACGCAAGAAGGGTTTCGGTGTGTCTGGCCAACTTGGGGCACTTCAGGGAATGCCGATGAGGTAGCAGGCCAGAATCAACTCAGGAGATTTCTCCAGCAGCGATAAGGGTGTAGCCGGGATATCGTGCGTCAGTTAATAGCCCGCGGAGTGGTCGATCATGGGACTCCACGAGGAAGCAGGAACCCATCGAAGGGAGGCGGCACGGTGTGCCCAACCTGAGTAGAGAATCCCCCTCGGTCACGAGGGGGAGGATGTCAAGTTACGGCTGTTCGACCGGCCCGCCTGCACGCTGTGCCACGATCTTCTTGGCGTTCTGGTATAGCGCTCGCGCCTGAGGAATCGCTTCCACGGCCTTCTGTACTTGGGGGTCGGCTTCGAGCAGCACTTTGAACCCCTCCTGTTGTCCGAAGCTGGACATAAACACTTCTTGTTTGATCTTCCGTTTGATCCAATCCAGACCCTCGGCCATGTCAGGTTCCGTGTACCGGACGTTGTGCCTGTTCAGATACTCGCGAAACACTCTCAACACGTTATCATCGGCCTCAAAATCTTTGGCGATTGCAGGTTTCGTACCGAGGTAATAGCGTGTAAATCCGCCGACGCCTGTTTCGGCCGGGAAGAACACGTCGTCGCGGTAAAGCAACTGTTCGAACTTCGTCAGCTTCGGCGCAGGCACGGAGATATCCGGTGTGATGCCGCCTCCGCCCGTCACCTGGCGTCCGCTGTCCGTCAGTTTCACTTCCGTCGGATGATCGGGCACCTTGCGTTCATAGTGGTATTCATAGAGCGAAACCGATTTATAATCCCGCTGAATGAGGCGGCCGCTCGGTGTGTAGTACCGTGCGGTGGTCAGCGCCAGTCCGGTGTTTTCGCTCAACGCCGTCACCGTCTGGACCAGGCCCTTGCCAAACGTCGTTTCGCCCACAATCAACCCGCGGTCATGGTCCTGCACCGCGCCGGAAACAATTTCCGTGGCCGACGCTGAATTGTTGTTTACCAGAATAACC
>QHYI01000043.1 GCA_003223245.1 Acidobacteriota bacterium
GCCCGCACCGAAACCCGATACAGGTTTTGTTCGCGGGCAATCGCCCCGCTCACCACCACACTCACGCCCTCGCGCATGGCCACCAACCGTCCCACTGCTTCGGTCAGCGCGGAAGTGCCAGACTGCACCTGCGCGGCCACTCGCCGCGCGTGTCCCCGATCGTACAAACTCACAAAGGGTGCGCCTTCCAGGGCCAGGCCTAGCGTGGGCTCCAGCGTGCCGTCGAACACCGTATCGCCCGTTTCGTTCACAAAGTCCGCGATCAGTACCGACACCGGCGCGTGCCGCGCGACCGGTCGCGTCGGGAACCTGTCGCGCAGATAAAATCCCCCGCTGATGGCCACCGCTAGCAGCCCCACGGTCCCCAGGCTTTTCAGCGCCCAGGATCGTTTCTTCTCTCCGGTTACAACCCCACCACTCGGGCCGCGCGTGCCGATTTGCAGCCCGGAGGGCGAGGGTGCGTGCGCGGGAGGAGCGACCGCGGAGACGGCGCCACGGGAACGAGTGCCGGCAGCCGGGAGGACGCCAGAAGCGGAATCGCGCTTGAGGCGTTGGAGGTCGGCGCGGATGTCGGCTGCGCTCTGGTAGCGGAGATTGCGGTCGCGTTCGACCGCTTTGTCGATGATTTCTTCTAGCTGCGGAGGAACGTGGGAGTTCATCACCGTGGCGGGAATGGGTGGGCGATTTAGAATCGCTTCCATAATGATGCCAGAGGTGCGGCCGGGGAAGGCGAGTTGGCCGGTGGCCATTTCGTAGAGAACAAGGCCGAAGGAGAAAAGGTCGGTGCGCTGGTCGAGATCTTCGCCGCGTACTTGTTCGGGCGACATGTAGGCGACCGTTCCCAGGGCGGAGCCCGGGGAGGTGAGCATTTCTTGTGCGCTCATGGTGGTGGCGCCGACGCCTTCGGCGACGAGGGATGGAGCGAGCTTGGCCAATCCGAAGTCGAGAATTTTAGCCTGTCCGCGCTTGGTGACGAAAAGGTTGGCGGGCTTGATATCGCGGTGGACGATGCCTCGTGTGTGTGCAGCATCGAGTGCGTCGGCGATCTGAAGGCTAAGTTCGAGCACTTGTTCGGTCGATAGCGGCTTTCCTTCTATGAAATGCCTTAGGGTCGTGCCATCCATGAACTCCATGACCATGAAGTGTTCACCAGCTTCTTCCCCAATGTCATAGATGGTGCAAATGTTCGGATGATTCAGCGCCGAGGCGGCTTCGGCTTCGCGTTTGAAACGCTCGACGGCGGTGGGATTGTGCTGCGTTTCCGGAGGAAGGAATTTGAGGGCCACGAGGCGCTTCAGACGGAGATCTTCCGCCTTGTAGACCACTCCCATTCCGCCACCGCCGAGCTTCTCGACGATGCGGTAATGCGAAATGATACGCCCGGCCATCAGAGAGACGCTTTGCTGTACCCAGTCTGGCGCGCATGTTAGGCTGCGGCTACAAATAAGTCAAGGCAAGGCGTGAGGCTCCAGGCCAAATTGTGCAACACTCGGGCCAGAACTGTTTGGCGGAAATAGACTGGCCGAGGTGACAGATCACGAAGTAAGGTAAGGCGTTCAAGAGAGTATGCGCATCAGTCAAGCGAGAGAAGCAGCCCGACAGTGGGTGATGGAGCAAGCCAGCCGTGTATCCGGATTCTATGGAGCATACGCTGCCGGCTCAACGAATTGGCTCCCCGATGACGTGGAGCAGACCACGACATCTGATCTCGACATCGTGGTCGTCGTCGAGGGCCAGAACTAGGCTGGGAGACGCCACAAGTTCATCTATGGCGACACCATGCTCGAAGTTTCTTACCTCGCCAAAGATCAGCTTCAGTTGGCTGATCAGGTCCTGAGTGATTACCACCTAGCCCCGAGTTTCCGGACAACGAACATCCTTCTCGATCCCTCAAGTCATCTGAAGGCGCTGCTGGCGATCGTGCGCCGGGACTATGCCAAGCGACAGTGGGTTTGTCAGCGCTGCAACCACGCCAGGAACAAAGTGCTGCAATACCTCGGCTCGGTCCGTGAGGAAGCGCCGCTGCACGATCAGGTGATGGCGTGGCTTTTTGCGGCAGGCATAACCACCCACATCCTGCTTGTTGCAGGTCTGAGGAACCCCACCGTACGCACGCGGTACATGGCGGTGCGGGAGCTGTTGGCGGACTATGGCCACCTGGACTTCCATGGATCACTGCTCGAGCTGCTGGGAGTTGCCGGAATGAGCCGAGACCGAGCTGGCCGACACCTTGCTACGCTCACGGACATCTTTGATCGAGCCACACACACAATCAAGACGCCGTTCCCTTTCGCAACCGATGTCAGCGAGGAGGCTCGGCCTATGACGATCGATGGAAGCCTTGAGATGATTGAGCGTGGCTACTATCGGGAGGCGATGTTCTGGATCGCCGTCAGCCATTGCAGGTGCCAGAAAGTTATCCTGCGCGATGCTTCGTTGGAGATGACGCAAACGTTCAGAGACAACTATCGCGAGTTGGTTCGCGACCTCGGCGTGCCTTCGCCCAAGGAAGTTCAGCGGCGTTCGGCTGAGGTCGAGCGAATTCTCCCCAGAGTGTGCCAGGTGGCGGAAGCGATCATCGCGGCAAATCACGAAATTGAGAAATGATGGAAGCTGAACTAGCGTTGAAGCCTCTGCCGGGCGGCATCACGTGAACTTTTTAGACGACGAGCTACTCTTCCGTTAGGGGATCGGGGAAGATTCGCCGATGAATCTAAGTCTTGTCGAACCTCAACAATCCCGAGCGCGCTAGATGCCAACGTACCAGGCGTACCCTCCCTCTGCAGCCGCAGAGCCGAGGCCCTTGCCAAACCTTTTCAGACTGTCTGTGACTGTCAGGTGCGTGATGAATTTTACACTCTTGTAGCCGAGCTGCCGGGGAAGCCGGATGCGAAGCGGGCCACCGTGAACCACAGGAAGCTCATTGCCGTTCATGCCGTAGCAGAGAAAAGTCTGAGGATGCAGAGCATCGGACATATCGATGCTGTCCCAGGTATCGGGTTCCATTGAAGTGTACACAACGTATTTAGCCTGTGGGTGAACTCCCACAAGGTTCAACACCTGCGAGAGAGGAACGCCGACCCACTCGGCTATGTATGACCAACCCTCTTCACAGGCGAGTTCGGTGATGTGGCTGCGAGACGGATAGCTCTTCAGGTCAGCGATCGAGAACGACGCAGGTTCAGCGACCAAGCCATCGACCGAGAGCCGCCAGTCCGCAAAATGTCCGGCCTGAAGGCGCTTAAACTCTTCCGTGAGGGGCGCGAGTTCGTTCGGGAATGGGCGCGGCGAAATCCGGCTGCGCGGGAATTCGCGCGCCAAGGAATGCCGCGTCAGCAGCCGCTGCGACGCGTAGGTTAGTGTTTCACCCAGGCCGTAGATTCCGCCGGCATCGGGCGGAACCAAGCCATACTTTTGCGCAAGGCGCGCGGCCACCGCTAAGCCCGATGTCCCGGCCGTTGCTGCCAGTCCCGATATGAGGAGTTTTCGTCGTGACAGATGGATCATGCGTGCTCCTTCCGTGTCGCAGTGCGGCCGGTAATCATCGCTCCTGTGCGGCTCCAGAAACCCGCAAGGCAAACCATCGCAACGTGTACGAACAGGAACAGCACAAGAGCCAGAGAGACAAAGAAATGAATGGTGCGAGCGGACTGGCGGCCACCGAGCAGAGTAACGGACCAGGGAAAAGCGGAGGCAAAGCCGAGGGACATCGCCAAGCCACTCCAGATGACCAAGGGGAAGAGAACGAAGATCACAAAGAGGTACGTGAGGCGCTGGAACACGTTGTAGGAAGAGGCCTCTGCCTCACTCGGCCGCTCAAAGCGCAGGTGTTTTGTGAAGCGGGTCAAGAGCGCGCGCCAGGAAACGTCGGCCCTGCCGGGAAGCAGGTTTTTTCGGAAATGCCGTGTAAGCAAACCGGAGATTACATACAGCAAGCCTGTTAGCACCGCGATCCAGGCAGCTTCAAAGTGCAGCGCGCGGCTCCAGCCGTTCTGGTCCGGTAGCACGTAGCCGTAGCCAGTCGGCACCAATCTTCTTGAGGAAGGGATGGGCAGTTGGAACAACGCGGTGGTCAAGTTGGTGCCAGTTTCGCCCCAATAGAAGCGAGGATGGGAAATTACAATTTCAATGCCGGTGAGAAGCAAGGCAAGAAAACAGATAGTGGTGATCCAGTGAGTGACGCGGACAAGCGCAGAGTGCCTAGCTGCAAGCTTTGTAACTGGGGCGGTTGAAACAGCGCTCGGAGTGGAAGTTTCCGCAGCTAGCTGCGGGGACACCGTTATCGCCATTTGGCCTCCGTCGGCCTTCGACTTACCCCGGTAAGATGGGAGCCATCCTACCACTCTATGGACACTAAGACGGACAAATCATGGCGAGGTAATCAACCTGAACTAACCTCGCTTTGGTGAGGCGCGGGGAGCTGGAGACGAGGTCCCAACGCAGAATGTTACCAAGTGACGGGCAACCTCTCATTCGGCCCTTTTTGCGAGTTGTGGCCAGTCTGGGAGGCGAACGAAATTCAGGATTTGATTTTAGGCAAGGTCTTATGGCTCCACAATGCGATGGATCTGATCGCCAGGGAGATCTCTCAGCACTTGGCGCACCCCGCTAGGCCAGCGCACTTCGAGCTGTTTCAGAGTCTTGAACGGCCCTAGCCCGAAGTGTGCTCGCGGATCTCGCGAAGCTCCGTAGCCCGCGCTTGTCGAGACAATGTCGTACTGGCTGTTGCCGTCCTCGGTCGTAACCTTGAGCTGTGCGCCGATTCCCATGCGGTTGCTCTTGGTGCCTACCAGTTGAAAAGTCACCCAATGATTGCCGTTCGATGTTACATTGCGAAGAATCCTTGCTTTTCCATTCAAAACCGTTACCACAATGTCCATGTGTCCGTCATTGAAAAGGTCGCCGATAACCGCGCCGCGATACGGTTCGGCATCCTGCATGTCGGTACCTGCCTGGGCCGTCACATCTTCAAACCGCATTTTGTCCAGATTGCGGAAAATCGAGTTAGGCTCTGCGTACGTCCGGTTAGTGAACTCCGCAACGTTGTCGAGAACGTTCCCTCGAGCGACGAACAGGTCTTTCAAGCCATCGTTATCAAAATCAGCGACTCCGTTGGACCAGCCGGACATCTCCAAGGTAGGACGCGCCAGGCCACTCCGTCCTGTGACATCAATAAAGATGCCGTTGCCGCGATTATGGAACAGGGGAAAAGTCTCCAGTTCTGTGGCGGTGTGCCAAATGTCAGGCAGGCCGTCATTGTCCAAATCGCGAAACTCAGCTCCCATCCCCGAAACGGCCTTGCCGTTTTCGGAATAAGCGACGCCGGCGTCCATCGCGACCTCTTCAAAAGCTCTTCCCTTGAGATTGTGGAAGAGCGAGTTCGGCATATTGTCGTTGGCGACGAAAATATCAATGAAGCCATCTCCATCATAATCGTTGAAACCTACTCCCATTCCTTTCCCTAACTTCTTGGAGATGCCGGTCGCGTCAGAAACGTCCGTGAACTTGCCGTCTCCGTTATTGCGGTACAGCGTGGATGGGAGTGGCTCGTAAAACTTGGGGTGGCAATACGCCCGCAGACGCCCTCCGCTAAGACAAACGGGATCCTTGTTGACTTCCCATCGGCAGTAGTTCGAAACGAAAAGATCGAGCTTGCCATCGTTGTTGTAGTCTACCCAGCCGGCAGCTGCGCTCCACATCTTCCGGCCCTTATACATCGGTGTGCCAACCTCAGCCTTGTCGGTGACGTCTGTGAAGGTGCCGTCGCCATTATTTCGATACAGATGGTTCTTGGTTACACTGGCGAGATAAATATCCTGCCAGCCATCGTTATCAAAATCGCCGATGGCCACTCCCATGTCGTAGCCATCTCCTGCCAGTCCGGCTTTCTCTGTAACGTCGGTGAACGTTCCATCATGGTTGTTGTGGAACAGGCGGTTGTAGTATTTGGGGGACTCTTTCTTTAGCGATGGAATCGCCGCTCCATTGATGATGAAGATGTCCGGGTACCCGTCGTTGTCGTAATCGATTAGACCGACGCCGGAGATCATCGTTTCCGGCTGGTTCTTGTTCGGAGTCGGACTGCTGTCGGTCACAAAATCCACGCCCGACCGGGCGGTGACGTCTTCAAAACGAATGCTCGTGCTGGGGGCGGCTTGAACCGCAACCTTGATTGTGACTGCGAGGGAAACTATCGCCCCAACGGTAAGCAGGAACCGAAACATTGCGGAAACTGAGTTTAGCATAGCGAGACTGCCATAGATTCCTCCTCTGCCGCCTAATGGTCCACGGCCGTTGGTAAACGGTCCGCCGCGTCGGCCAACGCTTTCAGCCGTTCGAATTCTGCTCGCTCGTGCGCTGCCTCGGTGTTCCGCCCTGCCTCCGACAAAGCCTGGGAAAGCGCAAAGTGAGCGTCCGGGCTGCCCGGCGCAAATTTAACGGCAGTTTGCAATTCCGGCAGCGATTGATCGGTTTTTCCCAGCGCGAGCCATAACCTCCCGCAGGCTACGTGCGCAACAAAGTTCTTCGGCGCTAACCTGATTGCCTCCCTGGCATACTTCAGTCCCTGTTCGTAGTCGGCGATGCGGAGCAATTCCAGAGCGAGTTGGATGCGCGCCGCGGCGTGAGAGGGGGAGATTTCGATTTCACGGCGAAATTCGTCAACCGCGCCAGGGGGATTCTCCTTGAGCAGAAACACGCCGTACATGTAGTGGACGCCGGGTTGGGACGGGTAGAGAGTCAGCAGTTGTTTGAACTCCGTTTCGGCCGCAACGCGATCCTGCAGCGCAATCCATGCTTGAGCACGGCCCGCTTGGCGGACCAGCGGGATTTGCGCGGCGGTGAGACTGGCAGGGAGCTTCGCGATGCGTAGCGCAGCGATTCCGAAAGCGTCGAGGAGTTCGAGATTGGCGAAGACCGCATCCTTGGGAGCATCGGGGTGTGCGGCGGCGATCTCGTTCGCAGCCAAGGTCAGGCGCTGAAGCGCGATTTCCGGCTTGCCCAACAATGCGTTCAGGATGCCCTCGTGAAACAGCACCGTGTCCACAAAAGCTTGGTCGGTTCCCAGGCCTAGATTTCTGCCGCGTTCCAACGCGGCAAGCGCTTTGGCGTAATCCTTCAATTGAAATTCGCTCAGGCCGAGCATGGCGAAGCCGGGACCCGGCTCTTTCAGTTCGACCGAAACGAAGTGTGCGAAGGCATCGCGCGCTTCGGTAAAGCGTCCTCCATCAAATAAAAGCGTTCCGAGATGCCACCAACCCTCCGGCCAGTTAGGCTGGAGCGCGGTAGCTCGTGTGTACAGCCGGATCGCTTCTGATATGTGGTCGGCGTCCATTGCCGCCTTGGCGCGCTCCGCCAACTTCTCAAACGACTCGGAACTTGCATCTCCCTGTGCCGATTGGTTATCAACCGCCTCGTTGCAACTGGCTAGAGAGGTGGGGCTTTCCCTACGCCCCGCACTCAAGTACGGGTATGTGGTATCTAAGAAAACTGGCGTCACGCACGGCGCGATCCCGCAAGAAGCGGAAAGGAAAACACGAACTATTCTTTGATTCCTGACCTTCATTTCGCAAACTCTGTGGCTATTTACACGCGGCGGCTGCTCTCTAACGTCTCTAACATCCAACAATCCGCGAGTTACTTCAAGGCTGCTTTTAGGAGAACCGCGAAAGGACGCCTAATATCGCCTTAATGCAGTCCACACGGGAGAGCCATAGCACTGGTGAAAGCCGGCTCGAAAGCCAGGAAAAAACGTTCTTGTTGCGGTATTTCAGTAGCGCTACAGTTGGTCCGTAAATGCTTCCGGCAGGAGGCCCCAACCATGCGGCGGATGTTCATTCTCCTCACCACAGTTCTGCTGAGCGCACTAGTCTTAGCTGCGCAAACCCAACCCCAGCAAAGCGCTCCGAGTCAGTCTGCTACTCCTACCGTTCGTGCAACCACAAATGAGGTGGTACTCGATATGGTCTTTCGCGACAAGAAGGGCAGAACGATTCGCGATATTCGACCGGAGGAAATCCATGTTTACGAGGATGGCGTCGAGCAGAAGCTGACATGGTTTCGGCCCGTAGAAGGAAATCCTACCGTGCCGGTAAGCTCGCCCCAAACATCCTCTGAAAGCGGGTCACTCTCATTGGACCCTATGCGCGAGGTACGACTCGTTACTCTTGTCTTCGAGAACCTAGACCAGGAAGAAAAGCGGTTCTTCCGCCAGGCGTTGAAAGACATCCTGGATATGGCGCCAGAGCAAAATCTGTATTTCTCCATCCTGACCGTGGACCATGGGTTGCACGCGATCCAGCCTTTTACTGCAGATCACGCGGCATTGTTAAGGACGGTGGACCGGTCGATGATGTGGTCCTTTGTTCAATACATGAACCAGTCCGCCGAAGTGAAACAGGAACTCAAGGAAATTCTGTCTGGGGACGAACCACAGTTGCAGAGCGGCTCGACTGGCGGAGTTGGTCAGGCCCAGATTCAGAGTGTTGTCAACTATCGGATGGCAAAAATGCAGTACGACATGCTTCAGGCTGCCGACGCTTCTGACCGCGCATACGATGCTCGCGCGACCATAGACGCATTGACCTCACTGGTGCGCGCCCAATCGCAGTTGCCCGGCCGCAAAGCCATCCTGTATTTCAACCCCTTGTTGTTCATACCGGAGGTAGTCAAGGAACAATACGCGAACCTGATCAGCATCGCGAATCGCGGAAACGTCAGCTTTTACACGGTGGACCCGAAAGGGCTGGTGACTTGGAGCCAGGAGGGTGCGGGACGCGACTACCTCAGGGGAGCTACCGGTGAGATCCGCTCGCAGCAGATGAGTGGCGGAGTCGGGAAAGTGTCCGCAATGCAGGCCCGCGCCGCCGAAACCGCTGAGGGTGCGCTGCGCGCAAATCCGTTGCTTTGGTTACGCGACCTGGCACAGCAAACAGGCGGCGCAACCATTGCCGAAACCAACGACTACAGAGCGCCGCTCCGAGTGGCCATGGAGGAAGTGCGGAGCTATTTCGAGGCCGCCTACGTTCCACATATCGCGGTGTATGACGGGAAATTTCGCAAGATTTCCGTTCGGATAGACCGCCCCGAAGCTGTTGTGCATACGCGTAGCGGGTACTTCGCCTTGCCACAGCTCAAAAGTGGCCAGCAGCTGTACGCCTACGAGATGCCGCTCCTGAATGCTTTGAATGCAGCATCAGCTCCGCTTGATATAGCTTTTCAGGCTGCGGCGGAGCGGTTCAATGATCGCGGACCTAAAATCGAGTACATGGTGACGCTGGAAGCTCCTCTTAAAGGGTTGACCTTCGTCCCACAGCCGGATCACAAGAAAAGCGCCGTCGATGCTGCGCTGCTCGCCCTAGTGAAAAATTCCAATGGCGAAATCGTCGACAAATTTAGCAAGGACTTTGCCGTGCAGGTCGCCTCGGACAAGATGGAAGCATACAAGGCAGGAAACCTAGTTCAAACATTCTGAACCGAACTACTTCCCGGTGTGTATACCCTGGAAGCAGCCGTGATGGACCGGAGCGACAATAAGATTGGTGCAACGAAGAGCACGATTACGGTTCCACAACCCCGCAGCAAGCTGTCGATGAGTGACATAGTATTGGTGCGCCGAACCGAGCCACTGCAAAACAACCAGATCCTAGATGCATTCTATTTCCCCGGCGGCAAAATCGTGCCAACTCTCACCGACACGCTTAAAGGGGGGGCCGGGAATATTCTGCCTTTCTATTTTGCAGTGTATCCCGACCGCACTGACAAGGATGCGCTTACGCTCACTATGTCTTTCTACAAGGAAGGGCAGTATCTCGGCGCGGCCGAGGCGCCGCTGCCGCAAATGCAGCCAGACGGCCGGATTCCTTACATCGCGAACTTGCCCGCGGATAAATTCACTCCCGGCACGTATGAAATCCACATCGGCGTCATTCAAGGTACCTCCAAAGTGGAGGAGAAGGTGGCGATTCAAGTGGACTAACGGTCTTCGAACGGGACGCCGGGCCCTTATCCTGCCCTTCAGAGTACGAAAAACAATAATCGTTAATGAAGCGACGGTGTTCGTGCGAATTGTTGTTGGCGGGTCCTGGCGATGGCACGGGATGAAGGGGCCGCAGGCGTATGATTTCCGGAAGAATGTGTGCAGAATGACCAGCGTACTCGCTCAGTGCCGAGTCGCTCCTAGGGCAAGGGCTATCCACACACCGCGCTAAGCCATTGCCGAGATCGGCTCCTTCCGGTCGCCCTTTCCATGCTCGCTTCGTGGATGTAGCGAAAGATGCCGGTCTGCGTGCGCCCGTCATCTACGGCGGCGTAGGGCAAAAGAAGTATATTGTCGAGACAACTGGTTGCGGTTGCGCATTCCTTGACTACGACAACGACGGGTGGATGGACATTTTCATTTTGTCGGGCACGCGTCTTGAGGGCGCGCCCGAGGGGGCAACCAATCGCCTCTACAAGAACAATCGCGACGGCACATTCACTGACGTCACCGAAAAAGCGGGACTGCACTCGGTTGGTTGGGCTTGCGGCGTTTGCGTAGGCGACTATAACAACGACGGCTTTGAGGACATCTTCATCGCCCGCTACGGGCAAAACCTCCTCTACCGCAATAACGGCGATGGCACCTTCACGGATGTTACGCAGGCGGCCGGGCTCGGGAGCCAGCAGCAGCGCTGGGGCGCCGGTTGCAGCTTCGTGGACTATAATCGCGACGGTCACCTTGACCTGTTCGTTTCCAACTATGTGCGCTTCGCTTTTGAGCAGGCGCCCATGCCCGGCCAAAACAGCAGCTGCATCTGGCTAGGGGTTCCCGTTGCATGTGGCCCGCACGGATTACCCACCGGCAGGCATTGGCTTTATCGAAACAACGGCGACGGGACGTTCACGGATGTAAGCGAGGCCGCGGGCATTGTCCGAGCGACTTCGAGTTACGGCTTGACGGTCGTGGCCGCCGATTTTGATGAAGATGGCTGGCCCGACATTTATGTCGCTTGCGATGCAACTCCGAGCCTCCTTTTCATGAACAACCAAGACGGAACCTTTCGCGAAGAGGGGGTCTTGCGGGGCGTAGCGTTGAATGACGACGGCATGGCGCAGGCGGGCATGGGTGTCGGGGTGGGGGATTACAATCTCGATGGCCACCTCGATATCTTCAAGACCCATTTTGCCGATGACCGGAACATTCTTTATCGCAACGATGGAAAGGCGTACTTTCAAGACGCGACGTCATCCTCCCGCCTGGGAGTTGAGACTCGTTATGTATGCTGGGGCGCTGGGATTGTGGATCTAGATAACGACGGCTGTCCGGACTTGTTTATGACCACCGGTCATGTTGAGCCGAGCGTTGAGAAAAAGCTTCCGCAATACCCGAACAAGACGCCGCGCGTGGTTTTCCGAAACTTGGGGCAAGGAGTGTTTGAAGAGTTGGTGGACGCAGCAGGCCCCGGCGTTGCAGCCGCGCATTGCAGCCGCGGCTGCGCCTTCGGCGATTTCGACAATGATGGCGACATCGACATCGTCATTGTTAATCTTAATGAGCCTCCGTCGCTCCTGCGAAACGACCTCACGGGGAAGACGAATTGGATTAAGGTTAAGCTCGAAGGTGCAAAATCCAATCGCAGTGCGATAGGAGCTCGCGTCTTGGCGCACTACGGCGGCAAGACACAAGCGCAAACCCTGCTCAGTCAATCGAGCTTTTTCTCTTGTAATGATCCTCGGTTACATTTTGGCTTGGGGCCATCGGTTTCAGCTGATCTTGAGATATTTTGGCCGAGCGGCTTGCACGAAAGCTACAAAGGCCTGGTGGCGAATCAGCTGCTCACAATTCGGGAGGGGGTGGGCGTCGTAGCTAATCGTGGCTGGTCCAAAACGTGACGGAAGTCCGTCGAATTCCGAGCCAGGCGCCATTCTTAAACACTACTCAGAAGCGCGGGCGGAGCGCTAAAATCAAACGCATCGGCTTATGCTGCGGTCAAACTGTGGTCATACTACCTTAGGGTGCGCAAAGACGTGGTTGTGGATGTTGGTGTGGCTGAGTTGTACTGGCTTGGCCGCAGCCCAGGATGAATCCGGTGCGCAGACATTGAAGCGGGCTGTCGAGTTGCACCAGTCAGGTCGCTACGCCGAGGCGATCACCAACTACCAAGCCTATTTGAAAGTTCATCCCGAAGCAGTGGCCGTTCGCTCGAACCTGGGAGCAGCATTGGCTCACGAAGGCCGTTACACAGATGCCATTCAGGAATACACGCTGGCTCTGGCGGCACAGCCAACCAATTACGAGATCCGCTTCAATCTAGCGCTCGCCTACTACAAGATGGGCGAGATTCAGCAGGCCGTGAAAGGGTTTGAAGCGGTCTATGGCATCGAGCCAGCCGAGGCACCCGAGCGGCGGCGCCTCGCGCTCTTGTTATCGGAGTGCTACCTCCGCCAAGGGGAGGATGATCGCGTAGTTGCCCTGCTCAATCCGCTGGCCGAAAGCGATCCGAACGACCTTGCTCTCGCTTACCTCCTTGGCACCGCGCTGCTGCACCAAGGTCAGGAGGAGCGAGGGGCCCTCATGATCGAACGCATCCTGCGAAATGGCGACACTGCCGAGGCGCACATGCTGATGGCTTTCACACGCATGAAAGCGAACGACAAAAAGGGCGCCACGGAGGAAGTGGATCGCGCTCTGGCGCTCAGTCCTAATTTGCCGGAGGCCTACAGCCTGCGCGGAAGATTGGCCTATCTAGCGGCCGACTTGGATGGCGCTGAAGCGGCGTTCCGCAAAGCTCTCGCTCTGGATCCGACCGCGTTTGAGCCGCTTCTCTGGCTGGGAACCCTGCTTCGGGAGGAAGGCAAGCTGCCGGAAGCGCGCTCACGCTTGGAGCAGGCCAATCAGTTGCGGCCCAAAGAAATCCGTGTCCGCTATCAACTCGCTCTGTTGTGCTCCGACGAAGGAAATGATCAGCGCGCGGCGGCGCTATTGAAGGCGCTCATTCAGGACGCTCCGGAGTACACCGAGGCGCACCGCAGCTTCTCTACGATTTGCTTTCGTCTGGGGCGTGTGGCAGAGGGTCGGAAGGAAAGAAAAATCGCAGAGGAGATGGACGCCGCAATTCAAGCACGGGATCAGGAGCGTGGAAGGAAGATGAAGAAGTGCGACCAATAGGACTTCTTCTGTTGATCGCCGCGGCAACAGCGGCGCAGAGCCCGCCGCAGACATTTGAAGAACTGTCCACGAAAGCGCGCCAGGCCTACGAGGCCAATCATTCCGAGGAGGCTGCTGAACTCTATGCACGCGCTGTGAAGCTGCGTCCAGACTGGGCTGAAGGCTGGTGGGCTCTGGGAACGATTGAATACGAGCGCGACCGATACCCCGAGTGCCGGGACGCCCTGACTCGAATGGTGGAACTGGATGCCGCAGCGGCGCCCGGTTGGGCACTGCTGGGGCTCTGCGAGTTTCGCACTAAGCAGTACGACGATGCCTTCCAGCATCTGAAAAAAGCCCACATGCTGGTGCCAGTAACGCAGCCCGGCGGGCCGCTACTCGATATCGCCGACTACCATCTGTCGTTGCTGCTAACTCAGCAAGGCGCCTTCGAAGTCGCGCAGGAAATTCTAATGCATGTTGCGCGCAAGATTCATAGTAACCCCGAGATGATGTTTGCCGCCGGCTTGCCATCGCTGCGCATGCCGATGCTGCCTTCGAACGTTCCGGAAAACCAGCGCGACGTTGTGGCCATGGCCGGCAAGGCGTTTTGGGATCTGGCCACTCAGGAACCTCAAGTCGCTGAAGCGGACTTCTCCGCCCTGGTCTCCAAGTACCCGAAGTTTCCCAACGTTCACTATTTTTACGGCACTTACCTGGCAGCCCGCCATCCAGAACAATCCGCGCCAGAGTTCTTGAAAGAGCTAAGCATCACTCCCGATAGCGTGCCCGCCAGGGTCCAATTAGCTTTGCAGTACATCCTTGACGGCAAAATCGATGATGCTCTGAAATTCGCTCGAGGAGCAGTGGCGCTGAGTCCTGATTCCGTGGGAGCGCAGTTGGCCCTTGCGAAGGCGCTTCACGCGCAAGGCGATGACAACGGTGCCCTGTCTGCTTATCTGGTGGCGGAGCGGCTTGATCCGGTCAGTCCGTCAATTCGCCTGTACCTGGTGAATGTTTACCGTGCCCTCGATCGCCTCGAAGACATGCGGCGCGAAAAGGGGGAGTATGATCGCTTGAAAGCCGAGCAAGCGAACTGGCCCTAAACTCCCGCAAGTATCGCTTCGCAAAACCTTTAGCACAACTTTGGAAAGCGCAAGTCACAAAGTCCCCAGCTCCACAGGTTCGTGCTGGGCGCAAGGCAGCTTTAACTCAGTGTCGTAATAGCCAGCCTAGCCGATACCGGACTAACCTCATCAATGGGACCAAGACAAAATCCACAAAATCGATATTCAGTATGGGAAAAGACCAAAAAACGACTTGACATCGCGAAAGCCGAGAAGTAAAACCACATTCAACGTAAGGATCACGGTAAACGCTTTTCTTGCCTTTGAAAGCGCTTGCACGGGTCAGGGGACTGTGGTGGTTCCGCGATTCAGCAAAGGGGAGGGGTGCATCGATGGTTCGCACCGTATTACTTTCCATTTTCTCCTACATCCATGTTCTGCGTAGTAGACGTCCTGCGGTTGTCGGGCTTCTCGCCGCAGTCCTCGCTTTTGCTCTTCTTTGTCAGCCGCCGGCGCTGGCGCAGACAACTACGGCGACTTTGACTGGAACTGTGTTTGACGCTTCAGGCGCAGTGGTTGGCGGCGCGAAAGTGACGCTGAAAAACGAAGCGAGCGGCGACTTGCGAGACACAGTCACCAACGGAGAAGGTTATTTTACGTTTGCTGCTGTTCCGCCCGCCTCTTACTCCGTCACGGTGGAAAAGGAAGGCTTCAAAGTATGGGAAGCTAAGGGCATTGTTTTGAACTCCGCCGACAAGCGCAATGTGATTGGAATCAAGCTTGAACCCGGGGCAAAGACCGAGACGGTCCTCGTGGAAGCGGCTTTCGAGGCAATTACTCCGACCGATTCTGGCGAGAAATCGGCCCTCATCAACGAGCATATCCTGCAGAACGTCGCCATTCAGGGTCAGAATGCCGCCGAGTTCCTGAAAATCTTGCCGGGAATGGCTTTTACGGGAGGCGTCGTAAACACATCATCGGTCGCCACTGACGATCAGCGCACCGGCAGCGGACCGGTTGGCGGCTTGTCGGCGAACGGAAGCCGTACTGGGGCATTGGACATCACCTCGGATGGCGCCCACATCATTGACCCTGGATGCAACTGCGGGCAGGCCATGAATACCAACGTCGAAATGACTGCGGAGCTGAAGGTCATGACCTCGAATTTTGGGGCAGACGAGGCCAAGGGCCCCGTCGTTATCAGCGTCGTTGGTAAGTCGGGCGGACAGCAGTTCCACGGCGAGGCTTACGTCTACGGCCGGAGTTGGCATGTAAACGCCAACGACCCGCAGGATAAAGACTCAAATATTCCGCGGCCGGAAACAAAGTACTTCTATCCTGGCTTCCAAATCGGTGGCCCGCTCATCATTCCACACACGAATTTCAACCACAACCGCGACAAGCTTTTCTTTTTCTTCGCAACCCAATATTACAAGCAGGACGTCGACAACGGCGTCTACCACGCTGTGGTTCCCACGGGAGCCAATTCCCCGGGCACCACCATGAACATGCGCAACGGGGACTTCACCGATGCCAACTATCTCAGTCACCTCAACGGCTATGCCGTCGGCGGCACGCCCAACGGGCACGGATTCACCAACGGGCTCCTTACTGGATCGGCAGATCCGAACGGTCAGATTTTGATGAGCTTGTACCCGCTGCCAAACCAGGACCCAACGAGGCCTGGATCAGGCGGCTGGAATTACGCGAATGGTCAAACGCGCTACTCGAATTTCATTCAATACCGAGGGCGCGTGGACTATAACCTCACTAATTCCACGAAGCTGTACGTAACCTATAACCACCAGAACGACAACGCTCTGAACAGCCTGGATGTGCTCTGGGGTTCGGGCGGGAACAGTTGGGCAGCGCCCACAACTCCCTATCCGTCACCTATTGCCGCGAAAAGTCAATCAGACGTCGTGACTGCCAATCTAACTAAGGTTTTTAGTCCAACCCTGACCAACGAGCTTATTTTTAGCTATACCTATCTGAATTTACCCAATAGTTTTAGCGACCCGACCAAGGTTGAGCGCGGCGCGCTCGGTATTAACTATAACTTTCTTTTTAGCCACCCCAATCCGCAGAATATCATCTTCCCGGAAATGACCGGCTGGGGCGATGGCATCTCCAACATGCTCAACACTGGCTTCGAGCTCAACGGCACTGTTTATGCTAAGAAGACTCTGCCCTCTGTGGCGGACAACTTGGTCAAGGTCTGGAAAACTCACACAACCAAGTTCGGCTTTTACTGGGAGCGTACCTGGAACGAACAGCCCGGCAACGGAGCTGTCAACGGTTCGATGGTGTTCAGCAACTGGGGATCGAACGGGACCGGGAATGCCTATGCGGACATGCTCATAGGCCAGTTGACGCAGTATTCGGAGTTGAACTTCGACGTGGTCCCCGCTTTCCGCTACCTCTCGGCGCAGTTTTACGGGACGGACTCGTGGAAGATTTCACGACGGGTCACGCTGGATTTAGGCTTGCGCTTCTCGCACCTCGGTCCTTGGGTCGATAACACAGGTTACGGGTTTGCGGCTTGGTATCCGAGCCTCTACGCTCAGGACAAGGGAGGTTCGGTAAACGGAGGAATTTTTCCCGGCATCGAATGGAATAAGGTTAACCCTTCGACAGCGCTATCCGGTTCTGGAAGCAAGTTGCTTTTCTACGATCCGCACGTTGACGTTGCCTGGGATGTTTTTGGCACGGGCCATACCGTTTTACGCGGCGGCTACGGCATGTACCACTTCCATGACGAGCAGAACGTCCAGAACGGCGCTTATGGCATCGTCCGCGGATCTTTCAATTCCCCGACGCTTTGGAGCCCAACGATTGCTTCCCTCGGCCCCAGTCTCGCTGGTTTAAGTATACCGAGCGGACTCACGGCCTTGGATCCGAAGGATAACCAGGAGCCGCGCACCCAGAGCTACAGCTTCACTGTGGCCGAGCGCCTGCCATGGAAGAGCTTGTTGGAAGTCGCTTACGTCGGCAGCAAATCCGATTACCTGAGCAACTATAACAACAACTTTGACCAGATCAATGATCTCACGCTTGGAAGTTTGTTCAAGGACTATGGCTGGCTGCCCAATTGTTACCCGGCAGGTCAGCCGACCGACGGCGGGGCTTGCTCTGCAAGCGGCGCCAATACAGGTTACAACACCGCTCAGACGAACACTGCGCGCCCCCTTTACTCCGGTCCTTGCGTAGCCGCAAACAATTGCCTGGGCACCTTGAAAATTATTGACCACAAGATGTATTCGAACTACAACGCCTTGCAAGTGACCTGGAATAAACAATCCGGAGGCCTGACGTACCTCGCCAATTACACGTTCGGGAAGGCCCTGGGCATCCGGGGCGAAAACGGGGCTGCAGCGGGCGATCCGACGAATCTCAGAAGCAACTACGGAACGCTGCCCAACAATCGCACGCATATTTTCAACCTTGCGTATGTCTATGAGTTCCCGACGCGACACAACAGCAATGGGTTCGTGAAAGGTGCGGTGAACGGGTGGGAAGTCTCGGGCATCGCCCAGTACCAGAGCGGCGCCGACTTGCAAGCGGCTGTCACATCAAATTTTAACTATACGGGCTTTATCCCTGCCGGTACGACGTTCATGGGTGAGACGATCACCTCAGCGATCCAGGCAAACAGCTCGAACGTGCTTGGCACGCCCGACATCACCCTCATGCCCACGCTCACCTGCGATCCCCGGCAAGGGCTCAAGCAGAACCAATACATCAACGCTGCCTGCTTCTCACCCTTCGCTACACCCGGCAAGCAGGGCAACTATATCTTCCCAACCTTAACTACTCCGGGCTTCTTCAACACCGACATATCACTGTTCAAGAACTTTACGTTCGGACAGTCGGAGAGCAAAAAGCTCCAGTTCCGCTTCTCAGGCTATAACTTCCTGAACCACCCGAATCGGACGTTCATCAACGGCGACCAAGGCCTGAACCTTACCTTTAACAGCAGTGGGGCCCTTGCGAACCCGAATTTCGGGTACGCGACAAACACGATTGGCCATCGCATCATTCAGGGAATGATTAAATTCGCGTGGTAGACAATCTATCTCACGGAATCAGTGAAAGGGCGGCTGCATGAGCCGCCCTTTCTTTTGGTGTGCCGAGCAGGATCGACAACTTGAAGGTGCAAGTCCTCTACCCAACATGATGGAGGTGAAGGGTTAGCGAAGCGCAAGGGTGAAATAACACTCCTCGCAAGGTGGGGCCTGAAAGAAGCGCGGAGGAAAGATGCAAGCTGATGAACAAGAACCGGATAGGAAGGGGTGTAATTGTAAGTGAGAGTCATTATGCAGCTCTCTGGTACACATTGCTCCAGTAATCTTCCCAACCCCCGTTCGTTTGCAATACACGTAGAGCCAGCATCTTCTTTAGGTTTTCCGTCTTCCACCAAGCACCGGCGATCTTGAGCCTGCTCTGAAACTGATAGCGATGGGCACTCTCAATCTCGCCCGAACCGGTGGGTAAACCTGCGGCTGCAGCAAACCGTTTCCGGAAAACGCGCTGAGGATGCTCATTCTTTCTTGCGGCCTGCGCGAAGCTTTTCCAACACAGCCGTGGTCTCCGTATCGTTCGGATTCAGCCGGTGGGCGTGCTCCAGCACGGGGAGCGCCGCGTCGTCTTCACCCAGCATGTAGAGCGTCGCTCCCAGGAGCACTACCGAGCCGTAGAATTCAGGGCGCAACGCCGCCGCCTTCTCGAGCGGCGCACGCGCTTCTCCGTATCGCTGCAAACGGAAGTAGCTGACTCCCAAGTTGTGCCACGCCTCGAACGAGTTCGGATCGAGCTGTACCGCCTGCCTCAGCGGTTCGAGTGCTTCCGCGAACGCGCCCGCATCGCCGAACAACTGTCCCAGCAAAGTGAGCTTCTCCGGGTCGTTAGGGTCGTAAATGCGATGGCAGACCTCGCGCGCGGTCGCCAGCGGCTCGGTCCGCAATGCGCTGCTGCAGGCGCGCACGTCTTTTTCCGTATTCTTGTGCTCGTCCCGCAACTGGCTGTAGAGGTCGTACTCGCGAGATGCTTTCTGCTCGCGCCCGGCGCTCGAGTAGGCCCGCGCCAGCCGGTAATGGACGCGGTAGTCGCGCGGCAAGAGCTGGGCTGCGCGCTCGAGCCACTTGGTTCCTTCGGCCACGTCGCCCGAGGAAATGTACGCCACCCCCAGATAGAACACCGTGTCTGGAAACGGCGGGTCCTCGGCCACCGAGCCGAGTCGCCGGATCGCGGATGCGTAATCGTTAGACAGTAGATCGAGCCGCCCGAGGTAATAAGTGACGTAACGCGATTCGCCAGCCAACTTCCGCACCTGCTCGAATTGGCGGCGCGCTTCGTCGTTGCGGCCCAGGGACAGCAGGCAGACGGCAAACTGGAGGCGTGCCCGCGGATCTTCCGGATTGAGCGCCAACGCTTGTTCGAATTCGCCCGACGCCGCCTCGAACAATTGGTCCTGCATGAGCTGAACACCCCGGCTGATGTGGGCTTCAACGCCAGGCCGTTGAAGCTGCCCCTGGGATATTCCCACAGCGATTACCAACAAGGCTGCCACGATCTGTGTCACAAGCCAAAGCGCTCCCGCCCAACCACTCCCACCCCCTCCTTTACGGTGACGAGCTGGTTGGCGCGGAGGCCCTTCACCGACTCATGGACGCCGCTGGGCCAGGCAATCTCCAGGTCCGCAGTCGTAGCCGTTCCCAGCCCGAAGTGCAAACGCCGGTCTCCACAGGAGAGATATCCGGACGACGCCAGCACCGCCTGTGCCTGCCTC
>QHYI01000135.1 GCA_003223245.1 Acidobacteriota bacterium
TTATCCCCGGCGTACCTTTTATCCGTTGAGCGATGGCCCTTCCACGCGGGACCACCGGATCACTAGACCCGACTTTCGTCCCTGCTCGACTTGTAAGTCTCACAGTCAAACCGGCTTCTGCTCTTGCACTCCACAGCGGGTTTCCAATCCGCCTGAGCCGATCTTTGGGCGCCTCCGTTACCGTTTAGGAGGCGACCGCCCCAGTCAAACTACCCGTCTGGCCGTGTCTCCCCGCCCGTCACGGGCGGTAGGTTAGAGCGACAGAACAATCAGGGCAGTATTTCACTGTTGCCTCCCCTCCAGCCGAAACCAGAGGTTCACAGGCTCCTGCCTATGCTACGCAGACTATTCCGTTACTCATGACCAGAGTGCAGTAAAGGTGCACGGGGTCTTTCCGTCTAGATGCGGGCATCCGGCGTCTTCACCGGAACCACAAATTCGCCGAGCCGTTCGCCAAGACAGTCGCTCTATCATTCCACCATTCGTGCAGGTCGGAACTTACCCGACAAGGAATTTCGCTCGATGCTGTTACAACCTCACGCGATCGTTTGCGCAAAGCGGGATGGTCATTTCTGCCATCCTCTGCATGTCGCCATGCAGTCCGGACTATATCTTCTCCAGCTTGCGCCGGAGACTGGCGTATAGTCTCTGAGGATTCCGAATCATTGCCGATTCGGCCTTTCCTGCGGATGGTCCGCATCTCCTGCCTTGTTACCGCCGACTGCGAATCGGCAGGTAGCAGAGAATTCTCGGATTTTCCCGCATTTGGCCAGTTTTTACTAAGGCTCATGTTTTGAATGGTATACCGATAAACCTTAGGACCGTTCACGTTTGTTACTGCCGATCGAGTTCCGATCGGCGGCCAGGACGTTTCCGCCTGGCTCTCCGTGTCTCCACGGAGGTCGGACCATATCATCCTGCAAGCTTCGCAGGTCCGGCGTATGGTCTCTGAGGATTCTCCAGCCGTTTTCGGATTTCTTCGTGCGAGTACCGACGCTTTCCCCCATCGTTCATATCGTCTCGGATCTTCAGAATCTCTTCGATTCCCTCCCGCGTTTCGTGCTGCCCTCCGCGAATGATCTCGGCGATCTGCTTGAACTTTGCAAAATCGCGTTTTTTCTTTGCGGAGAGAAAATGGAAGCGGTCAAAGAAAGGAATCACGTTCTCCAGGATCGGAGTAAGGTTGTTCACCTCGTAGTACCAGACTCCGTCGTGGCGCTGCCTCATCGTGCCGCACTGCAGATGGCGCTTGAAGAGCGTCAGAACCACTGGATCACGCTGAGAGATATTGAAGCACAGTGAGACTTTCCAGGGGCATTGGTAGTCTTCGCGAGGACGAAAGGAAACGTTGAAACTTCCTTCGCCATCGGCAAAGCCAGCCAAATACCACCCGATCTCACTTGAAACCGTTCTGGGATTAAGCATGGACTTCTCCGAAAAGGCCAGAGCCTTTCCTGCTGATAGTCCAGAAACCCGCGGATTTTCACTGCCACCTTCTTCGCCTGGCTCTAGCAGGCTAGTGGCGAGTACCGCGGTTTGACGGACGTTCCAGCAAATAGCCAGATTTTGTTCTCGAAACTACAGTGGTCTAAACTATAGTTACGGCCGCCGTTCACCGGGGCTTCAGTTCAGGCCTTCGCCTTGCGGCTGAGCCCTTGCTTTAACCTTCCGGCACCGGGCAGGTGTCACCCCCTATACGTCGTATTCGACTTTGCAGAGAGCTGTGTTTTTGTTAAACAGTTGCAGAGCGCATTTCACTGCGACCGCTTCGGGCGATAAACCCTAGTGCGGTGCCCCTTCTCCCGAGGTTACGGGGCTAATGTGCCTAGTTCCTGAGCGAGCGTTCTCTCGAGCGCCTGTGGATATTCACCTTGTCTACCTGTGTCGGTTTGTGGTACGGGCACCTGGCGGACTCCTTAGAGGGTTTTCCCGGCAGCGTAGAATCAGAGACTTCTCGGCCATACGGCCACGTGTCGAGTCTCACCGTTGAATGACCCCGGGGATTTTCCTCCGGGATCCGGCTTACACTCGCCAACCACCATCCATCAGGTGGATCTCCTATCCTTCTGCGTCACCCCATCGTGATAACGTCGCCAGGCGGGACAGGAATGTTGACCTGTTGTCCATCAGCTACGCCTTTCGGCCTCACCTTAGGACCCGCCTAACCCTGAGCGGATTAACCTTCCTCAGGAAACCTTAGACTTTCGGCGACACGAGTTCTCATCGTGTTTATCGCTACTTATGCCGGCAGGGTCTCTTGTGTGGAGTTCAGCAGTCCTCGCGGTCTGCCTTAAGACCACACACAATGCTCCCCTACCAAAGACATTTCCGAAGAAATGTCATTTCGCAGCTTCGGTCGTGTGCTTGAGCCCCGTTGGATTGTTGGTGCATATCCGCTTGACCAGTGAGCTGTTACGCTTTCTTTAAAGGATGGCTGCTTCTAAGCCAACCTCCTGGCTGTCCGAGCGAATACACTTCCTTTCCCACTTAGCACACAGTTAGGGACCTTAGCTGGCGATCTGGGCTGTTTCCCTTTTGACCACGAAGCTTATCCCTCGTAGTCTCACTCCCGTGCAGTTGTCCACGGCATTCGTAGTTTGATTGGATTCGGTAACCTGAGTTGGTCCCTAGTCCATTCAGTGCTCTACCACCGTGGCAATTCACACAAGGCTGTCCCTAAAGACATTTCGGGGAGAACGAGCTATCACGGAATTTGATTAGCCTTTCACCCCTACCCTCAGCTCATCCGAGCGATTTTCAACTCACACCGGTTCGGTCCTCCAGCCGCGGTTAAGCGGCCTTCAACCTGGCCAAGGGTAGATCATCCCGCTTCGCGTCTATTCCTACGTACTGTCGCCCTGTTCGGACTCGCTTTCGCTACGGCTCGCTTGCGCTTAACCTCGCACGTAAGAATAACTAGCCGGCTCATTAAGCAAGAGGCACGCCGTCAGGCGGGTACGGACCGAAGTCCGCACATAGCCCTCCGACTGCTTGTAAGCATACGGTTTCAGGTTCTATTTCACTCCCCTCGCAGGGGTGCTTTTCGCCTTTCCCTCGCGGTACTGGTTCACTATCGGTCGCCAGAGAGTATTTAGCCTTGGAGAGTGGTCTCCCCAGCTTCCCACCGGATTACACGTGTCCGGTGGTACTCAGGATTCCGCTTCGAGTCCGATCAGCTTTCGGTTACATGGCTCTCACATTCTATGGCCCCGCTTTCCAGCGGGTTCACCTAACCGTCGGATTGGTAACTCTACTCACGCGGTCCTACAACCCCCCGGTATAAATACCGGGGTTTGGGCTGTTCCGATTTCGCTCGCCGCTACTTTCGGAATCTCTGTGATTTATTTTCCACCAGGTACTGAGATGGTTCACTTCCCTGGGTTGGCTCATACCCGCCTATGAATTCAGCGGGCTGTAACGGGAGTTCATCCCGCCGGGTTTCCCCATTCGGACATCCTCGGATCAAAGCCTGCTTGCGGCTCCCCGGGGCTTATCGCAGCTTGCCACGTCCTTCATCGCCTTCTGGCGCCAAGGCATCCACCGTACGCCCTTAGTAGCTTAATCATAAAACTTACTCAATCCGTCTTCTGTTGCAAAGGAACGAGTTTTAAGACCCGCCCCTGCAACTCGGACGTTCCGATTTCTGCAGCTCCGTACCTCCTCGCATCAGCCTCTCCGCTTGCCCGGGCATGGGCTTGCGGATCGTCCGGTTGCTCCTCGCGGACCAACTAAGAAACTGACGCAGGCTTTCGACTCTACCGTCTTCGGAGAAACCGCGCGGAGGATGCGAACCGGCTTCTCTTCACGAGTCACCAGTCAGCAATCATCAGCCACGGCTTTGAGTAAGCTCGCCTTGTTCCACAGTTATGCTCAATCTCGAGCAAACTTGTAATAACCCACACCCTCACTCCCTCGCGCGGACCGTAATCCGTACCAGGTTTATCGGCGTGGGCTTGCCAGCCTTTCTGTTGTCAAAGAACCTTTGTTCCGAGTCGATCGGAATGCCCTGAATGTCTCAGGGCCCGTCTGGCAGGACTTACTCGATCACTTTGGGCGATCTTTGCCTTCCAGCTCTGCTCGCTTCGGTCGTCCGGGAGGTTGTGATTGCAGGTTGGCTCGGCTTTCCGGCCTGCCCGCGGCCCACTATCCCCCTGGCCACTTCCGCAAAATAAAAAACCCGGCGTCGAGCGCCGGGCGCAACCACCCACACAGGAGTGGCTCCACGCGTTGCTCAACTTCTTTCTACCCTGTACTCGTAAAGAACCCCACTATAGGATCTAACTTCTCTCGCCTTCGTTCTCGGGCTGGAAGTCGTTTTCGATCCGACTGTGATGCCCCTGAGCAGTCCTCAGCTCACCAGAGCTCTCGGACCATCAGCAATGATACCAGCTTTTCTTCGCTCGTCAAGCCCCTCAAACAAGTATTTTTCCTCAGGCCTCCTGCGCCCTGTGCAAATCACAGGAAGCACTCTGCCCCTCAGGTCACCCGAGCTCGAGGAGTTTAACGCCTGCTTCCGAGGTCACCGCTCGCAGACTTTTATCCAGGGTCGCCAGGGGCAAACCACCCCGCCGGGCCAATTCCAGATACACGGCGTCATACACCGTTAGCTGGTAGGTTCGCGCTAGCGCCACCAGTTCTCTCATGGACGCCGAAGTTTGGTCTACCTCTGCCCGCGAAGTGAGAAATGTTTCGAAATCAAGGAGCCCCCGCTCGGTATCGACTGCTGTGAGGGCCTTTCGCCGCTCGATCATCAGCAAGCCGTTGGCGACTTCTGATTGCTACAGGAGCGGTACGATGGCCCTCCAACCGTTCTGTACATGCCTCTGAACCGCAATTGCATACCGGTCAGCCGGGCTGCCAGCCACCCAAGCGACGGCGACGGTTGCATCCAACACGAAGTGATTCACATCCGGCCTTCTTCAATCAGGTCCTTCATAGTCACCCCGCTCGGGCGGACGGGCGGATCGGCCCTTTGACTGAGAGAGGCTTTCCAAAAAAAGCCAGGAGTGGCCGGGCGATTGAGATCAGAATCAGAATTGATAGGCGAGAGCGATGTTCACAACGTTGCCCCGTCCCGATGGCCCCTTCGATTCCGCGAGAGTGACCGGGGCGAATGCCACGGTGCGAAATTGCCAGTTGCTCCACTCTAGGGCGAGAGTCACGTCGCCGGTCAGTTTGCGGAAGTAGCTGATCCAGGCAAACGTGTTTTTTGCGCGGGTTGTGCCGGGCAAGAGTTGATGGTTGCGCGGATCGTCCGTGCCGGCGCCGAGGTAGAAGATATTCTTGTTGTCGTCCGTGAAGCGGTAGGTGAGTTCGCCCCAACCGCCACCCGCGCCAATCGGATGAATCGTGGTGAGAGGAGTTGCGGGAGGAGGGGGAAGAGCAGCGACGCCTTGGAGAATTCCGCCCTGGAAAGGCGCGAGATTGCTGCCCACAAAGCCCTCTCCTCTAAGAACCACTCGTTCTTGCAACGGAATGTGGAAGTCCAAAGCGAAGGCCCAAGAAGGGATGTTGCGCTTGGCACCGACGGCCTCCTCACCGTAATGAACACCGGCGCCAACCGTGGCCGTTGAGCCTCTAAACGGATGCGCGGCCGCGATCCGCGCTTGATAGAACGGCTGGGAGGCACGTTCGCCGAATCCGGAGAAAGAAGTATCCACGGCGGTGCCCGGTATTGGAATATCGCCCAATCTTGGATCGCCAAATACCGGGCGCAAAATGCCGATCTGAAATAGCGTGGAAGTGTCGCTGAAGCTGTGGGTGACGTCCAGGCGCAACTGCGGCAGGCGAGCCCACAAGTCGCCTGCCGTCGCCCCCAGCGGCACGCCTACGTGTGAAAGAGAAATCGGATCGAGCGGCGAAATGATCATGTCATCCTGGCCTGCCACGACCTTGTAGTTTCCTTTCCCGAGCTGCAGATATCCCTTTCGTAGCCGCGGCTGGTTGAACACGCGGCCTTGGGGTTGCAAGACGTCTGAGGGGCGCGAGCCAAAGAAATCCATTTCGATAACCGCGGAAGGATTCCACCCACCATCCGATGTTTTTGCGGGCGCGAGGTTGAACCCGAAACTGCTCTGGCGCGCCGTAAAAACCGTGTCGTGAATGTGGCCGGCGGGAACCGTGCTACCGTCCGGAAACGCGATGGGCACGCTTCCTGGCACAGGCCAGAGCGGCACTTCCTGGCCGACTTCGTCAGAATCCGAAAAGGACATGTTGAACAGAACCGTGCCGTAAAAGCGCAGCTTAATCGCTCCGACCACGGTTTCGAGCTGGCTCTTGGATTTTTCTTCGGGGTATTCCTGCGGGGACGGACTTACCGCCGTCGTCGAGCTCGCCTTAGCAAGTGGAGTAGAGCGATCAGCGCTTGGATCTAGGGAACTGCTGAAAGGTTGGCCGACATTCTGAGCGTTCAACGCCAACGGAATGGCAACCGTTGCGAGAACGATAGCGCTTGAGCGCGCGAGGAGACGGGCAGGGGCGACTTGCGGAAACGAGAAGCCACGCATCGGGTAACCCCCTGAAGCAGGAGATTGGGCGGGAGTGGGGCGGGAACTGCAATCCCCCTTCCAGGATCACCGCTCTGTCATCACGAAACAAACGCTGGTTTTTCAGCGTCTTCCAGGGTGATCTCGCCCGTGAGGCCTCACAAACCTCGGCCAGAACTCCAAGTTCTCATAGAAGACTATGAAAATCGGGTCGATTCGGCACAGCCGGCTTTGCGGGATCTTCCGCTGCTACGCCCTCTCCCCCCTGCCCGCTCGGCCGGTACCGCGAACGACACGCGTTTTGGACGCAGGCCAATTTTCCCACGCAATTTAGTAAAATTTCCTCAAGCTCAAGGGATACAACCCGTTCCGAGAATTATTTTGCAGCTTGCTTCGGCGAAGGCGTCCACCCGGCCACCCTCGTCCCGTTCCATTGGGCTATATTCAGGAGGTGTAAAAATGTTGCCATCCCAGCTTTCTCGCAACCTTCTTCTTGCTGCGGTCGCTTTGGGCCTCATCGGCCTCGCAGGGTGTTCGAACCAGCCCGAGACGGCGGCCACGAACCGGACGCCCAAGCAGCCGACAAAGGCTCCTTTCAAAAAGGCTGCGGCCCCTGCGGCGAAGCACAAGGCCGAGACGCCCAAGGTCACGCCGGTCTCTGCCAAAGCCACACCGCCCGCCGGGCACATCATCACCGTGCCGAAGGGCACCCCGATCACCGCGATCATGGACCAGACACTTCACAGCGACAAGAATCATCGAGGCGATACGTTTGCCGCCAGTTTAGCCGCACCGGTGAAAGTGGAGGGCCAGACCGTGCTGCCCAAGGGCGCGCACATTACCGGCAAGGTGGTAACGGTGAAGAAGCATGAGCTGAAGGTCGAGCTGGCTTCGGTAGTGATCCACGGGAAGTCCTATGACTTGGAGACCAACTCGCTTCGCCCGTCTGACAAAGTGAAAACCGCGTCGGCCAAGTCGCGCGACAAGAACAAAGCCAAGCAAAAGACAGACAATTCCACTCTTGCAGCCAAAACGGAGCTGACCTTCAAGCTGTCCAAGCCGGTCACCGTCCCCGCGAAAAGCTAGCCACGTGTGCATGTAGCCTGCTTTCTTGGATCATCGCGGGAGCGGCCTCCCCGTCCATCAGGTTGGGGGGGCCGCCCTCATTTACGTGTGCGGTGGCGGCGGAAAGAAGTGCAGGTTCGAACAAGGAATCGAACACCTCGATCCGCACTTGCGCGCAACGCCGGTTAGAAAATCTTGTCTCCGTGCCGCAGGTTCCCAAACGTCCCGATGTTCGCGATGATGAAGGCCACGCGAAACTGATTTTCCGTGCGCACGTTGCTGAGATTGAGCCGGCGGTACTCGAGCGCCAGCCCGCAACAACTCCCGTTATAACTGGCTTGCACGACCTGGTTTTGTAGGGTCTTGTTGGTGAAGTCATATCCGACGCCCCCCGTAAAGCCGAACCCCTTGCGATTTTCTCCGCCGTAGCCCGCCAGAGCGCGAATCTGATTCGACAGCGGCTGCTGGAAAGGGCATTGCTCGATGGCTGGGAGGCAAGTCTCAGGAGGCGGCAGACCGGCAATATCGCTCGGCGAAGGGTTTTCGTCCAGGCGGAAATAGGCGATGGTGGCAAAAAACTCGCGGTAAGGCTTCGCTTTGACCAGCGTGCCAATGGTGACCAGGCGCTGAATGTTCGGATCGTATTGCAGGAGTTGCTCGAGATCATACGATCCGCCGGGCGTGACCTTGAAATCACTGATAATCGGCGACCAGTTCCTCGAGCCAAACGCGAACGCAAACGGCGAGATAGAATCCAGTGCCTGAAACACGTTGCGCTGCCCGTTGAGGATGGCCCCGCCAAACCTGGGATCGAAATAATGTTTTTCGGCGACGCGCCAGGAAATCAGTTCTTGCGGTTGATCTTCGCCGCTCTTCTGGTAAAAGCGCTGCGTGAAGCCGTATTCGACTTCGCTCGTGTCCGTGAGCGTGGCGTCGCTATCGAAGCGAATAAAATCAGCGAAATGGTTCACCCCGGTGACATAGCGATAGGTGATGGCCGGCTCGATCGTATGTTTGTACTTTCTTCGGGGCTGGTCCTTTTTCGCCGCACGCTCGAAGAACCGCTCGAAGGAAGGCGGGCGAATCTCGACCGTGAATTCCCCCGTGTTGCGGACAATGGACGTTCCACTCACCATGCCGGAAGAATCGAGCGAATCACCATAACGAGTCGTACGAAACGCCGCCGATGCGGTGGCCCCCAACCACGGGCCGAAGTGCACGGGAAGCGTAACCTTCGGAGCGAATTCTTCGCGTGAGACGCTCAACGGCGTGTCAATGGGCGCGTACACGGGCGTGGGCAAGACGGAATCCGAACGATGCACGGCCCCGACGAAACTGTCGAAGGAAAGGTACAAAGGAATTTTTCCCCACGGAGATTGTTCGACCGCGCTAAACCGCGCCTGCGGAAGATTGCGAAGCGTCACGCTGGTTGCGGGCCCGGCCGCCCCCGGCAAAGTGAGAAAACTCTTGTTGTTGACGCCCGCGAAACTCAGGCTGAATCCGCGAAAATTATTGGTCAGGAAGAGCGCGCTCTGCACTTCTGAGTTGATGGCGTCGCCAAAGGTGTCGGCAAACGCCAGGCGGAAAGTGAGCGAGGAAAGCTGGTTGTAATCGGTCACAAAACGCCATCCGTGCCCAAGCAGGGACTGGATCTCGAGGCGCTGCTGCTGGCCGCCCTGCGGAGAGCGCGTAGGGCCGGTCAATAACCCGCGATCGTCCACGCCGAAATACGTGTATATGACCGAAGTATTTTCGAACGGTCTGGCACGGAAAGTGCCGCGTTCCAGCACGCCGCGGCGGCTCATGAACTGGGCGCCAAAGGTGGTATCCAGCCAGGACAGCGGCGCAAGATAAAAAGCGTCGCCAAAAATGAAACCTTTGCGGGAGCTCTGGCCGATGTCCGGGATCAGAAATCCGGATTGCCGCACCTTGGCGCCTGCGGGCGCGGTGGCGTAAGGCAGCCAGATCAGCGGAACGCGGAATAAACGAAAGTTGGCGTTGATCAACGCAACCGTTTTGTCCAGGCGGATGCGCGCTTCGGGCGCAAAGAACTGCCACTTGGGATGCTGCGGGTCGCAAACCGTGATCCACGCGCCTTGCACGAAGTACAAATCGCCCGCAAACCGTTCCACGGTGCGGGCTTGAAAATACAGCGGATTGTCGGTGAGCAAAACTTGATCGTTCGGCTGGCGCGCGATTTTGAACGTGCCATGAACATTCTGAAACAAGCCATGGCCGGTGCTGACGTTGTAGTGCGCCTCGGTGGCTTCAAGATGCTCTCCGCCATAATCCAGTTGCACGTGGCCTGTGGCGACCGCCTCGTTCGTTTTGTCATTGTATTCGACGTGGTCGGCGCGCAGCCGCGTGTCGCCGTAACGGATATCCACGTCCCCGTCTGCGCTGGTCACCTCGCCCTTGCGCATTTGCGTTTTCGCTCCGATTTCCGCGACCTGGCCCTTGCCCGAGGGCGGGCGAATCTGCTGAGCCCGAACGATGACACAGGAAACGCTCGAAGCCGTGCCGAGAAGTGCCGTCAAGTAGAGGAAGCGACGGATCGCAGCATGAACCGCCCAAGAATGATGATTCACGCAATCCATGCGATGGATGAAAGTAAAACGATAGCCTAACATGCGCTCGCAGTGTTTTGAAGGTAAGGACCGCCGTGCCGTTGCCTCGAAAGCAAGGAAGGAGGGATCGGCGCGGGGCATCTCCAGATGAAACGCAGCAACGGCTCTCTGCGTCTGTTTGCTCAGGGTTGGTGGCCGTTCGGAGAAACACTGGTGCGCGGGGACTCCCACAGGAGTAAGATGCCGGACTTTGCGCGTTTTACAGGAGACAGAAATGAAGCAACCGTTGAGGACTCTTCGGACCATTCTCGCTTGTGGAGTGTTCGTGTTAGCAGCGGCTAGGAGCGCGTTCGCCGCGCCGGGTGATCCAGAAAGTCCCAATCCCACGGACAAATTCAAGAATTTGGAATTTCGCGAGATCGGTCCCGCCGTAATGGGCGGGCGCATCGACGATTTCGCGGTGGTCGAAAGCAATCCGAACATCGTGTACGTCGGCACCGCTTCCGGCGGCGTGTGGAAGACCACGAATAACGGCACGACCTGGGAGCCGGTCTTCGACAAAGAGGGGGTCTCGACGATCGGCGATATCGCCATCGCGCCGTCCGATCCTTCGATCGTTTGGGTGGGAAGCGGCGAGCCGAATAACCGCCAGAGCTCATCGTGGGGCGACGGCATTTACAAGTCCATCGACGCCGGCAAAACCTGGAAGAACCTGGGGCTCGAAAGGACTCACCACATCGGAAGAATCGTAATTCATCCCAAAAATCCGGATATTGTTTACGTCGCGGCGCAAGGCCATCTGTGGGGCCCCAACCCGGAACGCGGCGTCTACAAAACGACCGATGGCGGCAAGACTTGGTCGCTGGTGCTGAAAATCAATGACGACACCGGCGTGAGCGACATTGCTATGGATCCCGAGAGCCCCGACATTTTATACGCGGCCGCTTACGAACGGCGGCGCACACCGTTTGGCTTCGATGGCGGCGGACCCGACAGCGCCATTTACAAAACTACAGATGGAGGCGCGAACTGGAAAAAACTTACTAAGGGCCTGCCTTGGGAAAACGGCGGCGACACCGGCCGCATTGGCCTGGATATTTACCGCCAGGATCCCAACATTGTTTACGCCGAAATTCAGCATGAAAAGGGCGGTACGTTCCGCAGCGAAGACAAAGGCGAGACGTGGAAGCGCATGGGCGAGACCGACCCGCGCCCCTCGTATTACAGCCAGATTCGCGTCGATCCCAACAACGATTTGCGTATTTGGGAGTTGGGCGCGCAGATGTATTACTCCGAGGACGGCGGAAAAACGTTTGCCACTCAGCGCGTCCATGGCATCCACGGCGACTTTCACGCCATATGGATCGATCCCGCCAATTCCAATCACATGATCACCGGCTCCGACGGCGGCATCCACTGGAGCGACGACGCCGGCAAAAATTGGAACTTCCTCAACGTCATCGCTATCGGTCAGTTTTATGAAATCGCACTCGACAACGAAAAGCCCTACCACGTCTGCGGCGGGTTGCAGGATAACGGCAGTTGGTGCGGGCCCAGCCAGACGCTCACCCGCGACGGCATCGTCAACGAAGACTGGCAGGTGATTCACGGCGGCGACGGCTTTTACGCCGCCATTGACAACGTCGAGCCGTGGATTGTTTACACCGAGTCCCAGGACGGCCATGTCGCTCGCCGCGACATGCGCACCGGCCAGCAACGCTCCATCATGCCCGAAGCCAAAGCCGGCGAGCCGCATTACCGCTTCCAGTGGAACTCTCCGGTCGCGATTTCTGCGCACAACCACACGACCATTTATTACGGCGGAAACTATCTCTTCAAATCCGCCGATCGCGGCGACAGTTGGACGCGGCTCGGCGGCGACCTAACCACCGGGGTAGACCGCCGCAAGCTGCCGATTCTCGGAAAAGTGCCGGACAAAAACACGCTCTCACGGAACGATGGCGTCGAGGAATATCCGACTATTACAACCTTGAGCGAATCGCCCCTCACACCCAACGTGCTCTGGGTCGGGACCGACGACGGCAACCTGCAAGTGACGCGCGATGGCGGCAAGACCTGGAAGAATGTCGTCTCGAAAGTCCCTGGCGTGCCCAAAGGAACTTACGTGAGCCGCGTGGTGGCTTCGAAAACGGGGGAAGGCGCGGCCTTCGCGACGTTCGACGGACATCGCAGCGACGATTACAACATCTACCTTTTCTCCACCACCGACTACGGCGAAACGTGGAAAGCTATTCGCAACGGCATTCCCGATTCCGCCGGAAGCGTTCACGTCATTCGCGAGCATCCGCGCAACACGAATCTGCTTTTTGCCGGTACGGAATTCGGCTTGTGGGTTTCCTGGGATCGCGGCGCCAACTGGAGCGCGCTGAGAAACAACTTTCCCACCGTGCCCGTAGACGACATTGCAATCCAAGCCCGCGACAACGACCTGGTTCTCGCAACCCACGGCCGCTCCATTTGGATTTTTGACGACTTGACGCCCCTCGAGAAAATGGATTCGAACGTGGCCAACTCGCCGCTCACATTTTTCCTGCCGCGAACGGCCACAACGTGGTTCCTTCGCCAGCGCCGCTGGAGCGCCGGCCAGCAAATGTTCACCGCGAAGAATCCTCCCTACGGCGCGCTTCTAAGCTACTACCTCAAGGAAGCGGTCCCACCGGAAGCAGCGAAGAAAAACAAAGACGACAAGAGCGATGCGGCGGAACAAAGGCCGTCTCGGGAAGCAAGCAGTGAAGCCGCCGAGAAAAAAGAAGGCAAAGTCAAAATTACTGTGCTCGATAAAGACGGCAAAGTGGTTCGCGAATTTGACGGCCCCGGCGCGGCTGGCGTGAATCGCACGACCTGGGACCTGCGTCAGAACCCCGCTGCGGAGCCCACGCCAGAACAAGAGCAGGCCATTGCCGCAGGCTACGGCTTCGGGCCGCGCGGTCCGCTGGTCGAACTCGGCGAATACACCATCAAGATCAAAGCCGGCGACAAGGAAGCCACGCAAAAGGTCACCGTCGAAGACGACAACCGCATCACCTTGTCCGCGGCAGACCGCCGAGCGCGTCACGACGCCATCGAAAAGCTGTACGCCATGGAAAAGACCACGGGCAAGGACCGCACCACAATTCAAGGCATACAAACTGCTCTGACGAACGCCCGAGACCAATGGAAGAAAGACGCCGGGAAGCCCAACGCGCCGAAAATTCCCGATGACATCGTGAAAGCCGCAGACGAACTCCAGAAAAGGGTGGACGCCGTGGCGGAGAAATTCGCCCGCCCGCGGCAGGCTCTGGGTAACGCGGGACCGCCGCTTGAATGGAAGCCTGAGCCTCTACCCAATCAGGTGCAGGATTTGCTTAACGATCTGGACGGCTTTGCTGCCGCTCCGGGCGGCCAGCAGCAGGAAAAACTGGCGGAACTGACGGCGCTGGTCAGCCAGGCTTCCACTGAAGTCCAGGGCATTTCGGAAACCGATCTGCCTGCACTCAACAAGAAAATGAATGACGCGGGAATTCCGCACATCGTCGCGGCTCCACCGCAGCCCCGGCGTGGACCCGGCGGCGCAGCGCAGTCGGACCGTTAGGTGTTACCGGAGCGCTGCCCAAAAAGAACCCGAGATTCGACGCCTAAACTGTAGCGCCGCGCGCAGCCCTGCGGCTTTTGCCTGCCAAGTCGGGAAACGCATCTGCTGGCGGCATTGTTCGCGTGCTTTCGCGAGCGTATCGCGCTAGGATGTCGAAACAATTTCGGGGTATCCGCGTCTACGCCGCGCAAGACGGGGTTCCGTTCAATCTCAAACTCTGCGGGGGTAGCCCTGGTTCAAACGATTTCCGGGAATCATTGCCGATTGACAGGAGAAAACTCATGAGCGTGAAGCAGCCGAGCCTGCGCACCCTGACCGCGCGGTACCTAGTGAGGGCCTTCCTTCTGGTGACGATTTTCGGGGGCGCCGCCGCGTCTCAAGCCGCCACCAAACAGCAGGGCCTCGCCGAGCAGGACAAAGACAAGAAAGGCGAAAAAAAGGACGAGAAGAAAGAAGAAAACAAGGGCCTGCCGCTTAAGCCCGACCGCAAAATCGAGTTCACCACGGATGAAGGCACTTGGCTTTCGCTCGACGTGTCTCCCGACGGCAAGACCATGGTCTTCGACCTGCTTGGCGACATTTACATGCTCCCGATCGAAGGCGGCCAGGCCAAGTTGATCGACGGCGGCCTCTGTTTCGATAGCCAGCCGAGATTTTCGCCCGACGGCAAATGGATTGCATTTCTCTCCGACCGCGAAGGCATGGAAAACGTCTGGATCATGAAGGCGGACGGCAGCGAGCCCAAGCAAGTCTCGAAAGATCCCAACAGCGAGTTTGCCTCGCCAAGCTGGTCGCCCGACGGTAAATACATTTTCGTTTCGAAGACCAACTTCGGCATCGGCCCGCGCGAAATCTGGATGTACCACATCGACGGCGGCGCCGGCATTCAAATCACCAAGTCTAAGCCCACGCCGACGATTCGCCGCCAGGATCGGCCCAATGACATGGGTGTGGTTGCTTCCGCCGACGGCCGGTACCTCTACTACGCCGAACGCCATGGCGATTTTTCTTACAACGCCATGCTTCCGCAGTGGGTCATCAAGCGCAAAGATCGCAGGACCGGCGACGAAGACGTGATTATTCAACAGCCGGAAAGCGCGTTTCGCCCGCTGGTCTCTCCCGACGGGCAATTCCTCCTCTACGTTAGCCGCTACGAAACCGAAACGGGTTTGCGCCTTCGCAATCTGCACAGCGGCGACGACCGTTGGGTGCGCTATCCGGTCACGCGCGACGATCAGGAAGCCCTTTTTACCCGCGACCTGTTTCCGGGCTATGCCTTTCTTCCCGGCGCCAAAGAAATCGTCTACAACCAAAACGGCAAAATCCGCCGCCTGAATCTCGAAACCGGCGCCGAACAAGTCATCCCTTTCACCGTCAATGTTTCGCTCGACCTTGGTCCCAAACTCGACTTTCCGCAAAAAGAACCTTCCGGCCCGGTCAGAGTTCGCCTGATCATGGACCCGAGCGAATCTCCCGATGGCAAAACGCTCGCGTTTTCCGCGATGACGCATCTTTACACGCTCGACCTTCCGAACGGCAAGCCACATCGCCTCACGAGCGGCGACTCCACCGAATTTCAGCCCGCCTGGTCTCCCGACGGCAAATGGATCGCCTACGTCAGTTGGAACAATGAGGGCGGCCAGCTTTGGAAGATTTCCGCCAGCGGCGGCCGGCCGCAGCAGCTTTCCAAATCGCTCGCCGTCTACAGCAATCCCGCGTGGTCGCAGGACGGCATGCGCATCGTGCTCTTGCGCGGCAATGCTTACGACCGTGAGAACAGCGGCATCGATTTCGGCCAGACCGGCAACGCCGACCTTGTGTGGATTCCCGCCGACGGCGGCGACGCGAACCTGATCTTGCCTGCTCGCGGCGCAGGCGGCCCGCATTTCACCAACGAGAAAGACCGCATTTACGTGTACACGCCGCAGGGATTGCTTTCCCTGCGCTACGACGGCACCGATCGCCGCACGCACCTGATCGTGAAAGGCCAGGGCATCTACTTCGCCGACGAACCTGTCTCGGCAAACGACATCCAGCCAAGCCCGGACGGGCAATACGCTCTTGCGCACGTCATGAACCAGCTTTACGTCATGCCTTTGCCCGCCACGGCCGGAGAAGCGCCCACCGTAAATGTCATGACGCCTTCCATTCCCGTGAAACGCATCACCGACATTGGCGCCGACTATTTTGGCTGGGCTGATGGCGGCAAGACCATCACCTGGGCCGTGGGCGCGAGTTATTTCCGCCAGCCGCTCGATTCCATCAAGTTCGAAGTGCCGAAAGAAGAAAAGAAGGACAGCGCGCCGGCCGCCGAAGCCAAGAAAGAAGAAGCAAAGAAGCCCGAAAAATTCAAGGAACAGGAAAAAGACGTAACCGAGATCAAGGTCGACCTCGAAATGCCGCGCAAGACGCCCAAGGGCACCATGGTTCTCCGTGGCGCGACTGTCGTCACCATGAAAGGCGACGAAGTCCTGAGGAACGCCGACATCGTCGTCGAAAACAATCGCATCAAGAGCGTTGGCGCGCGCGGCGCTGTGCCTGCCGGAGCCAAAGTGTTTGACGTCCGCGGCAAAACCATCACCCCCGGCTTCATCGACACGCACGCCCACTGGATCGAAATCCGCCGCGGCATTCTCGACAAGCAGAACTGGACCTTTCTCGCCAATCTGGCCTACGGCGTCACCGCCGGCCTCGACGTGCAAACCTTCACCAACGACATGTTCGCCTATCAAGACCTCGTGGACACCGGCGACATCCTCGGTTTTCGCGCCTATTCCACCGGGCCCGGCGTTTTTTCCGACAACAACTTCCAATCCGAAGAAGAAGTGAAAGGCGTGCTCACGAAATACCGCGATTACTACGGCACGCACAACATCAAGAGCTACCTGGTCGGCAACCGCAAGCAGCGCGAATTCATGGTGCAAGCCTCGAAGGAACTCGAGATGATGCCCACCACCGAAGGCGCGCTCGATCTCAAGCTCGACCTGACCCACGTCATCGACGGCTTCCACGGGAACGAGCACACCATCCCGATCACTCCGCTTTACAACGACGTGATCCAAACGTTCGCTAAATCCGGCGTCGCCGAGACGCCCACGCTCATCGTGAATTACGGCGGCCCGTTTGGCGAAGACTATTGGTACGAGTACACCGAAGTCCACGACAACGCCAAGCTCAACCGCTTCACCCCGCATCGCATCCTCGACGAAAAAACCAAGCGCCGCCCGGCATGGTTCCGCAAGGACGAATACGAATTTCCGAAGCTCGCAGCGCAGATGGCCAAGCTCGAACGCGCCGGCGGCTTGGTCGGCGTCGGCAGCCACGGGCAACTTCAGGGCCTGGGTTACCACTGGGAGATGTGGATGCTCGCCTCGGGCGGCATGACCCCGATGGAAGTGCTGAAGTGCGCCACGGTGAATGGCTCGCACATTGTCGGCCGCCCCGAGGAAATCGGCACCCTCGAGCCTGGCAAACTGGCGGACCTGATCATCTTCGACAAGAATCCGCTCGACGACATCCACAACACCAACACGATTCATTGGGTGATGAAGAATGGCGAGCTCTTCGAAGGCGACACGCTGAACCAGGTTTGGCCGGAGCAGAAGAAACTCGAACCTCTCTTCTTCTGGAACAACTACGACGTGCCCAAATCCGGCGACCCGCTCAGCTACGGCAAAACCACGGCACCCTAGCTTCTGTCTTCAGATTTGACGTAGCGCCGGGCTTAGCCCGGCATCTGCGGGTTATAGCGGCGGCTTCACGCCGCCGTCGGTCAGCCTTTGTAGAGGCCGGCCTTCAGGTCGGCTCTTCGCCTCTGCCCGCCTGGGGATACCTTCAGCAAATCATCCTACGTCCTTGGCAGCAGTCTCTTTCGCGGCGGCCTCCCTGGCGGCATCTTTGGCGACCGCTTTGACCTGCGATTCGCGGTACCAGTTGAAGGTGAGCTGGAGGCCCTCTTCAAAGCCGACTTGCGGCTCGTAGCCGAGGAATTTGCGGGCTTGCGAGATGTCCGCCTGGGAGTCGCGGATGTCGCCTTCGCGCGGCGGTTCATACTTGGCCTCGAGCGGCTTGCCGGTAATCTTCTGGAGCGCGACGAGGACCTGATTGAGGGAGATGCGATCACCGCAGCCTACGTTGAACACTTTTCCTGCGACGTTGGGCGCTTCGCAAGCAAGCAGATTGGCATGCACGGCGTTGTCCACGAACGTGAAATCGCGGGTTTGTTCGCCATCGCCAAAAACCACCGGCTGCTTGTCTTCGAGAAACGCGGTGCAAAATCTGGCAAGAACGCCGGAGTAAGGCGAACTGGGGTCCTGGCGCGGGCCGAAGATATTGAAGTAGCGGAGGGAAACCATTTCTAGGCCGTAGCACTTGAGAAAGGCTTGGCCGTAAAGTTCGCCGACGTATTTGCTGACGCCGTAGGGAGAAATGGGCACGGGCTGCATGGTTTCGACTTTGGGAAGAGTGGGCATTTCACCGTAGGCGGAAGAAGAAGCGGCAAAGAGCACGCGTTTGACTTTGAATTCCTTCGCGGCGAGGAGAACATTGAGGGTGCCTTCAACATTGATGCGATTGGTTTCGAGGGGATCTTTCACCGAACGCGGGACGGAAGCGCGGGCGGCCAGGTGCAGCACGTATTCGGCTTCGTGCATGGCTTTGCGGACGGTCTCAATGTCGGTGATGCTGCCTTTGATGAAGGTGATTTTGTTGCGGATATCGGTGAGATGGTCTTCCTTGCCGGCGGAGAGATCATCGAGAACAACGACGCTGTGGCCGCGGAGGACCAGTTCGTCCACGGTGTTCGAGCCGATGAAACCGGCGCCGCCGGTCACCAAGTAGCGCATCTAGGAAACCTCCGAAAGCTCTAGCAACCACCGTGGGCCAGGGAGCACGTTGGCAAAGGACAGGTGGCCGCAACAATACCAAACACGAGAGCGCCAGGGACGACACCCCCGCGTTTTGATACGCTGATAGTTCGCGGCGCGCCGGCGAAGGAGCCGGAGAATTTCCGCGTACAAGAAGATATTGTACGACGGAAAACGGGAAACCAAGCGCCGGATTTAAGGAACGTTTCGATTCTCTATTGCGAGGGACGCCTAAAGCAAACCATGGGACGAAAGATGATTGCCGGCATCGGCGCACTAGTGGCGCTGGGCTTTGTGGCCGGAGCGTTTTACTGGATGCGCGCGCGAGGCGGGCAGGCGCTTCCCCTTCCGGACGTGGTCTCCCCGGAGCCGCCGGGATTTCGCGAAGCGCTCGGGGAAAATCCCCCGCCAAACGCGCGGAACGGGAAGCCCTTGCCGGCAACCAAGACAAAAAAGAACGCGCCACCCGCAGAAATGGAACCGCCGCTGAAGACCGGCGAAGTGCTGAATTACACGGCGGACGTGGCCAAGCTCGAAAACGTGGCGACGCTAACGCTCAAGGTCGCAGGCCATGGGACTTTTCTGGGCAAGAACGTCTGGCACTTGCAAGCCATGGCGCATACGCTGAAACCGCTGCGCATTGTTTTCGAGGTGGACGACCAATTTGATTCCTACAGCGATGCGCGGACGCTGGCTTCCCTACAGTACGAAATGCGGCTGAACGAGCGCGGCCAAAAGGTTCAGTCGATCCAACGAATGACTCCGACCGCGAGAGAGCCCGCGCCGCCTGATGCCACCGCCGCCCGCGTCCTGCCGGGAACGCGCGACCCGCTGGGCTTCATGGAATTTTTGCGAACCACCGACTGGAACAACACGCGGCAGGTGAGCAGCCCGGTGTATGACGGGCACAAGCTGTATGACGTTCGCGCGAAGCTCGGGAGCGCCTCGGTAGCGGTGGGCGTGCCTGCAGGAGATTACCGCGCAACAAAAATAGAGATTCACGTTTTTGAAAATGGCGTCGAGTCGAAAGACGCTTACTTCACGCTGTACCTCGCAAACGATGCGGCGCGGACGCCCGTGCTGCTGGAAGCGATCATGCCGTTTGCCACGGCGCGCGTGGCATTGCTGAAGGATCAGAAGCTGGACTAGCAGAGGACGATCTTTTCACGGTGGCGCATGACGCGGCGTGTAGCGTTGCGCGTATCGACGACCAGCTTGGCGCTGTCGACGATGGACACGTAGTCGTAGATCGAATGGTCGGTGGCGATGACCACGGCATCGTAACTTGCGAGCGTTTGTGGAGTCAGAAGCACGGACTTCATGTCTTGGTAGTTGTAGTGACGCATTTTGTGGAGTTGCGGGAAGTACGGATCGTTGTAATCGAGCGCGGCGCCACGCTCGAGGAGCAGCTGCATGATCTTGAGCGACGGGGATTCGCGCAAATCGTCCACGTCTTTCTTGTAAGCCACGCCGAGCAATAGAATTTTCGAGCCTTTTATGCTTTTCCGGCGTTCGTTCAGAGCGTTGGCGGTGGCGTCGGCCACGTGATAAGGCATGGCGGTGTTCACTTCGCCGGCCAATTCGATAAAGCGCGTGGCGAAATCATATTCGCGCGCTTTCCAGGAAAGGTAGAAGGGGTCAACCGGGATGCAGTGGCCGCCGAGGCCGGGCCCCGGATAGAACGGCATGTAGCCGAAAGGTTTCGTGGCGGCCGCGTCGATGACTTCCCAAATGTCGAGGTTCATACGCAAAGAGAGCTGCTTGAGCTCGTTGACGAGAGCGATGTTGACGCAGCGGAAAATGTTTTCGAGCAGCTTGGCCATTTCCGCGGCGCGCGTCGAACTGACAGGAACGACGCGGGCAACGACCTGGCTGTAAAGCGCCTGCGCAGCGCGGCCGCTTGGTGGATTCAGGCCGCCGACGATTTTGGGAATCTGCGCCAGCCCGAATTGTTTGTTGCCGGGATCTTCGCGCTCGGGCGAAAAAGCGAGCCAAAAATCGCAAAAAGCTTCCTCAATTTCCCGGCCGTTGGCGATCGGGCAACGCAAGCCGCTTCTTTCAAGGATGGGCAGGACCAGTTCTTCGGTGGTTCCGGGATAAGTCGTTGATTCCAGGACGATGAGCTGCCCTTTTTGGAGGTGCGGATAAATGGAAAGAGCGGTTTGCTCGACGTAGCTCAAATCGGGTTCGCGGCGCTCGTCGAGCGGCGTAGGCACGCAGATCAAAACCGCGTCGACTTCCCGCAGTCTTGCAAAATCGGTGGTGGCGCTGAAGTGCCTGCTGATGACGAACTTCTGAATCTTGTTTTGCGGGATATGCTGGATGTACGAGCGGCCGGCATTGAGCATCTCGACTTTGCCAGGATCGGTGTCAAAACCAGTGACCTTGTGACCGGCTTCGGCAAAGCGCAGGGCCAGCGGCAAGCCAACGTAGCCGCAGCCGATGATTCCGACTTTCAGATGAGCGCCTTTGAAGAATTCGGGTTTCCGCTCAATGGGCATGGGTTTACTCACACTCCTTGTAAGCTGACCCCGAGCCGTGCGAAGTCAGGAAGAATCTCAATTCCGGGATACGCCTGTTTTGCTCCAGTGCCCCACACCGGCTCGCAGAAAATCGGCCGAACGCGGCAAAGACAGGGTAAATATAACAGTTTCCGCGAAAAACAAAAAAGTTCGGTTCCCGTAATCCCGCAACTGTAGGTTGCCGCCCGCCCCGGGACAGTAGAAGATAAGGTGGAAGAGTGCACGGCTTCCACGCCTTAACGATTTGTTGGCCGCGCCGAGATCACCATGACTTTGATCATTCTCCTGCTGGGGCTCGGTGTGGGCGTCCTCGTAGGTCTTCTGGGCATCGGAGGCGGGGTGGTGCTGGTCCCCGCGATGGTTTATTTGCTCGGTATGGACCAGCACCTGGCGCAAGGCACTTCCCTTTTTATTTTGCTGCCGCCGATCGGGCTTGGCGCGCTGATCGAATATTGGAAGCAAGGCAAGGTGGATTTGCGGGCGGGGATTCTGTGCGCGCTAGGAATGCTGTTTGGCGCCTACGGAGGAAGCCTGGTGGCGCTGCCCATGCCTTCGCGCCATCTGCAGGGGCTGTTCGGCTGCTTTCTGATGCTTGCGGCAATTCTGCTTTGGAGGAAAGCGCAGCTGAAACACCAGCCCACGGTCAGGGAAGGAGAGCGCGTCGATGGATAAGGGGATGGGGCGAGATGCGGGAATTTTCCTGGTCGCGTGCCTTTCGGGAATTGCTTCGGGTATGTTTGGAATTGGCGGTGGAGTCTTGCTCGTGCCTCTGCTGGGTTTGCTGTTTTCCTTTAGCCAGCACCGCGCGCAGGGAACAAGTTTAGTGGCGCTGATTCCCCCCACCGGGGCCCTTGCGCTGGTAGCTTACGCGAGCAAAGGTTTGGTGTCCTGGAAAACGGGTTTGTTGTTAATTCCCGGGGTCTTCGCGGGGGGAATCGTAGGTGGAAGGCTGGCGGGGAAGCTGAAGCCGCAGCGGATGCGCCAGGTCTTTGCGGGAATTTTGTTCGCGCTCGGGACGTGGGAGGCGTTCAGTGCTTGGTGGAGATGAAGGGCGGACGCGGATGGTCGATTTGCACTGTCACATTCTGCCAGGACTTGATGATGGCCCGAACCGCTTGGAAGAATCGCTGGAAATGCCGGAGAGCGCGATTGCCGACGGAATAACGCAAGTCGCCATTTCGTCGCGAGCGATGCGCACAACAACCAGACGCGGCCGCCGAGGCTACAGCCTGCGTACCATGCCGTGAGAGATCGCTTTGGCGAAGAGAAAGCTCGCGCGCCGTTTCAGGAAAATCCCGGGGCTGCCTTCGAGGGCCGCGAGTTACCTCATATTCCGGAAGTAGAAGAAGTATGGCCCTCCCGACGAAAGCGATTCTTTTCCCTCTGAGCCTGAATTCCGGATATAAGACGGGTTCCCTTAATCGCGGCAAACCCACGTTTAGGCCAGGCTAAGCAGGTTGCGAAGTTTCGGGAAGGATGCCAACAGAATCCCGAACGATTCGCGGCTTCAACGTGCGCGTGGGAGTGGCAAGCCGGCCCAGGCGTTCATCAAACCAAGGACTTCGCGCACCACTTCCAGGGCGTCTCTCGAGTTGCCCCACCAATGGCGCGAATCGAAAGGATCTTCGGAGGCGGCGCGCACCGGCATTCCTCCGCTGAGCACCACAATGGCTCGCGCTTTTGCCAAGGGATCTTCCACGACAAGCCAACGGCCAACACCAAAGAAAACAACAAGAGCCAGGACAACGAGGCTCGAAGCAATGGCGGTGAGGATGATCGAGCGGCGCTTCCGTTGCCTGACGGCCGCCGGGGAGTTTTGCGTAGTAATCATCAAAGAGCCTCGGCATGCTATCCCGGGATGAGGCGGTGGTCAATTGCCGGGGCTCCGGGTACACTGTCAGCTTGCATATTAAAGGAGGATGCATGCGTGCCGTGGTCACCGGAGGTGCCGGTTTCCTGGGATCACACTTATGCGACCGGTTGATAGCGGAAGGCTGGGACGTAGTAGCGCTAGACAATCTGGTCACGGGAGTGGAAAGCAATATCGAGCACTTGTGGAAGCAGCCGCGGTTCCGGATGCTGCGCGCGGATGTCTCCAACTACATTAACGTGCCGGGGCCGATAGACTATGTGCTTCATTTTGCGTCGCCCGCGAGCCCGGTGGATTATCTGAAGATGCCCATTCCCACGTTGAAGGTGGGCGCGTTGGGAACGCATAACGCGCTGGGTTTGGCGCGGGCAAAGAACGCAAAGTTTTTTCTAGCCTCCACAAGCGAATGCTATGGCGACCCGGAAATCTCACCGCAGAATGAAGAATACTGGGGACACGTGAACCCTATCGGGCCACGCGGGGTTTATGACGAGGCCAAGCGGTTCGCGGAAGCCATGACCATGGCGTATCACCGTTACCACAAAGTAGACACACGCATCGTGCGCATCTTCAATACCTATGGCCCGCGCATGCGCTTGAACGACGGCCGCGCGCTTCCCAATTTCGTTTTTCAGGCACTCAAGGGAATGCCGCTGACCGTTTATGGAGACGGAAAACAGACGCGCAGCTTTTGTTATGTATCCGACCTGATCGAGGGCATCTACCGCCTGATGACGTGCGAAGAGCACTTGCCGGTAAATATTGGGAACCCGCTCGAAATCACGCTTCTGGACTTTGCTGAACGCATCCGGAAGTATTTCGACAATCCTCCCCCAATTGTGTTCAAGCCGCTGCCCCAAGATGATCCGAAACGCCGCTGCCCCGATATCAGCAAGGCGAAGCGCATCCTCGGGTGGGAGCCAAAGGTGGGATTAGAAGAAGGATTGAAGCTCACGCTGGCCTACTTCAAAGAAACCTTCAAAAACGACTTAAAAACGGTGGGCTAGGGAATTGCTGAAGAACATCAGCCTAAAAAAGCTATTCTCTTCCAAAAGAATAATATTCGAAGCCCAGGTTGCGCATTTCTTGAGGCGAATACAGGTTTCTACCGTCGATGACCAGCTTGCGCGCCATAAGGCCGCCTGCGCGCTGCCAGTCGAGTTTGCGAAACGAATCCCACTCGGTGCAGATCAACGCGGCATCCGCGTCGCGTAACGCATCGTAAGGGTCTTCGTGATAGTGCAGTTCGGGAAACAGAGCCTTGGTCCGAGACATGGCCTCGGGGTCGGTGGTGTGAACGATAGCGCCTTCCTGAAGCAGCCCCTTGACGACTTCCAGGGCTGGGGCGAAGCGAATGTCGTCGGTATTGGCTTTGAACGCCAGTCCGAGCACGGCGATGCGCTTGCCTTTCACCACCCAAAGCGCTTGGTGAATTTTTTCGAAGAAACGTTCGATGCGCTGCTTATTGACCCGTTCCGCGGCTTTCAGAATGTCAAAGTCAACGCCGACTTTGGCGGCCAGGTAAATAAAGGCCTGCACGTCCTTCGGAAAGCAGAAGCCGCCGTAGCCGAGGCCAGCGTTGAGAAATTGCCCGCCAATGCGAGGGTCCAACCCCATGGCCCGAGTGACTTCCTCGACGTTCGCTCCGATTTTCTCGCAGAGGTCGGCGATGACGTTGGCATAACTGATCTTAAGCGCTAGGAAGGAATTGCAGGCGTGCTTGATGAGTTCCGCGCTGCTGATCGTGGTGACGAGAAACTCGGCTTTCTGGCCCGCAGGACAGGCGCCGTCGTGCACGGGGCACCGAAAACTCTTTTCGAGAATGGGGCGGTAGATTTCCCGTAATTCGGCCGCCGAGGAAGGATCTTCGACGCCCACGACAATGCGGTCGGGATGGAAGAAATCGCCAACGGCGGTTCCTTCACGGAGAAATTCGGGATTGGAAGCCACGCGGAATTTTATGTTGCTATTTCGCGAATAGGCAGAGAGCGCGCGGCTGAGCTCGAGCCCCGTGCGCGCAGGGACGGTGCTCTTCTCGATGACGAGCTTGGGCGTTTTCGCTTCGGCGGCAATCTGCCGCGCTACGTGATCTATGGCGGAAAGATCCGCCTCGCCGGACTCCTTCGGCGGAGTTCCTACGCAAATGAAGATGGCTTCGCCCGCGCGAATGGCTTCGCCGGCGACGGCAGTGTAGGAAATGCGCCCTGCCTTGCGTGCGGAAGCGAGAATTTCTTCGAGGTGCTCTTCGTAGATTGGTACGCCGCCGGCCTGGAGCTTGGCGATGCGATCGCGATCAATGTCCGTGCAGACGACTTCATGTCCGGCCTCCGCCAGGCAGGCTCCGGTAACAAGTCCGACGTATCCACATCCGATGACGGAAAGACGCAAAAGAAGCCCTCCTTGAGTTGCAGCTTACCGGCGAAACCTTGCGCGCATGGGAACGCGAATTGCTATTCTGACCGAAGCGGGAAGGAGAAAAAAGTGATTCGTTCCTTCTTTGCGCGATGACCATGGGACGAACCGGAGCCCGAACCTCCGGCCGCGAACCAAGAGGGGAACATTTCTTAGCTTTTGAACCCCTTGCCCATCAGCAGGCCGCGCAATCCGAGCAGCCGAAGGACCGCTCTTCCTCGACGGCCGCAATCCGTCGTCCATCGCACACAATCGCCGCGGAAGCGTTTCCGTGGTACGCGTTAATCCCCAGGATGTTCATGTTGTGAGAAGTCAGTGTACCTCAGTGGCGCGTTCATGCGGCAAAGTGCCGGCGGCACCACTCATTCAGCACGTAGAGCGACCAGGGGCGAGACCAAGAGGTCTTATTTGCGAGAAATTCGCTCCAGACCCGCTGCACGCCGGCGTGACGCAGCACAGGCTTCAGAGCAGGCGCGGGGGTCGCGAAGCTCGTTTCCAGTCTTTTGCGCAGCGGTCCGCGTAACCAACTTTCCCACGGCAGCGTGAAAGTGCACTTTTCTTGCGCCAGAACTTCCGGCGGTAACAAGTCTCGAATGGTTTCCACCAGCAGCGCTTTGTGCGTACCGGGCCGCCGGCGCGCGACATCCCGCAAAGCGCTCACGAATTCCACGAGCGGCGTATCCAACAGCGGCACGCGCACTTCGAGCGATTGCGCCATGCTCACAGAATCGGTGTCGCGCAGTAGAGTGCTCGCCAGGTAGCTGCGCATCTCGAGCCAGGAAACCTCTCCCACCGGCTCGAGCTTGCGTGCATCGTCGGCGGCTCTTTGCAGCCATCCAAGCCACGTTGGTTCCAGCGTGACGCCATCCGGCCCGATGGTGCTTGGCCGGAATCGCGGCTCAATAATTTGCTCCAGCCTTCCCGGCGGGAACAGTGCGCGCGTGAAAAAATACGGATGAGGCAGCACGTCGGGAGAAAGCCATGCTGCGGCCACTTTGCCCCGAGCGTCCGGCGAGCCGCGCTTCCCGGCGAGCGCCGCCACGAGCGGTTTCGTGAGTCGTCTTATTACTGCCGGAACGAACCAAGCGGTGCGCATCAATCTCGAAACTCGCGGCGTGTCTGCAAATGTCGGATATCCTCCAAACAGCTCATCACCCCCTAGTCCGGATAAAGCAACTTTCAGCCCAACTTTTCTTGCCGCCCACGAAACAAAACACGTATTCACCGCATCCATCGTGGGCTGGTCCACTGCAGCAAGGGCTTCGTCTATCCGCTCAACAATCGCGCCGCCAGCGAGCGGCACTTCCGTATGTTTGGTGCCACAGCGCTTCGCGATTACTCTTGCTGCTTCTGCTTCGTTAAATGGCGTGCCTGGAAACGTTAATGTGAAGCTCTGAATCCCTGCTTGCGCTTTTGCCGCGAGCGCGGCGATGGCTCCCGAGTCCAGTCCGCTAGAGAGAAACAAGCCCACCGGCACATCCGCAATCAGCTGCGTCTTTACCGCGTCTTCGAGCATCGGCCGCAGCTTTTTGGCCGCAGACAGAAGGTCACGTGGTTTGCGCGTTTCGCGTGCTGCGGGAGAGAGCATTGGATCCCACCATTGCCGCGCGCGCGGCACACGACGGCGCTCCGGCACGTGCACTAGCATGCGGTGCCCCGGAGGCAAGCTGAACACCCCTTCAACCAACGTGACCGGCTCGCTGACGCTGCCGAAGAGCAAGTACGACGTCAGTGCGTCTCGCGACAAGCTTTTTGGGGCCGCGCCTGAGGCAAGTAGAGCTCGCACTTCCGAAGCGAAAGCAAATGCATCCGGCGTTTGCGTGTAATAGAGCGGCTTAATTCCCAGCGGGTCGCGCGCCAGAAAAAGAATCGGCGCCGTGGCGTAGCGCTCGCGTAAGTCGAGCAACGCAAACGCAAACATGCCGCGTAGCTCGTTGAGCGCATCTTCGCCCCATTCTTCCCAGGCATGGACCAAAATCTCCGTGTCGGATTGCGTAGTGAAGCGGTGGCCGCAGAGGATCAGGCGGTCGCGCAATTCGCGGTAACCATAGAGTTCACCGTTAAACACTACCGCGACATCTTTGGTTTCATTCCAGATGGGTTGGTGGCCGCCGGCCAGGTCGATGATGCTGAGCCGGCGCATGCCCAGGGCGAGTCCGGGCGCGCGCGGTTCGCCAAAGAGGAATCCTTCTTCATCCGGACCGCGGTGCCGCATCGCCGCGGTCATCGCCTTTACTCGCGCTTCCGCTTGGCTGCTGCGCGAAGTGAAGGCGACTCCGCAGATCCCGCACACGCTATTGTTCGATCTCCGGGGCCCTGAGAAAGGCTGAGCCTGCCCGGAGTGCCCGATCGCGCAAATGAAAACGGCGTATTCGCAAGCGGCTGTCCGCGTAGCCGCCAAGCAAGAAGCGCACCAAGAAAAGGAAAAGCGCAGCCAGGGAAGCAAGTGTCAGGTAAAAGAACGATTCACGTTCCAACAGCAGGCTCCGGTCTGCCGCTTCATCCCAGCTCGGAAAGACGGCGTCAAGGAGCCGGCGCAAATGGAGCTTCGCAAGCAGCGGCACCCGCTCCAAGCGCACGTGCGTGGTATGTTCGTAATTGTAATCCAGAGGATAATTCGGAATGGAACCGACCGCCTCGTTGAACAGAGACGAGTTCTGAAGATCTTGGCGAGTTAAAAAGCGCCCCTGCGCGTCCTTCATGATCACGTGGTAGGTTGGGTCCACTACAATCCAGCGCCGATCGAGGAGCACTTCGGCAGCAACATGCTTCGTGTTACCGTCGGGACCCAACAGAAGCAGGCGTAGCACGGCCAGATCATCTTCTCGGGCCAGGTTCAAAAAAGCATTCGTCGCCGTTCCGCATATGCGCAAGAGTTGCTGATAATTGAGGGTGAGGTGTGGATCTCGCGGGGAGAGCGTATCCAAGTTTGTCACGACGGCCCGGGAGGGCTCGACACGCATGCAGTCCAGAATGGCCTGAACTTTTGACTCGGCCGACAAGACGCTAGGCGCTATGGCGTCGGAAAAACCATCCAGATAGTAGCGCAGGGAAAATTCGCGGAAACCCGAGGAAAGCACGACCAGGAATGCTACGACCACGAGCAGGTTGCAGCTCCACCACAATGCTCGAAAAATGGCATGGCGAGATTTAGGCACGAGCCTATTCCAATTCCTTAGTCTCTACGTGTTCCGCCCCTCCAGAGATATAATCGGAATACAGCTCTTCCCTCTTACCGACCGGCTCCGCCAATCCAAGATGCAATGCGACTTTAGCGCATCCAGCCTGAAGTTGTCTACGGAGTTTATCGTCCATTAAAACATAGGAAAGCGTCTCGGCAAGGTTCTCGACGTCGTGTTTCACCACTAGGCCGGCTTCATTCGCGAGCAGCGGCGCGATCCCGCATTGTTCCGTCACAATCACCGGCGTCCCCGACGCGACCGCCTCCGCCGCCGTATTCCCGAAATTCTCATTCCGCGAGGGAAGTACAAAAACATGCGCGTCCCGGTAGGCCGCCCACTTCTCCTGGTCAAACACTGGTCCTGCAAACTGAACATCACGCGCGATGCCCAAGTTGCGACACCATTTGCTCCAGTTGCGTTCTTAATCCACTCTCATCGGGCCCGGCAAACACTAATCGCAGCGGCATTCGTGGCAATTGCTTGTAGACTTCCACGAATGCCCGTAGCAGCAGGTCCGGGCTTTTCTTTGCAGACAGCCGTCCCAAAAAAAGCACTATTTTTGTTTCGTCAGGGATTCCTAATTTCTTCCGGAAACCTCCGGGTCTCGGCAACGGCTCGGGGGCCTGTACGCCATTTCGCCGCATGACGATCTTCGCTTTTGGGATCCCTCCCGCAGTAAGCTCTGCGATTTCCTTCTCCGAAGTCGCCACAACTGCGCTGGCACCACCAAGCATCCGTCCCGCCCATACGCCGTGATACATTCGCTTGAGCCATAGGTTCCGTAGGATGGGAATGAACATTCCGATTGGCTCGACAACATAGGGAATCGCGCGCTTCCGGCAAGCTTCTGCCGCGGCCGGCTCCAACAAATCGTACAATCCGAAAATGTGCGCGATGTCGAATTCTCCCAGCCGCGCCCGGCAGTAGCTGTTCAGGGCCGGATTCCAGCTCACTTGCCGGTAATGCAGCCAGGTCGGCAGATAAATTGTCTCGACCTCATTTTCCCGGTGCCGCCAGCCGAAAGGTGATCGTTCCGCTGCGGTTTTCTCTCCCGTCGGCGCGACACGTTTTTCAAACCCCCAGTCGGCGGTCAGCACCGTCACACGATGCCCTTTGCTCGCCCAGCCTTTCGGCCAGCGCGCGCACTTTCACCGGCGGCCCTCCAAATTCCAGAAAAGGCGCGTAGGTTTCCGTGACGTTCAGGATTCGCATTGATCGCGCAGAATTTTCTTCAGGGCTTTTGCGAAGTTCTGAAAGCGGTATTCGTGGTCCACGGTTTGACGCCCGCGCGCGCCCATTTCTTTAGCGTGCTGCGGGTCCGCAAGCAGTGTTTGAAGGGCCGTGGCCAACTGAAGGGGATCACCGTGCGACACCAGATAGCCGGTAACGCCGTCTTGAATCAGTTCCGGAGTTCCCCCATGCGTTCCTCCGATCACCGGCTTGCCACACGCCATCGCCTCCAGGTATACCAAACCAAATCCTTCTCCGCGGCTCGGCAGAGCAAAAATTTCACAAGCCGCGTAGCACGCCGCCAATTCCCCGTTGCTCAAACCGCTCAGAAAATGCACGTGCCGCTCCACGCCATTCTTCTCCGCAAAATCCTCAAGCCAGGGCCGGTCATCCCCCGAGCCCGCAAGAACCAGCTGCAGCTCTGGCCATCTGGTCAGCAACCTCGGCATTGCGGTAATCAGCGTGTCCATGCCTTTGTAGCGCTCGCTGGCGACCCACCGTCCCGTCGCTAGAATGACCCGCCCACGCGGCCAATCCTTTGGGGGCCGGGGACCCGGATTTGCCGCAAGCAGCGCCTCGAATTGCGGGTCGAGCGCCCAGGGCAGCACGCGGATTCGCTCGCGTGGCACCTCTTGTTGCACGGCCACGTGTTCGGCCGTGTCCCGGCTCGGCGCCAAGACCATATTGGCACGCTGTAGAGCGACTCTGCGCCAGCGGCCCAGCGGCTCCGAAACTTCGACGCCATGTGTGCAGACGATACTTTTCATTTTCGGCGCCACGAAGCGCATGGCCTGCACCACCGGAGCAAGGTGCGCGTGCGCGGCCAGCACCAGCTTTGCCTTGCGCTTCGCCGCGCGCATGGCCGTTACGGCGAAGCGCCCTTTCCCTTTCTCGCAGCCGGTAAACACAAACTCCCGCCCGCCCACCGCGAGGCGGTGCAGTTCTCGGGTGTCGTTCAAACTGAGCAGGCGGCAGTCCCAGCCGCGGCTCGAGGCAAACTCGGTCAGCACCGCCGCCAAATGGCGTCCCACGCGCTGCACCTCCCCGGGTGCATCCAGTTCTGGGAACAGGCCTATAAGCACCGGCTGAGTCTGCCAACTAGCGCGCCCCTTGGCAAGCCAAGTCTTATGGCCCGTGCTCGATGGTTAGCAGCGGCCTTCGCAGGCCCTTGAAACCTGTAATGCGGGTCTTAGGTTGTGAGTGTTCCCGACCAGACCAATTTCCTTTTGGACCTCGGCTCTGCTTTCTGCCGCTTCCGTACACTGAAGATTTGGCAGCACCGTGTGGAGAAATCGTTTCTCGCTTTACCGGTGCTGGTTCTTAAGCAAATCTGCCAGGTCGGTCAGACGGTCCAGATAAATATCCGCGGGATACGCTTCGCGGTGGTGTGTCCCAAATCCGTAATTCACGGCACCCGCCAGCGTCCCCGCATTTCGCGCCGTCTGCACATCCACGTCGGAATCGCCCACCATCATTGCTTCTTTGCCGTCCGCGCCCAATTCCTCAAGGATTTTCTTCGCGCCAAGGGGATCCGGTTTCTTTGTCTCAAAACTGTTTCCGCCATACACGGCCCGGAAATATTTCGCCAGCCCCAATCCTTCGAGAATCCTTCGGCTCACGCGCACCGGCTTGTTGGTCAGCACCGCCAAGGGGAACTCGCGCAGTTCTTCGAGCGTCTCCGCAACTCCCGGATACGCGCGCGTCGAATCCAGTTTGTGCTCCTCGTAGTGTGAGAGAAAAAATTTAAGCGCGCGTTCGCGTACCTCTTCGGTCGCTCCGTCCCCCAGCGCTCGCTCGATGAGTTTCGGCGCCCCGTGCCCGATGTAGCTGGAAACGGTGTCTTCATGGAGCGTCCCGCGTCCCATCTCCCGAAGCATGGCGTTGACCGAGCGGATCAGGTCTTGTTTGGAATCGATCAGCGTGCCATCCAAATCGAATATCAGCGCGCGCACCGAAGAAAAGTCTAAATCCGTCATAAGCCATTTATTTTAATCCGTCCGCGCTTCCGCCGCAGTTGCCCTTCTTTCCGGGCTTTCCCGGGCGGCTCCGTTTTTCGAATTTCCCGACTCTTCGCGTAAACTGGAAGGCTTCGCTGTTAGCACGAAACCGTCTGTTCGAGACGGCCTCTGGAGACTCCATGGCTCAGGTTTTTCCTTTTCGCGCCTTCCGCTACAATCCCGCACGCGCCCCGTTTGAACGTGTCCTCACCCAGCCTTACGACAAAATTTCTCCGGCCATGCAGGAGAAGTATTACGCCGCCGATCCCCACAACCTCATTGCTGTTGAAAAGGGCCGCAGTCATCCCGACGACACGCCGCAGAACAACGTCTATACGCGTGCCGCTGCCGGACTCGCCGCTTGGATGGCGAACGGCATCGTGCGGCAGGATCCCACGCCCGCGTTCTACGCTTATTCCCAGGAATATACCGTCCCTGGCACGGAAGAGCGCCGCACGCGACGCGGCTTCATTGGCGCAGGCCAGCTCGAAGATTATTCCGCCCGCGTGGTCTTCCGCCACGAACAGACTCTTTCCGGGCCGAAGGCTGACCGCCTCGAACTTCTTCGCCACACGCAAACCCACACCGGCCAGCTCTTCATGCTTTACTCCGATCCGCAGCGGCGCATCGATGAAATTCTCGTCGAGGCCGAATCTTCCGTTCCGGAAACCGAGCTCTGCGATGAATACGGCGTCATCCATCGCTTGTGGTTGATCTCACGTCCGCACCGCATCTCTGAAATTCAGCACGCCATGGCGGACCAGAAGCTGGTCATCGCTGACGGCCATCACCGCTATGAAACCGCGCTTGCTTACCGCGACGCGTGCCGCGCCCGTGCCGGCAAAATAGATCCCGACGCGCCGTTCGAACGCGTCATGATGACCTTCATCAACACCCACAGCGAGGGCCTCACCATTCTGCCTGCGCACCGCGTCGCCGCGAACATTCACGATTTTTCCTGGCCCGCCGTTCGCCGCCACCTGGAGCCTTGGTTCGCCGCCCAAGAATTTTCCTTTTCGAATGAGGCCCAAAAAATCGAAGCGCGCAAGAACTTCCTCGCGTGCCTCCAAAGCGCCCGCGCGAAACGCGCCATCGGCGTTTACCCCGCGAGCCAATCGCGAAAGCGCGGCAGGGGCGTCCCGAATGGGGTTGCGGGACGCGCTTTCTACATCCTCACCCTCCGCGGAGGCGTCCATCTGGCTCAGTTACTCCCGAGCGTCTCGCCACGGCAGCGCGAACTCGACGTCGTTCTACTTCACGAAGGAATCCTCGAGCCCGCTCTTGGCATCACTCCGCAAGCGGTAACCGCAGAAGCCCATCTCAGCTATGAGCGCGAAGCCGCCGCGGCTCTCGACGCCGTCGACTCCGGCCGCGCGCAAATCTCTTTCCTGTTGAATCCTTGCGGCGTCGATCAGGTCATGAAAATCGCCACCGCCGGCGAAGTCTTGCCCCAGAAGTCCACCGACTTTTATCCCAAACTCCTCAGTGGCATCACCATGTACCGCCTCGCCCCTGCTTCCTAGCCGCTAGCGACTTCTGCCGGTAGGCCTGTGAATGGCCTCGATGGCCTCCTGAAACCCTTGCGATGTCGGCAGATCTGGCGCTAAACTGTTTTTGACCCTGCCAACATTGCTTTCAGTCACCCTCCCGTCTTAAAGCCGAAGGACTCCTATCATGTTGTCAACCACGAAGAGCGTTCTCTCTGTGGCCGCTCTGGCAACCTCGCTACTCGCCTTCCTGCCAACCGTTTTCGCGCAGTCCGGCGTCAGCACGCACACGGGCACCTTGCCAGACGGGGCCACTTATCTCATCGAAGTTCCAGCAAATTGGAATGGCACCGTGTTTTTGTATAGCCATGGTTACGTCGCCCCGGGGAGTGCCAATCCCGCAAAAGACGCGGGCGACCCCGTTACCCGCTCTTATATGTTGGCGAATGGTTTTGCGCTTGCCGGGTCGTCTTACGCCACCACGGGCTGGGCCGTCCATGAAGCGCTGCCCGATCAAATCGCTGTCCTTGATCTCTTTAGCCAGCTCGTTGGCACGCCGAAGCGAACCGTCGCATGGGGCCATTCTCTTGGTGGCATGGTCACCGCCGGTCTCATCCAACGTTATCCGGGCCGTTTTGACGCCGCCCTGCCCATGTGCGGAGTTCTCTCGGGCGGCGTCGCCACCTGGAACACCGCGCTCGATTTCGCCTTCGCGTTCAAAACTCTGCTGGCACCCGACATCGGCTTACACGTCGTCAAGATCTCTGACCCCGTGGGCAATGTTCTGCTTGCGGAAGGGGCGCTTACTTTCGCGCAAGCCACGCCCCAGGGCCGCGCCCGGCTTGCCCTGATTTATGCTCTGGTGGACGGACCCGGCTGGTTTGTTCCCACTTCGCCAGAGCCTGCGCCAACGGATTTTGGCGCCCAGGAATTCAACCAGTTTCTCTGGGCCCAAACGACTGACCTTCCGTTTGTCTTTGGTGGCCGCGCCGAACTCGAATTGCGCGCCGGGGGCAACCCGTCATTCAACACCGGTGTGGATTACGGTGCGCAGCTTGCGAATTCCATCGATCACGACGAAGTGGTCGCCCTCTACCAGCGTGCCGGGCTCGATCTTGACGCCGACCTCCAGACTCTTCAGAACGCCCCACGGGTTAGTGCCGACCCCCAAGCTCTTCACTATCTGGAAACCAACATTATCTTCGACGGCCAGATCAGCGTTCCTGTCCTCACCGTGCACACCAAAGGCGATGGCCTCGTCCTGGTGCAAAACGAATCCGCCTACAAAAGTGTTGTAAACGCCGCGGGCAACTCGGGCCTTTTGCGCCAGACCTTTGTCCATCGCGCCGGTCATTGCGCCATTACTCCTGGTGAGACAGCCGCTGCTGTGCAGACGCTTCTCAATCGCCTCGATACGGGAGATTGGGGACCGCTCGACGCTAGCTCCTTGAATACCGCCGCCTCCGCGAAAGGTTCTAGCCTGAACGTCTTTCCCACACCCCTTGGCCCGTTGCCCGTGCAGCCTGCTTATTTCGACTTTACGCCCGCTCCCTATCCTCGTCCGTTTGACGCTTTCAGCAGCGAGTGCCAGTCCGATCTCGTCTGCCGCTCGCTTGCGGTGTTGCCCTAGTGATGAAGGTTGCCACTGCTAAGCCAAATCCTGCTGCCGAAGTCCGGATTGCGGTTTCGCTTTTTGCAGGCAGATAGCCTGTGCTCTAGGAAGCGGGAAGTTCGATGGTGACGGCGGCGCCGTGAGGGTGGAGGTTTTGGGCGTAAATCCTGCCGTTGTGCTCTTTGACGGTGCCGTAGCACATGCTCAAGCCTAAGCCGGTGCCTTGGCCCACGGGCTTGGTGGTATAGAACGGATCGAACACGCGGTCGAGATCGCTGAAGCCGGGGCCGGTATCGCTGAAGCGCACTACGATTTTCTTGGCCTCCAGGTTTCCCTCGACCACGATTTTCTTTTGCGGAGCCTGCTCCACGGCCTGCGCGGCGTTCGTGAAGAGGTTGACGAAGACCTGCTTGAATTGCCCTTCATTGATGGGAATGCGCGGCAAGTTCGAGGCAAAGTTCAATTCAAAACTGATCCCCGACCTCCTCCATTGATACTCGCAAAGCATCAAGGAATCGCGCACCACGACGGCGATGTCCAGCGGCTTGCGGCCGTTTTGCAGCGGGCGCGCAAAACTGATCAAGTTGTCGATAATTTTCTTCATGCGCCGGGCTTCGGTTCGGTCGGAGTAGCCCATGACCGCGGTTAGCGGATTGTTCAACTCGTGCGCCACGCCGTTGACCAATTGGCCGATTCCGGCAAGCCGCTCCTGCTGCACCAACTGGCTTTGCGTCAGCTTCAGCTGCTCCAGATTTTCTTTGGAGTCCCGGAGCAGGCGGGTCATTTCCCGAGCCATCAGCATTTGCCGCAGGAACACAAAGACGGCCACCAGCAAAATTCCGATTAGCGTCACGGTTACGCGATACGAACGCAACTGGCCGGCTGCCGGACCCAGGAACACCACCAGCAACCCGATTACCGGCATCGACAAGACCGCGAATACGGCCAGGAATCCAGAGACCTCGGCCTCGATCTCCCGGTGGTCCCCCGCCAGTTTTTCCGAGGGCACATGGCGAGCGCGCACGGCAATCAAAATCAGCCAGCAGATCGTCGCATAGTCCGGAACGTCGTAGATGCTTCCGCTGTAATACTCATTGCGATTCAGAGCGGCATTCAGCCACTGGTACGACAGCAGGTACAGCGCGCTGGCGCCAAACAGGTGCCAGTAGATTTTCCGCCAAGCCCCTTCCGTGACCAGGGCCATGCCACCCATCACAGACATCAGGACGGCGAACTCGACGACAAAGAGCGAGAAATAATAGGTGTTGTAAACGGTCTGGTCGGTCACAACGTATTCGTTGGGGTATACCAGAAACATGTACAGATAGACCCACCACAAGAGCAGGATCAGGAAGTTTAGGGTGCTCAGAAGGAAACGTTGCTCGCGCTGCCGCGAACCGGGATGCAACGCCGCTGCGGCCATCATCGGAACAGGCTGCAGGAACAAGGGGACGTCCGCCCAGAAGGGATTTGGCGGCTCGCGGCCCAGGATCACTTCGAAGTACAGCCAGGCTGCGAAGTTCGTCGCTACCAGCGCTGCACCAAAGGCCATGAGCAGCCAGAACCAGCGCGTGCGCCCGGTGTTGCTGAACGCTGCCCACAGCATCACTGCAACGGTGATAAGCCAGAGACCCGTGCCGCTCAGGTCGGAGAAGGCCGTGAGCGCCCCTCCCGGCGTCGCTAACCGAGAGACAACCGTGTACACCAGCAGAAAACCCGCAACGGTCCCGATCTCCCATCGCGTTAGGTTTCTCATGCGGTTCTAGTTGACTCCCAAGGAGGGGCGTGTGGATGAGCCGCCAGCTTCCCTCAGCCGGCCTGCTTGCAGCAGGCAGCCAACCAAGCACAGCGCTGTTTTTCCCAGTCTATCGGGAAATCGCTGGGTCAACCTGACCCTGCCGAAAATTTGCTGTAATGGTAACCGTCTGGTAACCGTCGCGGCAAGGTAGAGAGCGTGTGCAGCCGGGCGCCTCATTTTGCGCGCCGCGACGCAGGAGACTGGCGCGCCGGTAGTGTCTCAGTTTGACTAGTAAGGCTCTAATTTTGGTACTCCGGGGTATGGCATACTGTGGTCATGGCGAAGCGGCCACGCGATCCAAACCAACTTGCCAAGCTCATCGTGGATATAGCCACTGGTGAAGCACAGGATACGGCCAGCGAATCGAAACGCAAACCTAAAAACAAAAGACGTGCCGGTGGATTAAAGGGTGGGAAAGCTAGGGCGCAGCGCCTCACACCGCAAGAACGTGAAGACATAGCTAGGTTAGCTGCACGGGCACGCTGGAAAAAGACGGATTAGGCTACATCCTTTCGTCGATTGTTCATCCGTTCAAATTCTTCGCGTTCCGCAACGTCATCCGTGAAATCTAGTATCAACTGAATTTTCTGACGTTCATCTTTGAGCGTGTCATTGTAAACATCAATGTCCGTTTTTAGATGGAAACTGTCATCGACAATCTGGTTACGCCTCCATGCGAACGATTTTTCCATGTGATCGTGAGGTGCATGACCCATGATGCCCCAAAAAGTGTATTGGACTCCGGTCTTCGTCACTCTCACAGCATGGTTAACTCGATACCTGCGCCCTAAGGGGTCAGTCCGGGTTTCAGCGCGAACGGCATTTGACATCCTATCGGCAAGAACGTCATAGGCATCAACTTCTGGAAGTTCGAGCAAGCCATCGGCAACGGCCCATTCGGCGGCCTGACGCATGGTCGTCGGCTTGTGATTCTGTCTGGACTCGTACTTATGCCATGCCTTCTGCATTCCTTCTGTCATACTGGCCATTGCGAATCCTCCTTCACAAAGAAACTGGTACTGTCTGCCCCCAACCATCGGCGGCCATTGATACGGGCAACACGAAATGGCGAATCTTCACCAAATATCGAGTAAGGTAGTCGTATCGATTGAGCTTTCTCCTGATTTGTCCGACTACAAGGCCGGGGTGCCTCTCCAGAGTGCGTGAAAAAGCCAGAACATCTCTTTCATAGTAGTAAGGGCCCTTCCGCTGTAACCAGACATCAAGTTTTTGTGAGGGAGCGCAGAAGTCGGACGCCGCATCGTTAGCGATTCTTTCCTCTTCCGAGATTGGTATAGCTGCCCCGTCCAGGTCGACATCGACCATTTCTTTTTCTTTTCCGTGTTCGTTCAATACGTGCTCGCATTCATGTCGCAAAACAAACCAGAAGTTATCGATTCTGTCGTGTTGAAGCGACATGCCGATTACAGGAACGCCGTCCAGCCAGAAGCACACGCCGTCAATTTTTGCGTTTGGCAGCTTCTCTACGATGACGAGCTTTACGCCGCATTGGGTCAGAATGCGGGGCACCTGACGGACTTCATCGGGAGCATAAAGCAGGGAAGGAAGTTCCTTGGAAACAGCCTCCCGTAAAGCCTTTTCCGAATAGGCTGGTACGCTGATAGACCGCGCGATTTGTCGAACGCGATGCAACCATGCATATTGCGCCGGAGATATTTCTCCCGCCGTCCTCTTGGCTGCGTGCGCAAAGCCAGGAATTTCGCCTAGGTTTTGGGCATCAAAAAAACGCGTTAATTGCGCTTGGAGCATTGTTGCATCGCTCTGCTCAAGCCATCCGCGCTTAATCATCTCTCGTATGGGTAAAACGGTCTGCATATTGCGCCGCACCGCAACACTCGCGTCCGGTATCCGAGCTAGAGCTAGGTCATGGGCCTGTTGAAGATTGGCAAAGAATTCTGCGGGAACGTCGAATGCCTCACCCAATGCCTTCGCCATTTCTGGGCTAATTCCTCTCTTCCCGTTCAGAATCGGATTGATGGCTTGTTCAGAGACTCCCAAGATGAACGCCAGATCACGCTGAGACCAACCGCGCTCTTCCATTTCCTCTTTAATGTAGTGGCCAGGATGCTTTAGCCAACTTTGCGCCATAGTAGCCATGTCTCCTCCTAGTGGTAATCCTCGACTGATAGCACCGTGATTTGGTTTGGGTTGCATTCCGTTTTGATCGTGAAAACAACGCGCCATTGCTTGTTCAGCCGAATTGACCTCCTCTCGTCTTTGAAGCCTTCGAGTTTTTCGTAGTGCAAACTTCTCCAGTTCCGCAAAGTCCGTTCGTCTGGTGCCGCCCGAATGACAACGAATTTGTCGCGAAACGAATTGATTACGGCAATTGGCAACCTCGTTTGGGCTGCGTCGTCGGTTTCTATCAGAGCTAACTTCGGGTCGGCGAATTCGACCTTCATTCGGCATATCCGTTACACCGAAACACAGCCTAATGCCTTGATAGCGCTTTGTCAATAGCTAACTAGATGAAGTTGTTAAACTGAATCGTATGCTTGACAAATGAGGTTCCAACCTGTATCGTATTCCCATGAACCGCCTATCACTTGAAAAGCGCGCACAAATACTAGGGCTTTTGGTTGAGGGTAACAATCTTCGCGCAACCAGCCGCCTTGCAGACGTTTCAATTAACACCGTGACAAAGCTGTTGGTTGATCTAGGTTTGGCTTGCGCCGAATACCACCATAAGCAGGTTCGCAATGTCCGCGTGCGTCGTCTGCAATGCGATGAAATCTGGAGCTTTATCGGCGCAAAACAGAAGAACGTTCGACCGGAAAGGATTGGGGAAGGTTGGGGCGATATTTGGACGTGGGTAGCTATCGATGCTGATTCCAAATTGTGCGTCAGCTATTTGGTAGGTGGGCGCGACGGATGGTGGGCGCGTGAGTTTATGAATGATTGCGCCAAGCGCGTTGCAGGTCGCACGCAAATCACTACAGACGGTCACAGGGTCTACATGGATGCTGTCGAGGATGCTTTTGGGGCAGATGTGGACTACGCGCAATTGCAGAAGATTTACGGCGCGGTCGAGGAAAACGATACGCGCTACTCCCCGGCTCAGTGCATCGGCTGCGACATGAAAGTAGTCAGCGGCAATCCAGACCCGCGACACGTCAGCGCCAGCTTCGTGGAACGCCAGAATCTCACGATGCGTATGGGAATGCGGCGATTTACTCGCCTTACCAATGCGTTCAGCAAGAAAGTCGAAAACCATTGCGCGATGGTTGCGATTCATTTCCTGTACTACAATTTTGGCCGGATTCATAAGACGCTGAGGGTTACACCAGCTATGGCCGCCGGATTGGCCGATCACGTTTGGAGCCTAGAAGAAATCGCTCTTTTGGCAAACTGAGACACTACCGGCGCGCCTTGACCCTTGAGTTCGCTCCCTGTTAAGTTGTGGAGTTATTGTGGGCTCAGTGTGGCTACTGAGCGCCGCGGCCTGCTTAGCGCGGGCAAGCCGTGGCCGTGCCTGTCGCAGGCAAGCTCCTGCTGAAGGGAGCGTTCTCATTCTTATGGGTCTGAGCAAACTGGTAATCCGAGGCGCACGTCAGCACAACCTGAAAAACATCAACGTCGAAATCCCCCGGAACACCCTGACGGTCATCACCGGCCTCTCCGGGTCGGGCAAATCCTCACTCGCGTTTGACACCATTTATGCGGAAGGGCAGCGGCGCTACGTCGAGTCGCTGTCGGCTTATGCGCGGCAGTTCCTGGATCAGATGGAACGGCCGGACGTCGACGTGATCGAAGGGCTTTCGCCGTCCATCGCCATCGAGCAGAAAACCACGACGCGGTCGCCGCGGTCCACGGTGGGAACGATCACGGAAATTTACGATTACCTGCGCGTGGTGTACGCCTCGGTGGGCGTGCCGCACTGCCCGAACTGCGGGAAACCCATCACCCGGCAATCCAGCGAACAGATTGTGCAGGCGATTCTGCAGGGAGAAATCTGCAAGGCGGACGACCGCATCATGATTCTTGCGCCGATTGTGCGCGGACGAAAAGGCGCGTATCGCAAGGAGCTCGAAAAGTTCGCGCAAGATGGCTACGTGCGCGTTCGCATCAACGGCGAGTTGTATCCGCTGGATGATTTTCCAGTGTTGGACAAGCGCAAGAACCACACCATTGAGATTGTTGTGGACCGGCTGCTCGTGAAGCAGGGCATCGCCTCGCGGCTGGAGCAATCGATTGCTACAGCGCTAAAGCTTGCGAGCGGGCTTGTGACCGTGGCCATCGTTGGCGGGAAAGAATATACATTTTCCGAGAAGCTGGCGTGCCCGGATTGCGGGATTTCCGTTCCCGTACTTGAGCCGCGCTCGTTCAGTTTCAATTCGCCTTACGGGGCTTGCCCAGCGTGCAACGGGCTCGGTTCGAAATATGATTTCGATCCTTCGAAGATCATTAACGATTGGTCGCGGGCGCTTTTCGACGGGGGCTTGGGGCCCGGCTCAGGCTCGTCGATTTTGAAAAGAACGCTGGAATTAGGTGCGTTCGCGCATGGGTTCGATCTCAACACCCCGTTCGAGAAATTTCCCGCGCGCATCCAGAACATGCTTTTGTATGGATATCCGCCATCGAATGGCCGTGATGGCGGAGAGAATGGTTCCGGGAAGAAGAAAGGCAAAAGTGAAAAGGGCTTTCGCTTTCCCGGCATCTTGAAATTTCTGGAAAGAAATTTCGACGAGTCTGGCTCGGACGCGTACCGCGAATGGATGACGCAGTATATGTCCGCTACGGTTTGCAGCACCTGCCACGGGAAGCGGCTGCGCCCGGAATCGCTTGCGGTCAAGCTGGCGGGGTGGTCCATCGCGGATTTTACGGCTCTGTCGCTCGGTGCGGCACGGCCCGCGGTGGACAAAATCCTTGCGCAACTCAGCGAGCGACAAAAAGAAATTGCTGGGCGGCCGCTGGAAGAAATTGCCGAGCGCATCGACTTTCTTTTGGCCGTGGGCCTGGGCTACCTGAGCCTAGAGCGGTCCGCCGCGACGCTTTCCGGAGGCGAGGCGCAGCGCATTCGACTTGCCACGCAAATTGGCTCGCGGTTGCGTGGCGTACTTTACGTCCTGGACGAGCCGAGCATCGGGCTACACGCTCGCGACAACGCAAGACTGCTCAGTTCACTCGAGCACCTTCGCAATCTTGGGAACACGGTGCTGGTGGTCGAGCACGACGAGGACACGATCCGGCGCGCGGATTTCGTGGTGGACCTTGGGCCGGGCGCCGGAAATGCGGGCGGCTACCTGGTGGCGCAGGGCAAGCCGGAACAGATCGAAGCCACGGCGGAGTCGCTGACGGGGCAATATCTGAGCGGCGCGTCGAAAATTCCCGTGCCGGAAAAACGGCGGAGCCAGAACGGCAAAGCAATTCAGGTCCTTGGGGCTACGGCGAACAATCTCAAAGAAATCGACGTCACTTTTCCCTTGGGTTTGCTCACGGTGGTGACCGGAGTTTCTGGCTCCGGCAAATCGACGCTGGTGAACGACATTTTGTATCGCGCGCTGGCGCAAAAGCTTTATCGTTCCTCCGAGGCGCCCGCCGCGCACCGGCAGATCCTTGGCGCGGAACAGATCGACAAAGTGATCGAGATCGATCAGGCGCCGATTGGCCGCACGCCGCGGTCGAATCCCGCGACCTACACGGGTGTCTTCGCGCCGATTCGCGACCTCTTTGCCATGCTCCCGGAATCGCGAGAGCGCGGCTACCGGCCGGGACGCTTCAGCTTCAACGTGAAAGGCGGACGCTGCGAAGCGTGCCAAGGGGACGGGCTGCGGCGCATCGAAATGAATTTTCTCCCGGACGTCTATGTGATGTGCGAAGTGTGCCGCGGCAAGCGCTACAATTCGGAAACGCTGGCGGTGCGCTACAAGGGGCACTCGATCAGCGCCGTGCTGAACTTGCCTTGCGCCGAAGCGTTGAAACTTCTCGAAAATATTCCTCAGATTCAGCAGAAGCTTTCAACCCTGGTGGATGTGGGACTGGGCTACGTGACGCTAGGCCAGTCGGCGACCACGCTTTCCGGCGGCGAAGCGCAGCGCATCAAGCTGGCGCGCGAGCTTTCGAAACGGCAGACTGGCCGCACGCTGTACATTCTTGACGAGCCAACGACGGGATTGCACTTTGACGATGTGCGAAAGCTGCTCGACGTTCTACAGCGGCTCGTGGATCTGGGAAACACGGTGCTGATCATCGAGCACCATCTCGACGTCATCAAGCAGGCGGATTGGATTATTGATTTAGGCCCGGAGGGCGGAGAAGGCGGCGGGCGCATCGTGGCGCAAGGGCCGCCCGAACAAGTGGCGCGCACGAAGAAATCATACACTGGCCAAGTCCTCGCCCGCGTGCTCAAAGACAACGGCAACGGCGACGCCAACGGTTCTAACAATAAAGGCAACTGACATTGGCGAGACGAATTCTTCAAGTGTAAAGGCCTGAGCTACCGCTCGGAATGACAGCGCGCACGAATGGTGCAAATTGCCGGACTTTTGCGTTCGGAGGCCGTTTGACCAACTTCTCCTTGCGAGCCGTCGCTGTTCTCCGTAAAGTGAAGCACTCACCATGAGCATCTACTCGATCCAGCCTCTGGTTCTTGGAGAAGTGCGGACCTATCCGCTGGCATCGCGCAAGAGCAGAGTCAACGTGCGCGAGTTTGCCAAACCTGCCGAGTCCCCCCTTTCGCTGACCAAATTTCTCGACTCGCTGCCGCACATTCTCGCGGCCGAAGAGCTTCGGCGACTCCTGAGCGCGATGCACCGAGCGCGCAAACACCGCAAAGCCATTCTTTGGGGCATGGGCGGGCACGTCATCAAGGTTGGGCTTGGGCCGGTTTTGATTGACCTGATGGATCGCGGCTTTGTTTCGGGAATCGCAATGAATGGTGCCGCGCTCATCCACGATTTCGAGACCGCGCTTGCCGGAAATACTTCCGAAGACGTGGAGGCCGCGCTCGAGAAAGGCCAGTTCGGCATGGCCGAAGAGACCGGCAGGTACTTGAACGACATCGCGAAGCTGGCGCAGCGCATTCGCATCGGTTATGGCGAAGCGGCGGGACAATTTCTGAACAGCGGCGTCATTGCAACCAAGCATGGCGAATCGAGCGTTTTGTGTGCGGCACACAAACGGCGCATTCCGGTAACCGTGCATCTGGCCATCGGCACGGACGTTCCACATATGCACCCGGCGGCCGAGGGCGCGGCGCTTGGTTATGCCACGCATCGCGATTTTCGACTCTTTTGCGCGCTGATGCAGCAAATGCATCCCGGCGGCGTGTATCTGAATTGGGGATCGGCGGTTTTGCTGCCGGAAGTTTTTCTAAAGGCGGTTTCCGTGGTGCGCAACCTTGGCGTGCCGCTTTGCCCTATTACCACGGCGAACTTCGACTTTATTCAGCACTACCGTCCGTTGCAAAATGTAGTGAAGCGTCCCACCGCTTCCGGCCGCGACCACAAAGGACCGGAATCCCGCGGCTTTGCCATTACCGGCCACCACGAGTTGCTGTTGCCGCTCGTGGCGGCGGCGTTGGCGGCAGGATGGCCGAAGAAGCGGTGACAAGGAATCGATGAGTTTCTTTGACGACATCCAAGCGGATGCGCCGGGAAAGTCCGGCGATTCACAAGAGTCAAATTCGGGCACTTCAGAGCCACCAGCGGGAGAACCCGTTTCGCCGCTTGCGGGAGATCCTATCTCGTATGTGGGCGTTCACCCCGAGGCAGCCCATCGCCCTGCATCTAACTTGCCCGAGGACTTGCGCATTTCCTGGTCCTGGCCGCACCTGCTCCTCTTTGTCGGGTTTGCCCTCGTTAGTCAACTCGTGGTTGGCGTCGCTATCCTCTCCTATTACTCGGCGCACCACCACCTTTCGCAAAGACAGTTCCGGAGGCTGTTCGAGTCCGACCCAAAGCTCATTGTCGGCACGAATGTTTTGTGGTTCGCACTGATTCTTCTGTTTCTTTATGTGACGCTTTCGGTGCTTCCGAATTTGCCGTTCTGGAGCTCGCTGGGCTGGAGGAAGCTGGACGCAAACCCTCGTACAGGGAAAGGCAAGCCGTGGATGTATTTCTTTTCCGGCTCCGGGCTGTCGCTGTTTGTAACTATCGCGAGTTCGCGGGTGAAGAATGCCGAGCATGTGCCCATCCAGGAAATGTTCAAGAGCCCGAGCGCCTTGATGATGCTAATGAGCATGGCGGTGCTGGTCGCCCCGCTGGTCGAGGAGACCATCTTTCGAGGCTATCTGTATCCGGTGTTTGCGCGCCTCATCTCCGGTCTTGCCCAGTCGTTTGGGATGGATTCGCCGAGCGCCATCCGTACCGGGGTAGCGACAAGCATCGTGACGACCGGGGTGCTCTTTGGGCTTATGCATGCGCCGCAGCTTGGCTGGACCTGGGGCCTCGTGTCCTTGTTGATTCTCGTAGGAGTGATTTTTACCTTCGCGCGGGCCTGGACGGGGACGGTTTTCGCGAGCTTTCTTCTGCATTTAGGTTATAACTCGACGCTTGCGGTCTTAACCATCGTCGGAACGAAGGGCTTTACGTACCTGCCCCCTCATCCGTGAGCGGTTCGTTTTCGGTGCGCTCTGTCGTTACAATGGGAATTTCCGAGGATATTTCCGTGCTGGCTTTGCGAGGTCACTGAAGGAATGTATGTAGCGCAACCCATCGAATGGACCGAGCGCGGCGTGGTCATGCTGGACCAACGGCGGCTTCCGGCCGAGGAAATTTCCTATACCTATACGGATTATCGCGAAGTCGCGAAAGCCATCCGCGAAATGGTGATTCGCGGGGCTCCCGCGATCGGAGTGGCGGCAGCAATGGGCGTGGCGCTCGGTATTTTGCATTCTTCGGCGAAATCGGTGGAGGCCCTTCGCAGCGAATTTGCGGAGATTTGCGACACACTCGCAAAGACGAGGCCCACGGCAGTTGATTTGTTCTGGGCGATTGAGCGCATGAAGCGGCGGTTCGCGGAACTGACGGGGAAGACTCGCGATCTGTCGAAAATCAAGCACGGCATGGTGGAAGAAGCGAAGCAGGTTCATCTGGAGAAGCGCGCTACCGACGAAGCCATCGGCCGCTTGGGGGCAGAATTCATGCCGCGCGAAGGGCAAGTGATGACACAATGCAACGCCGGCGCGCTAGCGACGGCCGGGATTGGAACGGCGCTCGGCGTGATCCGCGTGGCTTACCAACAGGGACACAAGCTGCATGTTCTTGTGCCGGAAACGCGCCCGTATCTGCAGGGCGCACGCCTTACGGCTTGGGAACTGCACAAAGGCGGCATTCCGCTGACGCTGATCACGGACAATATGGTTGGGCATTTCTTGAAGACAGGAAAGGTTGGCGCGATCGTGACCGGCGCGGACCGCATCGCCGCCAACGGGGACACGGCGAATAAAATCGGGACCTATCAAATCGCGGTGCTTGCTAAAGAAAATGGAGTGCCGTTTTATATTGCCGCGCCGGTCTCGACTTTCGATCTATCCATCCCGGATGGCGAGCATATTCCCATCGAGGAACGGTCGGCTGCAGAGGTCACGCACTTACAAGGGGTGCGCATCGCACCCGACGTGCCGGCGGCGCATCCTGCTTTTGACGTGACGCCCGCGAAGTACATCGCTGCGATTTTCACCGAGCGCGGCGTGGCCCGCGCTCCGTACACAGAATCTCTGCGCCGGCTGGCCGCGTCTGCCTCTCATACGGCAGCTAGTATCTCGTAACCGCGGCCCGTCTGAGCGACCCTGCAATGTTCGTCGGGAGTAGAATGATGGGAAAGGATATGGACTCACTCACTTTCCGCGAAGCGATAACGGACGCCATTCGTTATTGGGAGCCACGATGTCTGCTTTACAACGGGCTGCTGGCGGAAATTGTCTTGTTCTATCTGTTTTCCTTTTCGAGGACTGACCCGTCCTTGAAAGCTGCTCTCTCGGGTGGATAGTTTTGGGGGATTATTCTTATTGGCTGCTTTGGCAAATATCGCTGATTGGGCCGCCTATGCCGTCGACGTATTTGCCCAGTGGTCGTCGTATGGTGATCTCTCGAGACGTTATCGGTGAGTTGTGCTCATTGTGGGGATGCTCTTCGCCGGAGTTTTGGCGTCCTTCTTTTCCATCGGAATGTTCTCCCCTTCCAACCGGTGATTCTTCTTCTCTCGACCGAACTCTGTGGTCGCTCAGCGAGGCCCGCTCGTTGACAATCCTGCACCATTGATTTGTCCGCCTGAATGAGCCAGTTGGTCGTATTCGCGCCCGGACTCCTCCGGCGCCAGCACCCAAAGCGTATAGATCCCGAGGGCAGTGCCAAAGGGAAACCGGAGCAGGGCCAGGATCCCCAGCACGAGACCCAGAATTCGCGCCCAGGATTGCCGCTCGAAAAGCCCCCATGCCAGCGCCAGGTGTAGAAGGCCAAAAAATCCAAGGAAAATCCCCAACGAGAAAAAGCCAGCGGGAAGGAACGAATCTAAGCCCCAGCCGGGTCCCATCGGCCAAGCGCCAGGGCCCATCCATCCTCGCAGCCAGGGAAAGAACATGCTCCCGAAAATCCACAACCAGAAAACCCCCATCAGCCGGAGGATGCCACTGACCAACCACAAGGTAGCAAGTAACTGGATATGCCGGCGCACCCGGCCTTGTCCCGGGGAAGCTATCGCTGGAGCTGCTGGAGCGACAGGACCGGGAGCCAGCGCTTTCCCGCACGAGGTACAAAATTGCGCACCAACGACGAGCGGAGTCCCGCAGCGATCGCAAAACATGGCCAAGCCCTCCCCCTCTCATAATACGCTCGAGCTACCCCTTGTGTTCCAGCCCAATTGGGGCACTTTGGCTCCCCAACGCGCGTGCAAACGAGCTTGTTCTGATCCCCTTCCGGTCCTACGGTATGAAAACCGCACTGTCTATACCTGACGATATTTTGGAGGGGGCGGACCAGCTCGCGCGCAAAACCAAGAGGTCGCGAAGCCGTTTGTTCAGCGATGCGCTGAAGGAGTACTTGGCCCGACATGCCTCAGACAAGATCACCGAGGCCATGGATCAAGCCCGCAGAGAAATTGCTGGGAAGAAGGAACCGCTTGTCTCGTCCGCTGCGCGCCGCGTGCTAGAGAAGAGCGAGTGGTAATTTCGCAGGGCGAGATTTGCTGGGCCGATCTGCCCGAGCCAGCTGGTTCCGGCCCTGGGTTTCGAAGGCCTGTGGCCGTTGTCCGGTCGCATGCGATCAACCGCAGCCGGATCGCTACGGTGGTGTGGGGAACGTGTCTCTTTCTGCGCGGCAGACAGCACTGCCCAAAGATTCTGTGGTGAACGTGTCGCAAATCATCACTGTCGGCAAGAATCTGCTCTCCACCCCGGTGGGAAAACTGTCGCGCACCCAGCTGCAGCTTGTGCATTCCGGGATTGCCATTATCCTCGGCCGGTAGACAAATAAGCGCCACGTGGGGCGTGCCTCCTCCTCAAGGCGAGAAACTGGAATTAGGTGGGGCGAATCACGAAAACGGTGCGCTCGCGTTTGCGGAACATGGCGAAGAAATCCAAGAGTTGTTTCCAGGGAACATACTTTTTGTTCAGCAACTGCATTCCATGTTGCGCTTCTGCGCCGGCGAGAATTCCCGCTCGGGCGGGAACCCACTCGCCTTTGATTCGGCCGCGCATGTCGCAGGGCGCGACGTTCACGCGGGGATTGTTGCGAATGCGCTTGAGCTTGCCCGCGTTGCCGATCGTGTAGACATAAAGCTTTGCGTCGTTGGATTCGAGTTTTGCCGAAGGCTCTGCCGCAAACCACACAGGCGTCTTCACACCTTGGCCATTTTTCCTGAAAGTTTCCAGGTTTAAGTATTTCCGGCCGGCAAATGCCGCAAATCCCATCGCATCGCTCCTTGTTGTTCCAAATCGTCGCCCAATTGCTCCACAATAGTCTTTGGATCTGGGCCATTCTACCTACAGGCGGCACGAGCGCAACGGGCCCGTGGCCTGCCCAGCGAGTTGGGAAAGAAATAGGGCGGCCCGGCTTCGCCGAACCGCCCTGAAGAATTAACCGCTGCGCGCGTCCAGCACAACGGAAAGGAGCTAGAAGGTAAACTTCAGGCCAAGGCGGATGTTCCGCGATAGCTGGAACAGATACGGTTTGCCGTATTGGCTGTTGACGGTGATTGCATTACAGGTCGTATTGGGGTTGGCCGGTGTTGGGCAATTGGCATTGGTCGGCACGGAGTTCATGAGAGCCTGGATGTCATAGGGGTGCTCATAAGCAGCATAAGCTGGTGGTCCAGCGAAGAGAGAGAGCCCGCCCGGGGCAATGTACATCGAAGCAAATTGCGAGTCCATTAGCGGGTAAAATGCGGTGATTGCACGCCTGTTGAAGACGTTCGTAAAGTTGGCGTAAAAGCGGATGGCTTTCGACTCGCGAAACTTAAAGTTCTGCCCGAGGTTTACATCCGCCTGATCGTACCACGGGGTGCGCAGCGTGCGTGGATTGCCGACCGTCACAGCGCCGGTGTTCGGATCTTGAGTTACATCCACCCACTTTCCATTGCCGGCGACCAGTGTTGGGAAGGCGCCTGGAAAAGCAAAGCCTATATCCAGAATGCTGGTCTGGGGCGTACCACTATAAAGGGCCGCGAAGAGGCCTATGTCGGTTGAGTTGTGCTTGCCCTCGTCCAGTGTGTAGTACGTCCATCCCTTGAAAGCGTTCGGACGATCGGTCGGCATAAGTCCGCTGACCGATTTTCCTGCATCGGTGTATGAGAAGAACGGCTCGTCGAAAGCGCGGCTGTTGTTGGGCGAATTGCGACCGCCGCCAGCATCGCCAATATTTGTGCTGGTCAGGCCGGAGTAGTTCCCCCAAAGCCTGCTATAGGTATAAGAGAACATGCCGGCCCAATGGCCACCGTAGGCCTTTGTAAGGCGTATTTCGACGCCATCATAGTTGCGTTGCGCCGGGAAGTTATTCGGGCAAGCCGGTGTGGTCGTCGCCGTGCAGCCGCTCGAGACGCCATAGAGGAACTTGTAAAACCCATCGAAGGTTTGGTCGGCGCCTTGCCCGGGATTCACAATGACGAAAGTCTCGCCGACGTTGGGATTAAAGATCGCCGCGTCTTCAATGGCATGGTCGAGACGCCGGCGGTCCCACCGGGCTTCGAGCGCCAAATTTTTCGCCAATTGATAGTCGGCTCCAATCGCGGATTCATGCTGGCGATACGGGTTCAACCCGGGGGCAACCCCTTCTTCCGTCGCGGTGCAAGTGGCACAAGTGGTAGGGAAGGTGCGGAAGTTCTGGTTCTCCAAGAACGTCAATCCAGCTGGTGTTGTGCCACCCGCCCAATTGGCCTGACTCGAAGCGTCCGGGCCGACGCAGTAGCGGCCCGCGCTGTTGAGTGCGGGAACAAGCGCGCTGAGGTTTGCTGCACTGAGAGCGTAATTGCAGTTTTGCCAGTACTGGCCGCCAAACGAACTGATGGCCAAATTCAGTTTCATGATGTCGTTCACCACGCTGTACCCGCCGAATAGCTTCAGTTTTCCGTTTTTGAAGACATCCCAGGCGCCGCCGAGGCGAGGAGCAATTTTGTCTCCCCAGCCAAAGTTGATAGGTTTGGTGATTCCGCCAGCTGGTTGATCCTCTGCTGGGAGGAACTCTTTTTCGATCCGGACACCGGCGTTGATTGTTACGCCATGACCGACCGTCCAAGCATCTTGAACAAATATTCCGTGGTTCCGGCTAAGCGCATAACCATAAGAACCATAATCCTGCACTTCCGCCCAGCCATAGAGGCCTTGGCAGGAAGTAATATTGCCGTTTTGGTCGGTGGTCACATTGTACTGGCCTGCGCAATTAGCTTGGCCAACCGGACCTTGAACGACGTACGGAGAGCTCGTTC
>QHYI01000044.1 GCA_003223245.1 Acidobacteriota bacterium
TGCCGGATACGCCCGCTGGATTTTTGGAGAAAGCACTGCCGATGAAAGGCACGCTGTACCAAAAAGAGTTCTTCCAGCGCAACAATGTTACTTATGGCGTAGCGATGTTCGAGCGCGGCTATTTCGAAGAAGCTGCCGCCTCGTTCAAACTGGCAATCACGGACAAGCCCGACGATCCCATTGCTCATTACAATCTCGGCACGCTCTATTTGCAGAGAAAGGATCTCCCCTCGGCGCGTCAACACTTGGCTGAGGCCGTGAAACTCAATCCCGCTTACGTCGAGGCCTGGAACAATCTTGGGATGGTCGCTGCCGAGCAAGGTCAGGAGGACGAGGCTATCAAAGATTTCCGGCAGTCTCTTCTGCTCAAACCGGCTTATGTTACCGCGCTGCTGAACCTCGGCAATCTCTTTCGTCGAACGGGCGCCATAGGTGAAGCCAAGGAACTCTTGGAGCGAGCCGAACAGGCCGCGCCCGAGGACCCCGAGGCGAACTACAGCCTGGGCATGCTTTACGCTAAGGAAGATCAGTTACAGCGGGCATCGGATTATCTGGAAAAGGCTACCGCCTTGCGCCCGGATCATGTCGAAGCCCTGAATAACCTGGGAGTTGTCCTGGTCAGGCAGGAGCGCTATGCCCAGGCCCAAGAAAAATTCGAAACATGCATCCGGATTGCTCCGGGCTTTGACCAGGCGTATCTCAATCTCGCCCGCCTTTACGTGGTCTTGGACGAAAAAGAAAAAGCAAGAGAGGTTCTGCTCGCCTTGCTTCGCCTGCAACCAGACCACAAGTTGGCTCAACAAGCTCTGCAGATGCTAAATTGAGCCTGTGAAACCAGTCTGTTTCAGAGGGAATTCGCGGAGAAAGATTCCTTCATGCTCTTTGGCGCTGTCATCCAGAGTGTCGCCCCAGCCCTGACTCGGCCGGCCCGGTTGGGCAGTCTCTTGGCACTGACGCTGATTTTGTTTGCGCAGGCAGCAAAGGCACGGCAGCAGTCTTTTCCCAGCAGGCAAAACCCGCACCAATCTTCCAAAATTACCCCACCCTTCGCGGAAGCCCAAAAGCTTCTTCGCCAGGGCCACGTCGAGGAAGCAAAAAACAAAATCCTGGAAGAATTGCAAGGGAATCCTTCCAACACTGAGGGATACATCCTCTTGGGTCTCGTCTATACGCAAACAAAGAATTACGACGAAGCCCTCGATGCCTTCCAGCGCGCCCTTAAACTCAATCGCAAATCCGTTAAAGTCCACAATAACTTGGGGAACTTGTATGTAGCAGAAGAAAAACTGGACCAGGCGGAAGGGGAATTCCGCCAGGCCTTGCGACTGAATCCCTCAGACCACGATGGGAATTACAATTTAGGCTTGGTCCTTCTGGCGAAAAAGCAACCTGCCGCGGCAATTCCTTGCCTGCAGCGTGTCCGGCCGCCAGATATTGCGTCCCGTTTCAACTTAACGCGAGCTTACCTCGAAGCTGGCCGTACCACTGAGGCCCTGCGGACCGCCAAGGAACTCTCCTCCCAGCAAAAGGACAACGTACAGGTGCACTTCACCTTGGGTGTTTTGCTCGCTTCGGAAAAACAACTTCATGCCGCCCAACCCGAACTCGAACAGGCCAATGCCTTGCAGCCCAACACTTTCGAAATTTTGCACAACCTCGGTGGTGTCTATTTAAGGAACGCCGAGTATTCCAAAGCCGAACTCTTCTTGAACCGCGCCTTGAAACTTAAGCCCGACTCGGCGGAAACGCTCTATTTATTGGCGCAAGTTTATTCGGAGCAGCACAGGCCGGCTGATGCCCTGGACCTTCTTGCTCGCGCGCATAAGCTTGCTCCTGAGAATGCGGATATCACCTTTTTCTTCGCACGTGTCTGCATGACGGAGAACTATTACGAAGATGCGATTCCCCTGCTCGAATCGGGTTTGCAGACTTCTCCGCAGCGAGCTGATCTCCGAGCCGCTCTTGGGGAAAGCTACTTCATGTCCGGGAAGGTGGAAAAGGCCATTGGGGAATTCAAACAATTGACCGAACTAGAGCCCACGGCAAGATCCTACAGTTTCATGGGGCTCTCTTACCGACAACTGGGGCGGTTCGACGAAGCAAGGAAATATTTCCAGGAAGGTCTGAGAAAGGATCCCCGCAGCACAACCTGCCTATTCAATTTGGGCTATATCGAAGAGCGCCAGGGTAATCACGCGGCCGCCGAAGCTTTTTTTCAAGAGGCGCTGCGTTCCAATCCGGATTATGCCGAGGCGCTTCTGGAGCTGGCCAATCTACGTATCGCGAGCAAAAAACTTCCTGAGGCGGCCGATCTGCTGCGCAAATACGTCCGCCTCAGCAGTACTCCGGCTTCGGGATACTACAAACTGGCAATGGTAGAGAGGAGCCTCGGTCAAACGAAAGCGGCAGAACGCGATATGAGTGTGTTCCAGACGCTCTCGAAGAATGCTTCCACGGGGCCCTATCCTTACCAACATCTCTTCGATTATCTAGACAACCGCTCCACCCTTTCCAGCAAGGAAAAAACGATGCTGGATCTCACCCAGTTGCTCCAGCAGATCCAGACGCACCCGGGCCAGCCCGAGGACCTCTACCTGCTTGCGGAAGGCTATCTCAAACTCGGGAAAGTGGAAGACGCTCGCAAAGCCATCGCACAGTTAGACCAACTCAGTGCTACCGACTACCGGACGCAAACCGGCGTCGGAGTTTTGCTTGGACGCTACCGACTCTACAACGATGCCATCCAGCATTTTCAAAATGCCTTGCGCGTGAATCCCGATTCTGATGACGTGAAGTTCGACTTGGCCGACGCTTATTTTCGCAACGGCCGATATCCGCAGGCATTGGAAATAGCGCAGCAAATCTCAGCCAATGGGCTGCAGGACGATGCCTTCCTCTCTTTGCTCGGCGATATCAAAGCTCATCTTGGGCAAATGACTGAAGCTTCCGAAACTTACAAAGACGCCATCCGCCGAAATCCGGACAACGACCAATACTATCTGTCTCTTACTCTCCTGCAGTTGCGGCAAAACGACTTAAGCGATGCGGGAAAAACCTTGCGAGAAGGCCTTGCTCGTATTCCAGGGTCGGGCAAGCTTCTCTGGGGGCAGGGCCTGCTTTCCGCTTTGGATGGAAAGACCGCGCAAGCAGCCGAACAGTTGCAGCAAGCCGTCGATCTCTTGCCGGAATGGGCGGGCAGCTATTGCACCTTGGGCGTTTTCTACTACGAGACGGGACAAATCGACAAAGCCAGAGAAGTGCTGAAGCGCTTCGAGGGTAGCAACGCCGGAGGCGGCTTGGACATTAATCGCATCCAAGAAGCTCTGGAAAAAGCCTCTGCGACGCCGCTTGTCATGAACGAACCCCTGCCCGTGCCAGTCAGGCAGCAATTCCTCGAATTCGCACTCGCGATTGCCGACCGCACTCTCTAGGCGGCGCGGAACAAACTTCGGGTTGTTGGACCAATAGCACGGTGCTAGAGTCGGTTCGTTTCTCGAACGGCCAAACCATCCTGGGATGCAGACAAACACCAAAACAGCCAGATCGTTCCCTTCCAGCGGCAAATTTGCTGCGCTTGTTGCGCTAGGCGCAGTGCTCCTGGCCGGCGCTGTGCTTATGGCTCAGTCCGTTCAGGCTCCAAAACAAAAAGAGTCTCCAATCAACGTCCGCTTCACAGACATCCGAAAGTCAGCGGGCATCACCTTTATTCAAGACTCCACAGAGACCGACGAAAAGTATTACTTGGAAGCCATGGGTACGGGTGTCGCGTGGCTTGACTACGACCAAGACGGCCTGATGGATCTTTTTCTTGTTCAATCGGCTGCCACCGACATTTACAAGCCGTCTCATCCTTTGCGCTGCGCTCTTTATCACAATAATGGTGATGGCACCTTCACGGACGTAACGAAAAGGGCCGGCGTCGCGGGAGTCGGCCATTACGGCCAAGGCGCCGCGGTCTGCGATTTCGACAACGACGGCTATCCCGACCTCTACGTCACCGGCTACGGGAGCGCGATCCTCTACCAGAAGGACAATGGTCCACCAGCGCTGGATGGTTTGACTACGACAAGGATGGCTACCTGGACCTTCTGGTTACCAACTACATCAATTGGAGCCCCAAGAACAACATCTGGTGCGGGGAGCGCCGCCCCGGCTACCGTTCTTACTGCCATCCGGGTAATTACAAGGGCCAGAAGACGAAGCTATTTCACAACAATCACGACGGAACGTTCACCGACGTGAGCGACGCATCCGGCGTCAGCAAGCCCGAATCCAAGGGCATGGGCGTAGTGCTTGCGGATTTCAACAACGACGGGTGGACCGACATCGCCATCGCTAACGACTCCTGGCCCAATTTTCTGTTCTTAAACAAGCATGATGGGACATTTGAGGACGCCTCCTTTGTCTCGGGGATAGCCGCCAGCGAAGATGGGCGCTACGAGGCGGGAATGGGTATTGACGCGGCCGACGTAGACCGCGACGGTTGGATGGATTTGTATATCACGCACCTGGACTTCGAATTGAATCGCCTTTATCGCAACAACCATAATGGCACCTTCGATGACGACACTTATCCTTCCGGCATCGGCAACAAATATCTCCTCTTGAGCGGTGTCTCCATGAAGTTTCTGGATTTTGACAACCGTGGCTGGCCGGGTATCCTCCAGGCCAATGGAGCCATGGTGGACAACGTCGAGCTCTATCACAGCGAGGTAACTTACAAAGAGCCCTTGCTGATGCTGAGAAATGTGGGAAAAGGCCGGTTTGAGAACGTTTCCCAATCTCTGGGCCCCGATTTCACGCGCCCCATCGCCGGCCGCGGCCTGGCCACTGCGGATTTCGACAATGACGGCGATGTCGACATCGCCGTCAACGTGAGAGGCGATTACCCCGTGATCTTACGCAATGACGGCGGCAATGCGAATCACTGGCTGGAAGTTTTGTTGATCGGCACACCATCCAACCGCGACGGCATCGGTGCTTCTTTAAAGCTGGTTTCCGAAGGCTTTGTGGAAGTGGAACAGGCCAAAGGAGGCACGAGCTATATGTCCGCGAGCGACCCGCGGATTCACTTTGGGCTTGGCAAGCGCAACAGAATCGACTCCCTGGAAATTACTTGGCCGAGCGGGCATGTAGACCGCTTAACCAACGTTCCGATGGATCAGATCATCGCTATCAAAGAAAGCGCGGGAATCGTGCCTCATGTCTTTCCCAAGCTGCAGGAGTAAAACGCCATGAGATTTCCGCGTCGGCGTTTCCTCAGCGATTCCCTGCTCAGTCTAGGTGCGACCCTGCTGGATGCATTGACCATCCCCATCTGGAAATGGAATAGCAGTCTGATCCTTCAAACAAAAAGCGCCCCGAATTCCACGTCATCTTCGCCAGTCACCTTCGTGGACGTGGCCCGGGAAGCAGGCCTGACCACTCCAAATGTGTGGGGTGGCGTCGAACACAAAAGGCTCATCGTAGAAGCTAAGGGCAGCGGTCTTGCATTTTTCGACTATGACAACGACGGCTGGCTGGATATTTACCTGAGCAACGGCAGTCGCCTGGACACCCATTGGCCTCCCGGCACGGCCCCCACTACACAACTTTATAAGAACAACCGCGACGGCACGTTTTCCACCGTCACCGAAAAATCCGGTATCGGACGCACGGGATGGCAGACCGGCGTCTGCGTCGGCGACTTTGACAACGACGGATGGGACGATCTGTTTTGTTGTTTCTGGGGGCACAACATCCTGTTTCGCAACAACGGCGACGGCACATTCACGGATGTAACCCGCAAGGCCGGTGTCTACGATGAACGAGTTCGCTGGGGAGCAGGCTGCACATGGCTCGATTATGACCGCGATGGACATTTGGATCTTTTTGTGTGCAACTACATCCACCTCGATCCCGCAAAAACACCCGGCCCCGGCGAGGGTCTCTCCTGCCAATGGAAAGGGATCCCGGTCATGTGCGGTCCCCGTGGCCTTCCAGGAGATACCAACGTTCTTTTTCACAACAATGGGGACGGCACATTTTCGGATGTCTCCGAGAAGGCCGGGATATTGAAGCCGGGTCCCCGATATTCGATCACCGCTGTCTCTTACGATTTTGATAACGACGGCTGGCCGGATATTTTTGTGGCTGTGGACTCTGAACCAAGCATCCTGTTCCACAACAACCATGATGGCACGTTCACCGACGTCGCCGAGATGTCCGGCTGCGCCTACAACGAGAACGGCCACGAACAGGCAGGAATGGGTGTTGCAGTCGGGGACTACGATTGCGACGGCTGGCTCGACATTTTCAAAACTAATTTTGCCGACGATACCTCGAATCTGTATCACAACAACGGCGACGGCACGTTCACCGATGAGGCCTTTGTCTCCGGTGTTGGCATCAACAACCAATATGTCGCCTGGGGCTGTGGCTTTATCGATTACGACAACGATGGCTGGCCGGACCTTATGCAGGTCAATGGACATGTCTATCCCGAGCTTGATACTCACTCTATCGGCCAGACATTCAAGAATAGGCGTCTGGTCTACAAGAACCTCGGTACTGGCAAATTCAAAGATGTGTCTTTGGAATTGGGGCCTGGAATTAGCGAGCGTTTCTCCAGCCGCGGCGCAGCATTCGGCGACTACGACAACGACGGCGACACAGACGCTCTGATTTTAAATATGAATGATTTGCCTTCGCTCCTGCGCAACGACGGCGGCAACGCGCAGAACTGGATCAAGATCAAACTCATCGGAACGAAGTGCAACCGCACGGCAATCGGCGCGCGCGTACGCGTGGTCACGGGCGCCCACACACAGATCGACGAAGTCCATAGCGGTGGAAGCGTCATGTCGCAATCCGACCTGCGGCTGCACTTTGGCTTAGGAAGGACTCTGAAGGCAGACGTAATTGAAGTGAAATGGCCGACCACACAAAAGGTCGAACGTTTCACCGAGGTGAAGGCCAATCAGATCCTGACGATTCGCGAAGGCGCCGGAATTGTGAAAGCTTATGCACCAAAGTCGAAGTAGTCAGGTTCCGTGTGAACTTGCCCTCTAGTGATAGCTGCCGAACCTTCTAAACCGTTTCTGGGGCCGCTCGAAGCAGTTCAACCTGCACTTGCTTTTTGCCAAGAACGGGATGTGTTGCAGTGAGGCGCACGGTGCCAGGCTGCTCTTTGGCACGAATCCACACGGCGCCAGCGCCGCCAACAATCGCAAACGGATGATCGCCAATCAATTCCGCCGGGCCCTCGAGTTCCAACTTAATGGCGTCATTCGCGAAAGGCCGAATCGCTCCGAATTCATCGGTCACGCGAAAAACCACACGGGTTGTGTCTGCACCATCAGCCAAAAGAGTTGTGTCGTCGGGTAGCGCTTCGAATGCCTGGTCAATTCCCCTGCCGGAAAGCGATTTGACAACAGCTTGCTTGCCTTGAATGTAGCCTTCGACGCGTAAGTCTCCCCAGTTAGAAACGGCGTGTGTGAGGTCCACGGTAAAAGGCGCGTAGCGCAGATGCCCGAATTGCTCCCGATCCGGATCGGCCTCGGCAACCAACCTGCCGCCGATATAAATTTTCAAGTGATCGCAGTTGGAGCAGAACATGGCTTTGGTAAATCCCACCGATTCATCGCCACGGGCCCAACTGAAAGCCGGTTCAAGAGCCACTTCTTCTTCAGGATCGCATTGAGACTTGTAGAAGCCGGCGGCGGGCTTGGGCTGGCGGAAGATGTCCATAACGCCGTGGTAACAGATGCGGTCGCCAGAACCAAAATCAAAGTGCGTGTTGTAATCGAACGCGCACCACCCGATGCCGCCGGCATATTGAGGATTCGAAGCCAGCTGATCGTGAACGCGCGCGTGGCGAATCGTATGTTCCATCACGCGTTCCTTGTTATCAAACGTCTTGGTCGGATACGTGTGACCGACGAATTCCGTGTTGAGATAACGCGGATGGTTTGGCGGTTTCAAGGGCCATCCAAAATCGTTCATAGTGAACACGTCCTCAAGAAATTCCGATTGCTGGAAATAACGCACGCCGCCGGTCTGGCGGGTCGGATCGAGTTTGTGGGCCAATGCGTTGGTGCGCGTGTAGAAGTCGTGATCGTCGCGCGATTCGTTGATGCGGACGCCCCAGAGAATGATGCTCGGATGATTCCAATCGCGGCGAATCATGCGGCTGACGTTGTCGATGCTGAGCAGCTTCCAGGCCTCATCGCCAATGTGTTGCCAACCCGGGATTTCTTCGAACACCAGGAGCCCGAGTTCGTCGCAGGCATCCAAGAAGTGCGGAGATTGCGGATAGTGGGAGGTACGCACGATATTGCAGTGCAAGCTCCGGCGAAGGATTTCTGCGTCGCGACGCTGAACGCGTGCGGGCATCGCCTGACCGACAAAGGGAAAGGTCTGGTGACGATCGAGGCCGCGGAGCTTAAGAACTTTGCCGTTGAGTTCGAAGCCGTGATCGGTAAATTGCGCTTCGCGAAAACCGATTTTGCGCGAATCGGAATCGACAAGTTCCCTTCCGCCGAGCAGGCGCACGTGGACGGAGTAAAGGGTGGGATTGCGAAGGTCCCACAGTTTGACAGAACCGAGATTTTCGAGAACAACCGGATAAGCCACGGGTTCCGTGGCCGCCAGAGAGGCTGGCACTTTTCCTGTGGCTTTGGCCAGTACGCGCTCGCCATCCCGAAGTTCGGCCTCCAGGGTCAGCGCCTCGCGAGATTCAGCGAGATGCTGAACGTAACAATCAACTTCCACGCGGGGATGCGGAGTTAAAACGTCTTTGGGCTTGGCAAATATATTTTCAAGAAAAGTCGAAGGGACTATGCGGAGCGCGACTTCGCGATAGATACCGCCGAACGTCAGGTAGTCGATCTGGTGGCCGAAAGGTGGAATATCGGGTCGTTCGGTCGAATCGACATCGACTGCCAAAACATTTTCGCCGGTGAAATCGAGGTGCGGAGTTAATTCGAACGAAAACGGCGTGTAGCCGCCCTTGTACTCACCAAGCCGCACCCCGTTGATCCAAACGGTGGAGGCCGTCATCACGCCTTCAAAATCAACAAATACATGGCGCCCGCGGGCTTCCGGCGGGAGTCTGAAGTGGCGGCGGTAAAGCGACACAAACTCGTAGGACTTATCGTCGAAGCTGTGCCACGGCAATTTAATGTTGGTATGAGGAACTACCACCCGCTCAAACGCCGAATCGTCAAAAGTTTTCTCGTGCCCACCCTCAACAACCGAGCGGCTGTACCGCCAGTTGCGGTTGATGGGAAGGGTCATGCGGCCGTTCGTAGCGGAAGCAGCTTGCCCGGCAGGATCAGCGAATGCGCGGCGCACTAAGGTCGAGCCGGCAATGACCGTCCCGGTCGTCTTTAGGAAATTGCGTCGGTCGATATTTTTCTTCTTCATGACGAACTCAGCCTGAACTGCGAAATCACGAGAAAGCCGAGCGGAATTCTACCAGGTTTGTCCATCAACGCTGGCGGTCCAAGCGGAAGGCAGCGGCCTGGAAATCTCCTCGCAAGTCCAACTGCAGGCCGTGATTCATCCACCATGCACCTGAAGCTGTATTCGGAGTCTCCCCTTCAGCCTTTCCTGCGATCCAAGTCAGCTTGTATTCAGCATCGGGATTGAGCCCTTGCAATTGCAGCAAGGGAAACCCGCGGCCTTCCTGAGTCGAATGGGTGAAGGCAAAGACGACCGCCTGATTTTCGTCGCGTGACACGGTTTCGGTGGAAGAAAACGGACTGTTGTTGCGCGGGCTGATCAATCGGTAGAGATTGCCACGGACAATGGTAGGTTGCATAGCATGATAGGCAGCAGTCAGGCCTTTGGCGGTCGCAAAGTCCTCCGCGGTCCAATGATTCAGGTTGGCGCCAATGCCGAGCGAGCCCTGCATGGAACTGAGCATGCGATAGGTAAGAGAAGTGGTTCGGCCATTCAGCCAGTGGGGCGAGTCCGTAACCCAAGCCATCATGATTTGCGGCGTGTAAGCATACGTAAAACCATCCTGAATGGTTAGACGGTCGAAGGGATCCGTATTGTCCGAAGTCCAAACTTCATCAGCAAATCGCAGGATTCCCAGATCGACGCGTCCGCCGCCGCCCGAGCACGATTCAATCTCAATTTTGGGATGCTTTTTGCGCAGATCGGCGAGGATCGTGTAGAGATTACGAATGTATTCAACGTACACGCGACGTTGTTCATCCGGCGGAACCTGATCCCACCCCGGCTCGGACCAATTCCGGTTGTAATCCCATTTTAGAAAAGCAATATCATTTTCTGTGAGCAGCTTATCGAGGAACCCCTCCACGTAGTCCCGCACATCCGAGCGAGCCAGGTTGAGCACAAGCTGGTTGCGCTGTTCTGAACGCGGGCGTCCCGGAAAATTCAATACCCAGTCGGGATGCTTCCGGTAAAGATCCGAATCCGGATTCACCATTTCCGGTTCGACCCACAAACCAAAATCCATTCCCAGCGCATGAACCTTGTCGATCAATGGCTTCAGGCCATGAGGGAACTTCCGGGGATTGACGTACCAGTCGCCCAGTCCGGCGTGGTCATTTTTGCGTTGTCCAAACCAGCCGTCGTCCATCACGAATCGATCCACACCGATGGAGGCGGCCTTCTCCGCAAGCGCCATCTGGCCCGCTTCGTCGACATTGAATTCGGTTGCCTCCCAGGAGTTATAGAGGACGGGTCGCGGTTTGGGATCCGGCGCGTGTGGCAGAACATGAGCAAGTTCGAAACGATGAAGCAATCGCGAAGCGCCTCCCAAACCGTGGTTGGAATATCCTCCATAAAAAACGGGCGTCTCCAGATGCTCACCGGAATTTAATTTGTAGCCAAAATCGAATGGATTGAAGCCGCCGGTGACGCGCACCCAGTCGAGTTGAGTCTGTTCGACGGAAATCCGCCAGGAACCGGACCACGCCAGCGCGCCAAACCACACTTCGCCGTGCTCCTCATCCGCCGTGATGGGGCCGACAACCTTTTGACTGCTGTCTCGCGAAATTGCAAACCAAGGATTGGCTTGATGGCCGGTACTGCCTCGACGGCTTTCGATGACTCGCGCTCCCGGGTGAATCGGCTCCTGGTTCAGTGTCCACTCACCAGCCCAACGTCCGGTTAAATAGCTCAGCGAATATCTGGAGGGAGGAAGAGCCCATTGAGCGGCAGCGACTTGTTCCAGAAGAATGGCCTGTTTCTCACGGTTTTCGATGCTCGCGGAACGGGCAAGAATTCCCGTCTCGGAGTCCATCGAGTAGCACAATGTGACGTAAACTTCGCGAGAAATATCCTTGAGCAGGATCTCGAGCGATTGCGCTCCGTTCGGCGTGGCATTCACAAAATGAAGCACCAAGTCGCGATTGCCATCGGCGAAAGTGACTTTCAAGGCGGGTTCGGTAAACAATCCCGCGCCCCATCCGCTGTACTCCTGCGGCGTGTTGGAGTACGAGGAATCAAACGAAGCCCACTCCTTCAGCGAAAGCGCTCGAGGAATCTTATCCTGAGTGAGGAGACGCCCGCCCCAGTAGAGCGTCTGCAACTCGCCGCGTTCATTTACGCCGAAGGCGTACGTGGATTTTCCACCATCCAGGCGGAAGACTTGCGATGTTTGAGCCGCAATCGTGGTCGCGCTGAGGCAAGCAAAGACGAGAGTTGTGAACCCCACGAAACATGCGCGCAAGTCAAGATGGCTTTTCATGTCGGCCAAATCCTAGCATTCGCGGAGGTTCGCGTGTCAGTTGAATTGATAAACCAAAACGTGCGGGGCATTCGCCAAACGAACGAAGTCGATTCAATGAGGCTTGGTATGTGCTGACGCCCCATCCGCTTTCTGCCCCCCGAGCGTATAGATGAATTGCTGAATTTCGCGATGCTGCTCTTCCGCCTTTCGGGTTCTCTGCTGCGAGGTTTGCTCGTAAAGCGAAATCTCTTCGCGGGCCTTGTCCTCATTCCCCGTTTGACGGTAGATCTGTGCCAGGCGGTAGTGTGCCTCGTCGGGCAAAGGTGAATTGCCAATGGCTTTTTCTAGCGCGGCGATGGCTGCGCCAGTGTCTTTTTCTGCGGCGTAGAGAATCCCTAATTGCAGGTAAGCCTCACCCAGTTTGGGGTCGAGTTCGATGGCCCTCTTCAGTTCCGCCTCAATGGTTGAATGGTCTTGGGACCCGTGGTTTTGCTTGCTCAATGCCACCGCGTAGTAGTAATGCGCCAGTGAATTATCAGGGGCAAGGAGCGAAAAGCGATGGAGTTTCTCGGTCCAGCCCGGCAATTCGATTCTCTCAGCCTCTTCGAGCCGGCCCATAAAAAGGTAAGGCGTGGGATCGCCAGGATTTATGTCGCAAGCCCGAACAAGCAGTTGCGCGCTTTGCTTTGTCGCACCGTGATTATAGGTCGCAATGCTGAGTCCGATAGCCATGCGGACGGAATTGGGAAACAACCGTCGGCCTTTGCCAAACACCTCGATTGCTGGTTCATAGGCGCGGTGAAGCAGCAACTCCCCTCCCCACGCAAATAGATTCGCTTCACTCGGCTGCAGTTGTGCCGCAACCTGGTATTCACGGACGGCTTCAAGGGAACGTCCTTCTTTCTCCGCGGCGTCACCCTTCCGCCGGTGCATTTCTGCAGCATCTCCACTTGTGCCGGAATTGTTGTCCAGCTGGGTCGGCGCTTCCCTATTTAACGCATCTGCATCCTTTGCTAAAGCTTCTTTCGTCGGGACCGCAGCGCCGGAACCGTGTCCGCCGTAGTTTGTGGGATCTGCAATTCCGGCTATTTGAAACTGTGGCTCGTCAGAAAACTGGCCCGCGTCACGAGCGTCTTTCGCGCTCGCTGGGGAATCCGCCTTGGAAAAATGCCCGTCGACGATCTTCGACTCAGCCACGGAGACCGCAAAAGGACCATCCGCGCCTTCCAAGTACCCCGGCTTGCTGCAGCGCAAGGTGTAGGTTCCGGGGGGCACATCGTTGAACAGATAGCGCCCTTGCGCATCGGAACGAGTCACAAACTTGTAAGCATGGTCGGCACTCTCGAGAGTGATATCTACGTCTTTTAGGGGAGAACTCTCTGAATCGCTTACTGTGCCTTGAACGACGGCCAATTGACCCAGTCTTTGAGGTTGGCCGCGAATTGGTAGAGACAAAAACGCCTGAAGAGTGAGGCCGAGAGTCGCCAGCCGAGAGAAGCGAGCTGAAATTACTTTCATGGACAGGGTAAACCTGCCACCCGCCATCGCCAATCCCCTTGCGCCGCATTGCCGCGGGTTTTCGAGTTTCATTCTAGCGTCGGCATTGCTTGCGTGCAATCACATTGCGAGATCTGCAGGAATACTTTTTTGGCGCTGCCATAGCGCGCGGAAGCGGCTCAATCTATGATGATTCCTCCGATTGGAGTAGGTCATGAAAATTCGCGTAAAAACGCAAAAACGGCTTTTGCGTCTGCTGGATGCGCTTTCAGTGACACTGGCTCTACCCCTGCAAAGTGCAGTGCAGCAACCGAAGGTCCAGGGAGAAAAACAGATCTGGCAGATTGGGGAATTCGACGAGACATCACGGGAATTCGGGCGCAACTTCGAGTTCGCGAGCGATAGGTTCAAGCCGGTTTTCGTTGTGGGGCAAAGCAAAACCGCGGAATGGCGATGCACCGATCGCGCAATCGAACCATTCGCCCGCCATGACGTCAGATGCGCGAAAGGGCCGTCTTTATTGGTGATTTCGATGATCTACTCAGGAATCTGCGGGCAAGGGAAGAATGCAGACACGCCTTTTGCTACAGTCAACCCGGAAGGTATGGCTAGTGTGGTGTCCCAGCTAATTCTTTGCAACGGCGCACCTTGTCGAGGATGACATCAGCCGTGGCCTTCCAAACGAAAGGCTGGGGCTGGTTGTTCCAGTTGGCCAGCCACGCATAGATGGCGCGTTCGAGTTCTTCCACGCTACGGAAGGTGCCGCGGCGGATCATACGTTCCGTGATCAGGGCG
>QHYI01000136.1:0-55758 GCA_003223245.1 Acidobacteriota bacterium
AAGGAGAAATTCGAGCGCAGCAAGCCGCACGTGAACATCGGGACGATCGGGCACATCGATCATGGCAAGACGACGTTGACGGCCGCGATCACCAAGGTGCTTTCGAAGCACAACCCCAAGGTGCAGTTTCGCGCGTTTGACACCATTGACAACGCGCCGGAAGAGCGCGAGCGCGGGATCACCATCGCGGTGTCGCACGTGGAGTACGAGACGGCCAACCGGCACTACGCGCACATGGATTGCCCGGGGCACGCGGACTACATCAAGAACATGATCACCGGGGCGGCGCAGATGGACGGCGCGATTCTGGTGGTGGCCGCGACCGACGGTCCGATGCCGCAGACGCGCGAGCACATTCTGCTGGCCCGGCAGGTGGGCGTGCCGGCGATCGTGGTTTTTTTGAACAAGTGCGACATGGTGGAAGACAAAGAACTGCTTGAACTGGTGGAATTGGAAGTGCGCGAACTGTTGAAGAGCTACCAGTTCCCCGGGGACAAAATCGCGGTGATCAAAGGTTCCGCTTTAATGGCGCTGAACGGCGACGCCAAGTGGGAAAAGACCATCGACGAATTGATGGACGCGGTGGACAAGAACGTGCCGTTGCCGGTGCGCGACGTGGACAAGCCGTTTGCCATGCCGATTGAAGACATTTTTTCGATCAGCGGGCGCGGCACGGTGGTAACCGGCAGAGTCGAGCGCGGCAAGGTAAAAGTGGGCGAGGAAGTGGAGATCGTGGGCTTCCGTCCGACGCAGAAGAAAGTGGTGACGGGCGTGGAGATGTTCCGCAAGCTGCTGGACGAAGGGATTGCGGGCGACAACGTGGGCTTGCTGCTGCGCGGCACGGAAAAGGACGATGTGGAGCGCGGGCAGGTGGTGTGCAAGCCGGGGTCGATCACGCCGCACACGAAGTTCAAGGCGGAAGCGTACATTTTGACGAAGGAAGAGGGCGGGCGGCACACGCCGTTTTTCACCGGCTACCGGCCGCAGTTTTACTTTCGCACGACCGACGTGACCGGGGACGTGAAGCTGTCGCAGGGCGTGGAGATGGTCATGCCGGGCGACAACGTGAGCTGCGAAGTCAGCTTGATCACGCCGGTGGCTTTGGAGAAGGGCTTGCGCTTCGCCATTCGCGAAGGCGGCCACACCGTCGGCGCTGGCGCGGTCACCGAAATCCTCGAGTAGGTTTGGAAAATTTAAATGAGACAAGGCGACAAAATTCGCATTCGATTGAAAGCTTACGACCACCGCATCCTGGACCAATCCACGCGGGAAATCGTGGAGACCGCCAAGCGCACGGGCGCGGACGTGGCCGGACCGATTCCTCTGCCCACCTCGATCAACCGCTGGACGGTGTTGCGGTCGCCGCACGTGGACAAGAAATCGCGCGAGCAGTTTGAGATGCGCACGCACAAGCGGCTGATCGACATTCTCGAGCCCACGCCGGATACGGTGGACGCGCTGATGAAGCTGGATTTGCCGCCGGGCGTGGACGTGGAGATCAAGGCTTTCGGTCACGCAGTGAAATGAAAGAAAGAAACCTGAAGTAAGACGCAGCCAATACCTCGAGGCATGCTGCAAAAAGAGAGAAGAGGGCGATGGCAGTCAACGGAATTATCGGAATCAAGCTGGGCATGACGCAGGTCTTCGCCGAAGACGGCAGCCTGGTAGGCTGCACCGTTTTGCAGGCGGGCCCGTGCGTAGTGGTACAGCGCCGGACCAAAGACAAGGATGGCTACGAGGCTGCGCAACTGGGGCTCGTGGAATTCGTCAAGCCGCAGCGCGTGAATAAAGCGATGACCGGGCATTTCAAGAAGGCCAACGTCGCGCCGATGAAAGTGCTGCACGAAGTGGGGCTCGGCGAGTCGCAGGACGAAACCAAAGTTGGCGACCGCGTGCTAGTAGAAAACTTCAAGCCCGGCGAACTGGTGGACGTAAGCGGCGTCAGCAAGGGCAAGGGTTTTCAAGGCGGCGTGAAGCGCTGGCATTACCGAGGCGGTGACAGCACGCACGGTTCGATGTTCCACCGCGCGCCCGGTGGCATCGGGGGCAGTTCGTTTCCATCGCGCGTGTGGCTGAACCAGCACTTTCCCGGTCACATGGGGCACCAGAGAGTGACGGCCAAGAATTTGAAGGTCGTGAAAGTGGACACCGACGAAAACCTGCTGCTGGTGCGGGGATCGGTGCCCGGGCCGAGCGGGCAATACATTTTTATTCGCAAGGCGCCGGCTGCTTTGCGGCCACAAGGTGACAAGAAGGCGAAGTAAGCGGTGAGACTTTGTAGAGGCCGCCTTCCGAGGCGGGGTGCTTCGAGAACAAGAACAGTTTGAGGTCAAAAGAGAAGAACATGCCGGTAGTGGACGTCGTCAATCTGGATGGCAAGAAAGTCGGCCAAGTGGAACTCGCAGAAGCAGTCTTTGGCGCGAAGGTGAATCCGCACCTGCTGCACGAAGCTTCGCGATGGTATCTGCGCGGGCTGCGCGCGGGCACGCACAAGACCAAGGACAAGAGCGAAGTGAGCGGCGCGGGCCGCAAGCTCTGGCGGCAAAAGGGCACGGGCCGCGCGCGCATCGGCTCAATCCGTTCGCCGCTCTGGCGGCACGGCGGAACGGTCCACGGACCGGAGCCGCGGGATTACCGCTACGCGCTGCCGAAGAAGATGTTGCTCGGCGCGCTGCGTTCGGCGCTTTCCGCAAAGCTGGCGGAGCAAATGCTGACCGTTGTGGATGCCTGGGCGCTTGAATCGCACAAGACGCACAACCTGGTTTCGGCGCTCGAAAAACTAAATCGCACGAAATCGGCGCTCTTGGTTTCGCACGGCGAGAACCGCAATCTGGAACTGGCGAGCCGCAACATTGCAGGCGTTAAGCTGGCCGCGCCCAATGTGCTGCAGCCCTACGACGTGTTGAAGCATGACCTGGTGCTGCTCTCGAAAGATGCCGCCACGCGCTTGAACCACTCACTCGATCCGGAGAGCAAGCCCGTGGTTGTGCCGGATGTAGCCGCGATTGCTCCCGCCGCGAAGCCGGCCAAGAAAGAAGCCGCGCCGAAAGCGGCAACGAAGAAGTTGACAACGAAGAAACCGGCGAAGCCAAAAACCAAGAAGGGGAAGGGATAAGCCATGGCGGCCCCTCATTATCAAATTATCCGGCGGCCGATCATCACGGAAAAAGGGCTGGGCGTGAAAGAGACGCAGCATACGGTGGTCTTTGAAGTGGCATCGGCGGCGACAAAAACAGAAATCAAGGAAGCAGTGCAGCAGATTTTCAAAGTAAAAGTGGACCATGTCCGCACCGCGAACTTTGTCGGCAAAATGCGCCGGCGGGGCCAGAGCGAAGGCTACCGGCGGGACTGGAAGAAGGCTTACGTAAAGCTCGCCGAAGGCGAGAAAATGATTGAGTACGCGGAGAACCTGTAAGGCGGGGATCTCGAACAGACAAGGATTCGGAAGGCAAGAGGCAGCGATGGGACTAAAGAGCTTCAACCCATACACGGCGTCGCGGCGGTTTATCACCGTCGTGGACAAGAGCCACGTCACCAAGCAGCAGCCCGAGAAAGCGCTGCTCGAGCCGAAAAAGCGTTCGGGCGGCCGCAACAATCAGGGTGAAGTGGTGATTTGGCACCGCGGCGGCGGTCACAAGAAGATGTACCGCAAGGTGGATTTCCGTCGCGACAAAGTGGGCGTGCCCGCAAAAGTGGCGGCTATCGAGTACGACCCGAACCGCAGCGCGAACCTGGCGCTGCTGCACTACGCCGATGGCGAGAAGCGCTACATCATCCATCCCATCGGGTTGGAAGTCGGCGCGACAGTTTCCACCGGCGAAGGCGCGGACATTCTTCCCGGCAATGCGCTGCAGTTCAAGCACATTCCGCCGGGCACGATGGTGCACAACCTCGAGTTGTATCCGGGGCGCGGCGGGCAGGTGGTTCGTTCGGCGGGCAGCTCCGCACAGTTGTTAAGCAAGGAAGGCGACATCGCGCTGGTGAAACTGCCTTCCGGCGAAGTTCGCAAATTCTCCGTGGATTGCATGGCCACGATTGGCCAGGTGGGCAATCTCGACCATGAGAACGAAACCTATGGAAAGGCCGGGCGTACACGGTGGCGCGGCACCCGGCCCACGGTTCGCGGCGTAGCCATGAACCCGGTGGATCATCCGCACGGAGGCGGCGAAGGGCGCGTCAAGGGCAATCATCCCCAGACGCCCTGGGCGTTCCCGACGCTCGGCAAGAAGACCAGGCACAACAAGCGCACCGACAAGTTTATTGTCGAGCGCCGGAAGTAAGAAGTAAAAGGACAGAAGTAAACGACAGCAAGGAACTGAAGCGAAGGACCGGGCGGTGAAGGCAGAGCAGCCCGGTGAGAGCAAAAATGATGCGAGCAACAAGAACACGAACAACGGGACGGCGCAGCCGCCCCATCAAGCGTGCGGCAAAGCGCCGCATGGCAAAACTACACAAGCAGGCGCGTCCGGCAGTACGCGTGCCGGTAGCGCCGCCGGAGCCGGTGCTGTACAAGTTGTGCAAGCCGGGCTGGGCGGTGATCGTGGAACGCATTCCCAATGCGCAGGGCACGCGGTTTGTCTGCCCGTTCTGCCCGAAGTCCCACCGCGTTCCCGGACCCGTTCGCGGCTTCAAGAAAGTGCGGCGCGCACAGTGGGGCCGCCTGCGGCGAGTGGAGGAATAAGGAAGCGATGGCACGCTCATTGCATAAAGGGCCGTTTGTCGACGGCCACTTGCGCGAAAAGGTGGAAGCGCTGAACACGCGCAATGAAAAAAAGGTGGTGAAGACCTGGTCGCGCCGTTCGACGATCGTACCGGAGATGATCGGGCACACCATTGCCGTGCACAACGGCAAGAAATTTATTCCGGTTTACGTGACTGAGCAGATGATCGGTCACAAGCTGGGCGAGTTTTCGCCGACGCGCTCGTTCAAGGGCCACGGCGTGAAAGCGGCGCTCGAAAAGGCCGCGGGCGTGGCGCCCGCTGGGGGCGCTGCTCCAGGGGCGGCACCCGCGGGAGGCGGCGGGGCGGCGCCGAAGGGATAAACCATGGCAGAAGCGCAGCAAGTAGTTGCGGGGTCGATTGAAGCGCACGCGCTTGCGCGGCATGTGCGCATGTCACCGCAGAAAGTGCGGCTGGTGATGGACCTGATTCGCGGGCAGAAGGCGCCCGACGCGCTGCAAACGCTGAAATACACGCAGAAGCGCGCCGCCAAGCACATCGAAAAAGTGCTGCGGAGCGCCATCGCCAACGCGCGGCAGAAAGCGGACGAAGCGGGCGCGCCTCTGGATGAAGACGAATTGTACGTTGCGAACTGTTTTGTAAATGAAGGTCCGCGCTGGAAGCGGCTGCGTCCCGCGCCGATGGGCCGCGCGTTCCGTTACCAGAAACGCACCGCGCATCTGTGGGTGGGCGTGGCCGAGCACCACGTAGCAGCGGCGGAGCGCGTGGCTGCCAATGTTGCAGAGGCGGAGGCCAACAAGGGCGTGCGCGGCACGGCGCGCCGCGTTCGGAAGGCCTTAACCGGAAAGCAAGCGCCGCCAAAGAAGGGAAAGAAGTAGCCGGCCGGGCGAGGGCCGCCTGAAGGAAGGGCTATGGGACAGAAAACGCATCCGTACGGATTCCGGCTCGGCTACAACAAGCCGTTCCGGTCGCGCTGGTACGCCGACAAGGAATACGCCGATTTGTTGCACGAAGACGTGAAGCTGCGTACCGAACTGAAAGACAAACTGAAGAGCGCCGGCATCAGCTCGATTGACATCGAGCGCGCCGCCAACAAGCTGGTCGTGCGCATTTACACCGCGCGGCCCGGCATCATCATCGGGCGCAAGGGTGCGGAGATCGACAAGCTCAAGCAAGAGGTACAAAAGCGCACGAAACGCGAAGTGCACATCGACATCCAGGAAGTGCATCGCCCGGAGCTGGATGCGCAGCTGGTGGCGGAATCGATTGCGCTGCAGCTCGAAAAGCGCGTGGCGTTCCGCCGCGCGATGCGCAAAGCGGTGGATTCGGCGCTGCGCTTCGGCTGTAAAGGCATCAAGGTTCGCGTGGCGGGCCGGCTGAACGGCGCGGAAATCGCGCGCAAAGAGTGGTACCTGCAGGGGCGGTTGCCGCTGCAAACACTGCGCGCGGACATTGACTTCGGCTTTGCCCAGGCCTACACGACCTACGGCGTGATTGGCGTGAAGTGCTGGATCTATCAGGGGGAAAACATTCCGCGGCGCGCATCGAAAGTGCAGGAACCGCGCGAAGCCGCGGCTGCCGCCGACTAAGGGAGTTTTTTATCACCGAGAACTAGGGGACAGAACGATGTTGATGCCGAAAAAAGTGAAGTACCGCAAGCAGATGCGCGGGCGGCGCAGGGGCAAGGCCTGGCGCGGCGGCGATTTGTCGTTTGGCGAATACGGCTTGAAGGCGCTTGAAAATGCGTGGATCACCGACCGGCAGATCGAAGCTTCGCGCGTGGCCATTACGCGCTTCATCAAGCGCGGCGGCAAATTGTGGATTCGCATTTTTCCGGACAAGCCCTTTACCAAGAAGCCCGCGGAAACCCGCATGGGCAAAGGCAAAGGCGCTCCGGAGCGCTGGGTGTCCGTGGTGAAGCCGGGACGCATCCTGTTCGAGATGGCGGGAATTGATGAAGCGACGGCACGGGAAGCGCTGGAATTGGCGGCGCACAAACTGCCTATTCCCACGCGATTCGTCACCCGTTCGGGAGGATTCTAAGCATGCCACGGCGCATCGAGAAAATCCGCGAAGCCGGCAGGGAAGAGCTCGAAGCGCAGCACAAGGAGTTGACCGAGCAGATTTTCCGGCTGCGCTTTCAGTTGACCACCGGACAGGCGGAAGCGCTGAAGCGGCTGCGCGAAGCGAAAAAGGATTTGGCGCGGGTGAAGACGCTGTTGCGGGCTCAGGAATTGAGGAAAGCATAAATGGCGACCGAGACAAAAGCGACAACCGCAGGCACTCGCGGCGAGCGCATGGTGCTGACGGGCAAGGTCACCAGCGCAAAGATGGAAAAGACCATCGTCGTCGAGATTATTCGGCTGGTGCAGCATCCGAAATACCGCCGCGTGGTGCGCATCGCCAAGAAGTTTTACGCGCATGACGAAAAGCGCCAGGCCAAGCCCGGCGACACCGTGCGCATTATGGCGTCGCGGCCGATTTCAAAGCTGAAGCGCTGGCGGCTGAAAGAAGTGCTGGCGTCGCGTGCGTCGGCGAAGTAAGAGGGACAGGGGAGCAGGCCAATGATTCAGATGCGGACCTGGCTGACGGTGGCGGACAATTCCGGGGCGCGAAAACTGATGTGTATTTTGCCCATAGGCGGCGATGCCGGATTGCGAGCGGGATTAGGCGACGTGGTCACCGCGTCGGTGAAAGAAGCCACGCCGGAAAGCCAGATCAAGGAAGGCAAAGTGGTGAAATGCGTGATCGTGCGGATGCGCAAGGAGCAGCGGCGCAAGGACGGCACGTACATCCGGTTTGACGATAACGCCGCAGTGTTGATCAACGATGCGCTCGAGCCGATTGGCACGCGCGTGTTCGGCCCCGTGGCGCGCGAACTGCGCGAAAAGAAGTTCACAAAAATCGTTTCGCTGGCTCCGGAGGTTTGGTAGCGATGGCACTCGCGCATGGAAGACCCGAGCGGCACAAGGTTCAGATCCGCAAAGGTGACAACGTCAAGGTGATCGCTGGCAAGGACGCCGGGAAGAGCGGGCGCATTCTTTGGATCAACGACCGGAAGAACACCGTGGTGGTGGAGCATGTGGGCATTATCAAGCGCCACACGCGCCCCAACCCTTCGAAGAACGTCAAGGGCGGGATCATCGAAAAGGAAGCGGGCATCAACGTTTCCAACGTGATGGTCATTTGCCCAAGCTGCGGCAAGCACACGCGCGTTGGCCACACGATTTTGCCGGATGGCTCGAAGCTGCGCAGTTGCCGGCATTGCAAGGCTACTTTGGACAAGTAACGAGTAAAGGGCGAGGCGGAAGAAGGCGATGAAAAGCCGTTTGCAGGAAAAATATCGCGGAGAGACGGTGCCGGCGCTGATGAAGCGCTTTGGCTGGAAGAACCGCATGGCCGTTCCGAAGCTCCAGAAAATTACGGTCAACATCGGGCTTGGCGAAGCCAGCCAGAACGTGAAGCTGCTGGACACCGCGGCGCAGGAGCTGGGGCAAATCACCGGACAGAAAGCGATCATCACGCGGGCGAAGAAATCCATTGCGAACTTTAAAATTCGCAGAGGCATGCCCATCGGCTGCGCTGTCACTTTGCGCGGCGACCGCATGTACGAATTTCTCGACCGCCTGTGTAACGTGGTGCTGCCGCGCGTGCGCGACTTCCGCGGCTTGCCCTCGAATGCTTTCGACGGCCGCGGGAACTACACGCTGGGGCTGAAAGACCAGTTGGTCTTCCCGGAGATCGATTACACCCGCGTCGACAAGATCAAGGGCATGAACATCACCTTGACGACATCGGCGAAAAACGATGAGCAGGGACGCGAACTGCTGAAAGGCTTGGGCGTTCCCCTGCGCGAAAGAGGGGCAGCTTAATCCATGGCACGAACAGCAAAAATCGCCAAGACTCGGAAGAAGCCGAAATTCAAGGTCCGCATGCGCAACCGCTGTCGCTGCTGTGGCCGCGCGCGCGGCTATATCCGAAAATTTCAGATGTGCCGCATCTGTTTTCGCGGCATGGCGCTGCGCGGGGAAATTCCCGGAGTGGTGAAAGCGAGTTGGTAGAAGTCGCCGCGGTAGCGACGCAAGGACAGGAGATACATGCAGACCGATCCCATTGCCGATTTTCTGACGCGCCTCCGCAACGCGGTGGCCGCCAAGCATCAGCGCCTTGACGTTCCCGTTTCGAAGCTCAAGACGGAAATCGCGCGCATCCTCAAGGAAGAGGGCTACATCTCGACCTACAAGCTCGTGGACGAGAACAAATCGCGCAAAGTGCTGCGCGTCTTCCTGAAGTACACGCCCGACCGCCGCAGCGTCATCAGCGGTTTGAAGCGCGTTTCCAGGCCCGGCGCGCGCGCTTACTGCGGTGCGACGGAGATCCGCGCGGTGGTCGGCGGACTGGGCATCAGCATTCTGACCACGCCGCGAGGCGTGATGAGCGGCCGCACAGCACGCAAGAGCAAAATTGGCGGCGAGATTCTTTGTGAGGTTTGGTAAGGAATTATAGGGGCGCCGCCTTATCTCGAGTGAAGCGAAGGGACGCTGCGCCCCAGTTAAGCAAGATTGGAACAAGGAAGACACAGATGTCACGGATCGGGAACAAACCAATTGCCGTGCCCTCGGGCGTGAAAATCGCGCTCCAGGGCGGCAAAGTCGAAGTGCAGGGACCGAAAGGAAAACTTTCGGTGGCCGTGCCGCAAGGCATTACCTTCGAGCAAAAGGACAGCACGCTCGTGGCCAAGCGCGCTACCGAAGAGCATCGCGCGTTGCACGGCCTGGCTCGCGCGCTGGTGGCGAATGCGGTGCATGGCGTTACCACTGGTTTCAAAAAGGAACTCGACATTGTTGGTGTCGGTTACCGCGCGGAGTTGAAAGGCAAAACCGTAGCTTTCGCGCTCGGCAAGTCGCATCCGATCGACTTCCCGATTCCGGAAGGTATTCAAGTGGCCGTGGACAAGCAGACGCACATCATCGTGAGTGGCGCAGACAAAGGCCAGGTCGGGCAAGTCGCCGCCGATATGCGCGCGCTGCGTCCGCCCGACCCGTACAAGCAGAAAGGCGTGCGCATCACTGGTGAGCGGCTGAAGAAAAAGGCGGGCAAGGCGGGCGCGAAAGCCGGCGGCGCGGCGGCATAAACAGGTTTGTAGAGACGGGGTTTGCCCCGCTCTGGGAAGCTTTTGGCTTTTGAGGAGAAACAGAAGTGGCATCGGCATCAGTCAGAAAGCTATCGCGGGATTTGCACCGTCAGCGCGTGCACGAGCGCGTGCGCACGCGCGTCGAAGGCACTCCCGAGCGTCCGCGCCTCAGCGTTTACCGTTCTTTGGGGCACATTTACGCGCAGGTCATCGACGACCGCTCCGGCAAGACGCTGGTTTCCGCGAGCTCCATCGATGCCGAAACGAAAAAGAATTTGAAAGGCGGCGGCAACGTGGCGGCAGCCAAAGTCATCGGCAAGACCATCGCCGAGCGCGCCAAGGCCGCCGGAGTGAACAAAGTGGTGTTCGACCGCGGCGGGTACAAGTATCACGGTCGCGTCAAGGCGCTTGCGGATGCGGCGCGGGAAGCGGGGTTACAGTTCTAAACTTATGTCGAAGCAAATTTTGCGAGAAAGCCTAGCCGTTCGCCGCCTCTTCGAGGTGAACCCTTCCGATTTGAAGGATGACGTGATCGCCATCAACCGCGTCACCAAAGTCGTCAAAGGGGGCAAAAACTTGAGTTTTTCCGCGCTGGTGGTGGTTGGCGACAGCCACGGCCATGCGGGATTTGGGATGGGCAAAGCGCGCGAAGTGCCCATGGCCATCAAAAAAGGAATCGAACAGGCTAAGAAAAACCTGATCAAGCTCAATCTCAAGGGTTCCACGATTCCTCACCAGGTTCTGGGGCGCTATGGTTCGGCGCAAGTGCTGCTGAAGCCCGCTTCGGAAGGTACCGGCGTGATTGCCGGCGGCCCGGTGCGAAAGGTGATGCAGGTGGCGGGAATCACCAATGTGTTGACGAAATCCATTGGCACATCGAACCCGCATAACGTGGTCAAAGCGACCTTCGCAGCTCTGCTGGGCCTGAAAGACGCCACGCAAGTGGCCGAGACGCGCTCGAAAACCGTGGAAGAAATCAGCGGCAAGCCTGCCAAAGAGAAGGCTGCCGTCAGTGAGGGCAACGCATGAGCGCGCAAAAGAAAACTGCCGCGACGGGCTCCGGCGCCAAAAGCTCCGGCAACTTGAAGATCAAGTGGGTGGTCAGTTTTATCGGCTGCACCGACGACATGCGCCAGACCATCCGCGGCCTGGGCCTGCGCAGATTGCATCAAGTGGTGGAGCGCCAGGACACGCCGGCGGTTCGTGGCATGATTCACAAGGTGCGGCACCTCGTGGAAGTGGTGGAGTAAAGGCATGGTGAAGAAAAAGACCGCAAGCCGTTCACACAAGCGCGGCCGGCACAAACCGGCGACCCCGGCGGCGAAAGAGCGCCCTTTGTTCACGCTCTCGAATTTGCATCCGCCGGCCGGCTCGCGCATCCGCAAAGTGCGCGTGGGGCGCGGCATCGGCTCCAAACTCGGCAAAACCGCGGGCGCGGGCAACAAGGGGCAAAAATCCCGCCGCGGCTACTCGCGGCGCCGCGGGTATGAGGGCGGCCAGATGCCCCTGCACCGCCGCATCCCGAAGCGCGGTTTTCACAATCCGTTTGGCGTCACGTATTCTGTGGTGAACTTGGAAGAACTCAACGTTTTTCCGGCAGGCGAGACAGTCACGCCGGATTTGCTGCGCGCGCATGGTTTTGTCCGCCGCGCTGCCGACCCGGTCAAGATTCTGGGCGATGGCGAATTGAAGAACAAACTGGCCATTCACGCGCACGCTTTCAGCGCATCCGCCAAGGAGAAAATTACCAAGGCGGGCGGCACGTTTGAGGTGGTAGCCTAGGAAAAGTTGTAGGGTACAGCTATGAACCGGTTTATCGAAGCCATCCGAAACATGTTCCGCATTGAGGACCTGCGGAGCCGCGTGCTGTTCACGCTCGCGCTGCTGGGGGTGTACCGGATTGGCGCGCACATTCCCACGCCTGGCATCAACGTGTCGGAGTTGGAGCGCATCTTCAATTCGGCGGCGGGCTCGGCATTGGGCCTGTTCGACTTGTTCAGCGGCGGCAACTTCCGCCAGCTTACGATTTTTGCCTTGGGTATCATGCCCTACATCACCGCCTCCATCATCCTCCAGTTGATGCAAGTGGTCTTTCCTTACCTCGAGCGGTTGCAGAAAGAGGGCGAACTCGGCCGCCAGAAAATTACGCAGTACACGCGTTATCTCACCATCGCTCTCAGCATCATCCAGTCGCTGACGATTGCGGGGACTCTCGAATCGCAGCAGAATCTCGTCTACCACCCCGGTCTTCCTTTCGTCCTGATGACCGTTCTCACGCTGACCACCGGCTCGGCGTTCATCATGTGGCTGGGCGAGCAGATTAGCGAACGTGGCATTGGCAACGGCATGTCCCTGATTATCTTCGTTGGAATCGTGGTTGGCTTGCCGAGGGCGGTCAGCGATCTCTATGAAAAGGCGTTCGTGACCCATCAGTGGGGCGGATTCACTCCGATCTACATGATTCTTCTGGTTGTCTTGATGATCGCAGTGGTGGCGTTCATCGTTTTCGTCGAAGGCGGCCAGCGCCGCATCCCGGTGCAATACGCCAAGCGCGTCGTGGGGCGCCGTGTGATGGGCGGGCAATCTTCCTATCTGCCGCTGCGCGTCAATTCCGGCGGCGTGATTCCGCCGATTTTTGCCAGTTCCTTGCTCGCTTTTCCGGCAACCGCCGCGATGGCGCTCAAAGGCAAATACGCTTTTGTGGACAACATCTATTCCTACCTCCGGTGGGGTGAGCCGCTTTACACGTTGCTTTACATCGTGCTGATTATGGTCTTTTGCTTCTTTTACATCGGCATTGTTTTCAATCCCACGGAGCTTGCCGACAACATGCGCAAGAATGGCGGATTCATCCCCGGAATTCGGCCGGGGCGCACTACCTCCGAGCATGTCAGCAAGATTCTGAAGCGCCTTACGTTCATTGCCGCAATCTACCTGGCGGCTGTTTGCTTGCTCCCGGAATGGATGATTGGCGGGATTCACCTCGACCACCTGGGCTGGGGCCTCGGTGCCTGGTTTGACCGCCACTTCCCAGTCTGGTTCCTGAAAGGCCTGGGCGTGAACTTCTATTTTGGCGGGACGTCGCTCCTGATCGTCGTCGGCGTGGCCATGGACACGGTGCAGCAACTGGAAGCGCAGTTGGTGATGCGGAATTACGAAGGGTTTGCGCGGAAAGGCCGGTTGCGCGGTCGCCGCTAGGAGAGACAAGCGGAGTGGCGAGCGGAGTGGCTCCGGAGACGCGGGCTTCAGAAAGGCTCGACCGCGCTGTCATTTTTCTTGGGCCCCCGGGCGCAGGAAAGGGCACGCAGGCAAAGGAACTGGCGAAGCTCTACCGCGTGCCGCACCTGTCGACCGGCGACATGTTTCGCGAGCATGTCAGCCTGGGATCGCCGCTCGGCATGCAAGTGAAGCCCACCATGGCGCGCGGCGACTTGGTTCCCGACTCGCTGGTCCTGAAAATGGTCCGGGAGCGCATCGAGCGGCCGGATTGTTCGCACGGCTTTGTGTTTGACGGGTTTCCCCGGACCGTCGCGCAGGCGCAGTTCTTGAGCGTGCTGCTGCGGCAGAACGGTTACCGGCCGCCGCTGGTTGTGCACTTCGCTCTTGACCCGACGCTGGTGCTCAAGCGCATTACCGGTCGGCGTATGTGTAAGCTGGGCGGCGAGATTTATAATATTTACGAACGCCCGCCAAAGGTAGAAGGCCGCTGCGATAACGATGGTGGGGAGCTGATCCAGCGGCCGGACGACCGGGAAGAGATTGTAGCGCCGAGGCTGGAAGCGTACGAAAAGCTGACTGAGCCGCTGGTTTCCTATTACCAGAGGCTCGGCCGCCTGCACGACGTGGACGCCTCGAAGAGCATCGACGAAGTGAAGCAGCGCGTGCTCGAAATTGTGCGCAATTCGCGCTAGAGCGAATGCGCAAGGGCCGCTGGCAAAAAGGATCGGATGGCGATTCACCTGCGAAGTGCCGAAGAGCTGCAGAAGATGCACCGCGCAGGGCTCGTCGTCTATGAGGTTTTGACTGCGCTGCGAAGCGCCGTCAAGCCCGGCATGACCACGATGGACCTCGAGAAGCTGGCCGAGGAAAAAATCGCGGGAAAGCCGGGGCACGCGGCATTCAAGGGCTACCGCGGGTATCCCTGCGTGCTGTGCACTTCGGTGAACAGCGAGATTGTTCACGGGATTCCCTCGCCCAAGCGCAAATTGCGCGAAGGCGACATCGTCTCGCTCGATTTCGGCATGGAAGTGGACGGCTACTACGCGGACTCGGCGGTGACGGTTCCTCTCGGCAGGATTCGGCCGGAGGTGCAGAAGCTGCTGGAGGTGACCCGCGAAGCGCTGGACCGCGCGATTGATAAGATGCGCGCCGGTAATCGTCTTGGCGATGTCGGTCACGCGGTACAGAGTTGGGTCGAAAAGCACGGTTTCTCGGTGGTGCGGGAGTTTGTCGGGCACGGCATCGGCACGAAGATGCACGACGAGCCCAATCTCCCGAACTACGGCGAAGAAGGGCGCGGCGCGCGGTTGCAGGAAGGTATGGTCATCGCCATCGAGCCGATGGTCAATGCTGGCCGCCCGGAAGTTCGTATGCGGGATGAGTGGGTCGCGGAAACTGCCGATGGCAGTCCCTCGGCGCACTTCGAGCATACCGTGGCGGTCACTGCCAACGGGCCATGGATTTTGACGCGCCCGAAACAAGTGACCGGCCCGTCGTGGTGATGGTTTTGTAGGGACGCGCCCGAGCGCGTCCCCATGTAGAGGCCGGTCTCAACCCCGGCTTTGGTGAGCAACAGGAGAATATGGCGAAGGAGTTCGAGGACAAAAAGAAAGGCGACAAGGGCGACTCGGGAAATCCGAAAGAGGACGCCATTGAAGTCATGGCCACGGTCATCGAGCCGCTGCCCAACGCCATGTTCCGCGTCGAGCTGGAGAACAAGCATCAGGTTTTGGCGCACGTTTCTGGCAAGATGCGCAAGAATTTCATCCGCATCCTTGCGGGAGACAAAGTGGCTGTCGAGCTTTCGCCGTACGATTTAACGCGTGGCCGCATCGTCTACCGATATAAGTAACGGCGGATGGTCGGGATTGTAGCGGCGGCTTTACGCCGCCGTCTTTAGCAAAAGTTGCAGTGGTGGGTCTTTCGCGGCTTTTGCCTCCCGGTTGCGACCGGGAAGACCGGTGGTTTCGGGGTTTGTTTGTAGGGGCGGGCTTTAGCCTGTCCCTCGGAGCGAGGAGCAGGCAGAATGAAAGTACGGGCATCGGTAAAAAAGATTTGTGACAAATGCAAGGTAATCCATCGGCGCGGCGTGGTGCGGGTGATTTGCGTCAACCCGAAGCACAAGCAGCGCCAGGGATAGGGCAGTGGACGGTTATAGGTTCTCAGTGGTCGGTAAGAGATGCGGAACGCAAAGGAATGCTTTGGAGTTCCGAATCAAGTGTTTTTTACTCCGCTGAGAGCTGAAGACTGAGAACTGGGAGAAGCCATGGCACGCATCGCTGGTGTAGATCTTCCGCCGCAAAAGCGCCTTTGGATCGGGCTGACCTCGATTTACGGCATCGGGCAGGCGCGTGCGCGCAGGCTCGCGGCAAAAGCTGGCGTGGATCACACAAAAAAGATTCGCGACCTGACGGAAGATGAAATCAATCATATCCGCCAGGCCATCGAGCAGGAAGGCCGCGTTGAAGGCGATCTCCGCAAGGAGATTCAGATGAACATCCGTCGCCTGATTGAAATTCAGGCGTATCGCGGAATTCGCCACCGCCGCAACCTGCCGGTGCGCGGCCAGCGCACGCATACCAATGCGCGAACGCGCAAAGGTCCGCGGCGCGGCGCTATCGCGGCGAAGAAGAAGACCGTCGGCAAGAAGGGCTAGCTTTATCCTGAGCGGGGCGAAGGAATACTGTGCCCCGGCGTGGTAAAGTCTTAGATTTCGACATAGTAAGGAAACGGAGCGAATCGTGGCAAAGGAACCAAAGAGTGCGGCACCGGAAGGCGCGGCGCCGGCAAAACCGGCCGCGGCAAAGCGCAAAAAAGAATTCAAGAAGAAGCGCGAGCGCCGCGTCGTCCCGCACGGCGTTGTGTACGTGGCTGCGTCGTTCAACAACACGCAAATCACCATCACCGACCCCGACGGCCGCACCATGTGCTGGTCCTCGGCGGGGTCGATCGGCTTCAAGGGTTCGCGCAAGGGCACGCCGTACGCCGCGCAGCAAGCTTCGCTGGCCGCCGCGGGCGTCGCGCGCGACCAGTACGGCATGAAGAGCGTGGAAGTGCGCGTGAAAGGGCCTGGTTCGGGGCGCGAATCCGCTGTGCGCGCGCTAGCCGCGGCGGGGTTACATATTGTGCTGATCCGCGACGTTACCCCGATTCCGCACAACGGCTGCCGGCCACCCAAGCGCCGCCGCGTCTGATTTTGGTAGCACAGCCACGGTTGGCTGTGCCACTGCCGCCGGAAGGAATCCGACGACAGGTTTCAGTTTTAGTTTTGTGAAGGGAGAATAGAAGTTGGCAAGACATCGTGATGCTGTCTGCCGCCTGTGCCGCAGGGAAGGGCAGAAGCTGTTTTTGAAAGGCCTGCGCTGCTTTACGGAGAAGTGCGCCATTGAAAAGCGCAACTTCGTTCCGGGGCAGCACGGGCAATCGCGGCGCGCTAAAGTGGTGGGCTACGGCCTGCAGCTGCGCGAAAAGCAGAAGGTAAAGCGCACCTACGGGTTGCTCGAGCGCCAGTTCCGCAATTATTTTGAAAAAGCGGTGCACATGAAGGGCCCGTCGGGCGAAAACTTGATCATCATGCTCGAACGCCGCCTCGATAACGCGGTCTGGCGTGCCGGCCTGGCAGCCTCGCGCGCGCAGGCGCGGCAGTTGGTGCTCCATGGGCATGTGCGCGTGAACGGGAAGAAAGTGAACGTTCCTTCCTACCTCGTCAGTGTAGGCGAGGAAATCGCCATCAAAGAAAAGATGCACCAGAACGCCGCGGTGCTCGACGCGCGCAACGTGGCGCAAAGCCAGAACGCTGTGCCTTGGCTCGAGCAGCAGCGCGAGCAATTCAAGGCTAAGGTTGTGGCGCTGCCCAAGCGCGAAGACGTGCAGACGCCGCCGATCAACGAGCATCTCATCGTCGAGCTGTACTCGAAGTAGGATTCTGACTACGGAAGACTGAGAACTCAAAAAGGTTTTGGTGGTTGACGGAGTCGATCACAGAAAGAAGGAACAAGATGTGGAAAGGTTTTCAAAAGCCCAAGCACCTCGCGTCGGATCTCGAGTCGCTCACCGAGAAGTACGGGCGTTTCTCCGCGCAGCCGTTTGAGCGCGGTTGGGGCACCACCGTCGGGAACGCTCTGCGCCGCGCTCTGCTCAGTTCCATCGAGGGCGCGGCCATCACCGCGGTGAAGATCGAAGGCGTATTGCACGAGTTCTCTTCGATCCCCGGCGTGGTCGAGGATGCCACGGACATCATCCTCAACCTCAAGCAGGTGCCCATCAAGCTGAACACCGATCTGCCGAAGACGATTTATCTCAACGTCGAGCAGCCCGGCATCGTCACCTCTGCGAATATTGAGGAAGACGCGGACTTCGCCGTGCTCGACAAGAGCGTGTACATCGCCACGGTCAGCGAAGGCGGCAAATTGCAAGTCGAAATGCGCGCCAAGAACGGTCGCGGCTACGTCGCTGCTGACCGCAACTACGACGAGGATCTGCCCATCGGCTACATCCCCGTGGACAGCGTTCACTCGCCGGTGCGCAAGGTCAATTACTCCGTCGAAGCCGCTCGTCTCGGCCAGATGACCGACTACGAAAAGCTGATGATGGAAGTTTGGACCAATGGCGCCATCACGCCGAAAGACGCCATCGGTTTCGCCGCCAAGCTGGTGAAAGACCACATGAGCATCTTCATCAACTTCGAAGAGCCCGTCGAAACCATCGAAGCGCCGCAGGACACTTCGCACGATCCGCGCCTCGAGCATCTGGACCGCTCCGTCGAGGAGCTCGAGCTTTCCGTTCGCTCCTACAACTGCCTGAAAAACGCCAATATCCAGACTATTCGCGAACTCGTGCAGAAGAGCGAAAACGAAATGCTCAAGACCAAGAACTTCGGCCGCAAGTCCCTCAACGAGATCAAGGAAATTCTCACTAAGATGGGACTTTCGCTGGGCATGAAGTTCGATGAGCACGGCCGCATCATCTGGCCGCCGCTCCCGAGCCAGACCGCCGCGCCTTCTCCGGAAGACACCGTCGGCCTGTAGCCGCTTCTGTGATTCGTCGCGGCGGGTTTCAGCCCGTCCCTTCTGCGCTTGAAACGTACCGCCGAGCCTGCTCCTTTGAGGCTTGGGTTTCGCCGTTGAACTTTAAACTTAGAACTAAGGGATCGACCATGCGACATCTGAACTCCGGATCGAAACTCGGCAAGCAGCCCGACCATCGCCGCGCTGTGCTGCGCAGCCTCGTGACCAATCTCTTCCAGCACGGGCGTATCACCACCACGCTTACGCGCGCCAAGGCCGCTCGCCCCATGGCTGAAAAAATGATCACTCTCGGCAAGCGCGACACGCTGCAGGCTCGCCGCCAAGCCGCTTCCTATCTCCTGGTTCCCGCCGTCACGCAAAAGCTCTTCAGCGAAATCGCGCCCAAGTTTGGCGACCGCGCCGGCGGCTACACGCGCATCATCCGCGCCGGCAATCGCGTCGGCGACAACGCCAAAGTGGCCATCCTCGAAATCATCGGCTACCAGTACAAGGAAAAAGAGAAGAAAGAAAAGCCCAGCCAAAAAAAGGAAGAGCCCACCGAAGCCGCCAGCTAAGCCTGGTGAGTCCCTACTTGTAGGGGCGCAGCATGCTGTGCCCCTTTTTAAGGCCCACCCGACTTCTGAACTGCTACTTTTCTTTCCCAATTTCCATTTTCAATTTTCCATTTTCTGATTGTCGTTGCACAAGCTACCTCGCGCATTGGGTTTCTGCAAACTCCTCTTGCTTACCGAGGGGAATCGGTATACTCTATCCTCGGTAATGGGGAAGAAGTGGTGTAGCAGCGGCGTTACGCCGCTGCCCTTTCTTGAGGAACGTGCATGAGCAAACCTTCCGATCTCGTCCAGGGCACTCTGGACCTTTTGCTTTTGAAAATTCTCGCGCTCGAGCCGCTGAACGGCTTTGCCGTCAGCCAGCGCTTGAAGCAGATTTCCTGCGACGTCCTCCAGGTCAGCGACGGTTCTCTCTACCCGGCGCTGCACAAGCTCGAGCAAGAAGGCTGGATCACCGCCGAATGGAAACTCAGCGAAAACAATCGCCGCGCCAAGTTCTATTCGTTAACACGGCTCGGCCGCAGGCAGCTCGAAAAAGAAGCTGGCAATTGGAATCGCCTCTCCTCGGCCATCTCGCATGTCGTGAAGCTGAAAGAGGCTTGACCGGTCGCCGGTCGTTATCCGGAACTGTAGAGCTCCGGCCTTCAGGCCTGAGGGTCTGCATTTGAGGAAACAAGAACATTTGTCAGATTCTTCATCGCTTCGCTCCCGTTGTTCGGTGAATGGTTAGGAGCACCATGCGCATCGAACATTGGCTCTACACCATTCCCCTGAGGCTCCGTTCGCTGTTCCGCCGCAACCGCGTCGAGCAGGAACTCGCCGAAGAGTTGCAATATCACCTCGCGCGCAAAACTGAAGGATTGCTCGCGCAAGGCATGACGTCGGACGACGCCCGCCGCGCTGCTTTGCGCTCGATGGACGGTTTGGAATTGCGCAAAGAACAATGCCGCGACACCCGCGGCGTGAACCTCCTCGAAACTCTGCTCCAGGACCTCCGCTTCGGCCTCCGCATGCTTCGCAAATCCCCCGGCTTCGCCGCAGCTGCCGTCCTCACGTTGGCTCTTGGCATCGGCGCAAACACGGCAATGTTTGGCTTAGTGGATTCCGCATTCCTGCGCCGCCTCCCTTATCGCGAACCGCAACGCTTGGTTCATATCTGGACCCTCGAAAACGACGACACTCATACCCCCACCCCGGCGCAGTATCAGGCAGTCCGTGACGAGAGCAAATCTTTTGAGCAAGTCGCCGCGCAAGGATGGGCGGATTATCTTTACGGCGCCGATGGCTCACTCTCCGAAAATTTGCGGGGGGCGCTTGTCACTCCAAACTGGTTTTTGACGCTCGGCGTGCGGCCGCTGTTGGGCCGCAACTTTCGAGACGAGGAACAGCGAGTTGGCCAAGACGGCGTCGTGATCCTTTCGTATGACTTCTGGCAAAACCGATTTCACGCCGACCCAAGCATCATCGGGCAACAGATTGTTCTGAATCGCCGGCCGGTTACCGTGGTTGGTGTGCTGCCGATATGGAGCTCTTCGAAATACGGTCCCAAAATCTTTGCCCCCCTGGTCCTGAACTCTTATGCAAACCAAGGAGACGAGCGGGCTGGAAAGGTGAGAGTCGAGATCATCGCGCGCTTGAAGCCAGACGTGACACTAAGCCAGTCGCGTTCGGAGGTGGAAGTCATAGGCGATCAGTTTAGGAATCCCAGTGCTCTGGCTGATCGAAGCCAGCGACTGGTGGTGGAAGACTTTGCAGAAATGTTCCGCCATCCCCCGCCGACCGTACAAAACGCCCAACGCGGCTTGTGGATGACCGCAGTCTCTGCGGGAATTGTGCTCTTGATCGCGTGCGCCAATGTGGGAAGCCTGCTCCTTGCCCGGGGCGTGAAACGCCACAGGGAGGTTGCCGTGCGCACGGCCCTCGGCTCTTCGCGCGGACGAATGATCCGCCAGCTTTTGACCGAGAGCACGTTGCTGTTCCTTTTCGGCGGGGTGGTAGCCCTCATCCTGACGCGATGGTGCGCGCAAATCATCACCAAACTAGCGTCCGATATGCTCTCAGGCGCATACCTACAAATGAATGTGCGTGTTTTCATCGTCAGTTTGGTGGTGTCGCTTCTGGCCGCTCTGGCTTTCGGGATGATTCCTGCGCTGCATGGATCGCGGGTGAATCTCAATGAAAGTTTGAAAGATGCGACCCCCAATGCGCCGGGCGGGTCGCCCTCGCGGCGTTTGCGAAATGGTCTGGTCGCGGGCCAGGTTGCGCTGGGCATGGTGCTGCTCGTAGCTTTCGGCTTGCTGCTGCGCAGCTATCTGCATGTCGAAACCTCTCGATTAGGCTATGACCCACACAACGTTCTCACGGTCGCTACTCGCTTCCCGTTTACGCGCTACACCGCCCCAGCGGACCGCGCTCGCCTCATGCACGAGGCGGCGGAGCGCCTGCGCCAGCTCCCCGGTGTCGAGTCCGTGGGCATCGCGGACTCGCTCCCGATGAACGGTGCGGACAGTGCGCAGCTGAGAATCGAAGCTCCCACTCCCAAAGTGCCACCGGTTCAGGAAGAAATCTGGTTCGTCTCCGTGGGCCCGGAATATTTCTCTACTCTCAAGGTGCCGATGCTTTCCGGCCGTTCGTTCGACGAGCGAAATGGCCAGGCGAGCAGCTCGGTAGCCATCGTCAATGAGACTTTCGCGCGACACTTTTTCCCTGGATCCAATCCAATCGGCTATCACATTGCTTTTGCGGATTCCCCCACGACGGAGAGGGAAATTGTGGGTGTCGTCTCCGACTTCCGCCAGCGCAATCCCGAAGAGGATTTGCGGCCGCTCGTTTACTTCCCAATCGCGCAAACCGCGCCGCCGCGATGGAGCATGGCGATCCGGGTTCGGTCCGCGGGTGACCTGATAAATGTCGCCTCGCGCATCAACAATTGGCTGCAGCCCGTGGATCCCCAGCTTTATTGGGAATTGGGCAGCCTCGAGGCGGAGATTCACGATTCTGAGTCGCTCACTCTCCGTCGGCCGGTTATCACCCTGCTGGCTTCCTTCGGCAGCTTAGCCCTGATCCTGGTCATCGTCGGCGTTTTTGGAGTTACGTCGTATTCTGTCGCTGAGCGCACGCGAGAAATCGGGATTCGCACCGCTCTCGGTGCCGGCCACCTGAAAATTGTGGGCTTGGTGTTGCGCGAATCGCTGCTAGTCGCGTGTGCCGGCCTGGTTGTCGGTTCGCTCGGCGCGTTTGCAATCACACGCTTTTTCCCCACGGCGGGCATCGGCTGGAGCGGCTCGGGAATTTTTCTTTACGGTGTCTCTCGGACGGACAGCCTGACCTATGGATTGGCAGCCGCCCTGCTCGTAAGTGTCGTGCTTGCCGCCACTTGGGCGCCCGCCGGCCGCGCCTCACGGGTCGACCCCATGGTCGCCCTCCGCCATGAGTAGCGGCGCAGGGAATCGCATCGGGCTTGCCCCGAGCTTCAACAGACGCAGCCCCGTGCGGGGATTATTCGCGGTTGCAATCAATTTGGGTACGAAAAAAAGTGGAGGGAGGGGGCCCGGCCATGACCGCCGCCACCCGCCCCAACGACAAAGAGAAGGTCCGCGAGCACTACGACCGCATGAGCCCCTACTACCATTCGCTGTGGGGCGAGCACATTCATCATGGCTACTGGATTCGCGGTGACGAATCCAAAGAAACCGCGCAAGTTCAGCTTATCGAGCATTTGGCCGAGTCCGCCGGGATCCCGCCCGCCGCCAGGATTCTCGACGTGGGCTGCGGTTTTGGCGCCAGCAGCATTTTTCTCGCGCAGAAATACGCGGCGGAAGCCATTGGCATCACCATTTCTCAAGTGCAAGTGGAAATGGCCAACCAAGCAGCGGCCGAAGTCGGGGTCAACGCGAAATTCCTCCTCATGGACGCCGAGGCCATGACGTTCGAGCATCCCTTCGACGTCGTGTGGTCCGTGGAATCCATTTCGCATTACCAAGACATCCCCCAATTCTTTGCCTCGGCCGCAAAGCTCCTAAAACCTGGAGGAACCCTGGCCATTACCGACTGGTTCAAGAAAAAGAACCTGACGCCGCGCGAACACAAGAAGTTCCTTCACTCCATCGAAGACGGCATGATGGTGGAACTGCAAAGCATGGAAGACTACCGAACGCACATACGTGCGGCTGGGCTCGAGGTGACACGGGGCGAAGTCCTGAACAAAAATTGCGCCAAGACCTGGGACTTTTGCCTCGACATCATCAAGGACAAAACATTGTGGGGATTAGCCGCGCAAAATGGAGCGGCCTTCGTGCGTTTTCTCCGCGCCTTCAAGGACATGCGCGCCGGCTTCGCCTCCGGCAACTTCATCTACGGCTTACTCGTCGCCAAAAAAGGATTGTCGCAAACGTGATCTCGCCGAAAGCAACTGCTTCTCTTAATGTAGCGCCGCGCTTCAGCGCGGCATCCGACTCTGCCTGCGGTTGGGCGACGTTGCACAAGGCCAGGGGCTAGGTAGACTTGGCGACAATCAGCGTGATGTCGTCGTACTGCTCGCCGGGACTGAACTGGCGCACTTCATCAACAACCGCTGCGAGGAGGTCCTTGGAAGACAAACCGCGGTGGCGGCACAAGGTCGCGGCAAGGCGCTCTTCGCCAAATTCGTCGCCCGCATCGTTGAACGATTCGGTGATGCCATCCGTATACAAAGCGAGGATATCGCCGGGAGAGATTGGCGTTTCACTGATCGCGCAATCCCATTTCTTGAACACGCCAAGAACTGTGGCCGTGGATTCAAGCCGCTCGAGGGAATCATCCCGGCGAAGCACAAGCGCGGCAAGGTGGCCGCAATTCGCGTAACGCAAGCGCCGCTTGGCATCGTCGTATTCGGCGAAAAACAGCGTGGCGAACGCGCCATCCGTCGTGTTTTCGCAAAAAAGCTGATTTACCGAGCGCAACAGGCGTTGCGGCTGATCCACGGCGACGGCGCACTGGCTCCGAAGATTGGCTTGCAGGTTGGCCATCAATAGCGCGGCGGCGATGCCTTTCCCGGAAATGTCGCCAATCACGAAGCCGAGCCGCTCGCTGCCCAAGTCGAGGAAATCGTAGTAATCGCCGCCGACCTGGCGAGCCTGACGACAAATTCCGGCATACTCCAAAGTTTTGAGCGGCGGAAGCGTTTGGGGAAACAGTCGAGCCTGCACTTGCTTTGCGATGTCCAGTTCCTGCGCGGCGCGCCGCTCGGCTTCCAGTCTCTCCGCGATAGCGCGGCGCTGGGCTTCTACGGCGTGCGTCACTTCGTCGAAGCTGACAAGTGAGAACGAATTGCCGTCGGGATCCTTGAAGCGCGTGAAGACGCCGCCCCAGATGGGCGTGTGCTCTCCTGATGGCGCCGCCGGATCTGCGCAATTTGCGTTGCGCACCTGTACCGGATATTTGAGACGTTTGAGGCGGGGCGCAAAGTTGAAGCGCACGCCGCGCTTGCTCCATTCACGGAATTTGGCAAGTACATCTTCGGTGACAAACGTGACTTGCGTGGGCCGCCCGATGAGCTTGTGCTGCTCGGACTCGGGCTCAGGCGCAGCAAGCGTGAGGTTGGCCGAGCCGTCGGGAGGCGCAACGGTTACGAAACGGCGGCCGGCAAATTCCTGGTGGCGCGCGTCGAAGACCAGCTGAAAGCCAAGCTGGTCCACGTAGAAATTAAGGCTGCGATCCAGATTGCGGACGAAGATCGTGACGGACTGAAGGCGCAAATAGGGATCTTTGCGATCCAGGCGAACCGTGGCGCCATCAGCCCATTCGTTAGGCGAGCTAGCCATGGGCCAGCATTATATGCCGGGGAGAGAGCAAGCCGCGAGGCGGCGAAATGGGCATCCGAGCAACGGGCATGGGGCCAGATGGGAGCGGAAGGCCGTGTAGGGGAGCTATTTTCTGTCACAAAGCCCAGTGATGTAGATCACGCACAGGTGTGCGAAATGGCGCACCGGGAACCAGGTTGGCAATGTCGCAATAAGCGGCTAGACTTGATTACGGCATATTTAAGTTGTTGTTTTTGTTTAACTTATGAGGTATGCGACGGATGGGACGTTTTGCTGAACATCGGCCCTTGGGTTGCCTTTCCTTCGTTGTGTTCAAGGTACAGTCATCGAAGGAGACGATCATGGCAACTCCAGTGATAGCGACTGGGACAGCAGTTCCACGCTTGCAGGTTTGGGCCAATCGCCCCAAGAAACCAACCGCGGCCTCCAGTTTACAGATTCTTGAGCGGAGCGCGCGAAGCGAACCGAGCAGCGACTTTTATGGGGGGCTTTCTGAGGCGACCGCGAAGGCATTGCAAAAGGTCGAACACACCGCAAGCTTTCCCGCCGGCGCGATTATTTTTATGGAAGGCCAGCCGGCGCGGGGCCTCTACATTTTGCGGCAAGGGCGCGTGAAACTGTTGACCACCAACAGCGACGGGCGAACACTCATTCTGAAAATTGCCAAGCCCGGCGAAGAGTTAGGCTTAAATTCAGTCATCACCGGCAAGCCTTACGACCTCACAGCGGAGATTCTGCAGCCCGCCGAATTGGCCTTCCTCGAGCGCGCGGATTTTTTGAAGTGCATCACCGAGCACGGCGATGCCTGCTTGCACTTTGCGAGTCACCTGAGCCGCGATTGCCATGCCGCTTATGACCTGGTGCGTTTGATTGGCTTGAGCCAGTCGGTTCCGGAACGCCTAGCGCGGTTCCTGCTAGATTGGTCCTCGAACGGGTCGGTGATGGACGGCGTCGTGCGGGTGAAACTGGCGCTAACGCACGAAGAAATAGCGCAACTGATTGGTGCATCGCGCGAAACAGTGACGCGCACTCTGAGCGAATTCAAGAGACAACGAACGATCGAACTGAACGGCTCGACGTTGGTGCTGAGAAACAAGCCAGCGCTCGAAAACCTGGTCGCTGCCTGACGCGACAAACCCGCAGAGAAAGGTCGCGTCAAGACCGTACGCCTGGATTCAAGGTATGGCGAACTTTGCGGGACAGCGCGTCGCGGGAAAAGGGCTTTTCGATGAAGGCGGAATCTTCCGCGCGAAAGGCGTGCTCCGAAAGAATTCCGTTGGTATAGCCCGACATATAAATAACCTTCATTTCTGGACGCTTCGCCAGAAGCTGCTCCGCGAGTTCACGGCCATTCATATCGGGCATGACCACATCGGTGAGAAGCAAATGGATGGGTTCGTGATGACTTTCCTCGACGCGAAGGGCTTCCCGGGGGTTGGAAGCCAGCAGAACTTTATAGCCGTCGTCCACCAGGAAATCCCTGGTAACTTTCGCGAGAAGCTTGGAGTCCTCCACGAGCAGGATAGTTTCCGCGGCGGCCGATTTCCTCTCCTCGATTGTCTTCGCGCGAGCAGAATCCGACGCTTGGATGACGCGCGGGAGGTAGATTTTGAAAGTCGTGCCCAATCCTGGCTCGCTGTACACCCAAATGTGGCCACCGCCTTGCCGGACAATCCCGTAGACCGTAGCGAGGCCGAGCCCGGAGCCGCGGCCCTTTTCTTTCGTGGTAAAGAAAGGCTCGAAGATGCGGCTGACGGTTTCGCGATCCATGCCGCTGCCGCTATCCGTTACGGTCAATTGCACATACGGTCCGGGCCGTACGTCGACGTGCTCCTTCGCAAACGAATCACCCAATTCGACGTTCGAGGTTTCGATTTTCAGCCGCCCGCCGGCGGTCATGGCATCGCGGGCGTTGGCGACAAGATTCAAGATGATCTGGGCCAACTGGCTGCGGTCGATTTTGATCGCCCCCACCTGCCCCAGTACCATTTCGAAATGGATACTCTCCCGGATGATGCGCTTGAGCAGTGGCTGAAGGTCCTCGAGCGCAACATTTAAATCCAGGACCTGAGGCTCGGAAACTTGTTGGCGGCTGAGTGCGAGCAACTGGCGAGTGACCGAGGCAGCCTCTTCCCCCGCCATTTTGATTTCCTTGATTCGTTCGCTCAGACTTTCGTCCAAAGCCGCGTTTTGAAGGAGCAGTTCGCTGTTTGCAAGGATCACGCCGAGCAGATTGTTGAAGTCATGAGCGATGCCCCCGGCCAGGCGGCCGATGGCTTCCATTTTTTCCGTTTCGAGAAGCTGTTCCTCAAGGCGCTGGGAGCGAGCCTGTTCATCGTCGCGCTGGCGCTGAGCAAGTTCACGGCGGGCAATTTCGGCTTGCAAGGTCTGATTGGATTCGAGGAGTTCGGCAGTGCGCTCGCGGACGCGAGCTTCAAGAAGATCCCGGCCATCCGCCAGTTCTTTTTGCGCTTGTTTCTGCAGAGTAATGTCGCGGATGGCGCTGAACACGAGGATACCGTCTTTGCTTTTGAACGGACTCAGGCTGATTTCGACGGGGAATTCGGTACCGTCCCTGCGGCAGCCGAAAAGCTCCATTCCGGAGCCCATCATGCGGAGACGCGCGGTTTGCGCATACTGTTCGCGATGCCCGAGGTGGTTCCCGCGAAAGCGGTCCGGCATGAGTTTTTCCACCGGCTGCCCGAGGAGTTCCTCCCGCTTGTAGCCAAAGAGTTTTTCGGTCTGGGCATTGACGAGCGTGATGTTGCCCGACGCGTCCACGATGATCATGGCGTCTGGAGCAGACTCGAGCAGGGCGCGAAACTTGTCTTCGGTCCAAATGAGTTTGCCCGGATGAGCAGTCTTGGATTGACGGTGCAGGCGGTAGGCGGCCATGGCGGGTCCGTGATTTCCCAAAAGTTATTCTAAGGGGCTGTTGACAGCTCGTCAATGTGAGGCGCGGCAAAGACCGTCGCATTCCCGGCTTAAGACGGTTTTTCCTTTTCTCGTAATGGATTTGGAGGTATCAAGGATGCAAGGTCTTTGCTGTGAGTTTGCCCGCTGCTGTCAGGGAGCGCTTTATGGAAAGAAATGTTCGCGAGCTTCTGGATTTGTACAACCCGCAAGATCCGCTGGAGCGCGCGTGGACGATTCCCGCGCCGTGGTATTTCGACCAGCGAATGGCGGAACTGGAACAACAAAGCGTGTTCGGCAGAACGTGGCAGGCTGTTGGCCGAACAGACCAGGTGCAGAAGAAGGGAGATTTTTTCACCACGGGCTTGGCGGGCGAGCCGCTTGTGGTGTCGCGGGGTGAAGACGATGTTTTGCGTGCTTTTTACAACGTATGCCGGCACCATGCAGCGACGGTGGTGACCGAAGCGCAAGGCTCGGCAAAACAGTTTCGCTGCCCGTATCACGGCTGGACGTACGGGATCGACGGCAGGCTGAAAGGCATGGTGGAGTTCGAGGGAGTATGCAACTTTGACCGCGCAAAAAACGGGCTGGTGCCGGTAAAAGTGGATACCTGGGAAAAGTTTGTGTTCGTGAATTTGGATGGACCGGTATCGCCGCTCCACGACTTTCTCGGGAAGGTTTCCGGAATTGTTGCGCCGCTACAATTGTCGAAAAGAATGAAATTTTTCGACCAGCGTGTGTACACGCTGAACTGCAACTGGAAAGTGTACGTGGACAATTATTTGGACGGTGGGTACCACGTGCCGCACGCCCACAAGGGGCTGAGCAGCGTCATCGAATACACGAAATACACGATCGAGAATTTCGAACGCGCCTGCCTGCAATCGAGCCCGCTTTCTTCGGGAAAGAAATCCGAGACTGGCGTTGCGGCGACACGGCAAGGCCGGGCGTTTTATCTGTGGATCTACCCGAACTTCATGATCAACGCCTACGAAGGCGTGATGGACACGAACCTGGTGCTGCCCCTGGCAGTGGATAAATGCGCGGTGGTATTTGACTACTACTTTGCGGACATCAGCAAGCAGCGGCTGAAGCACAATCGCGAGAGCATCAAAGTGAGTGAAAAAGTGCAAGACGAGGACATGGCCATCTGCGATTCCGTACAGCGCGGCCTGGCTTCGCGGGCGTATGTGGCGGGGCGCCTTTCGATGCGGCGCGAGGCCGGGGAACATTTGTTTCATCGGCTGCTACACGCGGATTTGAGCAGGGCCTTGGACCGGCCTGCGGCAGCGGATTAGCAAGAAAGCACTGAAAAATTCTGCAGCCGCAGCCACACATTTCCGAGCCACGCGTCTTCGCCAAGAAGTTCCATCGAACCGCCTATTTATGGCGCGGAAGGGGTCGGGTCTTCTAGGTGATCGTTCCATTGTCGTCCATCAGGTAAAGACCCGAGGGATTTAAGGGCAACACCGGTGCTAAATTTACGCCGCGATGCATACGCCACAGGACTGGCAGCTCACCAGGCGCTATCGATGCCCCAACTGCGGCAAGCGTTATGCTGTCGTCGAATGGAAGCAAAATCCAAAGTGCAGACAGTGCGGCGCGGAGCTTCGCGCCGATGAACTACCAAGCAAGCCAGCCTCAAAACCCGAGACAAAAAGCAACCACAAAATCAACTAGTTGTTTGCCGGACCAAACGGAAGAGCGGTATCGCTTAGGCTAGCTTCGTGGGCTGGCAATCCTTCCGGAACACAGCGAGGTTACGGGAAAAGTAACCACCGGAAGAAGTGATGTCAGAGGAAGGAACGTGCGCGTGGTATAAAAGCTATCCATCGATCTAGCGGAGGGCCCTCAAAATGGATAAGCCGGCTGAAGGACAACCAACCATAAAAGAAAAGCGCAGGGGCGTCCGTTTTCCTGTCGTGGTTTTCGTGGAGGCGAAATGGCAGGGGCTCGGCGGGCAGACCGCCCAAGAAACGGCCCAAGCCATGGAGGTCAGTGCTCTGGGCGGCTTGCTGGACATGAAGACCTTCCCCAGGGTCGGCAGCGAAGTGCAGCTGACCAATCTTCTTTCCAAACAAACAGCTCGAGCGCGTGTGGTTGGCGCACGTCCTCCCAAGGATGGCGGCGCACTGAGAGTTGCCGTCGAACTTCTGACGCCGAGCGACACTTTTTGGGGGTTGAATTTCCAGTTAAGGAAGACCAGCGCCGAGCTCGTCCGAATCGAGCAGGAGATTAAATCCGGCGGCATCGATCCTCGCATACTCGAAGAGTTTCGAGACTCCGTGGACTACGTACGGAAAACCGCCTGGGCGGTTCAGGAATGGCAGGAGCGTCAACTGCAGAAACACGACCCGCAGACGGTGCTGCCGTTGATCACGGCGGAACGGATTCGGCGCGCCACGCAGCTGAGCCTCGCCATAAAGACGGACCTGGAAGCTCACCAAGTGACACGGGAAACTACGGGAATGCGCGAGTTGTGTCAGGCGGTCGAAGGACTGTATCCGCGGGTGGCGGGTTTGTTCCGGGAAGTCTGAGGAGGGCCGATAGACAGAACAGCCACAGAGGGCTGGCGCACCAGGCGGAGATTCTGGATAGGGGATACTGCAGCGCGAGAGGATGCGATATTCGCGACTTGCGCCATCACAGAACTGGGTTTTGACTGCATCAAATTGACGGTGCCTCAGGCGTGCTCTATACTTAAGATTCTAATTGCAGGATAGTTTCCACCTTCAAGTTCTGAGAAGGAAGTCCTGAGAAGCGTGCCGACGACTGTACGGACGCGGCTCCCCGAAGCGTATCCAGAGCAAATAGAGCCTGCGCTACTTCGAGCAGGCAAGCCACGACAGGCAGGCAAGAGAAGAGGAAATGGGCATGGCTGAGGCAAGCTGCCGCCGCGAGCTGGAACTGGAAATTCCCGCCGAAGAAGTGTCCAAGAAGATCGAGAGCGTGGCAAAAGAATTTGCGCGCCTAGCGACGATTCCAGGGTTCCGCCGCGGGAAGGCGCCGGTTTCGCTGATCCGACGCCGATTTGCGGAGGACATCAAGGGCGAGGTGCTGCAGACGCTGGTGCCCGAGCGTGTGGAAAAAGCGGTGGCGGAGCAAAAGCTGACACCGGTTTCGCAGCCGAAAGTCGATAAGCTGGACTACAACGAAGGCCAGCCACTGAAGTTTCGCGCAGTTTTCGAAGTGATGCCGGAATTCGAGTTGGGCAGCTACAAAGGGCTGGAATTGGAAATGCCCGCGATGGACATCACGGAGCAAGACGTAGAGAAGGCTCTCGAGGAGATGCGCGAGCGGGCAGCCACGTTTGCGCCGGCCGAAGGCCGGGCGATCCAGGATGGGGATTTTGCGCAAGTAAAGCTGCTGGGCTCGCCGGAGGGCGGAGGGGATCCGCTGAAGGCCGACAGCGTGCTCTGCCACATCGGTGCGGAAGAAACGATGGAGCCTTTCAATACCAATTTGAAGGGCGCGAATGTAGGCGAACACAAGAATTTTGACGTGGAATATCCCGCGGATTATCCGGATCCGAAGTTGGCGGGCAAGAAATTTCACTACGCGGTGGAAGTGCTGGGAATCAAGGTGAAGAAGCTGCCGGAGCTGAACGACGATTTTGCGAAGGATGTGAGCGACGAGAAAACGCTCGAGGAATTGAAGAAAAAAGTTCGCGAAGGGCTGGAGCACGAGCGCGACCACCGGCACAAGGAATTGCTGCATGAGAAAGTCCTCGCGGAATTGGTGAAGAAGCATGATTTCCCTGTGCCGGAATCCCTGGTGGAACATCAAATGGACGTGCGGCTGGAGCGCGTGGTGCGCTCGCTGGCGGCGCAAGGGGTGGACCCGCGCGCGGTGAACGTGGATTGGGTGGCGCTGCGGCGGCGGCAGGAAGACCGCGCCAGAGATGACGTGAAGGCCGAGCTCATCATCGATCAGATAGCGACCAAAGAAAACATTGACGTGAGCGAGGAAGACGTCATGCGGGAGCTGGAGCATGTGGCCGCGCATAGTGGCGAATCGGTGGAGGCACTGCGGGCTCGTTTGACAAAGCAAGGAACGCTCGATAGGATGAAAGCCAAGTTGCGAAGCGACAAGACGCTCGAGTGGATCGAGCAAAGCGCGAACATCAAGACAGTAGCAGCGGCAAGCGCAGCGACCCCGCAGAGCGGGGCAAGGTAAAATCTTCCGGCCGGGGCTAGCGGTTTACTTCCATGAAAAAGTTCGACGATTCTGATTACCACGCAACGACTCTCGTACCCATGGTGGTCGAACAGACCAGCCGCGGGGAGCGGGCGTACGATATTTATTCCCGGCTGCTGAAAGAGCATATTATTTTTATCGGTACGCCGATTGACGATCACGTAGCCAATTTGGCAACGGCGCAAATGCTGTTTTTGCAAGCGGAAGATCCGGAGAAGGACATTCAGCTGTACGTTAACTCCCCGGGAGGGTCGATTACCGCGGGCTTCGCGATTTACGACACGATGCAGTTCGTGAAGCCGGACGTGGTGACCACCTGCGTGGGCCAAGCGGCCTCGATTGCCGCGGTATTGCTGACCGGAGGCGCTCCGAAGAAGCGGTTTGCGCTGCCCAACGCGCGCATCCTGATTCACCAGCCATGGCTGTCAGGACTCGGCGGACAGGCGACCGATATCGATATTCACGCGAAAGAAATCCTGCGCATGCGCACGACCATCAATTCGCTTCTGGCGAAACATACGGGCCAGTCCGTCGAGCGCATCGAGAAGGACGTAGAGCGCGATTACATCATGAACGCGGAGCAGGCCAAGGAATATGGGATGATCGATGAGATCATCTACAAGCATCGTTAGCTTTTGAGGCGCGAAGTGCTTTACCGTTCGAAGCACGGGCGGAAGGCAGGTTCCCAATAGTTGGCACCTTTTCGACTTTCTCTCTTGCTCAGGGGACAAATCGGCCTAGAATAAAGGATAGAGACTCCGAAGAAGCCCAGCGGAGCTGAGGGCTCCATACCTGTGAAAAAATTTAACCCAGATGAGCCATTGCGCTGTTCCTTTTGCCATAAGACCCAGGAGCAGGTCGAAAAGCTGATCAGTTCGCCTTCGGACTATCCGCGCGCGTATATCTGCAACGAGTGCGTGGGCGTCTGCCAGACGATTCTGGAAGACGAGAAGCGCGAACAGGCCACGGCACCCGCGCGGCAGCTTCCGCGGCCGCCGGAAATCAAGCGGTTCCTGGATGGCTACGTGATCGGGCAGGACCGCACGAAGAAAAAACTCGCGGTGGCAGTGTACAACCACTACAAGCGGATTTTCCTGAACAAGCAGCCGGGCGAAGTGGAGTTGAGCAAATCGAATATTTTACTGATTGGGCCGACAGGCACCGGCAAGACGCTGCTGGCGCAAACGCTTTCACGCATGCTGGAAGTGCCCTTTGCCATTGTGGATGCGACGACACTGACAGAGGCGGGCTACGTCGGAGAAGACGTCGAAAACATTATTTTGAAGCTGTTGCAAGCCGCCGACGGAGATGTGCAGAAGGCGCAGCAAGGCATCATCTACATCGACGAGATCGATAAAATCGCGAAGAAGGATGAGAACCCGTCGATTACCCGCGACGTTTCCGGCGAGGGCGTGCAGCAGGCGCTGCTGAAGATTCTGGAGGGCACGGTAGCCAACGTGCCGCCGCAGGGAGGGCGTAAGCATCCGCATCAGGAATTTACGCCGGTGGACACCACGAATATTCTGTTTATTTGCGGCGGGGCGTTTGTCGGGCTGGAAAAAATTATTGAGCGGCGCACGGGCCGCCGCTCGCTCGGTTTCCACACCGATGCTGCGCCTGCGACGCCGCAGCGGCGGAACACCGAGTTGCTTGAACAGGTGCAACCAAGCGATTTGATCCGCTATGGGTTGATTCCCGAGTTTGTGGGTCGCCTGCCCGTGGCGGGCGTGATGAACGATTTGGACAAGGCGGCGCTAGTGAAGATTTTGACGGAGCCCAAGAACGCCCTGCTGAAGCAGTACCAGAGGCTGTTTGAGTTTGAGAACGTGCGCTTGCGATTTACCGAAGAGGGGCTGGAAACTGTGGCAGAGTTAGCACTTCAGCGCAAAGTCGGCGCACGCGGCTTGCGCATGATTCTGGAAGACCTCATGCTCGAGCTCATGTACCACCTTCCCATGCAGCGGAAGGTGCGCGAATTCGTGGTCACTGCGGAAATGGTGCGGACGCGCGAAATCAACTGGAGCTTGCTCGAAAAAGCCGGATGAGCCGGCTCGCGCATCAAATTCAGGGTACGGCCAATCTTCGGCCGTATGGAACATAGACCTAAGAGGCAGACGTAAGAGGTTCAGGTGCCCCCATGTTTACACGAGAAAAACAAGAGATGAGGCGCGTACCCATGATGCCGGTGCGCGATATGGTCATCTTCCCGCAGCAGATGACGCCGTTCATCGTGGGCCGGGAAGCGAGCGTACGCGCGCTCGAAGAGGCGCTCGCCAGCGACAAAAAGATTTTCCTTTCCACGCAGCATGATGCTTCGGTGGATGACCCGAAGCCAGAAGAGATTTACGCGGTTGGAACGCTTGCGAATATCGTGCAGAGCGTGAAACTGCCGGACGGCAATATCAAAGTTCTGGTGGAAGGCGTGGAGCGCGCGCGGGCGCTCTCCATCGCCACGGAAGAGGGATTTTTCCGGGCCACGATTCGTCTGCTCGGCCAGCGCATCGAAGATTCGCCGCAGGTCAAGCAGATGGTCGAAAAAGTGACCGGGCTGTACGAGCAATTCATCAAGCTGTCGCAAAGCCTGAATTACGACACCATGATTGCAGCCGCGCGTGGAGACGACCCGTCGCGCCTGTCGGACACGATTGCGGCGAATCTGCAGCTCCCCGTGGATGAAAAACAGGATTTGCTCGAAACCGTGGATCCGCTGGAGCGGCTGACCCGCATCGGAGAAATCCTGGAAATCGAGCTTGAGAAGCTGAATGTCGACCGGAACATCAATACGCGCGTGAAGCGGCAGATGGAGCGCGCACAAAAAGAGTACTACCTCAACGAAAAGCTGAAGGCCATCCAGAAAGAACTCGGGCGCGGCGAAAAGAGCGAAACCGACGAGCTGAAGAAGAAAATCGATACGGCCGGCATGCCCAAGGACGTGCATGAGAAGGCGATTCAAGAGCTGAAACGCCTGGAGCTGATGCCGCCAATGTCCGCGGAATCCACGGTGAGCCGCAATTATCTGGACTGGCTGATTGCTGTGCCTTGGAAGAAGCGGTCCAAGGAGATCCGCGATATCAAAGCGGCAGAGAAAGTGCTCAACGAAGAGCATTATGGGCTGGAGAAAATCAAGGACCGCATCCTAGAATTCCTTGCAGTACGCCAATTGGTGAAGAATCCGAAGGGCTCGATCCTTTGCTTTGTGGGGCCGCCGGGCGTGGGAAAAACTTCGCTGGCGATGTCCATTGGCCATGCTACGGGACGCAAGTTCGTGCGCGTTTCGCTAGGCGGCGTGCGAGATGAAGCGGAAGTTCGCGGCCACCGCCGGACGTACATCGGCGCTCTGCCAGGTCAAATCATCCAGATGATGAAGAAAGCCGGCACGGTGAACCCGATTTTCGTGCTGGACGAAGTGGACAAGATGTCCACGGATTTCCGCGGCGATCCGTCTGCGGCATTGATGGAAGTGCTGGACCCCGAACTCAACCACGCGTTCACGGACCATTATCTGGACGTGGAATACGACCTTTCGAGAGTGATGTTCGTGTGCACGGCGAACGTTCTGCACACGATTCCGCAGCCGCTGCAGGACCGCATGGAAATCCTGCGGCTGCCCGGCTACACCGAGCAGGAAAAGATGGAAATTGCCACGCGCTTCCTGGTGAAGCGGGCGCGGGAGGCCACGGGGCTGACTGAGAAGAACCTCAAGTTCAAAGAAGAAGGATTACTGCACATTATCCGGCATTACACCCATGAAGCCGGAGTGCGCAATCTGGAGCGCGAAATTCAGAATATCGCGCGGAAGATGGCGCGCAAAGTCGTAACGGACGGCCCGGAGTCGGCGGTAGAAATTACTCCGGAAAACGTCAAGGATTTCCTCGGCGTGCTGAAGTACCGCGAATTCTGGCTGGAGAAGCAGAATGAGGTCGGTTTGACCACCGGCCTGGCCTGGACGGAAGTGGGCGGTTCGGTCCTCGCTACAGAAGCCACATTGATGGAAGGGAAGGGGCGGCTGACGCTGACCGGAAAACTGGGCGACGTGATGCAGGAGTCCGCGCAAGCGGCCATGAGTTACGTGCGCTCGCGTTCGAATCTGCTGGGCCTGGCGCGAGATTTCTACCGCACCATCGATATTCACGTGCACGTGCCCGAAGGGGCGATTCCCAAGGACGGCCCGTCGGCCGGCATCACGATTTGCACTTCCATTGTGAGCGCGCTGACGAAAATTCCCGTGCGGTGCGACGTGACCATGACTGGCGAAATCACGCTGCGCGGCAAAGTTTTGCCCATTGGCGGGGTCAAGGAGAAGCTCCTGGCCGCGCACAGAATGGGCTTGCGTACGGTAGTGCTTCCGAAGGACAATGAGAAGGACCTAGCGGATATCCCGCAAGAGATTCTCTCCAGTCTCACGATCCATGTTGTCGAGACCATGGATGAAGTGCTGCAGATTGCGCTGGAGCGGCCCATCGTGCCGCTTGAGCATGCCGCGGTAGCGCCTGTCGCGCAAACGTTCGGGACCAGCGCCGAGAAAGACAAGAGTTTGACCAACTAAGCAGCGTACTCCGGGAAAGGCCATCTCTCAAAATCTGCCCGCCATTGTAAACGCGGGAGTGGGAGTGTGAGCTTCGAAGGGGACCGGGAGCTGCTCCGGTTTGGGAAAAGTCCGGTCTGCTCATTTCGGCTGGTTTCGCGTCTTCGGGTTCAGGACCCAGGAGCGGTCAACCGCCAGTTGGTGCGTCACCTCAAGAACAATCCGGATTCTCAGGGTCAGTAAATTCACAAAACACATTAGGGAACTATGCCAAAAGAAACACACGTTGAAGGAAATAAAGAGATGAGTATCAGCCTTGCCGAGTTAAAGGAAAAGAACATCACCGACCTCGCCAAGATTGCCAAGGAATTGAACATTCCCGGCGCGAGCGGGATGCGCAAGCAGGAACTGATCTTCCAGATTTTGCGCGCGCAAACCGAAAAGAACGGCTTGATCTTTTCCGAAGGCGTCTTGGAATGCCTCCCCGACGGATTCGGGTTCCTCCGCGCGCCGGAGTACAACTACCTCCCCGGCCCGGACGATATCTACGTTTCACCGTCGCAAATCCGCAAGTTCGATCTCCGCACCGGCGACACCGTCTCCGGCCAGGTCCGCCCTCCCAAAGACGGCGAACGCTACTTCGCGCTGATCAAAGTGGAAGCGGTGAATTTTGAAGATCCCGAAGTCGCGCGAAACAAGATTTTCTTCGATAACCTGACGCCGCTTTATCCGCAAGGCCGTTTGAAAATGGAAACGGTCAAGGAAAACATGACGGGACGCGTCCTGGACCTGCTCTGTCCGGTGGGCAAAGGCCAGCGCGGATTGATTAACGCGCCACCACGCACGGGAAAGACCATGATGCTGCAGGCCATCGCCAACGCCATCGCCGCCAACCATCCAGAAGTCGCGCTCATCGTGCTGTTGATTGACGAGCGCCCGGAAGAAGTCACGGACATGCAGCGCACGGTGAAAGGCGAGGTGATCAGCTCGACGTTTGACGAGCCGCCGCAGCGGCACATCCAGGTGGCAGAAATGGTTTTGGAAAAAGCCAAACGCCTGGTGGAGCACAAGCGCGACGTGGTCGTGCTGCTCGATTCCATTACGCGCCTGGCGCGTGCTTACAACGCGGTGACGCCGCCTTCCGGCAAAGTGCTTTCCGGCGGTATTGACGCCAACGCGCTGCAGCGGCCACGCCGGTTTTTCGCGGCGGCACGCAACGTCGAAGAAGGCGGCTCTCTCACCATCGTTGCGACCGCGCTGATTGATACCGGCAGCCGCATGGACGACGTGATTTTCGAAGAGTTCAAAGGCACCGGCAACATGGAAATCTACCTCGACCGGCGCTTGGCGGATAAACGCGTGTTCCCGGCGATCGATATTCAGCGTTCGGGCACACGCAAGGACGAATTGCTGCTTCCACCGGAAGAGCTCAGCCGCGTGTGGGTGCTGCGCAAGGTATTGAGCCCGCTCTCGACCGTGGAGGCGATGGAGCTTCTGCTCAGCAGGTTGACCAAGACCAAATCCAACATGGAATTTCTCAGCTCGATGTCGTCCCCCGCATAAACCAGGCACACCTCAACGCTTGCAGGTCAAACTTTAGTTTTAGTTCGAGTGGATGCAGTGGCCTCTTTTTGGTGTTCGTGCGCGAGCATCACGATGAGGCGGGCGGTTTCTTCGATGCCCATGGCGGTGTTGTCAATGAGCACCGCATCTTTTGCGCGCACGAGCGGCGAAACTTTCCTTTCGCGGTCACGGCGGTCGCGCTCATGCACTTCGTCGAGAACTTCCGCAAGCGTGAAGGCTTCCCCTTTTTCTTGATGTTCTTTCCAGCGGCGCTCGGCGCGGACTTCGGGGGAAGCGTCGAGAAAAATCTTCAACTCGGCATTAGGAAAAACGACGGTGCCGATGTCGCGCCCCTCCATGACTACGCCGCCGCCCGCGCCGGCGCGTTGCTGTTCGGCGACAAGCACGCGGCGCACGGCGGCAATCGTAGCGAGCCTCGAAGCCGCCTGAGCGACTTCCGCGGTGCGTATTTCGCGCGTCACCTCCTTGCCATCGAGGAAAACCCGGTTTTTTGCGCCGACTGCCTCGCACTCTGGCGTAGGCGGCTTCAGTTCGATGTGTGTTTCTTTTGCCAGGGCTGCGAGCTGAGACTCGTTGCTTAGAGCAACTTTTCGTTCGAGCGCTTTCCGCGCCAGGGCGCGGTACATCGCGCCGCTGTCGAGGTAGGAGTATCCGAGTAGCGCGGCAACGCCGCGCGCCACGCTGCTCTTGCCCGAACCCGCTGGACCATCAATCGTGATTGTGAGTTGTCCGGACATTGGGAAATGAGTTTTCAGGACTGGAGTCATTCCGTTTTCAGTAAAGACAAAGAGAATTGAGTTGAGTTCATCTCGAACCGAAAGCTTACCCTTCATGGTAGCTGCTTTTGCTGAAAACTGAGGACTCCAGAACTTAGAACGCTTTTCAGAATCCCATGATGTTGTAGCCGCAATCGACGTAAATGGTTTCGCCGGTAATGCCGGAGCCTGCATCGGAAAGCAGAAACGCGGCCGTGGCGCCGACTTCCCCGGGGTCCACGTTGCGCTTTAGCGGCGCGCGCTCGGTTTGTGTTTTGAGCATTTCGCTGAAATTGGCGATGCCGCGCGCGGCCAAAGTTTTGATTGGCCCGGCGGAGATCGCATTTACGCGAATCGCTTTCGGTCCCAGATCGTTAGCGAGATACCGAACCGTGGCTTCCAGCGCAGCTTTGGCGACCCCCATCACGTTATAATTCGGCACCACTTTTTCCGAGCCGTAGTACGTGAGCGTAACGATCCCGCCGCCTTCGGTCATAAGCGGCGCAGAGCCGCGCGCGACGGCGATTAACGAGTACACGCTGATGTCGTGCGCGATGCGAAATCCTTCGCGCGTGGTCAGCAAAAAGGGATTTTTCAATTCGTCCGGCGGAGCAAAGCCTACGCTGTGCACGACCCCGTGCACAACGCCATATTTGGACATCAACTCATCGAACAGTCGCACGATTTCGTCATCCTTGGTGAGGTCGCACATGAAACCGGAGGCTCCCGGTAATTCCGCAATTAGATCCTTCGCCTCGAGCCCGAGGCGCTCGTTCATGTACGTGATGGCAAGCCGCCAGCCTGCCGCATGCAGCTTTTGCGCGATAGCCCAGGCGATGCTTCGCTTGTTGGCCAAGCCGAAGATCACCGCAGTTTTTTGTGATTCACTCATTCCTAAGTCCCCAGTTCTCAGTTGTCAGTCTTCAGTTCCTGTTTCCAGTTATTAGGATTTGGTTTTGGGAAATAAAAACAGCTAAAGACTGACTGCAGATGGCCTTGTTTGTTCTTGCTCACCACTTGTCACTAGCCACTCGCCACTTCTTTCAAATCCGATGAAACGCTCTCTCAATTTCTTTTATGGAATAGCGCAGCACCACCGGGCGTCCGTGGGGGCAGCTCATCGGGCAATCTGTTTTCGCGAGCGCGTCCAAGAGCCACTCCATTTTCGATGGCTCGAGCGGCATGTTCACCTTGATTGCGGCGTGGCAAGCCGTCGACGCGGCGATTTTCGCCTGCAACGTCTCAATCGAAATCGCGGCGTTTTCGCGTTCGATGCCGTCAAGAATTTCACAGAGCAGTTTCTCGGCGTCCGGCGCGCCGACTCCCGCAGGCACCGCCTGAATCGCAACGCTTTTCACCCCCATCAGCTCGACTTCAAAGCCGTTCGCGCCCAGCTCTTTGGCGATTTTTTCAAACGTGACGATTTGCCGCGGCGAAAGTTCGATCACCAGTGGTACGAGCATGCGCTGCGCTTCGATTTGTCCGGCGCGCCGCGCTTCGAGATGCTGCTCGAAAAGCACGCGCTCGTGCGCAACGTGCTGGTCGACAATCCACAGGCCTTCGCCATTTACCGCAACGATGAAACTGGAGTTGACTTGCCCCAGCGGTTTCAAATCGGCAATTTGCTCGGGGCGCGGAAGAGTTGCGGGCGCATCCGCGCTCGGGGCGGCCAGATTTGCCGCCCACTTCGGAGTGGCGGCAATTTGCGCAGCAGCGCTAGCCGCCGCTTCGCCAAACGCGGTGCTCGAACCGAAGGGAATGCGCTGCTCCACCGGCTGCAGCGGCGCATTCGAAAGGTCAAACCCGCCGTCGCGGCCGACGCCGGAACCCCGGGGGAAGTCCTCCATTGGTGGAATGAAAGCGCGCGGAACGCCTGATCCCTCCGGTGCGGGAGTAATTCCGCCGGGAAGCCCGCCATTTCCGAAGCCTTGCGCTTGCGGCGGGGCGGCGTTCGTTGCTGCGGCCGTCGCAAAGCTAGCGATCGGCCGCGCGCTCATGAGCGCCTGGCGAATTGTGTCGCGGGTGAAATCGTGCACAAAATGCGAGCGTCGAAAGCGCACTTCGATTTTTGCGGGATGCACATTGACGTCGACTTCTTCGTAGGGCATTTCGAGAAACAGCAGCGTTGCCGGGAATACCGTCGGCGGCAGAATGTTGCGATACGCCTCGTGAATCGCATGCAGGATCAACCGGTCGCGCACCAACCGGCGGTTCACGAAAACGTAGATGCCGTTGCGGTTCAGGCGCTGCACTTCGGGGCGTGAAGTAAGGCCGGTCACAGTGAGCGACGCTCGCTCTTCTTCCGGATCGAGTTGCGGCTCAGTGATGGCCGCGCGGAACGGCGCGGAGACGGAAGGAATCTCTACCAACTCATCGAGCGCCTGCCGGCCAAAAAGCTGGTACACGCGGTCGGCCAGCGTTTCTGCGGGCGCGCAGTTGATGATCTCCTGCGTCGGCGTCGAAAGAATGAACTGCTTGGCGGGATTTGCCAGCGCGTAGTGCGTGACGAGAGATGCGATGTGGCCGAGTTCCGTGGTGTCCGACTTCAGGAATTTCCGGCGTGCGGGCACGCAATAAAAAATGTCGGCAACGCTCACCGTGGTTCCGGCAGGAAGCCCGGCGGGCTTCACGCCAACGAGTTTGCCGCCCGCAAACTCAACGCGCGTGCCTTCACTTTCCGATTCATCGCGCGTTTCAAGGAGCAGCCGCGAAACCGCGGCGACCGATGGCAACGCTTCGCCGCGAAAGCCCAGCGTGGCAATGGAAAGCAAATCGTCGGCGGTTTTGAGTTTGCTGGTGGCGTGGCGTTCGAAAGCCAGCAGCGCGTCGTCGTGCGTCATCCCGTAGCCGTCGTCGGTCATGCGAATCATTCGCTTGCCGCCTTGCTCGACCTCGATGCGAACGGTTTTCGCGCCCGCGTCGAGCGCGTTTTCGAGCAGCTCCTTCACCACCGACGCCGGCCGCTCGACCACTTCGCCCGCCGCGATCTTGTTCGCTACCGACTCCGGCAATATGCGAATGCGTGACATCAGCTGGTCCGCCGATTTTTCATCAATTCTGAACCCCGAGTCGCAGACAAGGATATCATTCGGCGGCTTTCTTGACTTCGGGCTTGATGGCGAGGCCAAGCTCGTCGAGCTGAGCGGGGTCCACTTCACTGGGCGAATCCGCCATCAAATCTTGCGCCGCGGTGGTTTTGGCGAAGGCGATGACTTCGCGAATGGATTTTTCGCCGCCGAGAAGCATGGCGATGCGATCGACGCCCAGCGCAATGCCCCCATGCGGCGGCGTGCCGTAGGTCAGCGCGTCGAGGAAAAAACCGAAGCGGCGCCGAAGTTGTTCTTCACTCAGTCCCAGAGCTTTGAACACGCGCTCCTGAATGTCCTGGCGGTGGATGCGGATGCTGCCGGAGCCGAGTTCATAGCCGTTCAGCACGAGGTCGTAGCCCTTCGAACGCACTTCCCACGGCGCGGACTCCAGTTTTTCCAGGTCCTCATCGACGATGCCGGTGAAGGGATGCTGCGCGCTGACCCAGGTCTTGTCGGTCTCGCTCCACTCAAAGAGCGGAAAGCCGGTGATCCACAGAAATTTCCATTGCGACTTGTCGATCAGATTGAGCGCTTCGCCGAGTTGCAGTCGCAATTGTCCGGCAACGAGCGCGGCGGCTTCTGTCCCTTTGATTTGCTCCTTCGCCGAAACCGCGACGACCAGGTCGCCGGGCTTGGCCCCGCAAGCCTCGGCGAGCTTCTTCATGTTTTCCGCGCCAATGATTTTGTCAACGGTTGACGACAAACCTTCTGGCGTCACCTTCACGAAATACGCTCCGCGCGCTTTCAGCGCTTTCGCTTTTTCCGCCAAGTCGTCCAGCTGCTTGCGCGAGTAGCCCGCAGCGCCCGGCGCCGCCAGCGCAAAGACGCTGCCTTCAATCTGCAGCTTCTGTTTCGCTTCTTGGGGGAAGCAATGCGTCACTTCGTGCAATTCCATGGAGAAGCGCAGGTCCGGCTTGTCGCTGCCGTATTTGCGAATTACGTCCTTGTGCAGCATGTGCGGAAACGGAGCAGTCACTTGAATTCCCGCGGCGGCGCAGGCTCGCACCATCACCGTTTCGATGACCTGAAAAATGTCCTCCTGCCGCGGGAAGGACATCTCTAGGTCAAGCTGCGTGAATTCCGGCTGGCGGTCGGCGCGCAAATCTTCGTCGCGGAAGCACTTCACGATCTGGAAGTATTTGTCGAGCCCCGCGATCATCAGGATTTGCTTAAAAATCTGCGGCGATTGCGGCAGCGCGTAAAACTGCCCATGATGAATGCGGCTCGGCACGAGATAGTCGCGTGCGCCTTCCGGTGTCGAGCGCGTGAGCATGGGCGTTTCCACTTCGAGGAAGCCCAGCTCGTCCATCGTTTTGCGCATTTCCAGAATGATTTTGTGGCGCAGCGCCAGGTTGCGATGCGGCTTTGGCCGGCGCAAATCGAGATAGCGGAAGCGCAGCCGCGTCTCTTCCGCAGCGTTAATTTCGTCTTCGATGGCAAACGGCGGCGTCTTGGCGTTGTTCAGGATGTGCAGCTTCGTTGCCACCAACTCGATTTCACCGCTGGCCAATTGGGGATTGGCTTTCTGCCGCTTGACGACTTGGCCTTCGACCGCCACCACGAATTCGCTGCGCACCTGCTCGGCTTTCGCATGCGCAGCGGCCTGCGTTTCTTTGTTGAACACCACCTGCACGATGCCAGTTCGGTCGCGCACGTCGAGAAAAAGCAGATTGCCCAAGTCGCGGCGCCGATGGACCCAGCCCATCACGATGGCGTGGCGGCCCTCGTCCTTGGCGCGCAGTTCACCGCAGTACTGTGTGCGCTTCAAGTTGCCAAGAAAATCGAGCACCGCATTATCCTCTCTGGATTCCGATTTCGCGCTGTAGCTCAGCCTTCAGGCCAGGCCTGAGGGTTTTCCTTGGTCACGCAGCGATGAGCAAGCCACCTCACCGCCAAACGCGGCCCCCCCTACAAGTTCTTCTTCAAATACTCCAGCAAATTCCCTTCTGCGAACTTTGCCTGCTCGCCCGTGGCCAGCGTCTTCAGCGTCCATTCGCCGCTCGAGACTTCATTATCGCCGAGAATGAGCGCATAACGAGCGCGCAATTTGACGGCCTGGCCGAGCGCCTTGCCGAATTTTTGCTCCACGGGCGGCAGCTCGACGGTGAAGCCTGCAGCGCGCAAATTCTTAGCGGCGCGAATCGCCGTCGCGTAAGCTTTCTCGCCCATCCATGCAATGTAAACGTCGCGTCCCTGCGGTGCGGGCGTTTTGCCGGCTTCTTGCAGCGACAGAATCAGGCGATCCTGGCCGATGGCGAAGCCCGTCGCGCGTGTCGGCGGCCCGCCCAGCAACTCCATCAGCCCGTCATAGCGGCCGCCGCCGCACACCGCGTTCTGCGAACCCAATCCCTTGGCAGTGATCTCGAACGTGGTCCGCGAATAGTAGTCCAGCCCGCGCACCAGGCGGAAGTTCTGCGTATAGGCGATACCGCGCAAGGCGAGCTGGCGCTTCACCTGGTCGTAATTCTCGCGGCATGTGTCACACAAATGCTGCGAAATTCGAGGCAGCTTCTCGATGACCTCGTGCTCGCTCTCGAGTTTCGAGTCGAGCACGCGCAGCGGATTCGTTTCCATGCGACGCTGGCTGTCCGGTCCGAGCTTGTCCTTCACTTTCCGGAGTTCTGCGCGAAGCAGTTCGATGTATTTCGGCCGGCAATTTTTGTCCCCGATGGAGTTGATGTGCAACTGAGTCCCTTCCAGGCCCAGCCGGTCGAAAAGGGTCATCACCATTTCGATGAGTTCCGCGTCGATCGCCGGGGAGTCGCTCCCGCCCAGCACTTCCGCGTCAATCTGGTAAAACTGACGATAGCGTCCTTTTTGAGGCCGCTCGCGGCGAAACATCGGGCCAATGGTGTATAGCTTCACCGGCTGCGGCCATTGCTGCATGTCATTCTCGATATACGCTCGGCACACGGCGGCAGTGGCTTCAGGTCGGAGGCTTACCGAAGTCTCATTGCGGTCCTCAAACGTGTACATCTCTTTGGAAACGACATCAGTTTCAAGGCCGATCGAGCGCGCAAACAAGTCCGTTTCTTCAAAGATCGGTAAGCGAATTTCACCGAAGCCGTACAAAGTGAAGACTTCTTGCGCGGTTTGCTCGACGCGACTCCACAGCGTCGTCTCGGGAGGCAGTAGGTCTCGCGTACCCTTGATGGCTTGGAACTTGCGACGTTCTTCTTTTTTCGCTGCGCCCTCACTCACTAAAAAAGCTCCCTAAAAGCGGATTCCTTGCCCCGCTCGGAATGACACTTTGTTACTGGAATTTCAATTACAGGCCACCAGTCACCAGTCACCAGTCACCTCTTGCCGATAAACATTCTTATACTCGACGTAGCGCTTGGCGTATGCGTCGATGGTGTGCTTATCGATCTCGCGCAGCGGGCGTTTCACTTTTCCCGGCGAGCCCATCACCAGGCTGCCCGGAGGAATCACCGTACGTTCCGTGAGCAGTGTTCCTGCCGCCACGATGCTGCCGCTGCCCACCAGCACGCCATTCAAGATGACCGCGCCCATGCCAACCAGGCAGCGCGACTCGATGGTGCAGCCGTGCAGCGTCACGGAATGCCCGATGGTCACGTCGTCGCCCAAGATCAGCGGATACTCGTCGCGCATCACATGGCAAATCGAGCCGTCCTGAATATTCGTTCGTGCGCCGATGCGAACGTAGTGCACGTCGCCGCGAATCACCGAGCACGGCCACACGCTCGAATCTTCCCCAATTACTACGTCGCCGATGACCACGGCCGCCGGGTCAATGTACGCCGATGCCGCGATTTGCGGGCTTTTGCCGCGATACGGCCGGATGTCAGGCGGTCGAGCCAAAGGAATTCAGAGTCCTCTTTTATGTACAAACGCTTTTCATCGTTATTCCCGGTGCTGCAGCTCAGGCCTTTAGGCCAGAGGAATCTCCGTTCCCGCGAAAGCCAAGGAAAGCGCGATGCTGCCTGCAAATTTCAAAACCTGCGCCTGCACAAATTCCCTGCACCGTGAATCAAGCCAAGATAACATCCGCACCCTGAACTAACAAGAAAGTGCGCCGGCAGGTGGTGTCCTAATTTGAAGAACTCGCTAAAATTAAGCACACTTCATTGGCTCGCAGTCTTTGTTTGCGCTCTCAGTTTGTATTCGCCTTGGGGGCCTTCTGGTTTGTGTTCCACAAAGATTACGACCCGGGTAGGGGTCGGGTGTATTCCAAGCAAGTTTTGGTGCTCTGGGGAGATGATTGCGTCGAACCCACGTGAAGATAGTTCTCCGACCAGAGCAGTTGCAGCTGTACGACTGGGTTCATCGCTGGTGCACCAGACAACTACACCAGTTGGTAAGCGCGGATTCGTGCCAAGTGGAACCGGCCCCTCGCGCATAACGGTCATCCCTAATGGTTCAGGTACATCCCACTTAGCTGCATGCAGCATCGCTGCAATATCAGATGCGAAACTCGTGGCCTCTATATCCTGCGTGTTATACGCCACTAATGCTGGTTCCTTGGCGAAGCGAGTCAGGTGCGATGCAGCGCCGGATTGCGCGTGCGAATCCAGTTTTCTCCATGCCACTTTACTTTCCAATTCAACGCGAGCTAACCGTTCATCTTCTGTGGCTTTCTTTAGATGTGCAGATTCATTTTCTAAATTGGCAATTCGTTCGCGTGCGGTTGCTTCTTTAATATCGGATATTTTCTCTTGTACATCCGATAACTCCTTAGCGCGTACGAACGCCAGCCTTTGGCTGAATACGATGGCACCAGCAGCGACAAATGTGATTAACAGCGCCCATAGAACCGCCGCATTCCAGAAATCAACCTTCGAAGTTAGCTCACTCGCGCGTGATGCCAAGGATTCTAGTTCCGACATATTCCCTACCTCTGAAAAAGCAGTGTGGTCGGTTCTACTGCTCTACTACTTTGGGCTTGGAGTATTCCTGTGGCTTACTAACCCACGGAAAAAGTGTAACACACAAATACTTCTTGACAAGACCTAATTACTGTAATACATTAATAGTTAGAGGAAGAGCGCATATGGCGAACGTCTTAAGCATTGACAAACAAGTTGCGGTAATTAGCGCGTTGGCTGAAGGCTCTGGAATCCGGCAGATTGAGCGCATAACAGGCGTCCATCGCGATACGATCATGCGGCTTGGCGTTCACATTGGCCAAGGTTGTGCTACTCTGCTGGACCATAAAATGCGCAACCTGTCCTGCCAGCATCTCCAGTTCGATGAAATTTGGGGATTCATCGGCAAGAAGGAACGTCACATGCGCCCGGAGGATAACCCTGAACTTGGTGACGCGTGGACGTTTTGCGCGATAGATTCCGAGACAAAGCTAGTGCCATCATTCAAAGTGGGAAAGCGTGACCTAATGACAGCCAATGCATTTGTATCTGACGTAGCCTCACGGATGAAGAACCGCGTGCAAATCTCCAGCGATGCCCTGAGAGCCTACGTGGAGGCAATCGAGGTAGCATTCGGCGCTAACGTTGACTTCGCTCAAATCATCAAGACTTACGTCACGGATGATTCACACCTTCCCGAGCGGAGGTTCAGTGCACCGGAAATCGTTATCACGGAAAAGAAGTCCGTCACTGGATTCCCCGATATGGCGTTGGCGTCCACTAGCTATGTTGAGCCATTGAATGGAACGACCCGCCTGCATATGCGTCGTTTGACTCGCCTTACTTATGCATTCAGCAAGAAGCTGGAGAATTTCGAGGCTGCTGTCGCGCTGCACTTCGCGTACTACAATCTTGTAAAGGGTCATGGAACCTTGCGCTGCACTCCTGCAATGGCAGCGGGTGTTGAGAAGAGTTTTTGGAGCGTTGGCGATCTGATAGAGGCTGCGGTGTGAATCAGATTCAAGAACTACGGGAGATAATTCAGCGTTTGCATGGTGCTGACGCTACGCATATTGAGAGCGTGCATGTGAAAGAGACGTTTCAGGGAAAGACCGTTTGGGAAGGTATCGTGGAAGTTTTCGCATTGCACGGCCATCCGAAGGCTACTAGGGCATACGCTTGGGCGCACGATACGGACGACCCGACAAAACCTAGGCGGCATGTCACGGTCTTGCACGTTGAGCCTATCACGTCGGCAGCGGCGGCAGTCAGAGCAGCAATCGTTCAGGAGTTTAGAAGCCTTGAGCCAACAGAAGAAAGCTAGGAAAGCGGGACGGCCAAAGCTGCCCAAGGGTAAGGCTATGGGACGCATCGTGCCCGTTCGCTTTGCACCGGACGTTTTGCGAGTGATGGAAGCAAAGGCAAAGGCGGTGAATCAGAGTCTTTCGGAATGGATACGGAGCACGTTAAATGCCGCACTCAACGGAAAACGACCGTGAGGAAAATCAAATTAGGACACTACCCGCCGGCAGGTGCCCGTCACTTTCGACTGGCTTCTAGGAGCAGAATGTTGTGCCCTTCCGGATCGTGAAGGGCAGCCCAATGAGGCTCCGTCCGTACGAACCGATTCGGGCCGATGGCGTTGATTGCCGCTTGCAGATCGGGCACCTCGAAGAAAAGCACCGCCTTATCGCGAGAGGGGTAGGACTCCGAACCTTTGGTTTCCAGGCAGACAAACCCAGCGCCGAAGTCAAACTTGGCATGGTGACCGGGCTGTTCCTCCGAGATGCGCAGGCCCAGTAGGTCGAGGTAAAACGTCCTGGCACGCTCTAAATCTTCAAAATAGAGCTCGACGCCCACAAATTGAGCACAAATATCGCTCATAGGCCTCCTGGACCGGCCCAACCGTTCTGAGTGGAAAGCCGCGTCAATCGATTTGAACCGAGGGGCCGCTGGCCGTCGCGGCAACTTCTTCCAGGCGTCTCGCCACCGCGCGCGCCACCGTGTAAAGGCTTTTCGCCCCAGCGCCGTGCTCCCCGAGCGCCGCAACCGGCTTCCCCGTATCGCCGCCAACGCGAATCCGCGGATCAATTTCAATTTCGCCCAGCACCGGCACACCATACGCAGTCGCCGTTTTCGAGCCTTCGCCGTGGCCGAAGATGTCCACGGGCTTGCCGCAATGCGGGCACACAAACGTACTCATGTTTTCGACAACACCCAGCACTTCCACATTCACCTGACGGAACATTTCAATGGCTTTGCGCACGTCCGCGAGCGCTACAATCGATGGCGTAGTGACCACCACCGCTCCGGTCACTGCCACGGTCTGAATCAACGTCAACTGCACATCGCCCGTGCCCGGCGGCAGATCGATAATCAGGTAATCCAGCTCGCCCCATTCCACGCTGCGCAGAAACTGCGTGATCACGTTGTGCAGCATCGGTCCGCGCCAGATCATCGGCTTGTCGCCCGGATTCAGCAGGCCCATCGAAATCATTTTCAAGCCCTGCGATTCGACCGGGATGATGTGCCGGTCGGCGGTGGCCTGCGGCTCCTTCGTGGTGCCATGCCCTAGCGTCGCCAGCGCGAGCGCGAGGTTCACCGCGACGGTGGTTTTGCCTACCCCGCCCTTGCCGCTGGCAATCGCGACAAGGTTTTTCACGCCGGGAATCGGCTGGCGTTCGGGCATCTGCTGCGGTGCTGGGCCTGGCGGCATGGTTTACGCTTTTCTCCTCAATACTTAAAGCCTTGTCATTCCGAGCGTAGCGAGGAATCGTGCCTTTATCCAACGCGGCGTCCACTCGATGGATTCGCCATAACTCATCACGCGATTTTCGAATTTCGATTTCCCAGTTTCGGCTTTCGAATTTCCATTTTCTAATTTCGAATTTCGATTCTTCACGCCCCGTGGCATTTCTTGTATTTTTTACCCGACCCGCACGGGCAAGGATCATTGCGCCCGACTTTCGCGCCCGCGCGCACCGGTTTTGGGGCTTCCGCCTGCGCCGGACCCGTTTGATACTGCAAATTCTGTTGCTGCCGCTGATGGCGGCGTTCCATTTCCCGCGCAAATCCGGGCAAGTTTTCCGGTGGCTCTTCGCTTGCACGCGCAGCCGCGCTGGCAACTGCCGCTGCAGCGGCGCTGGGAGGCTGCCGCGGCGGCTCGCGGCGCGGCTCGCGCGCTTGCGCCGGCTCGCCCTGCTGCAATTGAATGTGGTACAGATAGCGGATCGTCTCGTTGTCGATCCGCGCCATCATGTCTTCGAACAGCACGAACGCTTCCTTCTTGAACTCGACCAGCGGATCTTTCTGCCCATAGCCGCGCAACCCGATGCCTTCTTTCAAATGGTCGAGCGAGAGCAAGTGGTCCTTCCATTGCGAATCGACCACGTCGAGGATGATGCGGCGCTCGAGCCAGCGCATCAGATCGGTCCCGAATTGCTTTTCTTTTTCCTCGTACCGCTTGGTGACCGCCGCCGCCGCAGCGTTCAGAAGTTCATCGTGGCCCAGCGAGCCCGAATCTGCGCCGGCCGCCTTCATGTCGAGCCCAAACTGCGCGTTCGCTTCCGCAAGGAACTGCGCGGTGTTCCACTGAGCGGGATGCTGCTCGCGGGGGCAGTAGGTTTCCACCAGTTCGCGCACCAGGTCTTCCGCAATTTGCAACACGTAATCGCGCTGATCTTTTCCTTCCAGAGCAGAGCGGCGAATCGCGTAAATCGTCTCGCGCTGCTTATTCATCACATCGTCGTACTCCAGCAAATGTTTGCGGGCTTCAAAATTCTGCGCTTCCACGGATTTCTGCGCTTCTTCGATGCGTTTCGAAACCATACGCGATTCGATGGGCACGCCTTCGGTCATGCCCAGGCGGTACATCAACTGCTTCACGCGCTCGCCGCCGAAAATTCGCGCCAAATCGTCTTCGAGCGAAATGAAGAAGCGCGACGAGCCAGGATCGCCCTGGCGGCCGGCGCGCCCGCGCAACTGATTGTCGATGCGCCGCGCTTCGTGGCGCTCCGTGCCGAGAATGTGCAGCCCGCCGAGCGCCACCACTTCATCGTGTTCCGCTTTGCACTGCGCGGCGAACTGGTCGTACACCGGCTTCCATTGGTCGGATGGAACCTGGAAGATCTTGCCCTCGTGCTGGAACAACACCATTTGCACGGCGGGTTGCGCACCGTTGCCGTTGGAAGAATCCGCGCTAATGACCGCGGGCGCTGCTGCGGACGGAATCGCTAGCTTGTTTTTCAGGAAGTGCTCGCGCGTCAGAAATTCCGGATTGCCGCCAAGCAGAATGTCCGTGCCGCGGCCAGCCATGTTCGTGGCCACGGTGACCGCGCCTTTGCGCCCTGCTTGCGCGACGATGCGCGATTCGCGCTCGTGCTGCTTTGCGTTCAAGACCTGGTGCGGAATGCCGGCTTTTTTCAGCAGTTCAGAAACGTTTTCTGATTTTTCGATCGAAATCGTGCCCACCAGCACGGGCTGCCCGCGCTCGTGATAATGCCGGATGCCATTTGCAAAGGAATTATCTTCCTGGAGGATGCCGTTGACCACCGCGTGAAGCTTTTCTTTTTCCGTGCGATAAATCACGTCGGGAGCTTCGATGCGGATCAACGGCCGGTTCGTCGGAACCACCGTCACATCCAAGCCGTAAATCTTGTTGAATTCCGGCGCTTCGGTCTCCGCCGTTCCGGTCATGCCCGAAAGCTTTTTATACATGCGGAAATAATTCTGAAAGGTGATGGTCGCGAGCGTCTGGTTCTCGCGCTCGATCTTCACGTTTTCCTTGGCTTCCACGGCCTGGTGCAAACCGTCGGACCAGCGGCGCCCAGGCATTTGGCGGCCCGTAAATTCATCGACGATGATGACTTCGCCGTCTTTCACCACATAATCGACATCTTTCTTGTACAGCGTGTGCGCGCGCAGCGCCTGATAAACGTGGTGAATCGTTTCCATGTGCTGCGGATCGTACAAATTGCCGAGCCCCAGCAGGCGCTCGCACTTGCTCACGCCTTCTTCGGTCAGCGTCGCGGTGCGGTGTTTTTCGTCGATGGTGTAGTCAATTTCCTGAATCAGCTTGGGAATGATTTTGTCGATTTTGACGTACTTGTCGGTGGACTCTTCGGACGGGCCGGAAATAATCAGCGGCGTGCGCGCCTCGTCGATCAAGATGGAGTCCACCTCGTCGACGATGGCGAAGTGGTGCCCGCGCTGGACACAGTGACTGAGATCGTACTTCATGTTGTCGCGCAGGTAATCGAACCCGAATTCGTTGTTCGTGCCGTAGGTGATGTCCGCGCCGTACGCGGCGCGGCGCTGGTCGTCGTCCAAATCGTGCACAATCACGCCAACGGTCAAGCCCAGCGCTTTGTAAAGCGGGCTCATCCATTCCGCGTCGCGCCGCGCCAGGTAATCATTTACCGTGACGATGTGCACGCCGCACCCGGCCAGCGCATTCAACACCGCAGGGAGCGTGGCGACGAGCGTTTTGCCTTCGCCGGTTTTCATTTCGGCGATTTTGCCTTCGTGCAGCACGATGCCGCCGATGAGCTGCACATCGAAATGCCGCATGTTCAGGAAGCGGCGGCCCGCTTCGCGCGCCAGGGCGAACGTGGGCACGATGGCTGGCTCGATGGCCGCCTGCAATTTCTCTTTGTAGGATTTATCTTCGGGATCGGTGTTTTTCAGGCGCTCCTGGACCTGCTTGCGCAGCTCCGCATAGCGCGTTGTGAGGTCTTCCGCGTTGAGCGCCTGGATTTCCGGCTCGCTCGCGTTGATGGCCGCGATGACCGGTTGCAATTTTTTGATGTCGCGTTCGTGCTTGGTGCCGATAAACCAAGCGATGACATCATCTAAAAACTTGGTTAAGTCCATGAGCGGATCTTGCCGTCTCCTGACGGTCTTTCAGGGATCGCCGATCTCCGATCGGTTCTCTTAGAGGTACGTCCGCGAAGGCGGTTTTCTTACCTCAAGTGCAATCAGTCTATTCTAACTGGTTGTACGCGGAAGCGCCAAGAAAGGGGCCAAGGGATGTTGATGAACAAAAGTCGAACGAAGAGAAAATCAAAATGCGCACCGCGAGAACGGTAGGGTGCGGCACCGGTGCGCCTGGGCCCTAGTTTTCTTGGCTGTCATTTAGGGACTTCCGTTTCCGACGCGTGGTGGGAAAGGTGACCGGCGAGGAGGCGGCGGTACTTGCTGCGCTCTTCGAGGTCCATGTCCACGATTTCGAAGGCCATATCCTCGGCGCGATAATCGCGCATCATGGCGATAGCTTGCATATGACGCATGCCGACTTGCAGCCGGAGCTGCACGGGCGTTCCAGGCGCCAGGTGGCGGCTGACGGTCGCCAGCCCGCCGCTTAGGCTGGCCGTTTTGATTTCCAGCGAGCAGTTTTCTTTGAGGTTCATGCTGATGGCCCGCACGGGCTTTTGCAACCTGACTCGTTGGTGCCGCCGTTGGCGCACAAATTGCGATTGCTCGGGCACGTCCAGAGGAGCGAGCATTAAGTCTTCGCTGTCGATACCGCTCTTGGGCCAGAAATCCCCCGCCCATTCCGGGTCCAACCTTTCGAGGGCCTGCATGGCCGCGATGCGCAGCTCCTGCGGGTACGCCCAACTGACGATTCTCTTTGTTTCGACAATGCGCTTCAGATTCGTCAGCGTATCCGGGGCGTAGATTCGCCCCAGGGCTTCAATGGCCTTGACGCGCAAGAATTCCGCGGCCTCGTTCGGCAAATCGCCTTCGCCGATAGTCAGCAATCGGCCGAGCGCTTCTCGGTCGCCCGTCAGGCCCATTTCGTCGACCACCAGGGGCATAACGAGCGAATCCACATGATCCAGCAATTCCATCAGGATGCGGCATCTTGTTGCCGCGCCGCTGGCAGAAATCTGCCGCACCACGCGGTCTTGCGCTGCGCTGGAGAAATCTTTCATGCGGCTGGGCAGAAAGACCATTAAGCATTGCGGATCGAGCCGACTCAGCAGCCCCACCATCTCGGCGGCTTCCTTCGGCGGTCCGCCGCGTACCGTGCCCCGCACATATTGCACAGCTTCCTCGCCGAGGTCGGCGGCGAAATTCGCTACGTGTTCGGATTCATCGCGCAAACTGCAGCGGTTGAAGCGTATGGCGAGTTGCTCCATCGTAGTTTGCGGCAACATTTTCAGCATTTTCGTCAGTCCTGCCGCCAGCGGCCGCGCGCGCAAGGCTTCGTCCACAAATTCCGGTATGCGCTCCTCAATTCCCATCTTGATGCGGAGGCTGCTGGCAATGCCGGGCCTCTGCGCTTCCACACTTGTGAGCGCATCGAGCGCCTGTTCCATCGCCGGGAAATGGCGGCTGGTTGCTGCTTGCTGGCTCAGCCGGACGAATGCCGCACTCACCAGTCCCTGAATTTCGCCATCCTGCTCGACGCTAAGCCGCAGCCCCACGCGCCGTAGCGCCACCTTGAGCAACTCGGGATCAGCATTGGCATAAAACTCCGATAGCTCGGCCAGTCCCACGGCGGTTTTCTTGCGCGCTTCCGGATTTTCGCTCTCGATGCAGGTGGCGTAATTTCTCAGAATGTCCACGCCCTCGACAATGTGACCTTTTGTAATTCGCTCCCTGACGTAGGACTGCACGTTGTGCGGCGGAATGCACCAGGCCTCGTGGGAGAGTAGGATCTGATGCTTTCCGCGCTCCGGAACCGCCGCCCAAAACTGGCGATCGAGGATTTCGCGGCGCGACTCGAAAAGTATTCCCGCCTCGGTCATTTTGTCCTCATGCTCACCAAGGATTTTGCGAAGATTTTCGACCTCTTGGTGCAAGCGGTCCAGCATCTGGCGAACCGCGTTGACTTTCACTTCCCCGCGCTCAAAGCGTTCCAGCGCAAAACGGATCGCCAGGTGTTCCGCGAGCTGCACGAGGACATATTCATCCGGCTTGGCATTGGGCGCTTGTGCCGCGAGCGTGGTGAGCGCTTGCTGCAGCGCCTCCTGCACTTTGGCTGGCATTTGTGCCACCTGCTTTTGCAAATCTCTTGGGCCCGTGCCCCCGCGTCCTTCGCTGACGGTCATGCGCCCTAAATTCCTCACAGCCCCAAGCACATTTAAGATTTCATCCTCAGGCGGCTTGGCAGCGCTGGATATGCTGGGTGCCGCGGTTGTGCCGGCCCTGCTCGGGTCCTTCTTGTCTCTGGCACGTGGTTCGCTTCCGGCCTCAGCAGAGCTCTTCGAACCTTGTGCTGCGGCAATCAATTCCAGCAGTGTTTTCGGATCATTGAGCCATTCCTTCACATGTGCTTGATCGTTTCCCAAGGAAGCTGTGGCCAGTTGCGCCGCAATCGTGGATTCCTTAAGGCGAGAATCCGCAGCTACGAAGAAAATCTCATTGATGCGGATTCCCTGTGCGCCTGCCAGGGCCGCTTTCAATTCTTGGGCAAGTTCAGAAAGCTTGGTTTTGCCTGTGGGAAACGCCTGCACGAAGCGAGCTAGTTCTTGCTGTGTGACACTCCTGAAGAACTGAATGCTCGCGAGCCCTGCCGCGGAGAGCAACTGAGCAAATTGCCTTTCCGTCGCGTCTTCCAGCGCCACACCATCCAGCAGGAGCCGGGAACCTGCTGCTCCCAACAACAGGCCACCCTCGGGTGGGATAGCCGTCACGAGCTCCTCAAAAGCAATCCAGAGTTGCTGTATTGTTCGAGAATGCTCGAAACCGTACAGGCGGGCATACCTCAGCAGGATGTTCAAGCTTTTTACGAAGGCGCGCCCTGCTGCTGTCTTCGGATCCGATTTCATCGGCTCTGTTGGTTTACGAGACAGGACTCCTTGTTTAGTACCGTAGTTCCAGCCGGTGTTTCCTCGCAATGGTACGGCAGTTCCTGGTGTCTCCCACGTCACGAAGCCCTTCGGACGGGCATGGCCGCTGCCCCAACGAACGGGTTATGCAGGGAGGAACAGGTAGGGAAGGGCGGCCCGTTGGCCGAAAGCTATTGATGGATAAGGAGTTACGTCCTCACGACCGCCACTCGCCCGCGGCGGCGGCTGCGATTGGTGACCTGCGCAATCAGGGGCAAACCACCCAGTTCCAGCAGCAGTTTGCGGAGGCGGTAGCGCTCTTCCAGATCCATATCCACGAATTCAAAAGCCATTGCCTGCGGGCGCGCTCCGCGCACGAGCGCCTGGGCCTTTATGTGCCGCGAGAACTTCAAGCTCAGCAGCGATCCGGGCGCCAGATGGCGCTCTCCAGTGCCGATGCCGCCGCCCATATTCAATTCCGGGATGCTCAATCGGAAGTTTTCTCGCAAATTGGTTGTTACGGCCACCAGGTTGCGTGACAGTTTTACGCGGGCATAACGCCTTTGCCGGATCACCGAGGCGTTGGCTTCCGGATCCGCTGGTTCGAGCGTCATTTCCTTGCGGTCGATCCCGCACGCGGCCACGACTTGCATTCCAACAGCCTTGTCTATATGAAGCAGGGC
>QHYI01000136.1:55763-135850 GCA_003223245.1 Acidobacteriota bacterium
CCTGCTTGCTCTCCAGAATGTGCTGGAGCAACGCGTTCGTCGCGGTCGCACGCAGCCGTCCCAGGGCCTCGATGACCTTCACTCGAGCAAAACCCATGGTGTCATCTTCTTGCAGCAGCGCAATGAGCTTGGAGATGCATTTGGCCTGTCCGCTCATGCCCATTTCATCGATAGCCAACGGACGAATCAAAGGATCAAGCGAATCGTAAATGGCGACAAGCAGCTGCGCCCGTTGCTCGGGGGGCGCTCCGGAAAGCTGGCGAATAGTCCGGTCGTGAGATGAGCGGGGCCACTGCGACAACCTTACCGGCAACACCTTCTCAACGGTTTCCGGTGAGAGTTGGCTTAGCAACCCAATGGTTTCAGCTGCTTCTCCCGCGGGAGCCGTCTGCAGCGTTTCAACCAGCCGCTGTATGGCATCTTCTCCAAGATTGCGGATCACCGTGCAAAGCAGTTCGCAATCTTCCCGGAATCCGCAATGCCCAAAGCGGTTGGTTACGTAATGAATCGTGGCCTTGGGCATGAGTCCCAGAATATCCATCATGCCGTCGGCGATTTGGCCGGTGCGCATGGCCTCTTCGATGAATTCGGGCAGACGTTCTTCCGCGCCGATGCGCGGCCGCAAGCTTTGTGTTGATCCGGGCCGCTGCGCTTCCACGCTTTCCAGCGAAGCCAGCGCTTGTTGCATCGCCGGGTAGCAGCGCTTCGAAGCCGCTTCCTGGCTCAAGCGCACAAACGCCGCTCCGACCAGCGTTTGCAATTCCGGTTCGCGCTCAATGGCCAGTTGGTTGCCCACGCGCCGGATGGCTTCCATCAGCGCGCTGCCATCGCCACTGCCGTACAGCTCCCCCAAATCGGAAAGCCCGATCGCTGTGGTTCGTCGTGCTTCCGGCGCTTCCAGTCCGATACACGATGCGTATTTCATCAAGATTTCGTTCGCTGTTTTCAATTCACCGCGCCGCAGCATCTCTTCCAGGAATGCCCGCACGTTCCGGGGCGGCACGCACCATGCTTCGTCCGAGGTGAGCACTTCCTTTTTGTTTTCTTCCGGCACTTGCTCCCAGAATTCCTGGTCCAGCAGTTCCGTGTACGACTGCACGGAGAGCCCCGCCTGGGCCATCATCTGTTCCTGCGTCGAAAGGATTTTGCGCAGCGCTTCGATTTCCGTGTTCATGCGGTCCAGCAGCTGCTTCACCGCATTCACGCGCAACTCGCCGCGCTCGTAACTGTCCAGCGCGAAGCGAATGGCCACATGCTCTGCCAGCTTGAGAAGCATCGGTTTGTCGGGTTTGGCATCGGGAGCCTGCGCCGCCAGTCCCGCCAGCGCCTGCTGCAACGTGTATTGCGCGCGCACGGGCATGGCGCTCAAACGCGACTGGAACGTTGGCACGTCCATGCGTGAATCAGGATCCTTCCGCGCCTTCCCCAATTGCGCAAACAAGCCGAGCATCGAGCGGACCTCTTCCTCTTCAACTCGGTAGCCGCCTTCGCTGCCTCCACCAAGTCCCTGCCCACTCTTTTCGCCTCGTAGCAACGCCGATGCCGTCAGCCATTTACCCGGAATGCCGGTTCCCGTCCCTCCGCCACCCCCTCCGGCTCCTCCGTGCCCGGTGCCTCCTGCTGGACCCGTATCGCCTCCGGGGCCACTGCCGCCACCTCCTGGTTCTCCACTAACACCAGTCCCACCGCCTCCGGCCCCCCACAAGCCTCCGCCACCGGTGCCTGTGCCAGCGCTGCCAGAACCTCCTGATCCCGTGTCCCCTCTGCCTGTACCTGATCCACTACCCCCACTTCCGCCCATTCCCCCGCCGCCAAGGCCAAATCCTGGACCCGAACCTCCCGGGCCGTGCCCTGGTCCGCCCGCTCCTGCTCCCCCTCCGCCTGAACGGGCGCTTTCGGCTGCCAGAATCATCTGCAACATTTTGTTGGGATCTTCAAAGAATTCCCGGAACTTGTCGCCCTGAGCCCCAAGCGCCTTCGCCGTCAACTGCGCAGCCACTTTGATTCCCGCTACCGACGAGTCTTCCGCCACGTAGCGGATTTCATTCATCTTGATGCTCGTGTCTCCGCCCAGCGCGGTCTTGAGTTGTTCGGCTAATGCGGACGGCTTGGCGTTTCCGCTGGGAAACGCGCGCACGAAACGCGCAAATTGCGCTTGAGACACGGAAGTGGAAAAGTGAATGCTGGCGATTCCCGAGGAAGTCAGCAGTTGTGCGAAGCTTTTCTCGCCGGCGGATGAGCCCATGGGCACGCCGTCGAGCAAAATCTGGTGCCCCGAGGCGCCCAGCAGCACGCCGCTGCCGCCGCTGGCCTCCAGCGCCTGCCGTAGCTCTCTCCAGGCCGTTTCGAATTGCGCCGTCGTCTTGGCGTGGCCAAACTCGTACAACCGCGCGAACTTCAGCAGAATGTTCAAACTGCGGACAAACGCCCTCGCTCCGGTTTGTGTTTCAGGACTCATCCCTGTCGACCGTCTTGCTCCGGAATCTCACTGCTACCTATGCTTCTTTATTCTGCCTAATCCCTTCCTAATCCGTGGTTTCTTCCCGCTTTCCCACAGGACGCAGGGACACAATCTACATTAGTTTCTCGACTCCTGTGAAACAAGCCTCCCCGCGCGTCCTGTACCCATCTCAATAACAGATTTTGTTGCCGGTTTGGAAACATTTCTGTGCCCGAGCGGCAGTGGTCCGGCGCTGGCCTGGGAGTTGTGCCCATTCAACGAGTTTGGGCAACAAAATAGGGAGGGCCAACTGGCCTTCCCTTTTTGGCGGCCAGGCTAGCCAAATGGTCAACGCTTTACTTTGTCTTTGAATATGAAATGCCTTTCCAGTATAAAATCAAGCCGCCGCCTTATGCCCGACCAGCCCCCACCGGACCGCTTCAAAGCAGACATGCCGCAAATCCCCGGCGTTCCCGCGCACGGCTCGCAACCGGCGGCCTCCCACGATTCTGCTCTCAAACTTGGAATCGGCCTTATCGCGGTGCTGCTCGCTGTGTTCCTGGGAGCGCGCTGGGCGCTCCGCCCCCGGCCCACGGCGCCTAAAGCCCCCGATCAGCAGCCGCAAATCGACGTTCCTTCGCCTGCTCCGGACCCAAGCACTTTGCTGCCGCACGCCACCGACACCGCGCCGGGCATCGCGGAAGTCCAGGAAGTGGCCAAGCCCTGGTCCTCCAAGCCGTTTTTCATTCGCAACCGACTCAGCGGCGAAAACGTTCCCGCAATGCTCATTCGTTTGCCAACGGGCTCCGCTTCGCAAGCCAGCGGCTATTGGGCTTTTTCAATGAATGCCCCGTACGGGGACTGCAAGCTGGAGTACGTCACCGACCTGGCGAGGCTGAAATCCGATTACGGTTTTCGGTTCGCGAAACATCCCATGGTGGGCAATCCTTGCAGCGGCGCGCTTTTCGATCCCCTTAAGATAAGCACTCTTCCGGGGAATTTTTTTGTGCGCGGAGCGATTGTGCAGGGCTCGGATCTGCGCCCGCCCTTGGGCATCGAACTTCGCATTCGAGGCAAAGACATTCTGGCGATCCGCACGGAGTAGCTTGATGTTTGCCGTTCGCCGTTTGCGGTTTCAGCGGTTAGTTCTTAGTTGTTGGTTTTGGGTTACGGAGACCAGAAAAGAGAAAGACTTGTCAATTCTTATAGGATAGTGAATCTCCATAGCACAGTGAATCTCCGCATACTTGAATCTAAATTAGATAAATCCTCCAAAAGTATCGAAGTTTAGATTTTGGCCCCTCCAAGTTGGCCCGCAAGTCATAGAAAAATCTAAATCTTGCTGCCACAACCCAGTGGCGCTTGACCTGCAAATTGCTTCGCTGACCTGAACCTGAATCATCGCTTTCCAGCCGGATTTTGGTGTGCAGGTTCGAGGCTGCAAGGTGTCGAGGCGGGTGGATTGATTTCTCATTCAAGAGGGAGGGGAGCAATGAATTTTGAAAGAACAATAGGGACTGGGCATTGTCGCGACTCAGCCTATCGCCGGAAGGGCGCAGTTTTTGCGCTGTTGGCTTCGGCGGCGACGCTGTTTTTTTCTGTGGTCGCTTTTGGCCAGGGAACAACTGGGACGCTCCGGGGACAGGTGCTTGACCCAGCAGGCGCGGCCGTGGCGAATGCGCAGGTTACAGCCATTAATAAGGAAACGGGAGTCTCCACAAAGACGGTCACGACTTCCGCGGGAGCTTACAGTGATGTTGCGGTGTTGGCGGATCGAGATAACGTAGCGGACGCGCAACTGGAGCTGGGGGTGGCCACCGAGACCATTGAAGTCAACGCGGGATCGGTACAAGTGCAGACCACCTCCTCCTCGCTGGCCCAGGAATTCAACGCCAGTGACGTGTCCAACCTTCCCCAAGCCGGTGGCACGCTGAACGGCAGCCCTTTGAATCTGGCAGTGCTGGCTCCGAACGTCGTGGCGCAGCCCGGAGGCGTAACCGGAGTAGGCGGATCGGTCGGTGGGACGCGTCCGCGCGAAAACAATTTCGTCATCGATGGCGTGGATGATAACAATCTCGGCGTAACCGGACCCAATTCGACGGTAATTCCGGACGCGGTTGCCGAGTTTAACCTGCAGACGAATCAATTTAGCGCCGAGTACGGCCATTCGTCGGGCGGTCAATTTACGTTGGTTACGAAAACCGGCACCAATAATTGGCACGGCTCCGGTGAGTGGTACAACCAGAACAAAAATTACAATTCTGTAGACCAGTTGACCAAGCAAGCCATCGCCGGCGGGACGATCCCTGGTGTGCCGGACTTTGACAACAACCGTTTCGGCGGAACTCTCGGCGGTCCCATTGTCAAAGATAAGCTATTCATTTTTGGCGCGTACGAATACACCACGCTGCATGGCGCGGGAAGCCCGACACCGCTCTTGGCGCCTACTGCAAGCGGCTTAAACACTCTGAAGTCTATGGCGGCGGATACAGCGGTCTCCAACATTCTGGCTAACTTCCCGGTAGCTCCCGCGAATGACGCGGGCACGATACCCGTCAATGGAGCGGGAGTTCCCATCGGAAATCTCACCATCATCAGTCCAGTGTTTCAGCGGGAGCATGACGCCCAGATGAATGCGGACTATACGATGGGGAAGCATCAATTTGGTGCGCGCTTCACTTTTAACCAGGAAAAGTTCATCTTGCCCGTGAACTCCACCCAGGCGGTCTTCAATCAGAATGAACCCATTCACAATCGCAAGATTGCTCTTACGGACACTTGGACCATCAACAGCCATTGGGTCAATGATTTGCGTTTGCAATACTCGTTCTTCTTCCTGGGATTGACGAACAATTGCAGCGTGTGTCCCGGGGATGTCACCATCGGAGACCTTGGTTTCAACACGATCGGTCCTTCGGACATTCAGCATCAGCAACAAAATACTTACCAGCTCCTTGACACTGCCTCCTGGTCGGTTGGCAAGCACACCTTCAAGTTCGGCGGGCAATATACGCATTTCATTTATCCGCAGTTTTTCCTGCCCCGGAGCAACGGAGACAACTGGTACCTGACGACGCAAACGTTCATCAACGATCTCGTTCCGGACATACCGAGCAGAACGCTGCGCGGCGCGGGTACCGGAAGCTTCTTGGGCACACAGAGTTTGTTTGCTGGATTTGCCCAGGATGATTTCAAGTTTAATCCGCGCTTGACCTTAAACCTTGGCGTGCGCTACGAATATTGGACCAACCCAGTGGGTTCCAACGCGCAAGCCCTCAATGCCATTTCGAGCGTTCCGGGTGTGATCACCTTCGGGCGGCCGAAGACGGACAAAAACAACATTGGCCCACGCATGGGGTTTGCTTACGACCCAACGGGCAAGGGCAAGACCTCGATTCGTGGTGGCGGCGGAATTTCCTACGGCTGGAAGTTCCAGAACTTCGCCTCCATCACTTTGCCGCCGCAATTGCAAAGCGAAATGGACGAAGCCTCAGCCTGCTCTTTGACTACTCCCCCGTTGTGGTGCACCAATGGCGGCACTGGTTTCCTGCAGAACGGCGGGCTGCCCGCAACGTACCTTGCCCCTGCTAATCAAGCGCAGACGCGCGGCCTAACCACTGCCTACATCGACGACACGGTCATGCCTAAGATCCTGACTTGGTCACTCGGCGTACAACACGAAGTCTATCGAAACGCCACCGTCGAGGTCCGTTATCTGGGCACGCGCGGTTTGGAACTGCCGGTTCAGTTCAGGCGCAATAAAGAAAGCGCCTTCGACGCGGGCGTTGCGCCGTTGCCAACGTTTCTGCAGTCATCCGATGTGCCGGCGACATGGAACGCCAGCACACCCACCGATGGGCCCTTTAATAGTTTCAACCCGAACATTTATGCCAATTTTCCTTGCACAGATGGGTCCGCGAAGACGTGCGGCTTCCGGGGGAATCTAACCTCTGATCCGCCGCTGGGAGGGAGCAAATATCATGCTGGATCGTTGAATTTCATGCAGCGGTCACGCTACGGGCTGACGTTCAACGCCAATTACACCTATTCCCACACGACAGACAGCTCGACGAACGAGTTCTTCACCAGTCTTCTCAACCCCCGGCGCGCTCAGGATACGAACCGGCTCGCAGACGATTGGGCAAGTTCGGATCTGGACGTTCGACACAAACTAGCTCTCTCGTGGGTCTATGATGTTCCGAAAGCCAAGACTGAGAGTAGCCTCCTGAAAGGCATCCTGAACGGCTACCAACTGGGCTCTGTGGTCCTGGCGCAGACCGGTCAGCCGGTCACACTCCAGTCCGGCATCGATTCGAATGGCAACGGCGATTCTGCCGGCGACCGCGTGGTGTTCAATCCTTTCGGAAGCGGCAGGACCGGTTCCGATGTTTACGCCGTATGCGAGTTGCCAGGTGGGGTGACCGGACTATCGAATGGCGGTCCAGGCGCATTCACCACGCCCACGGGCGTAGCCGCTGGTGGGGCTTGCTTCGATCCAAGCGATCCCTCCGGGAATACCGTCTTTCCTGCCATTGGTTATACACCGGTCAATGGGAATGCCAGATACTTGGTTACGGGCCCGGGCGCCAAGGCCACCGTGGGCAGGAACAGCCTCACAACACCGGGCTTCGGTGTGCTGAACCTTTCCGTCGGCAAAAAGACGTTTTTCGGAGAGGGGAAGTACCTACTGGTTAAGGCAGACGTTTTCAACGTGCTCAACCACCCCAGCTTCGCGCTCAGCAACGGCAACATCTTTAGCGTCGCTGGTGTCACCACCGCAACCACGACGCAAGGATTCGTACTGCCAACCGATCCGAACTTCCTGCAGCCTGACAAATTCTTCAGCGGCGGGGTTCGGTCCATGACCTTAGGACTGAAGTTCGTCTTCTGAACTTCGTTTTTCTATCTCATTTTCGGGAGGCGCTGCCAGACGCGCCTCCCATTTTTTTTCGCATGCACGTTAGCGGCGAAGAGCAGCGAACTGCAAATCCGAGAAGGCCTTCCGCAAGGTGCAATAAGGCAGCGCCTCAGCGGCTCGCCGCATCTATTTGATTGAGTGTTATTTAACCTGCAACGGATGCTCTAGCTGTCTACCAAACGGGCCGCCCCAGTCCTCCCGCCAATGTCATTACCGCCAACGCGGAGGGTAAATGCGCAAATACAAACTCGGCACGTTGGGATTTTTCCTGGCCATGTTTTTCCTGGCCGGCGGTTTCACCGTTTCTTGCTCGCGATTATTGCTGCCAAGCGATGCTGCCATCACCAAGGACATCAAGGGCAAAATGTCTTCCGACCCATTGCTCAAGAACGCTTCAGTAGGCGTCTCGACGCACGGCCATGTGGTCACTCTCACCGGGCAAGTGCCGGACGATTCGGCGCATTTGGCGGCCTACAAGATTGCTACAGAGGAGAAGGGCGTAACTATAATAAGGTAGACGATCAGATCAACGTGGCGATCGCGCCTCGGGAAAACGACCTTGAAGCATCGGCTACACCACCGGCTGGGGCCGAGCCCGCCTCCGCCGCGCCGACCGGGCGCGAAGCCCGCGGCTTCGCCGCCTGCACAACCGGTCACGGTGACCGTGCCGGAGAACACCATTGTGACGGTACGGACGATTGACTCCATAAGCTCAAGAAGTAATCACGCAGGCCAGTTTTTCAGGGCTTCGCTGGATGCGCCGGTCGTGGTGGATAACCGCGTGGTTGTGCCGGCCGGGACGTATGTCGATCTCAAACTCGTAGAGGCGAGATCGGCGGGCCATATGGCGGGCCGCAGCGAACTCCGGCTGGAGCTTTCCAGTATTTCGTTCCAAGGCAAGACATACGAGGTCGTCAGCAGTGAAGTGCGGAGAGCCGGAACTTCGCGAGGCAAGCAGACAGCCGAACGTGTCGGAGGTGGGGCCGTGCTGGGCGCATTGATTGGAGCCATTGCAGGAGGCGGCAAAGGCGCGGCGATTGGAGCCGCGGTAGGCGGCGGCGCAGGAACGGGCGCGCAGGTCTGGACCCACAGCCAGCAAGTGAGAATTCCCTCGGAAACGCGGCTGGACTTCAGGCTCGAGCAGCCGCTTGAGATTACTTACATTCCTGGCCAGTGGTCGCAACGCCATGCAAGCTCCTAGCCGGCATCTTCGTAATCAATTGGCCTCCGTAGGCGAGCCTCGAATCCTCCAGATTCGGGCGCTAGGAGTTTCCACAACGAACGAGCTTTTGGGGCTCCATCGATTTTCTCGCGTCTCCTATGCAATCTATTGACAAGGGAAGGCGGCAAAGATAAAGCTTTTTGCCGCCATGCATAAACAAACTTCGAACATTCCACCCTCTCTTTTGCGCCGCGAATTCTTAAAAAGCAGCGTAGTTCTTGCTGCCGCAGGGCTCGCGCCGCTCGGCAGAGCGGCGTCTAACTGCGAAGCCGATGCTCTCCCCGAGGCTTTCTCCAGCCTCAAGCCGCTCGGCTCGCGCGTTCATCCCATTACCACCGAAGAGTATCGTGGCAGGCTCGAGCACGCTCAGAAGCTGATGACCGATCTCGATCCGAAGTACCAGGCGCTCTTCGTGGCCCCCGGAACTTCTCTTTATTACTTCACGGGAATTCGCTGGAGCATGAGCGAGCGGCTTCTCGCGTTCCTGCTTCCACGCACGGGCGAACCCATCATCGTCGTGCCGGCTTTTGAAGAGAGCCGCATGCGCGAAAAGCTGCAATTCCCGGCGGAAGTCCACATCTGGCAGGAAGATCAAAGTCCGACGAAAATCGCCGCAGAGGCGCTGGCAGATCGTGGAATTCGCGCTGGACGGATCGGCGTGGAAGAAACCGTCCCGTTTACGTTCCTCGAGCATCTGCGCGCGGCCGCACCGGGACTCGAATATGTTTCCGCCGATCCGGTGACCATCGCTTGCCGCGGCCGCAAGTCGCCGCACGAACTGGAGCTCATGCGGCTGGCCTGCGAAGCCACGTTCGACGTTTTTCGCGCCGTCTTTGCGTCGGTCAAAGAAGGCATGTCGCAGGAGGACATCGGCGAGCTGGTGGGAGGTGGCTTTTCGAAAATGAGCTTGCACGGAGGCGCGCTTGTCTTGCTGGGGGCTTCGGCCGCGCTGCCGCACGGCACCATAAAGCCACAAAAACTGAAAGAAGGCGATGTCATTCTCATCGATGGCGGGTGTGCCGTCGAGGGTTATCAATCGGACGTGACGCGCACCGGAATCCTGGGCAAGCCTTCGGAAAAAATCACGCGGGCGTTTGAAATTGTTCGCGGAGCGCAAGATGCTGCTTTGGACGCGGCGCGTGCCGGCCGCTTGTCAGGCACAGTCGACGATGCTGCGCGGAAAGTCGTCACTGATGCCGGATTCGGTCCCGGCTACAGGACCTTCACGCATCGGCTCGGGCATGGGATCGGCCTCGACGGACACGAGCATCCTTATCTTGTGCGCGGCAGCAAAACCGTCCTCGAGCCGGGCATGACGTTTTCCAACGAGCCGGGGATTTACCTTCCTGGCGAATTCGGATTGCGCTGTGAAGATGACATGGTGATTACCGCGGACGGTCCCGCCCAACTTTTAACTCCGGGTTTTGCCTTGTCCCTGGAAAAACCGCTCGGCTGAGCCCTGCAGCAGCATGGGGGGTTCACCCGGTCCGCTCCTGCTGTTTCTCACCTCGTGATTTCAACAGTTCATGGGATTGTTGAAGCTAACGCGCAATCACTAGCATCGGTGCGCCCTTGTCCAGTCGGTGTGCCCTCCAGCCTGTTTCCCGGCGGGGCCCGGCAGATTACTTCCGTAAATTCGAGGTGTAACGTGATCCTGCTCCATGCTCGTGTGCACAATTCTGCAAGGCGCTTCGTACCGCTGCTGTTGCTTATGGGAACCACGCCGTTAGTGGTGTGGGCTCAAAGCAACGTTCCAAGTTACGCCATCAGTAGTTCCATCCACTACCGCGAGAGCGGCATCCCAGACGGCACTGGGGAAAACGACGGCTCTCCGGTTATCAACGCACGTGCCCTCCTCGGCAAAGACAGCAACACCACCGTGGAGCTCACCACCGGAAAGCTGGATTCCAGCACCACCCCTCCGGGCAGTTTCGCCTATGTACGACTCCGACCTCTCACCCCATCCGGCGTGGCGCTGTTTAGTCAATATTTCCGTAATCTCGCGAGGCCTACCGGATATTACAGCTTTACCTGGCCCTCTCTTTATCGCGGAGAGCAAATCCAGTTGCGCAGTTACGTGAGCGGCTTTCCCGAAGACGACCCGGTGACCGTGTATACGACGGTAAAGCTGCGGCCCGATCTGGCGGTGCAAGGCCTGACTTTCCCGGAAACGGCCATCGTCCAGCAGACGGTCAACATTCGCGCCCATATTGCCGAGTTGAATGGTGATAGTGGGGCCACCACCGCTTGTGTGCTGGGCATCGACGGCAACAGCGTGGACCAAGCGAATAACGTTTACGTGGACGCCGGAGGTGGCGTGACCTGCGAATTTTCGTACATCTTCAGCGGTGCGGGAACGCACTCGATTGACGTCAGCGCCGCAAATCCCGTTCCCGGGGACTGGGATCTCAGCAACAATACCGCCTCGGCCACCATCACGATTTCCACCGACAATGCGGAACATGGCTTTGCTTCCTTTGTCGACGCCAGTGCTCAAGCGAGCACGACGGTAACGGCTCAAGCAGCATATCAAGGCAATACGGTCTTTAATTATTCGAAGACCATCGGCAGTTCCGCGGAGGCCCAAGCTACTTATTCACAGATAGTGAGTTACGGCTGCACGGGCGCCACCAACGCCACCTCGTGGCAAGTTCCGGTGGACATTTCTTACACCGAAAGCATGGACGGAACGCAGAAGATCGCCTTCACGGACACAGGATTGAACGCCATTGGGACATCTGTTGCGGGTTCTTTTCCCATTTGCAACTCCACCGCCGCCAGCTTGGTCACGCAGAACGGCAGTACTTTCATCACTGACCATTTCGACTACATTGGTTCCCGCCAATATTTGGACAGCGCCGGAAACCCGCTTTTTTCTTTACAAGTTGTGACCGTGGAAAGACAAGCGGGCGCCGTCACTTACTTCTCGAGCGGCTATCAATGCTCCTGGTGGAAGAATTGCAGCAATCCTGCGGACTACTACGCCTGGAACACTTCCACACAGACAATATCGGGAACAGTGCTGCCGGTCGGAAGTACCTGGGAATCGAGCATTGCGTCCAAGGACGCCTCGGGCAACACCTTCGCTGGGATTTTGACCGTCCCGCTCAACAGCTCCGCACAGGCTCATGTTCAGCCAACCGCATGCGTAACTAGCGGCCCCGACAGCTTCGGCTATACCTATAACAATTGCACTTCGGCGAATGCGCAAACGAACGTGACTTCCGGCATCACCGCCTACTGAGTGGACGGCGAAAAGGCGGCGCGCCCGTAACAGGGGAAGCGTACCCGCTCATGCCGCAGCCTGTGCCTGGCAGAAATCCACGATGCGCTGCTCCGCCCAGAAGCGTTCGGCGCCGCCGTGTTTTGAAATGAAGCCGCAGTGGCCGCCGTGCTGCGGCGCAATAAACCGAATCGCAGGATTGTCGCTGATCCTTGCGCGAACGAAGGATGAATAGGGCACGAACGGATCGTCTTGCGCGGTGATCATCAGTAAGGGCGCGCAAATTTGCTCCGCCACGCGCTCGGCGCTAGCGTGCTCATAATAGTCCTGTGCATTCCGATAACCGAATTGCGGAGCGGTGATGACATCGTCGAATTCGCGCACCGTTCGAACGAGTCCGAGGCCATTGAGTTGGTAGCGCTCGGGAAACAATTTGTGTTTGCGCGCATAGCGCTTCATCAATCCGGAAACGAAGTGCCGCTGGTAGAAATAATTCTCCTTGCGCTCGAGCGCATCCGCGCAGGCTGCTAAATCCAACGCCGGACACACGGCGCAGACGCCTCGCAGCGCTCGCGGCACGGCAGAACTAAACTCTCCCGCCATTTTCGCGACGAGGTTTCCTCCCATCGAGTAGCCCGCGAAAAAGATCTGCTCGAACCCATCGCCGTTCGAAAGTTCCTCGAACACGGCGCGGTAATCCGCGCTCATCCCCGAATTGTAGAGGGTGGGAGTCAGCGCTTCACTCCTGCCGCAATTCCGCTGGTTCAGGCGCACCACGTGAAATCCGCAATGAAACGCTTTCTCCGCAATGCCGCGCATGTAATTGGAATCGCTCGAACCCTCGAGCCCATGCACCAAAACAAGAACCGGCGCGTCCTTCCTCTTTCCCGGCTGCCAATGGCAGTGCCCCAGCAGCCAGGAATCTCTTTCCACCTGGAAACGCCGCGCTTCAGGCGCTCGAATATCGAATCGCCGCGGCGCGAAAGCCGCCGCAATCGTCATTGCATGACCATTTCTCAGCAGCGGATGCGGCTCGAAAGGGGGAAGCGTGAGGTCCATCTAGAGACTTTATTTCAGGGATACGGACCGAGACAAGCCGAGCTCGCAGGCATTTGTGATGCTCACCTCGCTCTGATTCGATCGGCTAGAAACTATGATTATTTGTAGCTCCCGATCTACCTAATCTCATATTTCTGCGAGATCCAGTCATCTCGTTATGCCTAAACTGATGCTTTACTAGCACTTTATTTTTAGAGCTTATTGGTATATAAATTGCCCGATTACTCGCAAGCTCGATTTACAGAGAATTGAGCTCGCTCCGCGAGTGGTCGGTCCAGGTTTAATTTCCAAGAGGAAGTTAGGGCGAACTAATCCGCCAGCCGGGGGGTGTTTTTTGGGGCCCGTCCTTCGCTCCGGACTTTCGATTCCAGTCATGCAGGCGGGTTAGTGAGCCTCAGGCAGCCCCTGAAAAGGGGAGGATTGCAGCTCTGGCGCAATCGAGGGAGAAGAATCAAAAATGAGAAAAACTCTATATTTGTTAATCATCGGAGTCGTGCTGTTGGGCCTTGGGAGCAGCAACGCTTTTGGTCAGGCCACCGCCAGCGGGACAATTCAAGGGACGGTCACGGATTCCTCGGGTGCAGTTGTGCCGGGCGCGCAAGTGGTCGCCAAGAACAAATCCACCGATTTAAGCCGGACAACCGCTTCCTCCGATACAGGTGACTACCGCTTCGAATTGTTGCCCGTTGGCAACTATACAATAACCATCAGCAAGTCAGGTTTTGCCACTTTTGTTCAAACACTCGAAATTCTGGTTGGTCAGACAGCCACGGTAAACGCGCAGTTGAAGCCAGGCGTTGCCACGGAACTCATCGAAGTCACCGGCGCAGCGCCGCTGGTCGATCAGGCCAAAACGGATGTGAGCCAGAATATTACGCCGACGCAAGTCGAGGAACTCCCCATGGTCGGCCGGGACGTGGCCAATCTCGCCTACCTGGCACCCGGGGTGAAACCTGCCGATTCTTACGATCCCACAAAAAACCGTTACGCCATTTTGTCGGTCAACGGCAACGGCGGACGGGATGTCAACGTAACGGTCAACGGGATCGACAACAAGGACAATACCGTGGGCGGGCCGGTCATGCAGCTGCCCTTGGAAGCGGTGCAGGAGTTTCAAATCAGTACGCAGCGCTTTTCGGCTGTGAATGGCCGTTCGCAAGGCGCCGCCATCAACATGATCACCAAGTCCGGCACGAACCTCTTTCACGGTTCGTTCCTTGGTTATTTCCGAGCCACGGACCTAAACACCGATGAGCAGGATCCCAATGGCGATGGCACCACCTCTAAGTCTCACCCAGACTATACACGGCAGCAGTTTGGAGGATCCTTGGGTGGGCCATTTAAGAAGGACAAGCTCTTTGGCTTCTTTGCCCTCGAACGGGAGCGCGAGCACCAGGCACAGACAGTGGACCCGACTTCTTTCAGTGAACTTACCATCGCGAAGGCGAACGGGTTTGCGGATCAGCCGGCTGCTTCCATCGCGCGGCCCTTTTTTGAGTGGCGCTACAACGGCCGCACGGACTGGGTCATCAACAGCAAGAATAATGTGTACCTAAGCTACACCGCACAGGTCAATGACAGCTTGAACGACCAGACGGACGCCACCATGGACCTGACGGAAGGCAACTTCACCAGAAACCATATGATCGTGAGCAATCTGACGTGGAACTCGCTTTTTTCCAATACCACGGTCAACCAATTCACCTTTGGTTATCAGTATTGGAACAACCTCATTGACAGCAACCTCCGTGCTCCTAACATCATATTCCCTCATGCCTCGTTTGGTACCAATACGAACGTTCCTCAGCAGTCTTTCCAGAAGAAATGGCAGTTCAAGGACGACCTCTCGAAAACCGTTGGACGGCACACCTTCAAGTCCGGCGTGGACTATATTTATAATCCTGTGGAAGGCGGCTTTTTTGAGTTCAATCCCACGCTTCTAATTCGCTTTGGAGTCGACCCCAGCGTCGTCGTGGCGAATGCCAATAACGCCTATCCACAAGGGTTTGCCACCCCAGGCTTAGTTACGGAAATGTCCATCGCCAACGGCAACCCATACTTCTTGGTTGCCACCAAGCAATTAGGTCTCTATTTCCAAGACGATTGGAAAACCACCAATCGTCTGATCCTCAGCCTTGGACTTCGTTGGGACAAGGACTTCAACCTGATTGGCGGCTCGGATGTCAAGAATAGCCGCACCTATCAGGAACTGGTGGCGATCAACAGCCCCATTACGAATCCCTACATCAGCAAGGTTGCGCAGGACGACAACAAGGACTTCAGCCCGCGCGTCGGCCTCGCCTACGATTTGACCGGCAGGGGGAACCACATCCTGCGCGCCGGCTTTGGCCTGTACTTCGGAAACGTGTTCCAAAATATTCCGTTGTTTATGGAGCAGCAAGCCAACACCACGGTTTTTCAGACCTTATTCGACATCACAGACCCGGTCAATGACATCGTGCCGGGAACAAATCCCACCATACCGCTGGGTCAATGGCGCTATGGCGTCGATCCCATGCCGACGATTGCTGCTCCCTCCTCCCAGCTCAATCCGGGCAGCATCGGTCGTTTGATGGACCCCAACTATCGCAATCCGATGAGTGAGGAATTCAATGGCGGTTATAGCTGGGCGCTGAATCCGAATACGGCGATTGAGGTGGAGTACACGCACGTTCTCGGCCTTCATGAAAACAAGACCATCAACATCGACCAGAAAGTTCCAGTGGGCGGAGTCTGCTGCACGCGTCCGCTCGATGCAGCGTTTAAGGCGGCGGGCCAACCAGAACTGGGCAGCGTACGCAACGACGAGTCGATTAACCGGTCGCACTACGACGGCGCGAACTTCACCTTCCGCCAGCGCATGACTCATCGCTTCTCCATCAACGCGAACTATACGTTGGCTTGGGCGTACTCCTATGACGGCGGTGGTGGTACCTACCGCAACTATCCGAGGCTCGCGACCAATCCGTTTGCTCCCTACGAGTGGGGCCCGGACTTCAACGACGAACGGCACCACGTGACCGTGAGTGGAATCGTTGATTTGCCAAAGGGCTTCCAGCTTTCACCGATCCTGCAGTTCGGTTCCGCGCGTCCCTACAACCTTACGAACTCCTATAACACTTTGAATACAGGCGGGGGTACGGGGACTGCTGTGCTCGTCCCTACCGGCAACATAACTGACTATCTCTACGGCACACATTATATCGGCGCATTTGTTCAGGCATATTGCGCGGCAAATCCGGGTTCGACCTGCCAAGCAGATGGGACGGCACAAGCTAAGCTAAATCTGCAGAATTGTTTCTACGGAACGTGCGCGACGCGGTTTGGAATACCCCTATCAGCCCTGACCATCGCAAAATACGATCCGCTGCGCGGCGAGCCGTTCTTCCAGCTCGATATGCGCCTGGCGAAAAACATCAAGTTCGGCGATCGCATGAACCTGCAACTGCTCGCGCAGGCGTTCAATCTGACAAACCGCGCCAACTACGGCAACAACTTTGGTGTCGGTGGCGCCGCCAACATTGCCGATCCCGCGCACTTCGGCCATCCACAAGGCTTCATCAATCCGTCGAGCACCATCATCCCCCACGCACTTTGGGGTGAGCTCGGCTTCCGCTTCACTTTCTAAATTGCGAGCATTTGCGAATCTGGAACAAACCCTGGGCTGACTCGAGCGAGTCAGCCCAGGGTTTTTGACTGCGGAAGTCTCACAGGCTCTTTTCCGCGTGTTTTCTGTGGCATGCCTCGCTCCAGCCTTGCCTTCAACTTGACCCCAATTGCCTCGCACCCTAGAATGGAGCATTCACCGTGATGGATTTTTTCGATCTGGATGCGTTGCTTTAACGGCCCAGCGGGCACCCGCTGGGCTGCGTTGCATTATGGCGCCTTTTTCCAGGCGACCGATCCTTCTACGTGAGGTTGGAATGAACGATGGTTTGATTCCCGACGCGCTCACCTTTGACGACGTGGTGCTTTTGCCCGGCCGCTCGACGGTGTTGCCGACGGAAGTGGATACCACCACGCATTTTTCGCGCAAAGTGAAGTTGAATGTGCCGCTGGCGTCCGCGGCCATGGACACGGTTACGGAATCGCGTCTGGCCATAGCCATCGCCCGCCAAGGTGGTATCGGCATCGTGCATCGCAGCATGCCCGTTGAAAAACAAGCGGAAGAAGTAGACCGCGTGAAGCGCTCGGAAAGCGGCATGATCGTTGACCCGGTCACCATTTCTCCGGACATCACCATCCGGCAAGCGCTGGAAATCATGAACAAGTACAAAATTTCGGGCCTGCCCGTAACGCGCGGCTCGCGCCTGACCGGGATTCTGACCAACCGCGATTTGCGTTTCGAAAAAAATCATTCGCAACTGGTTAGCTCGGTGATGACCAAAGAAAATTTGGTGACCGTCCCCGTAGGCACCACTTTGGAGGAAGCCGAGCGCATTCTGCAGAAGCATCGCATCGAAAAATTGCTCGTCGTGGATCAGGACTTCAACTTGAAGGGCCTGATCACCGTGAAAGACATTCAGAAAAAATTGGAATACCCGCGCGCCGCGAAGGACGAGCATGGAAGATTGCGCGTGGGTGCCGCCGTTGGCGCCACCGGCGATTTTCTCGAGCGCGCCGTAGAATTGTCCAAAGCCAAAGTCGACGTGCTCGCGATTGACACGGCGCACGGTCATTCCTCCCGCGTGCTGGAAGCCATCAAAGCCATCCGCCACCGCTTGCCGGACATTCCGCTCGTCGCCGGAAATGTTGCCACCTACGAAGGCGCCAAAGAATTGATTTCGCTGGGCGTGGATGGCTTGAAAGTCGGCATCGGACCGGGATCCATCTGCACCACGCGCGTGGTGACCGGCGCAGGCGTGCCGCAATTGACGGCCATCATGGAAGCCGCGCGCGCCGCGCGGGGCACCGACGTGCCGCTAATTGCCGACGGCGGGATCAAGTATTCCGGCGATATTTCGAAAGCGCTCGCGGCGGGCGCGTCGTGCGTAATGATTGGAAGCCTGTTCGCGGGAACGGAAGAGTCTCCGGGTGAAACCATTCTGTATCAGGGCCGCACGTTCAAGTCGTATCGCGGCATGGGCTCCACCGGAGCGATGGAAGCCGGCTCTGACCGCTACGCCACCGTGCAGGATACCGACGAACGCGGCAAGTCTGTGCCGGAAGGCGTGGAAGGGCGCGTTCCCTACAAAGGGCCGCTGGGCGCTCTGACCGATCAGCTTGTCGGCGGGCTGCGAAGCGGGATGGGTTACGTAGGCGCGAGCACGCTCAAGGAACTGCAAGAGAAGAGCCGCTTCATTCGCGTCACTGCTGCTGGATTGCGCGAGAGCCATGTGCACGACGTCATCATCACCAAGGAAGCGCCGAATTATCGCATGGAGTAGCGCCCTTTGCTCACGCTCGCGCGATCGCGCAGAGAATCGATTGAACATGGCCTTGTGTTTTAACGCTTCGCCTTCACTGTCTTTCGTTGTAACTTAGCCTTTTGGACGGCGAGAATTCTCCTTTCCTCTGCGGCGTTGCGCAGCACGGAGAATCGAAAATCGTGCCAACAAGAAGAGAAGGGAACTGAACGCGAATCGTGGACTCCCAACCCTGGCGCAACCCGCGTCCCGCACCCAGCTTCTCGGAAATGCCCGCGAAAACTCCCGCGCCGCGCGCCGTGCGATGGTTGTGGACCTGGGGACCTGCCATTGTGTGGTCGGGCGCGATCTTCATCATGTCGACCGACGCTTTTTCAGCCGAACACACGAAATGGTTCTTCGAACCGATTCTGCGCTGGCTGATTCCTGGCTTGGCGCAAAGCCAGTATGACTTCATGCATCACATCATTCGTAAGTGCGCGCATTTGACGGAATACTATGTATATTTCGTGCTGCTCTATCGCGCGGTGCGAGCTGGCCGAGCCGGCTGGCGTTGGGCCTGGGGAACCGCCGCGTTGCTGATTGCTGCGGCGTACTCTCTGACAGATGAATTTCATCAGTCGTTCGTGGCCAGCCGGACCGCTTCGCCTTACGATTCGCTGCTCGATACCACGGGTGCGTTTGTCGCATTGGTGGTGCTGTGGTTCTGGTTCCGGCCGCGGCGCAGCGCCTGGCGGAGTCGCCTTTGAAAGCACCGCCCCGAAAAGACGCAAAGGGGAAGCCCCATAAATTGCCCATAAATTGAATATAGCTTCTGCGATTCGGGAACGCGCTCTGACGCCTTTTTGCCCTTTTTCTCTTCCGCCGACGGAATAAACAGACGAAAAGGCAGTCCCCTTGTGTGGAGGGGATGGAACTATAATGTTCCTTGCTCGTTGGGCAACGAGCAGGTCCTGTCGGGGCATCTTTTTTGGCGGACCGGGACAGACTGGCCGGGTGGATAGCCGCCATTCCTGTAAATTTGCTACGTAAGGGGAAAGTATGAAACAGATTACAAGGTGTGCGCTGTTGATTGCGGCCGTCGGTTTTTTCCTGATCATCAATCCATTCTCGGCAGGCTTCATCTCGATTCACGCTCAGGATCAAAACATTCAGACCATTGAAGTTACGGCAAAAAAGTACGAGTTTTCGCCCTCGCCCATTCATGTGAAAGCCGGAACCAAAGTTCAGCTTAAGATTACCGCCGTGGACCACGATCACGGTTTCAAAATCGCGACGGTTCCCGAAGGCGTCTCGGACAATAAGCCCGGGTTAGTTTTTGCTTCGCCGCAGGAATGCTTCCAGCTAAAAAAGAAGCAAACAACAACGATTGAGTTCGTGGCCCAAACACCGGGCACCTACGCCTTTCGCTGCTGTCATGTTTGCGGTTTCGGCCACAAAGGCATGCACAGCGAGCTGATCGTCGAATAGCTTTCGCGGTAACGTGCTGCCAGTACGGCAAATGGGTTGCCCGAGAGCCGCGCGGCACGTCATCTTCACGAACTATTGAATCTCGCAAAATATTGCGACCGTGCCCTTTGGAGTCTGTGGTTCCGGCTCCCCGACCCTGTGCCAGCTCGCGCCGGACTTGTGAATACAGGCTCTTGTGGGCCTCAGATTCTTCCACGGTGTTCGAGCTTAGGGCGGGGCCTATCTCCAAAACAGGCTGCTGGCTCACGCCAGGCCTCGGTGCGGCCCGACCTCTCCGGAACCCACGCTCTTCCCGTGTAGTTTCCTCGGCCCGCATTCAACATACAAGTCAACCGTTATTGAACTTGCCGAAGCTCACGAAGTTGGAACTGCAGATCGTGGAAGCGGTTTGGAGCCGAGGTGCGTCCTCCATTCGCGAAATTCAAGAAGCGTTTCCGGAACGCCGCCGGCCCGCTTACACGACCGTTCAGACTACTGTGTACCGTATGGAACGCAAGAAAGTCGAACACGGACCCTCGTTCCTTGCGGCAATTCATGAGCAGCTCGGCCTTACGCTGCTCCCATCGAACGAGCAAACTGCTCGTGTTGAAGCCCTCGTCATCGATCACGCCGAACGACTCACCGGAAACCAGCACTAGGACGCAGCACGCCTAAACTGATTCCCTTAGCAGCTTATGTCTCTCTCTCTGCGCTCGCTTCCATGAATGTGTCATCCGTATAAAATGTGTCATGCTGACCGAAGCGAAGGATCTCTCTTCCTCTTCTTTCTCAGCATATATCGCCTGCGAAACCCTCGCGGAATCTGTGGCGGCGGGTCGTTAGCCCCTCGCTTTTACTAGAGGCTCTTTCGCGGTGCTGGCTTCCCAGGATTACCGCAAATTCCTGTTAACCGCGGCTGCCTTTCATTCGTATCTAAAAATAGACATCCTGGTGCGGGATTCGTTCGAAGAAGGAGGCCCGTGGTGCAGAGAAGTCCGCGACTCTGGTTAAGAGCGGGGTGTTTGCCGCTCTTGCTGATGATTTTTGCTGCGAGCTCGATGATGGCTGTCGCACGCTCCGCTCCGCTCCAGAAGAAAACCTCGCCAGCGGCGGTCACGCAGGAAAGCAAGGATATTGAAGCTGTTCGCTCCGAACTATTGGAGTTATTGCGGTTGAGTCCGAAGCTCACCATGGCGGTTTCAGCCGACCCCACTCTCCTCGCGGACGAAGCTTACGTGAGCCGCAATAACCCTGAGCTTGCTGAGTTTCTCCATAGCCACCCCGAGGTCGTCCGCAATCCAGAGTTTTACTTGTTTTTTCCCAATGATTTCCCGGGCAGGGGAGGCCGACAAGGGTTTCAGGCTACCGTATGGCCTGAACTTCGAGGCACCGAGAGAACGCCAATTGAAGTCCTGAACTCTCAAGTGATTGCTTTTCTCGTGTTCGTGTTGATCCTTGGCGCGCTACTTTGGATTTTTCGTATCGTGTTAGAGAACAAAAAATGGAACAAGCTCCACAAGATGCAAACGGAGCTCTTTAGCAAACTTCTGGACAGGTCCAGCACAAACGAAGAGCTGCTTGCCTCATTTCGCAGCAGCGCCGGAAAACCATTTTTCGACTGGGCTACTATCGAGTCCCGCCTGGGGAGCCCCCTGAGCCGGGTCTTCCTGCCACTGCAGTTCGGTATTGTGCTGACTTTGGGAGGGGGAGGGTTCCTCTTTCTGCGCCACAGTGGCCCACCAGAGCACGATGCTTGGCCTTTCCTTGTACTTGGAACTTTTGCGTTTACCTTGGGAATAGGTTTTATCATCTCAGCTGGCGTTTCCTACTTGCTGGCCCGGCATCTGGGAATGCTGCCTGGTTCGGCCAAGGCACATGAGACTGGCACAAGCGACTGATCGCCTGGCAACCTGAAGATGAAGACCACTTCCATCCCGTGGCAAGGCGCGATTCCCCAACTGGATGCCGCCGATGCGGCAGATAGCAGTGGTCTGTCCATGAATCATGAGGAATTTGCCTACTTTTATCAACGTACCGCCCGCCCGGTGTGGAGCTACCTCGTCCATGTCTCAGGCAACCCCGCTCTCGCGGACGATTTGTTGCAGGAAAGCTATCTGCGCTTTTTGTGTGCGGCGCGCCTGAGCGACGGTGAAGGGGCTTGTCGGCGCTATCTATTTCGCATTGCCACGAACCTTCTCCGTGATCATTGGCGCCGGCGCGCTCCCGCTTCGCTAGAGGGCCTCCCGGAAGAAGCCTGCGGGACAGATCAGGGCTCCGACATCGCCCAAATCGATTCTCAAAGAATGCTTGCTCGCGCTTTCCATCGCATGCGTCCTCTGGAGCGCCAATTGCTCTGGCTTGCTTATGCGGAAGGAGCAACGCATGCCGAAATCGCGGAGATTACCGGACTGCGTACGGCGGGTATTCGCATGCTGTTGTACCGTGCCCGGCGGAAGCTGGCCCGTCTCCTGAAACAACGCCCGGCAATTCCGCGGAAGGGATTATGAATTTGTTCTGCTGCACATCGGAAATGGCACTGGAAGCAACGCTCCGCCAAGGCCGCTGGCCGCACGCCTGCGATCCTGATCTGCGCGCTCACGTGGACGGCTGCCGCGATTGTCAGGAACTTGTTTTGATCGCGCAAGCTTTGCAAAGAGCGAGATCGAACCGGGAGCAGCCGGCCGGGCTCCACCTTGCCCGCGTCAGCGGGTCTCCCGGCTTGTTGTGGTGGCGTGCCCAATTGCGTCGCCGGAAGGAAGCGATCCAGCGTGTAAGCGAACCCGTGAGCTTGGCGGAAAAGGTCGGTTTTGTCGGGCTGCTTGCAGCGTTCTTGGTTGCAATCTGGCAATGGGGCCGGTTCGCCGACTTGCTGAGCCTTTTTCAAAGCTTTTCGAATTCCGGTCTTTCTGAACTGAAAGACTTCTGGGCTGCGTCATTCGGTGCGAGCTTCTGGATGACAGTCTTGGGAGTCGCAGCACTGGGTGCACTGGTTTTCTTTGCGACTCTTGCCGTTTTCCTGCTGAAAGACGAGACCTAACGCGGTTCAACAAAACGACGCCATCCGGGAACGGTGGTCAAGTGGCCCGTAGGGTGCGCGGAGGGTGCCGCATCCTTTCTCGGGCTTTCAAAACGTGCGGGTTATGGATTCTCCGCTTCCGACCTCGAACCTTCTAACCCCTGCCCCTTTTCCGCTATTCCAACCTCTAATCTCCAACTTCTAAGCTCTGCCTCTAGTGCGATCCGCAGCGCACTTGGACTTCCCCCGCAAGATCCGGATCCATGATGGCCGTGCGGCCGTTCTGTGCGGAACAAACTTGCGACGACGTCATTCCCAGCGCTCCTCGCAAGTCCGCTCCCGCAAGGTTGGCTCCGTCCGTTTTCGCTCCTCGCAAGACCGCGCCCGACAAACTGGCTCCGCGCAAATCCGCGTTGTTTAAATCGGCATCCAAAAAAATGGTTCCTTTACACACCGCTCCCGTCAGATTCGCATCTTCGAGCCGCGCTGAGGAAAGGTCCGTCTGCTCCAAGCTGGCAAAGGAAAGCACAGCATGTTCCAAGCGGGCATCGCGCATGTCGCTACGCGAAAAGTCCGCGCGCAAAAGTTGACTGTTTTTCAAATCCACTGCATAGAGCGACGCGCCGGAAACTCGGGCGTTCGAAAGCACAGCGTTTTCGAACGTGCCGTAGGAAAGGTCCGCGAAGCGCAAGTCGGCCGAGGCGAAGTTTGCGCCGGTGGCGTTGGCGGAAACCAGCGCAGCGCGATCCAGCCGGGCGCGGTCGAAAATTCCGGACCGCAGCAAAGTTTCTCGCAAATTCGCCCCTCTCAAGTCCGCTTCGGAAAGATAAATTCCTTCGAGATTGGCTCGCCACAATTTGGCGTTCACCAGAAACGCGCGATAGGCGCGAGCATAGCGCAGATTCATCTCGTTCAGTCGCGCGCCTGAAATTTTCGCAACATTTTCATCCGTCCAGGGAGTGCCCTTGGGAAGCGGCGTCGAGAGCGAAGCCTCAGTTAAGTCCGCGTACGGCCGGTAGCCTACAGATTGGAAAACCGTGGCCGCCCAGCGGCGGGGATCGGCGGCGGACGCGGCCACAGTGCTGGTTTTGTCGGAAGGCAACCCCCGGTTCACGCCAAGAGAAATGACAAATAGAATGCAGCCCACGGCGAGTGCGGCGCGCGTGGTTCCCAGAAGCATTCGAAGGATATTTCTGGATTTTGGCAGTCGGATATCGCCCGGCCGGAGCACGCGCGACACCACGAAAGGAACGCTCGTCGCTGTCGCCACCGCCAAGGTCACCAGAACAACGTGGAGCAACGTCCCACGAAAATCCTGGCGCGTGAGATAGCGCAACCAGAAGAAGAACAGCGTAACGGGGACGATCCAATACGCCAGGATCGTCGAAAGCACCGATTCGAACGCGGTCATGGCCGCGCGCGATTCGCCCTGCCAGCGGAAATGCCTCCGCACGAGCCCCATCAGGTACCACGGCCCGTCTTTTTCGAGGGTTTGTCCGTCCGGGAACACCGCGGGCAAGGCGGCCATGCTTCCCCACAAACGCAACAGCAGAAAATGGAAACGCAGCGAGAGGATGAGGAGAACGATGGGCCCGCCAAGAAAGAGTCCGGTCGTGGGCAGCACGTTGCCGAGCTTGGGGAAAGGAATCGCCGAGGAGTTCAGCAGCAGACGCACATCGGTGGTGTAAATCATGAGCACGCAGCAGAGCAAGCTCAGGCCCACGGTCAGGAAATAGAACCAGCGCGCCACTTTTGTGGCATCACCGATGGCTTTGGAGCTGTCCACCGCCGAAATCGACTCAGGAAGCACTGCGTCAAAAAGATTCGTTCCGCCGAGGCGCCCGAACCACAAGCCGTCGGCCCCGTACACATTCGCGCCCATTAAATTCGCGCCTCTTAATTCCGTTCCTAATAGATTCGCATTCTGCAAATTCGCGCGAACCAGGCTGGCTCCGCGCAAATTGGCCATCGAAAGGTCCGCGCCTGTCAAATTCACGCGATGCAAAACGGCGCCCTGTAAATTCACGCCGGTGAGATCGGCTTTGGCGAGATTGACGCCCGAGAGGTCGGCTTTGCCGCCGGTTTCTCCGCCTGATTCCACCCACTGTTTGTGTTGGTCAAGGAGTTCCGCCAGATCGATCAGAGAAATCCCGATCGCGCCTGCGCGGCCGCGAGGTTCCTCTGCGGCAGGAGGCGTCTGCGTGACGGGAGGTTTCTCGGCGACGGAAGGCGTCTCCTTCGCCGAAGGATCGATCGTGAATTCGGTTCTCAGTTCTGTTCTAAGTTCTTGGATTTCTTTGCTTGCGTGGATGTCCGTAGCCATTCGAGCACTTTCCCCCGCCGGATTTCCTTCGCCCATGCGCGCATCTGGCCGCGGATTCCCAGGGAATCCGCGAAACGCCAGCCCCCACTTTCGAGTTCACCAGGAAGTGCCGCAGGGCCCTCCAATCCTCTCTCAGCTGCACTGTGAAAATCGCCTGCCCCAAGGTACAGGTTGCGCCATGGGGTAACGGTTGGCAAGCCCGTAGCTAATATAGCCAGTAACCTTTGCGAAACTCGCGGCTGGCGCAGAAGAGATGGGACCAGTCACGCATAGCGCAGCGCCAGGATGGGGTCAACAGGTATCGCGCGTCGCGCGGGGATGTAACTGGCGAGCAGGGCCACGATAAGGAAAAGTAAAGGAACAGAAATGAATGCGATGGTGTCATGTGCACTGACGCCGGCATCGTTGCCGGAGTCGCGGGGATGGTGCCGCTCCTGCTTGCTTTCGGAAGTTTTTTGTTTGCGGACTAACCTTATGGGTCGTTAACCCTCCGGAGCGTTGTGGCGATCACGGGCCATCCCGAAACGAGGAATCCATTCATGTTGAACCTGCGGTTGAAGACGGCGCTAAAGTGCTTGGGATTCTTGATAACGGCAGGACTCGTCACCGGCATTGTTTACGAGCAAATAGGTAAGACACGAGATCGAAGGCGGCTCCCGCAAATTGGAAGGTCGGTGGACATGGGAGACCGGAACCTCAACATCTCCTGTTTGGGAACGGGTGGGCCGCCCGTTATCTTCGAGTCTGGCGGAGCAGGACCAGGACTCGGATGGCAGCCCTTGCAGGCCGAAGTTGCCAAGTTTACCCAGGCCTGCTGGTACGACCGCGCGGGCGAAGGCTGGAGCGACCTAGGTCCCTTCCCGCGAACCAGCGTTGCGATTGCCAAAGATCTTCATGAGCTCTTGGAACGAGCGGGCGTGCTGCCGCCGTATGTCTTCGCTGGCGCATCCATTGGCGGTATGAACTCGCGCGTCTACGGCAGCCTTTATCCCAAAGAAGTAGCGGGAATGGTGCTCATCGACTCCGCGCACGAAGATGAACTTGAACGCGCACCCAAGTTTTACCTAGCTCATGCAGTGCCGCGACTCCTCCGTCACCCTCTCTATGTTGCTTTAGAAACCGCCGCGTTTGTTGGCTTGATACGACTCATGGAACCTTCTCCAGCTAAAGAAAAGGACTCCTCGCAAATGACTCGCGAAGAGATCATTGCGGCTCTGAGGGCACAACCAAAGTCGTTTGTAGGGGACGCTGCAGCCGGCGTCGTCTTGCCTGAAAGCTACCAGGAAGCGAAAGCAGTCGTGAGGTTGCGGAATTTTCCTTTGATTGTTTTGACGGCGGGACAATCGTTCGATTTCCGAAATGCGGAATTGAACAGAGAAGCGGCAGCGTATCAGCAAGTTTGGATTCACGAAATCCAGCCAAAAGTCGTGAAGCTATCCACCCGCGGACGCCAGATCGTTGTCCCAAATGCCACGCACGGCACGATCCCCCGCGAAGTCACCCTCAGCTCGATACGCGAGGTAGTCAACGAAGCCCGCGGCGAAGCTTCGGGCCATTAGACAACCATGATTCTGAAGCAAGATGGCAACCAGGTGGCAGGAAGGGTAGGACCGAATGACGAGGAACCGCTGCCGTTTGAGGGCGGGAAGGTCGAAGGCAACGCTGTCCTGCGTGATTCCGAGCTTCCCGGCGACGCGTGCCTGCGTGAGCTTGCGAGCCTTTCGGGAAGCGCGCTCCGTTCGCATGTCTTTGTCAAGAGCGTCGAATTCCGGTTTGACTCGTCGGCCAGCTCGACGGCCCATTTCACGACTATGAGTATGGGATGTAATCCATATGGAGTCAGGCCCATTGTTTCCGGCGAAGACATCTCGTCGTTCCCTGTGGCGGGGCTACGATTCAGCCGGGATGGTACGGGAAGGTAAACCGCTTGCCTATTCCATCTGGGAAAATCAACGTACGGGACTGTCTAAAGTGTACCGTTGACGAACTACCTGCTCATAGTTGTCCGCGCCGGTTTAAAAAAGCAGCAGTTTCGCCGGTTTGATCGGCAGCAGTCGATGTGACTTTTCGGGTGCGGGCACATGAGGGCGGGACCGAGGGGGTGAGCACACGGTCTTGAGCTGGAGTTTTTTCCCTGCGCCGTGATTCAGTCCAAGTGGAAGACCTCCCGCGCCGTCAGCAGGAACGGGAACGCTAGAGCACTGGGCGTGGCTGGTGTCGAGCCGGACCAATTCGATCACCAGATAAAGTTTATCGGCAATGTTGACTTTACCCGCCACGCAATCGGCCTGGCCAGGCACGAAGGGGCGGCTTTGCTGGAGTCATGCAGCCGATAAACGCTGCGTGTCGTGGTCAACCAGCGGCAACACCTGCACACGACCCCGTACTCCTTCAGCGCGAACAACGTGTGATTGGCGCTCACAGACAAGAACGCGGACACGAGAATATCAGAACTTTAGAAAATTACTTCCGAGAGTTTTCATTTTTTTTCGGATATAGAGACTGCTATAGAGTTTTTTACCGCGTCCCCGCCGATGGGGCGCTGCTCACTAAACCGGCAGAATTGCTGCTCTTTTAGGCCGGTGCCGACACATAGTCGGCGAATCAGCGTTTGTCTGTGAGAATCCGCGGCTGGTGCTTAGAATAAAAACTGAGCCGGGGCGCTTCGCTGAGGGGCCAAGGCACCCCGGCTGATCCTGCCCGCCTCCGCAGGGTGCGAGCAAGAAACCCGGAAGAGATTTTTTCGCAGACTGCATAAGCAGACTGCTGAAAGTGTTTGGCCTTTCTTCAGGGGCGTTGCGCGACCTGGGCAGAAGCTCAGGCCACGCCGGCCTCTTCAGAATAAGGCAATCCGCGGGCACTAAAGATCCCGTCTTCAAGCACGCGCCTGCCGGACCTCCGCGTACACCTAGCCCGGAGACTTTGGTCGAGCGGAACGTGCGTGGCGAGCCGGTGGGACTTGCGGCTTCGCCGAAAAGAATCTATCGATCCTCGTCGCCGCGAAGGAATTCGTAGCGCTCAATCGCGGCTACCACTCCGACGGCGCCTTCATCGCGCGGTTCAGTGCGCTGCACGCGGCCGAGGCAGCGGACGCGCACGGGACCGGCCATGGTAATTTCGTTGGGCAACGTCAGGAGAATCTCGACAGGCGAGCCTTCTTTGACGTCCTTGGAAAGATAGAAGTACACGCCGCGCGAGCTTACGTCGCGGGATTCCGTGCTGGTTTCGCCTACGGCGGCACCGGTGGTCCAGCGGACCGTTAGCGGCAGCCGCATGGCGAAGCGCTGGGTGGTGCGGCGTTCAGAACCCGTCAAGACAGTCCTCCTGACCGCCCTGAAAGTGTAGCTGGCAAAAGGTCCGGTGAACAATAGGACTGCCGATACAAAATCGATTCAATTCTGAGAAGTACGAATGTACTAGCACAATTTAGGACCCCGCGCTGAGGGGCGAGAAAGACGCGCAACTCTAGAATTTCGGGTTTTGCATGGTTAGGCGTAATCCACTGAAACAACATGACTTACGAGCGCCAGCTCCCGCTGCAGGCATGCCGCTCGGGAGAATCCCACACTTGTTAGGTCTCCTGGCCGAAGCGTTTGATGTCTTCTGGGCCTTCCCGGAGCTTCACGGCGGCGCGGCCTTGTACCAGTTCGCGAATTTGCTCGACGATGTCGGGATTGGCCAGCGTGGTGATGTCGCCGGTGTCCATGTGATTGGAAATGGCGGCAAGCACGCGGCGCATAATCTTGCCAGAGCGCGTCTTGGGCATGTCCGGCACGATGTGGATCTGCTTTGGCCGCGCAATCTTGCCGATCATGGTTTCGATCGTGATGGTTACTTTTTCCTGGATGGATTTCTTTGGCAAGAATCCGGGCTTCAGAGAAATATAAACGACCGGGACGCGGCCTTTCACTTCATCTACTGCGGGAACGACTGCTGCCTCGGCGACTTCCGGAACCGTGAGGCAGGCGGACTCGACTTCCTTGGTGCCAAGGCGGTGGCCGGCGACGTTAATCACGTCATCCACGCGGCCAAGGATGCGATAGTAGCCGTCCGCGGGAAGCACCGCCCCGTCTGCGGCGTAATACGGCCAATCGTGCCAATCCTTGCTGTGCGGGTTCTTGTTGTACTTCTTGTAATACTGATTGAGGAAGCGCTGGGGATCGCCCCAGATGGTTTGCATGATGCCGGGCCAGGGATTTCGAATGCAGATGTTTCCTGCGAGGTGCGAGCCCGGTTTAATTTCGTGGCCCTCTTCGTCCCAAATCACGGGATAGATTCCGAGCACGGGAGGGCCGGCGCTGCCGGGCTTCATGGGATCGAGAGCCGGTTTGGTGGAGCAGAGGAAGCCGCCGGTTTCCGTTTGCCACCAGGTATCGACGATGACGGCTTCACCTTTGCCCACGCATTCGTAATACCACTGCCAGACTTCGGGCTCGATGGGCTCCCCGACCGTAGTCATGTGCTTGAAGTGGTAGTTGTATTTCTTGGGTTCGTCGGCGCCGGCTTTGCGGAGCATGCGAATGGCGGTCGGGGAGGTGTGGAAAATGTTGACGCCGAGGCGTTCGGCGATGCGCCAGGGGCGGCCCACATCCGGGAATTGTGGCACGCCTTCGTAGAGAACGCTCGTGGCGGCGAGCGCGAGCGGTCCGTAAACAATGTAGGAGTGCCCGGTGATCCAGCCGATGTCGGCCATGCACCAGTAGACGTCCGTGGGATGAATGTCCTGATAGTATTTCGCGGTGCCGGTCACGTAGGCGAGATAACCGCCGGTGCGGTGCTGGCAGCCCTTGGGTTTGCCGGTCGTGCCGCTGGTATACATGAGAAAGAGCGGAGCTTCCGAATCCTGCGAAACAGGCTCGACGGTGTGGCCGCGATAGTCCTTCAAAACATCGTCGATAAAATAGTCGCGCTCCATGACCATGGGCGTTTCTGAGCTGTACTTGCCGGGGTAGCGCTTCCAGACCAGAACTTTGTCGATTTCCTGGCCTCCTTTTTGCGCCGTTTGCACGGCGATGTCCGCGCTGGCTTTGTGATCCACCCACTTGCCGTTTCGCCAATAACCGTCCGCGTAAATGAGGACGCGGCTGCCGGAATCGGCGGCGCGCAAGCCGCAAGCTTCGCCGCTGAATCCGCCAAAAACGACCGAATGGACGACCCCAAGCCGAGCACAAGCCAGCATGGTGATGGGCAGCTCGGCGATCATGGGCATGTGAATCGTCACGCGGTCGCCGGTTTTTAGGCCCGCGAAATCGCGGAGCAGCGCCGCGGTTTCATTCACGCGCTTGTAAAGCTCCTGGTAGGTAATGACGACGTGAGCTTCACCTTCGGGTTCGGGAACGAAAATGATCGCGGCCTTATTTTTGTACTTTGCGAGATGACGATCGACGCAGTTGTAGCAGGCATTGAGCTTTCCGCCGACGAACCATTTCCAGAAGGGCGGATGCTCGGTGTCGAGCGTGGTGTGCCAATACCTGTCCCAGTCGAGCAGTTCGGCGTAGTGCCGGAAACATTCCGGGAAATATTTCTCGTCGAACATGGCGACGAGATCGGGGTCGTTCAGATTGGCTTGGCCAATGAACTTTGCGGGCGGGCGGTAATAGCCCTCTTCTTTCCAGTGGACGGCAATCTGCGCCTCACTGACTTTGTGTTTGCCTTTATGGTCTTTCGAGATTTCTTTTGTAGTTAATTTTTGACGTGGTGTGGCCATGGTAGCAGCTCCGGTTGAAGATTGATTTGGTTTCAGCGCAACCTCTAGGGAAAGTGAAATTCTGGCAGGCCATTGGAAGGCGAGAGAAACCTCCTCTGTCTAAAAATGATGCTACTTCGCAGCCGCGCGAGTCAATCGCCCAGCCACCCCACCCACCCCACTTCGTTCCTTCCGCTCCTGCTTGAAATAGGTGATTGGGGGTGTTTGCAATCTTGGTTGGCTGGAGAATGAGCTGGAAGTCGTGATACAACCGCTGCTTGAACCTGCAGAGCGCTATCTTCCTGTTCTTCGCCGGGGCCCTCGGAGGCGGCATGAACGCCGTGGCCGGGGGCGGGAGCTTTATCGCCTTTCCCGCGCTACTGTTTACCGGCGTTCCGGCGATTCCCGCGAATGCCACGAACACACTTTCCTTGTGGGTAGGGACCACAGCCAGCGGCGGGGCCTATCCACAAAAACTGAATATTCCGAGGAACATCCTGATTCCTCTGGGGATCACCAGTTTGGCGGGGGGACTCTGCGGGGCGATTTTGCTCATTCACACCCCGGCACGAACTTTTCTTCGCGTGATTCCCTGGTTGCTGCTTGGCGCGACACTGCTTTTCGCGTTTGGCAAGCATCTCACGGGACGAATTTCCGCGGGTATTTCGCCTGGCGCAGGCAGCGGAGCAGTGATCGGCGCCTCGGTCTTTGAACTGCTGGTTGCCCTGTACGGCGGCTATTTTGGCGGCGGAATCGGGATCATGAACCTCGCCATGCTCTCAGCGCTGGGCATGACAGACATCCACGCCATGAACAAGCTGAAGGTGATGCTCGGGGCTTTGATCAACGGTGTCGCGACCGTGACGTTCATTGCGACGAAAGCCATTTTCTGGCCGCAGGCCATCGTGATGATATGCGGCTCGGTTCTTGGCGGAGTATCTACCGCGCACTATGCGCAGAAGCTGCCGCAGTCGTGGGTCAAAGGCTTCGTCATTTTCGTCGGAGCAGCCATGACCGCCGTTTTCTTCTGGCGCGGCTACCGGTGAATACTGTCGCGCCGAATGGGCCTTGCCAAGCAGGAAGCCGTGGGACTGCCCGTTGGAGTCTGCCTATGCCACCTGCACAAGCCTTTGGCAAAATAAAGGAACTGGCCCTGCTGGCAACCGCTAAAAACGATCATCTGCCGGAAGGCCACGGGGCTTTGGCTACCGCAAAACTTCACTAGGACCGGGATTTCGCTTTCGCGGAGCAGGAATTCAAAAAAGCAGTGGACCGCACGTTCAGGCGCGATTTCTTCCCGGGGTTTGATATAGTCGCCGATGTCATGAGCGCCGCAGCATTTCCTGCAAACTCAGAACCGGGCCCGACTCCACTGACGCGAAATCAGATTCGCGGGTTCTGGGCTTCCTGGGGAGGCTGGGCGCTGGACGGAATGGACTCGTTTATTTATGCGCTGGTGCTCGTGCCGTCTCTGCGGGAACTTCTGCCGCGCTCGGGTATTGCCGCGACGAAAGGCAACATCGGTTTTTACGGCGGATTGCTGTTTGCGCTGTTTTTGGTGGGCTGGGGGCTGGCGTTTTTGTGGGGGCCGGTCGGAGACAAGTTTGGGCGCGTTCGAACGCTCATGCTGACCATCGTGTGGTATTCCGTTTTTACGTTTCTGAGCGCGATCGTCACGGGCGTGTGGCAGCTGGCCATTTTGCGGTTGCTTGCGGGAATCGGGATTGGCGGCGAGTGGGCCATGGGCGGGACTTTCGTGGCTGAAGAATGGCCCGAGGAGAAGCGGCTTGCGGGCGCGGGATACCTGCACACGGGATATTACGTAGGAACCTTTCTTGCAGCGGCTCTCAACTTTCTAATCGGCAGTTATTTTGGAGCATCAGCTTGGCGCGTAATGTTTGCGGTGGGCGGGTTGCCCGCGCTGTTGCTGGCCTGGGTGCGGTACGGCGTGACCGAACCGGAGCGCTGGAAACAAAAAGAAAATGTCGTGCGCTCCTGGAAAATTTGGCGGCCCTTTTCGGCGCTTTTTTCAAAGGCGCTCTGCCGCCGGACGATCCTGAATTCGCTGTACATGCTGGCGTCGATTTGCGGATTGTGGGCAGGAACAGTTTACGTGCCCGCGGCAGTAACCACGCTGGCGGAGGCGGCCGGAAAGATTGGCCCGCCGGCCGCGCAGCTGGCTTCGCACGCAGCGATGTTGGTTTCGTTCGCGACGATTCTCGGCTGCCTGGCGATGCCGTGGCTCGCGGAAAAATTCGGCCGACGCGGCGCGCTGGGGTTCTATTTTGCGTTGATGCTTGCGTTCATTGCTGCAACGTTCGGGAAAGTCTTTTATCTCGGGGCGGCGGCGCTCCCGTGGTTTTTTGCGTGCCTTTTCTTCCTGGGATTCGGCGGGGCGAATTTTGCGGTGTACACGCTTTGGCTGCCGGAGCAGTATCCTACGGAGTGCCGTGCCAGCGCGTTTGCGTTTTCCACTTCGTTCGCGCGCTTTGCAGGGGCGGGAATAACCTTTCTCGTCGGCTTTGGCGTCGAGCGCTACGGCTCGCTGGGAGTTCCCGTAGCGCTGACGTCGATAGCCTTTGTGATTGGTTTATTGCTCGTTCCTTTTGGAGCAGAGACCCGCGGAGAATGCCTGCCCGCCTAGCGCCCCGCATCCGGTGAAACATGACCGAAGTACAATCCAAGATTTTTCCCATCGAAAGACTGCGCGAATTCTGCATCCGCGTGTTTCTGCATTTTGGCGTACCGAACAGTGATGCCGACCAAGCTGCGGACGTGCTAGCCTGCGCGGATTTGCGCGGCGTCGACTCGCACGGCGTGGCGCGGATGTGCAGCTATTGCGGGATGCTCAGCGAAGGCCACATCAATCCGAAGCCCAAAATCAAAATCGTGCGATCGACGGCGAGCACCGCGACGGTCGATGGCGACAACGGCCTAGGGCTGGTGGTTGGCCCGCAAGCGAATCGCATTGCGATGGACATGGCGGAAAAATGCGGCTCGGGCTGGGTGAGCCTCTGCAATACCAATCATTTTGGCATTGCCGGGTATTACGTTTTGAAGGCCCTGGAGCGCGATTTGATCGGCTGGGCAATGACCAATTCGACGAAGCTGGTGGCGCCGCTGTGGGGCGCGGAACGCATGCTGGGCACGAATCCCATTGCGATTGCGTTTCCAGGGAAAGAAGAACCGCCGATCGTGATTGACATGGCGACCAGTGCGGCGGCGTACGGAAAAATCGAACTTGCGCGCCGCCGAGGCGAGCCCATTCCAGAAGGCTGGGCCATCGATCGCCAGGGCCGCCGCACCAGGAATCCCAATGAGATGATTGACGGTGGAGCGATGCTGCCGCTCGGTTCGGAGCGCGAACGCGGCGGCCACAAGGGCTACGCGCTGGCGATGATGGTGGATATTCTTTGCGGCCCGCTGAGCGGGGCGAATTGGGGGCCGTTTGCGCCGCCGTTTGCATTGCGCCAGGAAATTCCGAAGCGCAGTGTGGGGAAGGGCATCGGACACTTTTTCGGGGCGATGCGCATTGACGGTTTTATGGACGCCGACGAATTCAAACGCCAGATCGACGAGTACATTCGCGTGTTTCGCGCGACGAAGCCTGCACCGGGCACGCGTGGCCCACTGATTCCGGGCGACCCGGAGCGCGAAGCGGAGCAGGTGCGGCGAAAAAAGGGCGTGCCATTGATTTTGCCGGTGGTCGAGGAGTTGCGGGTTATTTCGCAGAAGACCGGCATTCCGTTCGAGTGATTTCTTTCACCGCACTCTCTCTAGCAAAGACTCGGGCGATTGGGCGCGGATGGAAGCGTCGAGCAGTTGAATCGTGTGAACTACGGGCGTCTTCTGATGGCGCCGGGCAAGGGCGGCCTGGAGTTGGAGAATGCAGCCGGGGTTGCCGGTGGCAACGATGTTGGGTTTCAGTTGAGAAATGAGGTTTGCTTTGCGATCGCCGAGGGCGTTAGCAGCGTCGGGCTGCACAAGATTGTAAATTCCCGCGGAGCCGCAGCAGATGGCGGATTCGGGAATTTCCGTGAGTTCGAGACCGGGAATGCTCGAAAGCAAGGCGCGGGGTTGCGAGCGCACACCCTGCGCATGCTGCAAATGGCAGGAATCGTGAAACGCCACGCGTAATTTGAGGGGATGACGGCGCGTGCGAGGCTCAAGTTCGGCGAGAACTTCCGTAATGTCCTTGCATTTCGAGGAAAAAGCCTTTGCGCGTTCGGCGTAGTCGGGATCGTCGCGAAGCAGGTGGCCATATTCCTTCACATTGGAGCCGCATCCGGCGGCGTTGGTGATGATTGTTTCGACGTTGGCTTGCTCAAAGGCATCCATCGTTCTCTTCGCGAGGTCGAGGGCCGCCGATTCTTCTCCCGCGTGCACAAGCAACGCGCCGCAGCACGGTTGCGCTTGCGGGGCGATCACTTCGCAGCCTTCCGCGGCGAGAACGCGAGCCGTAGCCGCGTTGACGTGTGAGAAAAACTCGCGCTGCACGCAGCCGAGAAGCAGGCCCACGCGGCGGCGTTTTGTGCCCATGGCCCGAGTGACTTCTGGGACGGCTTCTTGCGGCGCAAGCTTGGGGAGCAGCGCCTCCATAGCCCGCCATTTTTTGGGCAGAAGCTTCGTCAGGCGCAACGCCCGCACGAATGCCTGCAAGCCGGACTTTTGATAAGCGAGGAGTGGCGTGCGCAAGCGGTGCAGACGCTCCGGCCGAGTGAACCGTTCAAAAAGAAAATGGCGATGGCGTTTCTCAGCGGCCGGGCGCGTGAAATTGCGTTCGATTTGCGCCCGTGTGGCTTCGATCAGCTTGCCGTAGTCCACGCCGGAAGGGCAGGCGGTCATGCAAGCCATGCAGCCGAGGCAGGTATCGAAGTGGCTGACCCATTTGGCGTTGATTTCCGCTGAGCCTTCCGAGGCGAGCTTCATCAAGTAGATGCGCCCACGCGGCGAATCCATCTCCTGGTTCCATAGGGCGTACGTTGGACAAACGGGGAGACAGAAGCCGCAGTGCACGCACTTGTCGATGATGGCCAGGGAAGGAGGGTGGCGGGTGTCAAAGGCGGAAGGAAGCGGATTGGCGATGGTTGTCATTGCAAAAAGCCCAAGATGAGCCGCCAAAGGAAAAAGTACTAGAGAGATGACCGCAAAGCAATGGCAGGCGAGGGTCGAGGACGTACTGTAGACAGAAAGTATATGCCCATCGGATTTCAGAGACCGTAAAGGAAGCGGGAGGGATTGAGCGTGTGGAAAGGATCGAGACGGGACCTGACGGCTTTCATGAGAGGAAGGGAGTCGCCCGGCGAGCCCCAGGCGTCGAAGGTGGGGAGTCCGGCGGGGCGGTGGAGGAGGACAAGAGAGCCTTGCCTTTGTTCGAGGCCGCTTCGAAGGCTGCTCAGCGCGCGGTGCAAATTGTTAGCAGGGCCTTCTAGGGCGAGCCAGCCGAGGCCGGTGGCGTACATCAGAGATTTCCAGTGGAGGTGCGAGGAATCGGCTGTGCCGCGGATGAGTCCGACGGTGTGTGCCAGATCCGCAGGCAGAGCGCTGATTTTGGCGATGGCGAAAGAAAAAGCCGCAAGGCTGACGGTCCTTCGAGACTCAGGGCCAACCTGAGCTACAGGGGCGTGCTGAGAGTCGGAATGAGACCATAGTTCCTGGCGGGCGTTCCAAACCGCGGGGGAAGATTGCGCAAATTTTGCGGACTGGCAAAGAGCGCGCAAGCGCGCTGCTTGCGCATCGAGGCCAGCTTCGGTGCCTTCGAAGAGGATGTCGATAGAGGGAGGTGTTTCCTGGCACAAGTGGGATTGAAGGGCGACGTGCGCGAGTTTAGAATCTTGGATAGTAAGAATTAGTTCCTGCGCTTCTTGGGGGCTGCTCACGGAAATCGTGAAGGAACGCGTGTGATGGGGGAGGGGATGAAGACGAAAGACAGCGCGCGTGATGACCCCAACAGTGCCCAGAGCGCCGGTGACGAGTTTGGGAAGATCGTAGCCCGCGACGTTTTTGACGACTTTGCCGCCGCTGCGAGCAAGCGTGCCGTCGGGGAGCGCAATGGTCACGCCGATGATGAGGTCGCGCAGCGCGCCGAAGCGCAACCGAAGCGCGCCACTGTCGTTCGTGGAGAGGATTCCGCCAATCGTTGCTCTTTCCGGCCACAGCGGATCGAGTGCAAGACGCTGGCCGTGCTGCGCGAGCGTTTCCTGTAAAGCTTTGATCGTGCAGCCCGCTTCGACGGTGGCGGTGAGGTCAGCCCAGGCGTGCTCGATGACCTTGTTAAGGCGAGCGGTGGAGAGGATGACGTCCGCGCGTGAGGGCGGATTGCCCCAGCCAAGCTTGGTACCGCCCCCTCGCGGGAGGACGGCGAGTTTGGATTCGTTCGCGAGACCGAGCGCCTCGGCTAGTTGTTGTTCGGTTGATGGTTCGAGGGCCAGTTGAGGCTGGACTCCACAAACGGTGTCGGCGGGTGTTGCCGGGCGTATTTGGTCGGCGCCCAGGACAGCGCGGAAATTGCTTTCGAGTGTGGCGGAGGTCGGAGTCATGTTTGGCAATCGCGCTAACGGCGTACACCGTAAAAGCGGCGTCCCTTCGGCTGCGCTCCGGACAAGCAAGCCGCCCTTCGGGGCTCAGGGTAAACCGCACGCCAAAACGGAGACATCAGAAGCGCTCCGCGAGCCCGGCGGATTCAAGGGGATGGGGAACGTATTCGCCGGGTTTCTCGCCACAAAGGCGCGGCGTCGGAAAAACTTTTGTGGGATTCGAGAGTTGCATGGGATCGAAGGCGCAGCGGACGCGCTGCATGGTGGCGAGGTCGGGCTCGGCAAACATTTTGGACATCATGCACTTCTTTTCTTCGCCCACGCCGTGTTCACCGGTAATGGAGCCTCCTGCAGCGATACAAAGCTCGAGAATTTTCATCGAGAGTGCGAGGGCGGCTTCTTCTTGACCGGGGATGCGGCGGTCGTACAGCACTAGCGGATGGAGATTGCCATCGCCAGCATGAAACACATTGGCGACGCGTAGGCCGTTTTTCTTGCTCAAGCGCTCAATTTCGCTCATCACTTGAGGAAGAGCCGTGCGGGGGATTACGCCGTCCTGGACGAGGTAGTTGGGCGAGATGCGGCCCACGGCCGCGAAGGCAGCTTTGCGGCCCTTCCAGACAAGGGCGCGCTCGGCCTCGGATTGCGCGACACGAATTTCCCAAGCCCCGTTTGAACGGCAAATTTCATCCACCTGCGTCATAAGCGCTTCGACTTCGGCAAGCGGGCCATCAAGCTCGACGAGAAGCAGGCCGCCGCAATCAGGATAGTTGGCGTGCACGGCAGCCTCGGCGGCCTGAATGGCGAGGTTGTCCATCATCTCGATGGCGGCGGGAAGCATGCCCAAAGCGATGATGCCGCTCACGGCTGCGCCAGCTTCGTTGGTGGAAGGAAAAGCAGCGAGCAGCGTGCGGACGCATTCGGGGCGCTTAACGATGCGAAGAATAATTTTCGTCGCGACGCCAAGCGTGCCTTCGGAGCCGACAAAAACGCCGGTGAGATCGTAGCCGGGAGTGTCGAGCGTCTTTCCGCCGAGATGGACGAGCGAGCCGTCGGGAAGAACGACCTCGAGGCCGAGCACATGCGTGGTGGTAAATCCGTATTTCAGGCAGTGCGCGCCGCCGGAATTTTCCGCCACGTTGCCACCGATGCTGCAAACCGATTGCGAAGAAGGATCGGGCGCGTAGAAATACTCCTGTGGCTGGACGCGGCCGGTCACATCGAGATTGATGACTCCGGGCTCGACCACCACGCGGGCGTTGGGAATGTCAACTTCCAGAATGCGATTCATGCGCGCAAGGCTGAGAACGATGCCGTTTTCCACCGGAAGCGCACCGCCACTTAGACCTGTACCGGAGCCGCGCGCCACAAACGGAATTTTTTCGCGATGGCTTACGCGGAGGATGGCCTGAACTTGTTCGGTCGAGGAAGGAAGCAAGACGGCGCGCGGAAGGACCCGGAAATTCGTGAGGCCATCACATTCGTAGGTATGGAGTTCCTCGGGGGAGGAGATAACACCGTGGTCGCCCACGATCGAGCGGAATTCGTCCAGGATGGAGGTGTTCATCATGGAGCCACGGTACATTTTATGCTTTTGTTAAGGAAGAGAGAAGCACAGGGAGCGGTGTGGTCGCAGAGGAAGGCCGCAGCAGTGCCTGCTTGTTGGAGGCGGGCTCCCGCCCCTACAGCCAAGGAAGACGCAACCCCTTGGCATGAACGGGGGCAAGGCGTACGCGTATACCATCGGTGGTTGCACCTAGCAGAGTAGCGGGTAAGCAGGTATTGACCCGGCCTGGGAATAGTGCTCTAGTTCGGCTAATGCGCGGCAGGCGTAGCGAAATGGCGAGGTGACGGATGATTCGCGAAGACATTCGGGCGAAATTCCCGGAACTGCTTGGCGTCCGGCGAATCCATGGCCGCGAAATTGATATCGAAGAGACGATCGTATCTCTCACCAGAGAACTGCGGCCGGCGATTGCCGCGGCGTTGGGGGCACGCCGTGAACTCCTGCAATCGAGCGGCCCCGTCACACGAAAATACGCCTGGCCGGCCTGGGATGAGAAATTCGAGGACCCTCTCAGCGGCCAATTGTGGACCTTTCGCCAGATTGTCCAAGGCATGATCGATAATTTTCTTGGTCGCGAGAGCGAATGGCGGTGGCGGCTGAAACAATCCCGGACTGGAGCTCACCGGGCCTTGGCATCCTCTGGATATGGCCTTCAATGCCTTGAATAGCGCCGCGCCGATGAACATGCCGGATTTTGAAGATGCCTCGCCGCCGCACTTTCAGCCGGACGGGACCGCGAAGAACCAGCCGGTGGGCATTTTTGCCGCGCTGCAAAATGCCAAGGAAATTCTGGAAGGGCGCTGGGAAGGTCGCGCGTACGAAGCGACCAAGAAGGGGCAGAAGCGAACCTATAAACTGCAGAAGCCAGCCGCGCAGTGGCCAAAACGCTTCGTGCGACCGCCGAGTATTCACGTGCAATACGATCACGTTGTTGTGGATGGCCAACCCGCGCCGGGGATAATTCCGATCGTAGTGCTTTGGGCGGTGAACCTTTACGAATCTCTGACGCGCGCTGGAACAGGCATCTACTTCTATATTCCAAAACTGCAGACTCCGCGGGAGGCGCTCATTGTTGAGAAGCTTCTTGCGAGGCTGGAAGGCTTGCTCGGCTTAGCCGCGGGCTCGTTCAAGATTAAGATGCTCTACGAAGAGGGAAACGCCGGCAGGACCTTGCCGGCGATTTGCTGGACTCTGCGACGCCGCTTGCTGGGCACGAATGTGGGCCGCTGGGACTATTTGGGCAGCCTGATCGAAATATGGAAGGACGATGCACAAGGCGTGTTTCCGGACCCGCAGACGATCGGGATGGCCTCGCCGAACATGATCGCCTATCAGCGCTACAATGCGCTGACCATGCTGCTGGCGGGAACCAAAAACGGCGAGCTGACGCAAGCCGCAGCGATCGGCGGGATGGCCGCCGTGATGATCTATCCGCAAAGCGATCCGTACGGCCGTGCGCGTTACAACCCCATCGCGCTGCGGGGAATGGTATTGGACAAATTGCGCGAGCGGTTGCTCGGCTTGATGTTCGTGCCGGGAAGTGGCTTGTCCCCCGAGCAGCCGCACACACTGGAGGAGCTTCTTTCGGGCCGGGTAAAAGGCCGGCTGTATGATGCCTACCGGCAAAGCTGGGTGGCCAGCCCCGAACCGGCCTACGTGGCAGCAGGCAATGCGCCGCTGCGCACGCCCATCGAGCAACTTCAGACACGGCTCGACGCGCCGGTTCAGACCGTCGATGTGCAAGGGAAACGCGTGCCAACCGTGGAAAGCGGTCTTGATCAGGCCGAGCGCGCGGTGCTGCAATCGCGCGGCTTGCTCGATGGGGCCGGCAAAATCACGCCGCGGGTGCTCCCTGCGGAAAGCATCGACGCGCCGGAGAAAATCTTGACGGTCGAACTCTGGAATGCGATTTACGGGGTCCCCAAAGGCGACATAACCATCGATCATATGCAGCATTCGTTTTACATGGCCGCGAATTACGGATTTCAGATCCTGAATGGAAATTTCGCTGCGGCAATCGATGATTACGAGCTGAACCTTCGCTTCATGAACGACCTGGCGACTTACCGGATCAATGTCTCCTGGCTCTGGACGCTGCTGCGCCATCGAGCGACGATCACCCAGGATGGGTATCTGAAGCGCGCGGCGCTCACCGAAAACGGCGTTATTCCCTCGGTCAAGGATTTCCCGGTCAAGGCGGGTATGCGCTTCACGCCCGAGCTGTTTCTGAAGGTTTGGGAGAACCACAACGAGTGGACCGCCGCGTTTTTCGCCGAGCTGGACCGCCGCGGCGAGCCGGGCCGTTTCGACCGCTCCAAAGCGCCGGTCATCATGGAGCTTCTAAAGAGGCAGCTGCTTTCGGGCCGCTACATCCAGCACAGCGCGCGCGTGTTGTTCGTTGCGGCCGAGGCCAGTGCGCAGGACCGCGGACAACTCTTCGATGCCATTTTCGACCTTTCGCGCGAGGAGATAGCCCGGCGGGTGCAAGCCGGCTCGCTCCCGAAAAAACTCCTTGCCGCGCACGACTACATTTTTGATATCTTCCCCGGTACCGAAGTCTCCACCCGGCCAGCGACCGCACGTTAAGGGTAAGGGAGGTTGCCGAGAACGCCGGATCTGCCATTCCGAAGGTGGTTTGCGCCTGAGGAAGCCCGCCTTGCTCGGCTCTGAGCCGCCGAAAAGAAGGTTCTTCGAGCCGGCCGCCTGCGGGTGAGCAGGAATGGCAAAGGGGGCGGCAATCCCGTTTGTGAGCGGCGGAAGCCGCCTAGAATCGAGGCAGATGCATGTTCCAGCAAAACCTTGTGCCCGCGGGTTCCCTGGGAATTACGGTTCTGATCTCGCTGGTTCCCCTGGCCGTGCTTCTGTTTTTGCTTGCCGGCGTTCGCATGACGGCCTGGTTGGCAACCCTGATCACCGGGGTGATCACCATCCCGGTTGGCGTTTTTCTATGGCACGCGCCGTTCCGGGCTACGCTGCAAGCCTACTGGTACGGGTCGCTGACCGGCGTGTGGGTGATTGATTGGATCACGTTCTGGGGCTTGATCATCTTCAATACGCTGGTCGTCACCGGCGATTTTGAGCGGTTCCAGAAATGGATGATTCATCATGCCACTGCCGACGTGCGCATTCAGACGCTGATGCTGGCCTGGGCTTTCGGCGCGCTGCTTGAGGGCGTGGTTGGGTTTGGCTTCCCCTGGGCGGTGGTGGCGCCAGTGCTCATCGCGCTGGGAATTGCTGATCTCGACGCCATTCGCGTGGCGGCGCTGGCTAATAACGCCCCGGTGTCTTTCGGGGCGCTGGGCGCGCCGATTCTAGCGCTTTCGGCGGTGACGTCGCTGCCTTTGCTGAGCCTCTCGGCTTCGGTGGGGCACATTGTAGCGGTGCTGGCACTGTTCCCCACGTGGGTCCTGCTCTACCTGGTCAGCGGCTGGGCGGGGATGGTGGAAGCGTGGCCGCTAGCCATCGTGGGCTCGCTCGCCTACATTGCCGGGCAGTGGCCCGTAGCACGTTATTGGGGGCCCTATTTGCCGGACATCAGCGGTTCGCTCCTTTCGTTCTGGGCGTTGTATGCCTTGGTGCAGGTTTGGAAGCCGAAAACGATTCGCGGCTTTGGCGGCGTTGCGCTGACGCAAACGCCGACAGCGGTGGCGGCGAATTCCGATTCGAAGGTCGGCGCGTTTCGCGCGTGGCTGCCGTACATCGTGTTGCTCGTGGTCGTTGGGATTTGGACCGGTCCGTGGTTGCCGGCATATTTCCACGTGAATCTCCCGAGCTACAGCCTGCAGAAGTGGAGCGTCAGCGCGATCTCCTCGGTCTCGCACAAGCCGTCAGCTTCTACTTTCAATTTCAACCCGCTCAGCGGCGGGACCTCCATCCTGGTTTCCTGGCTGGTGATTTTGCTGTGCCTGCGCCCGACCGGGGCGCAGCTAAAAGAGGTATTTCGGAAGACTTTTCGGCAGATGTGGGGCGCGCTGCTGGTCGGCTTTTTCATCTTCGGACTCGCGTATGCCTTCGTCTTTACGGGCATGGCCAATTCGCTGGCGTTTGGGCTTTCCAAGATCGGGCCGGCGTTTGTGATTCTGTGTCCGATTCTCGGCTGGATTGGCGTGGCCCTTTCCGGAAGCAATACTTCGACCAACGCAATGTTCGGCCCAGTGCAAGCCGTGACCGGGCGGCTGCTCAACTTGCCGGTGCTGCTGCTGCCGTCGCTCAATTCCGTGGGGGCGGAAGTGGGTAAGCCGGTGGCTCCGCAGACCGCCAGCGTGGGCGTTTCGACCACGCGATTTGTGAGAAGTGAAGGAGAAGTGATTCGCCATAATATGAGTTGGACGTTCGTGATGCTCGGGTACTTGGTGCTGGTCGGCCTGCTCTTCTATTTCTGCTTCCCGAAGGTGATGCAACTCTAGCGAGTTTCCATTTTGCAAGGCAGGACCCTTTCTGGGGATTTGCCCATGGTTCCGGCCAAATTGTCGGTTGCGCAGTTGCGAGGGATTGCGCGAAAATTGGTTTTCCGCCGGGATAAGCAAGTCCCCTGACTCAAAACCCGTGGGTGTTCGCTCCTTATCAGCGGGAAAAAGCAGCAATCACCAAGAAGGGCAAAGACCATGACGCAACAGATTGGAGAACTCAATCCCCCCCTACGGCTGATGTTGACACCGGGGCCATCTTCCATGGACCCCCGCGTGTACCGTGCGCTCGCGACGCCGCTGGTGGGCCACCTGGACCCCTGGTTCCGCGGGTCGATGGACGAAACGCAAATCCTGCTTCGCCAGATTTTTCAGACCGAGAGCCGCATCACGCTTCCGCTCTCAGCTTCCGGTTCGGGCGGAATTGAAGCCGCGGTCGTCAATGTCTTGGAAGAAGGCGATGAAGCCATCGTTGCCGTGAACGGCGTGTTTTCCGAGCGCATGTATGAGATTGGCAGCCGAGCCTCGTCCAAAGTGACAAGAGTTGAAGCGCCGTACGGCAAGCCGGTGGACCCCGAAGACGTCCGCCGTGCCGGCAAAGGCAGGAAGATCAAAATGGTCGGGCTGGCACACGGCGAAACGTCCACCGGCGTGCTGACAAAGATTGATGGCTTTCGCAAAGTGGCGGATGAATTGGGGGCCTTGCTCGTCGTGGACACGGTTGCGTCGCTTGCCGCCTTGCCATTGCATGTGGACCGCGAACGGATTGATGTGTGTTTCAGCGGTTCGCAGAAAGCCATCAGCGCGCCGCCGGGAATGTCCCCCATCACGGTGAGCTCTGCAGCCGAAGAAGTGTTTCGCCAGCGCAAGACCAAAGTGCAGAGCTGGTATTTCGATTTGACCACGGCGATGAATTATTGGGGCAAGGACCGGCTCTATCATCACACGCCGCCGATTTCGCTGATTTTTGCGCTGCGCGAAGCAATGCGCCTGGTCATGGAGGAAGGCTTGGAAGCGCGTTGGGAGCGCCATCGCGTGAACCAGCTTGCGCTCATCGCGGGTCTGGAAGCGATGGGACTGAAACTGCTGGTGGAGAAAACGGCGGATCGCCTGCCAACGGTCACCGCGGTGATGATTCCGAGCGGCATTGACGATGGGAAGCTGCGGAATCAGCTCCTCGACGAGTTCAATATCGAAATTGCCGGAGGCTTCGGGGCCCTCAAGGGCAAAATCTGGCGTGTCGGCCTGATGGGCTACTGTAGCCAGATGACCAATGTGCTGCTGTTCCTCGCGGCGCTGGAAAAGTGCTTGATCGATCAGGGATTCCGCGTGGGAAGCGGCGCGGGCGTGGGTGCAGCAGTGAAAAGCTATACGCACGCAGAGACTGCTGCTGCGGTTAGCCGCTGATGGCGAGAGCTGTTGTCAGAGTTTGTTTCACTGAAAACTTAGGACTGAAAACCTAGAACCAATCGAAAGGAGTAAGCGTGACGACACGGCCTGTGTTGGCCAATGCCGGTGCGATGAGCCAATTCATTGCCCCGTTTGAAGTGACTTCCAAACTGAGCGGACAAACCTACCAGTGCCGCTCCGCGCACATGTGGAACGGCAGCGCCACGCGCCACGCGGACACCATCGACGCGAAATTCTTCGTCGACGGGGAGGCCCATGTTGTCGGGCTGGCGCACACTGCGTTTGTGAAATTTCGCGAAAAAGCCCGCCGCGACCTTACGGATCGCGAAGCCAGTTTTGTGGCTGCCGAGTATTTGCGCGAACGCCTCGAAGAAGACGATATCCGCCCGCTCTACGACGTTCCGGAGAGCGAAGTCCTTCGCCTCATCGAGCTAGTCGGCATCAAGTAATTCCCGCGAGAGCTGATTGGAAAGAAGCCGGCGGTGTTCAGTTACTTTTCTTGCCGCTCCTCAGTCTCCCGGCTCAGCGCGGAAGGCCTCGAGGATGGGGTGGCGAATGCCATCCCGGCGAATGAAGTACATCACGAGAAACATCAGCAGCGCGCCGCAGACCATCACGCCTACGGCGATTTGCAGGCCCACTTGCAGATCATGCTGGTCGGAGATTTTGCCCACCACATGCGGCCCCAGTCCGCCCAGCAATTGCGTCGCGAACATATACACGCCAACGGAAGTGGCATGCGCACGGCGCGGCATCATGTCGTGCAAGACTGCGGTGACCGGTCCGTGATACCAGGACATAAAAAAACTGGCGATGAAGAATCCCAGCAGAATAGTTGACTTTTCATCCGACTGAATCGCCAGCAAGAGAAAAGGCGCCGCTATAAGCAGTGCCACCGCAATGGCGATAATGCGCCCGTAGGTAAATGATCTTTGCAAGCGGTCCGCGACGTAACCGCCTGCGAGAACTCCCAGCACCAACGCAAAAAGCGTAATCAAGGCAAGGAAAACGGAAGCTTCGCGCAAACTGAAGTCCTTGTAGTTCACGGCGAAGTCCACACCCCAGGAAATCAGCGACACGCTCGAAAACGTGATGCACACGCCCGCCGCGATCAGGGAAACAAACGCGGGGACGCTCAGCAGGCGTCGGATGGGCACGACCTCCGAAAGGGGTCCTCGCGGCGGTTCTTCCAGTCCAATCAGCGCCAAGCCCGGGAAAATTCCCAGGATCGCAACGACAAAAAGCGTGGACTGCCAGCCGTAACGAGGCCCGACAATCCCGCCCAGGGCCAGCCCTGTCGCTCCCCCCAGCAACATGCCCGCGGCAAATATCGCTTGGGCAAACGCCCGTCGTTCCTGCGGAAACGCGCCGGATATCATGGATTGCGCCGCGGGAGCATACGCCGCTTCACCCAGGCCCACCAGGGCTCGGGCGATCAAAAAGTAAGAAAAAATCGAGAACAGGCCGCCGGCAAAAGAAGCCACGCTCCAGCAGACAATGCCGATGGCGATGATGGCTTTGCGGCTGAAGCGGTCGGCTAGGAAGCCAAAAGGAATGCTGGCAAGCGCCAGGACCACCAGGAGCCAGGTTTGCAAGTCTCCGAGCTGCGCATCGGTGACGTGGAAATGGTCGCGGAGGACGGGAACCAGCGGTACGACGACCCAACGCGCCGCAAAGTTGACAAAATTGATTAAAGCAAGTACAGCAAGGAGGCGAATCTGCTGGCTATTGAGCGGAGTGGGCTTTGTTGCCATGCCAAGTATGCTTTGGTGACCCGTATGCGACCTGGTGGAGCGGAAGGGAAAAGCTCTCGGAAGGCAGCCGGAACACCTGACGGGCCGCGTCCGCTCGACCTGGAAAGATTATAGTACGACCATGAATGCCGCCCCTTCAACGGATGCTACGGCCAGCCGCCTGACGGTGGTGCTCTCTTATGGCGTATTGCTTCTGCTGATCTACCTGGTTTTCCGCATCTCGGAACCGTTTTTGAGTGCACTGGCGTGGGCCGCCATTCTGGTGACTTTCTTTTACCCCATGCACAAGCGCCTCGCCAAGCGCTTTTCTTCCGCTCGCGCCTCGGTAATTAGCACCGTCGCCGTCACGATTTTTCTCATTGCCCCTGCGATCCTCATAAGTACGCTGTTCGTGCGGCAAGCCATTTCGATTTCGCGCGAGGTCCAGCATTCCATCACCGGGCAACAATCACCCGCGATCGCCAGCAGCTGGTCCCTTATTTCCAAGGGCTGGTCCTGGGTTGCTCATCACGTTCCAGGAATGGATCCCAACGCCGACCTTTTCCAGACGCTGGGACAGGCAATGGAAAAGGAGTCAGGGTTCCTTGCGGCAAGGCTCGGAACGATGGTGAAGAACATTGCCCGGTTTATTTTCGATTTGTTCGTAATGATTTTTGCGATGTTCTACTTTTTTCGCGATGGCGAGAAAATCCTGCGGGCCATGCGCAGTCTCGTGCCGCTCGATGCCGAACACCGCGACCCCTTGCTCGCCCAGGCCCGGGAGCTGATTTCCGCGAGCGTGATTACCAGCATGCTCGTTGCCGCGGTTCAGGGCGCCCTGGGTGGCATCGGCTTTGCCATCGTCGGTTTGCCTGCGCCAGTTTTCTGGGGTGTGCTGATGGCTTTCTTTTCTCTGATACCCATCGTGGGGTCGGGCTTGATTTTTGTGCCGGCGTCCATTTGGCTGGGGCTCACCGGGAATTGGGGTCGGGCGCTTTTGCTAGTGGCGATTTGTGCTGGAGTCTCGGCAATTGTGGACAATGTGCTGCGTCCCTTGTTGCTCGGCGGCCGGACGGAACTGAGTGGATTGGTCATCTTCATCAGCATCGTCGGTGGCTTAAATCTGTTTGGCATGCTTGGCCTCGTGCTTGGGCCGATCCTGGTGGCCATGGCCGCGGGAGTTTTGAGCGTTTACCAGGAGGGCAGAGAGCGTGCGCCGATAACCGCTGGATAACACTTACCCTATCCGCCCGTGGTCGCCCAGCGTGAGTGTGCTAGAGTAACCCGCTCGAAAGGATTTCATGACCACGAAGCCTGCACCGAAGCCCGTCGAGCTTCCTGCGGCAAAATTGCGCTGGAAGTGTGAACTTTCACGGATTCCCTTCGAAACTACGGCGCAGGCGGATCTGCGCGAAGGATTTATCGGGCAGGAGCGCGCTTTGCGCGCCTTGAAAATGGGTGTGGAACTCTCCGCTCCCGGCTACAACGTCTTTGTTTGCGGATTGGCCGGCACCAGCCGCGGCGGCACCATCGCGCACATGATTCAAGAGCTCCATCCGCCGACAAAAGAGTCTTTGGACCGCTGTTACGTTAACAATTTCAAATTCCCGGACCGGCCGCGGCTGCTCACCCTTCCACGCGGACAGGCCGACTCCTTCAAGAAGGACATGCAAGCGGGAATCGACTTCCTGCGCCGCCGCATTCCTCAAGTGTTTGAAGGCGAGCCGTTCCAGCGGCAAAAGGGAAGAATCGTTGAGCGCTTTACTGTCCGGGAAAAAGAGTTGATGGACGATTTTACGCGGCGCATCGCGCGCGACCAGTTTGCTCTCGGCCACATGCAGGTCGGCGCGGTAGCGCTGCCGGAAATCTTCCCTGTGCTCGAAGGGCAGATGATTCCTATCGAGGACATTTCCAAAATGGTCCACGAAGGAAAACTCGAAGGGACGGTTGCGGAAGAAATCGAGCGAAAGTACGAGCAATTCCGCCAGGAGTTTACGGTGGTTTACCGCAAGACGCTCACGCTATCGCGCGAACTCGCCAGCGAGTTGAGCTACCTGGAACAGGAAGCTGCTTCCGTGCTGGTGGATGGCGTCATCGAAGAATTGAAAGAAAAATATCCCGGCTCGAGTGTCGCGGAATACCTCGAAGAAGTACGGCATCATCTGCTGGACAATCTCGATCCGTTCAAGGAGCGCGAGGGGGAAGGCGAACAGGAAGAAGAGCCGCCCGACGGTCTGCCGAAAGGCCCGGGCGGACCGGAACGCGATCCATTTCGCGTGTATGGGGTCAACGTCATCCTCGCGCACAACCACGGGGAAACATCTCCGGTGATTTTTGAAACCACGCCGACTTACGCGAATCTTTTTGGCACGATTCAGCGGGCCTACGATGCGCGCGGCGGCTGGAGCAGCGACTTCATGGATTTGCGCGGCGGTTCGCTGCTTCGCGCGGACGGCGGCTTTCTCGTCATGTATGCGATGGAAGCGCTGTCGGAAACCGGCGTGTGGCGCGCGTTGAAACGCACGCTGAATCACAACCGCCTGGAAATTCAGCCACAGGAAATGTTTTATCCCTTCGGTGGGAGCGCGCTGAAACCCGAAGCCATCGACATTAACGTGAAAGTGATCCTTATCGGGGATCGCCAACTTTACGAACTGCTTTACGAATACGAAGAGGACTTTCGCAAAATTTTTAAAGTACGCGTGGAGTTCGACGAAGAAATGGCCATGAGCGACGACGTCATTGCGGAATATGCCGGGCGATTGCGCGCGCTTTCGGAAAAGGAAAATCTGTTCCCGTTCGACCGCGGTGCGTTCGCGGCAATGCTCGAATATGGAGTTCGCCAGGCCGGCCGCAGGAACAAAGTGACCGCACGCTTCGTGGACATCGCCGATTTGGCGCGCGAAGCGCATTACAGTGCCGCTGCCACGGGGGAGACCGTAGTTCGGGCCCATCACGTCCGCCTCGCTTTGTTTTCCAAAATCGAGCGGCACAACCTCATCGAAACGCGCATCCGCGAAATGATTGAGGAAGGGACCTTGCTCGTGGATGTATCCGGCACGCGGATTGGCCAGGTGAACGGTCTTAGCGTGCTCGAGATTGGCGGGTACTCGTTTGGCAAGCCGGTGCGCATTACCGCCACCGCGGCCCTGGGAAAAGCGGGCCTGATCAACGTCGAGCGTGAAGCCAATCTGAGTGGGCGTTTGCACGACAAGGGCGTGCAAATCATCGCGGGATATTTGCGCAGCCAGTTCGCGCAAGATAAACCTTTATCGCTGGCCGCCAGTATCTGCTTCGAGCAATCGTATTCGGGAGTGGACGGAGACAGCGCCAGCTCCACGGAAATTTACGCGTTGGTTTCGGCGCTGTCGGGGCTTCCTTTGCGCCAGGATATTGCCGTGACGGGATCGATCAATCAGCAAGGCGACATTCAAGCCATCGGCGGCGTGAACGAAAAAATCGAAGGCTACTTTGACGTCTGCCGCATCAAGGGCCTCACCGGCACGCAGGGGGTGATGATTCCGGAAGCCAATGTCGAAGACCTGATGCTGCGCGAAGATGTGCTGGACGCGGTGGCCTCGGGAAAATTTCACGTGTGGCCCGTGGCCAAAATCGAGCAGGGAATCGAAATTTTGACCAATGTTTCCGCCGGAAGCAGGAATGGCGTCGGCAAGTTTGACGCGGGCACCGTTTTTGCTCTGATGGATGAGCGCCTGAGCAAAATGGCCAAGACGCTCAAGGAATTCGAGTAAGCCTTAGGGGGGATTTCCGGCATGGCTCTTTTCGAATTTCGCTTTGAGGCCTTAGACTCACAATTCTTATTTACCCGTTTCCTTCTTTCATCCTCACCCCCGTCACCTTGATAGCGCAGCCGCAGCTGGCGCAAGATACGCTTGCCGGTGGTCCACACGCCGCTCGCCGCCTTTCACTTTCACTTCGATCGAATGGATTTGTCCATCATGGACAGGCGGCGTAAACGCAATGCTGTATTCGTGGCGAATCAGCTGGGCAATCTCCGCATAAGCGCGGTCAAAATCTTTTTGGTTCTTCGGGAAATAAACGCGCCCGCCGGTAAGTCGGGTGAGTTCACGCAAAGAATCGTCGGCGGCTCCAAAGCCTTGTTTCAACAAGGCGCGATCTTCTTTTTGCTCGTGCGTGAGCACTCTGTGTTTGACGGGTTTGCGAAAATCGCCCGAAAGCGAGACTGCCAGAACTCGAACATCGGAGGTCTCCAGCTTCTGCCGGATGGCCTGCCATTTTCCCTCCGGCGTAGTATCCACGCCCGTGGACAAAACCACGATGCTCTTCTTCCCGCGCAAATGGTCGAGCCAATCGATGGCTGACACCAGACTCGATGATAAATTCAGCTGGGCAAAGCCCAACATGAAGTTCAAATTCTCGAGGGCCAAGCGAGTCGTTGCTTTATCGGCCGTGAAATCTTGAAGCAGTTCCGGCTCCCTCGAATACCCTGCAATGGCAACACGGTCGTCGGCGGAAAGTCCGTTCAAGAGCTTATCTGCTGCACGCATGTGCTCCGCTCCGAGAAAAACAACCGCCGGGCCGGATTCCATGAACAGCAGGACTTGCGCGGGCTCCGTTACCGAAAGAAAATCTGTGATCGGCTGCTCCACGCCATTGTCGAAGACTCGGAAATCTTCGCGGCCCAGCCCATCGAAGAAATTTCCATCGCGGTCCGTAACAATCACGCCCACATTGACGCGGTCCACCGTGACGCGAATCGGAGGGCCCTGCTCTAGCGGAATTGTCTGGGCGGAGGTGCGAGGACAAGCGTGCAACAAAACACCAAGGAAAAATCCTGCGATCCAAAGGCGGAGCGGTTTCATCGTGGGACTATTAAGATGCTTGATCGACCTGCTTGAGCATTCAGTCGCATTCGAGACTAGCGACGCGGCGAAAAGGAAAAGCCCTATTCGCAGGTTGTTTCCGAAACGCCGAACAGGGCCGTTAAGGAAAAACTCGCACGCGAACCGCGCTTACGGCTTGTCCGTCGAAGGCGTCGTTGGCGTGTTAGACGCAGAGGGAGCGGGTGCCGCCGCGGGCGCAGGCGTGCCACCCTCCTTCGGCGTGGCCAGGTACCCGGTAATCTGGTTTCTGCCCACGTCAAACACCACGATTTCGTACGGCGCCATCCGCGAACTTTTCACGTAAAACTGCACCGGTTCTCCGGAAGTCTTGTCTTTCTTTTCGATGGTTTTGTCGTCGGCGATGACGTAGATGGTGTACTTGGATCGCTTCGGGTCCGTCTTGGTCAAGGTTACCTGTACCGGCCCGACGCGCTGCGCGTGCTTGGATTTCTGTATCGTAAATTCGTAATAGTTGCGGTCGCCGCGCCGGCGCAATTCCTCCAGGTCATCGCGATTATGCGCGATTAATCCGCTCATGACGTTCATGTCGCCCATGCTGCGATCCAGCTTGCCCTTGGTGGCCTCCAGATCGCTCTTGGTCGCCTCCAAGTCCTTCTTTGCACCGCCGACCTCGGTGGCCACCGCGCCAATCTGCTCCTGGCTCGCCTTGAGCTGGGTGGTCAGCTCTTGGTCGGCGGTTTGCTGTTCCTTGCGAATGTCCTCCGCGCGGCTCTTGGCCTTGGCCAGTTCCGACTGCGTCAAGCCCATTCTTTGCGTGGTGATTTCCACCTGGCTTTTCAGGTCCGCGATCCGCGAATTGGCCTGGTCCAATTGCGCGCTGAGAATCTTGTTTTGGTCCCGCTGTTTCGCCACGTCATCGCTGAGACGCGCCTGCGCCGTATAGCCGAAATAAACGGCCACGCCCAGCCCGGCAATCAGCAATCCGAACAATACGGAGATCCACCGCGGCGTCCCAGGGGTTTCATACCCATAGGACTCTTCCGGGCTTGGTATGTTTGGAGAAATGCTCATTCTTCCCTCTCTTTGATTAGGTATTACCCCGGCCTAAGGAAATTATGGCCTGCAAAAAGCCTCCTGTCCAATCCTGTATCCGCAGAGCTGGTGAAGATTTGACGCTTTCGGCGATGCTACCGTTTCCCTGACTTGCTCTTGTACTCTAGCGCAGGCCAGCGCGCGAGGACGGTTGTGGCCAGCCCGCCGCGCGGAGTGAATTCGCCGCGCACGATGCACCATTCGGGTTGCACGGCCGCGACGATGTCGCGAAGGATGCGGTTCACCGCGTTTTCGTAGAAGATGCCCAGGTTGCGGTACGCCAGCAGATACATTTTCAGCGCTTTCAGCTCAACGCACTCGTTCTTGGGCATGTACTGAATGGTGATCGCGCCGTAATCGGGCAGGCCCGTCTTGGGGCAAACTGAGGTGTATTCCGGAAACCGCGTGGTGATGACGTAGTTCGCGAACTGATTCGGCCAGGTTTCGAGCGTCGGCAATTTGGCGTCTATCCCGGCCCGGGCGTGTTCCCGTGTGTAATTGGGCATGCGTGCTCCTTGGGCTTTTCATTGTATCGTGCCAGGGGCAAGAGTCTGTTTCTCTCTGTCGACCTCACGGCGGCCGCGGTCGCTCTCCGTCCACCTCCAAACTCCTCGCAAACACAGCTTTAGGTAATCACTTTGTAATTGACTAACCGTCTATAATGCAGTTGTCTTTCAGGCGCTCGTTTGCGCCTCGAAGTTATGACGGTCGCCAGCACGGAACATCTCTCACTCGCGCAGCTTCCCAGCACCCTAGTTATTCTCTCATAACCGAAAAACGCCTTTTTGCCCTCCTTTATTTTCATGCACTTACGCACTGCCCAATTTGCAAGTCCTTCGTTTTGATGACGATCCAACAGTGGGGGTGCGTGCCCCTCGCAGTCGGCTTGCCTGGTTACTCCTTCACTCCCGGCGTCCGTATCTCCTTTTCTCTGGAGCCTGCTACACTCAGAGTCAGAAATCATTGAGGAGCCAGCTATGTCTGAAGCCGGAAAAGCGCCCGCGAGAGGTGCCACTCGCACCGAGTCGGATTCCATGGGGAAGATTGAGGTTCCTGCCGACCGCTATTACGGGGCTCAGACCGCGCGCTCGCTCGTCCACTTCGCCATTGGCAAAGACACCATGCCGCCCGAGCTGATCCGCGCTTTCGGCATCCTCAAGAAGGCTTGTGCGCTGGTGAACCAGGACCTGGGCAAGCTGCCGCGCGAAAAAGCGCAATTGATCGTGCAGGCCGCCGATGAAGTCATCTCTGGCAAGCTCAACGCGCATTTCCCTTTGCGCATCTGGCAGACCGGCAGCGGCACGCAGACGAACATGAACGTCAACGAAGTGATCTCGAACCGCGCCATCGAAATCGCGGGCGGCGTGATGGGTAGCAAGAAGCCCATCCACCCCAACGACGACGTCAACATGTCGCAATCCTCGAACGACACGTTTCCCGCGGCCATGCACATCGCCGCGGCGACCGAAACGGCGCGGCTGCTGCTGCCTGCGGTGAAGACGCTGCGGGACGCGCTCGACGCCAAGGCGAAGGAATTCGCGGGCATCGTGAAGATCGGCCGCACGCATTTGCAGGACGCCACGCCGCTTACTCTGGGCCAGGAATTTTCCGGCTATGTAGGCCTGCTGGAGCGCGACCTCGCGCGCGTCTCGCAGGCGCTGGACGGGCTCTACGACCTGGCCATCGGCGGCACCGCCGTCGGGACGGGCCTCAACACGCATCCCGAATTCGCCGAACGTGCCGCGCGCAAAATCTCCGAGCTGACCGGCCTGCCCTTCCGCTCTCATCCGAACAAGTTCGCCGCGCTCTCGGCGCACGACGAAATCGTGTTTGCGTCGGGCGCGCTGAAAACGCTCGCCGCTTCGCTCATGAAAATCGCCAACGACATTCGCTGGCTCGCTTCCGGGCCGCGCTGCGGCCTGGGCGAGTTGACGCTGCCCGAGAATGAGCCCGGCTCGTCCATTATGCCGGGCAAAGTGAATCCCACGCAGTCCGAAGCGCTCACCATGGTGGCCGTGCAAGTGATGGGCAACGACGCCGCCATCGGCTTCGCCGGCTCGCAGGGCAATTTCGAGCTAAACGTCTTCAAGCCCGTAATGATCTTCAATTATTTGCATTCCGTTGAGCTGCTCGCCGACGCTTGCCACAGCTTCGTCGAGCACTGCGTCCGCGGCATCGAAGCGAATCGCGAGACCATCGACCGGTATGTCCACAATTCGCTGATGCTGGTCACCGCGCTTGCTCCCAAGATTGGCTACGACAACGCCGCCAAAGTGGCGAAAACCGCGCATAAGGAACACACGAGCCTCCGCGAGGCGGCCATCAAGCTAGGCTTAGTTACCGCCGCCGAATTCGACGCCCTCGTCAAGCCCGAGGACATGACGCATCCGTAGGCAGGTTGCCATGGCTGCCACCAACACACCAACGAAAGGCCCGTTGTACTCGCCCTGTTGGCACCGGCGATCCTGGGCGGTTATGTTGCGGACCTGATGTTGGATTCTTTGGACGGCTTTCCGGAACAGGAGCGGCAGGCGCGGCTCAAACTGGTTCACGCCGCGCTTAGTGGTAGCTCGGGAAATAATAGCAAGCGGCCCAAGCGTTCTTCCAAGCGGGCGAGCTCTCCATTGTCGCGGCGTTAACGATACGATGACACATTTCTTGAAAGACATATTGCGGCAGCCGGAGGAGTTGCAGCGGGCCATCCTGCTTTTGGCGGGAGCGAATCGTGCCGGACGAGGCGCGCTCGACGCGGCTGCGGAAGCGATTCGCGGCGCGCGGCATGTGTATTTAACGGGAATTGGGAGCAGCTGGCATGCGGCGCTGAACGTTGGCGCGATGTTTCATCAACACGGGCATCCTGTGTACTTGCTCGATGCCGACGAGTTGCTGCGCTTTGCCGCGTTTCCCAAGGACTCCGCGATGATCATCATTTCGCGGAGCGGCAAGAGCACGGAGATTGTGCAGTTGGAAAGAAGCGCACGCCGCCATCGTCGTGCCCATCAAGTTCGATCACGCCATTTCCGTGAACACGTATACAACGCTCGCGCTGGCGACAGGAATGCTGGCGAATTTGGTGGTTGGTAGCACAGGCACTCTTGTTTACCCTGTAAGGGGCGGTGCTCCGCGCGATAGCGTTTCACAAGCCGCACAGGCAAGAGTGCTTGTGCTAGCCGATCTCGCTGAATCGCTTACGGGCGCCATCGCGGAAGCGGCGCGCGCGATTCCGCAATGCCAGGAACAGATTGCCAATTCGGCGTGGCTCAAGCCGCACAGCACGACGTACTTTCTAGCGCGCGGGTCGAGCCTGGGCAGCGCTTATGAAGCGCGGCTGATGTGGGAAGAAGGAGTGAAAACGCCCGCGACGGCCATGGGCACGGGCGGCTTCCGTCACGGCCCGCAGGAAGTCGTCGCCAGGGGTGCCCGCTTTGGCATGTGGATTGACGGCGCGCAAATGCGCGAACCGGACTTGGTGGTGGCGCGCGACCTGCGAAAGCTGGGCGCGAGCGTGATGCTCATCGGCCAAAAGCTTCCGGAGGATGCGGCGGATTTGGTATTTCAGCTTCCGGCGATTCCCTCGGAGTGGCAATACCTGATTGACATTATTCCGGCGCAGCTCGTTGTTGAGCGCTTGGCGCAGCTATCGGGTGTGGATTGCGATACGTTCCGGTTGTGTTCGTTCGTTGTGGAAGATGAGGGCGGTTTGCTGCCGAAAGAAAGCAGGAATTAACACGGAGAACCCAGAGGACACAGAGAAGAAAATGATTGGGGCGGTGGACATCGGAGGGACGAAGATTGCCGCGGGCATCGTGGACGATGCCGGCAAAGTCCTCGCGAAGATGGAAACGCCAACCGAAGCGGCGCGCGCGTACACCGACGGGCTGCGCCACATCGTGCGCATGCTGCGCGAAGCGGCGCGACAGGCCAACACCGAAGTTTCGGGTATCGGCATCGGCTCGACCGGCTGGGTTTATCCCCTCACCGGCGAATTTGGCGATGTGGACTTCCTTCCTGGCTGGAAGGACTGCAATCCGGTGAACGACTTGGCGCGCGAGTTTGGCGCGCGCGTGGCGCTTGAAAACGACGGCGATGCCGCGGCCCTGGGAGAAGCGTCATGGGGTGCGGGAAAAGGGAAGTCGCGGCTCGTTTACGTGACCGTGGGCACAGGAATTGGTGGCGGAATCATTCTGGACGGCCATCTGTATCGCGGCGCGGATCGAGCGCATCCTGAAGTTGGGCATCATGTGATTGACGCTTCCGGCCCGCCGTGCACCTGCGGCTTTCGCGGCTGCTGGGAAGCGCTGGCCACCGGCCCCGCGATGGCCGCGTGGTTCCATGCGAAAGCGAAGGCAGTTGATCCGCAGGCGAAAGCTCTCACGGCCAAGGAGATTTTTCAATGTGCCGAGGAAGGTCAAGCGCTCGCTCGCGAGGCGGTCATGCGCGAGGCGTATTATCTCGGCTTGGGCTTGGCCAACCTGATCAATTTGTTTGTGCCGGAGCGGATCGTGATGGGCGGCAGCATCATGAAAAGCATGCGCCTCGAAGATATCCGCAACGTGATTGCGCAGGGCTGTCGCTTCGTTCCTTATGAGCAGACGGAGCTGGCGCTGGCCTCGCTCGGCGAAGACGCCAACCTGATTGGCGCCGCCCAGGTTTGGTACCATCGCTTCGCGAAAACTGCCGCTGGAGTTTCCTGAACGAGTGGAGGATGAGTTGATGATTCGCCGCAATGCTGCGCTTTGGCTCTTATTGGGTCTGACCTTGCTCGTTGCCCAGCGAGCACCAGCCCAGACGACGTACACGCTGAAGCCGACGCCGAAGACGGTGGCGTGGGGCTACTACGACGCGAAGACCGCGCCGGTGCTGCGCATCAAATCCGGCGACACGGTGGAGATTCAGACGCTGATCACCAACAGCCCGAAGCGGCTGGAAGAGGCAGGCGTGCCGCCCGATCAAGTCGAGCATGCGCTGCGCGACATCACTGACCAGGTAAAAGACAAGGGGCCCGGCGGGCACATTCTCACCGGACCGATCTACATCGAAGACGCGCAGCCCGGCGATGTGCTGGAAGTGAAAATTCTGGCCATCAGGCTGGCCATTCCGTATGCGTACAACGCGTTCGGGCCGGGCCGCGGCTATCTCCCAGACGATTATCCTTACTCGAAAATCAAAATTATTCCGCTGGATGAAAAACGCATGGTGGCGAAGTTCGCGCCAGGCATCGAAATTCCGCTGCATCCGTTTTTCGGCAGCATGGGCGATGCGCCGCCGGAAAGCGTGGGCAAGTGGAACAGCGCGCCGCCGTGGATCATGGCGGGGAATCTCGACAACAAAGACCTCGTTGCGGGCTCGACGCTGTATATTCCGGTGCTCGCGCCCGGCGCGCTGTTTGAAGTGGGCGACGGCCACGCGGGACAGGGAGACGGGGAAGTAGACATCACCGCGCTCGAAACTTCGCTGATCGGCACGTTTCAGTTCATCGTGCGCAAGGACCTGCACCTCAAGTGGCCGCGCGCGGAAACGCCGACGCATTACATCACCATGGGGCTGAACGATAACCTCAACGCGTGCGCCACGCTCGCCGTGCGAGAAATGATCGACTTTTTGGTGACCGAAAAGCATCTTTCGCGCGACGACGCGTACATGCTGGCGAGCGTCGCTGCGGATCTGCACATCACGGAATTGGTGGACGGCAACAAGGGTGTGCACATGATGATTCCCAAGGCAATTTTTGTCGCGTCTTCCAAAAACTGACAGAGTGCTGAGCTAAGGTCCGGCAACTGATCAAGCACAATCCAAAAAGGAAGATTTGCTCGCGTCCGTGCGGCGCTATACCATAAATTGCGCGCGCCCAGCACAATCCCACGAGTCACAACCAAGGGGGAAATCGTGTGCTTTTGCAAAAGACTCGCACGACTGTGGCTGTTTTGTATGCTGCCAGCCTCGCTGGCAGCGCAGACCAGAACCATCCCGGAGTGGTGCAAGCCGCTGCCGCGGCCGGAATACAAAGCGCTCATGCGCGTTCCCGTCAGTGATCCGTGGTTCGAAGTCTACAAGGTAGCGCCGGGGACGTTCGCGATCTACGAGCCGCATCAGGCTGAAGAAGTTATTTCCTATCTTATCTTGGGCACCAAGCAGGCGGTCATTTTCGACACGGGCATGGGCATCAGCAGCATTAGCCGGGTCACCCGGCAATTGACGGCCAAGCCGGTGGTAGTGCTCAACTCGCATACGCACAACGATCACGTCGGCGGCAATTCGGAGTTCATGTTTGTGTATGGGATGGACACGGATTTCACGCGTAAGAACGCGCTGGGTTCCCGCGCCGACGCGCAGGCGGAAATCGCGCCGGACGAAATTTGCGGCAATCTGCCCCCAGGGTTTAACCGAAAGATGTACGTGACGAAGAAATGGAAGATTTCACGGTTTGTCCACGACGGCTTCAAGATCAATCTGGGCGCTCGGACGGTGGAAATCATTGCGACTCCCGGCCACACGCCGGACTCGATCGGGCTAATCGATCGCGCGAATGGACTCTTATTTACCGGGGATACGTATTATCCCGCGCCGATCTGGCTGTATCGTCCCGAAACCGATATGGATGCTTATGTTGCATCCGTGACGCGTCTTGCCGCGCTTGCGCCACAGGTGCAAATGGTGCTTGGGGCGCACAACATTCCCGTGGCGGATCCAGGCGTGCTTCCGAAACTCGCAGACGCGATTGTGGCGGTGCGGGCAGGAAAAGGCGAAGTCAAAGCCGAAGGCACAGGGAAAGCCATCCACGCGTTTCAGGGCTTCAAGTTTTTGCTCGCAGAGCCCGCAAAAGGTCTAGATTAATATTATAAGGGCGGTGGGGCGCGATGGATCGTGCCCCGTGAACGTAGTGAAGAGTCATTTCGCATGCAGGTTGTTCGTTACAAGCTGATTGCTCTTACGCTGCTGCTTTTCTTGCTTACCGTTCCGGCGGCTTCTCCGCAGCAGGGCAAACCCAATGGAAAACATGAAAAGGCGAAAAATGTTTGGAGCTACGATGGGGGCGTGTTTTTCGAAACCGATGGCTCGCTTCCAAATAGCGTGTGCTTTCGCATCGAGGGCCGAATGAGCTCGGGTGACTTTTTCAACGGGCTCAAACGCATCGATACCGATCAAGCCACAATTTTCCAGCGCGGCACTCAGACGGTGACGAAATTTCCCGATTCCGTCACCGTTTCGCTTTCTATCCATGACCAACCCTGCCCGGACGGGCTTCGGCAAGTTGGCACACATCCTTACCTGACTCAGAAGATGATCGACAATTTACGCCTTGGAATTTATTGGAAGCATGGCGTGGATTTGCACGCGGCGAAAGGTGTGAAGGAGGTAGGCCCGCGGGTGGACCGCGTCCCACCCTACGCCACCTCGCTTGCCGCGGACTTGCCCGCACGCTACGAATGGTCCTACCGGTTCGTCGTTCCGAGCGCAGGCGTGTCCCTGATGGATAGTCTTGCCTTCGTTTTTAGTACGCCGGATGGACGCATTGCCGCGCGTGTCGCCGCGCGACTGTGATATTGGATTTTCACACCGCGGGCACGTTAGCGAAGGTTGGTCAGCCCATGGAGCTGACTTTTTGAGGCTCGATTTTGTAGATGACGCGGACTTCGCCGGGCTGCCGATACGGATAGACGGGCTTGCCGAGATATTTTTGTGAGAGTTTGTTGATGTGATCGTCGGCGCCCTTTTCGGTGATTTCGACAACGCGCCCGCGCACTTCCAGATAGCGGTAGGGGTTTTCGGGGTCCTGTAGCGCGATGGCCACGCGGGGATCGCGGCGCATGTTTTTGTCCTTGACGCGGCCCTTTGCGGAATTGATGCGAACATGCTTGCCGTCGAAATCCACCCAAACAGGCGTGACCTGCGGGCTGCCATCTTTCATTAGCGTGCTGAGATTACCGAAGGCCTGCTTTGCGAACAGGTCGGCATACTTTGCTGGAATAACTTCACTCATTTTTCCCTCCATAAGGCCAGGCAAAACTCATGGCAAATGGATTTCCGGAACGCGGCCCTTTGTCTTCAGAGGCGCCCCCGTCAGCCTCTGCACTTCGTCCGGCGTCCAGCCCGGCGCAATCTCGCGTAAAACCAGGCCTTCGGGAGTGACGTCCACAACAGCGAGATCGGTAACGACCGTGTTCACGCACTCGAGGCAGGTCAGCGGATACGTGCAATTTTTGACAATTTTGGGCGCGCCGTCTTTGGTGATGTGCTCCATACAGACGATCAGTTTTTTTGCGCCAGCGGAAATATCCATCGCGCCGCCAATGCCTCCGGAGCCCTTCGCGCCAGGAATTTTCCAATTGGCCAGGTCGCCTTTTTCCGAGACTTGAAAGCCGCCGAGCACTGCGACGTCAAGATGACCGCCGCGGGTCATCAGATGGGCGTCCGCTTGATTGAAAAAGGAGGCGCCGGGAATCAGGGTGACTGGAACTTTCATGGCGTCCACCAGGTCGTAATCTTCTTCACCGGGCCTGGCGCGGCGTCCCATGCCGAGGATTCCGTTTTCGCTGTGGAAGTAAACGGTGATTTCTTTAGGCAGATAATTGGCGATGAGATTGGGAATGCCCCAGCCCAGATTGACGTAGGCGCCGTCTGGCAATTCGAGCGCAGCGAGCTGCGCGATTTGCTCGCGAGTCAGGCGCGGTTTCTCCAGCAAGGCCTTTTCCTGAACGGTCTCAGCCGGCATAGTGGAGTCCTTTGGCCTGCACGATGCGATGCACAAAAATAGCAGGAGTCATCACCTGCTCTGGCTCAATCGAGCCTACTGGCACGAGCTCTTCGACTTCAGCGATTGTCGTCTTTGCGGCCATGGCCATGATGGGATTGAAATTGCGCGCCGCAAGCCGGTAAGTCAAATTGCCGAGCCCGTCGGCCTTGTGTGCTTTGATGAAAGCAAAGTCCGCGTGAATGGGCATTTCCAAAATGCAGCGCTTGCCTTCGAGCACGCGCTCTTCTTTTCCTTCGGCGACTTCCGTGCCGACGCCGACGGTTGTGTAGAAACCCTGTAGACCCGCGGCAGCGGCGCGCATGCGTTCGCACAAGATGCCTTGTGGCACAAGGTCAAGGGTGACCTCCTTTGCCGCGAATCGCTCTTGAAAATGGTTGGCGTGCGGGCCAGGAAAGGAGGCAATCACGTGCTTGATCTGATTGTTCTTGAACATCAGGCCAAGCTCGCCGTCGCGCGTGCCGCAATTGTTGCTGATGGCAGTGATATTCTTAACCCCCTTGCGCACCAAAGCTTGGATTAAATTGTTAGGAAAGCCTGCACCCCCGAAGCCGCCAAACATGATACGCGCACCGTCGGGAACGACGGCTACCGCTTCGTCAAGGCTGGAATACACTTTTTTCTTCATTTTTCCTGCCAGTTGATTGCCCTAGATTGGATATTCAGCGGCAACGCTCGATTCTTTATTTCTACCGCTTCGAAACTTCTCAGCCAAACCCGTTTCACGCAGCCAGCGGCCCGTCGTGGTCGCGCCGAGGTCATATTCCAATAAAGCGCGTAAGTCGGATTCCTCGTCGACATCCATTTCCAGGCGAGGATTGCGACGGATGAAAATTTCCGCGCGGGCGCGTTGCGCTCCTGCAACATGTTTCGCGAAGCTGCCCTCCCCAAAATGCGACGGGAACAGCGTGGGTGGCGTACGCAGCAAGGCGTTCGTGCCGGTGCCATCCCGTGAGGGAACGATGGCCATCGCGGGCGAGGGGCAATCGATGGTCAGCAGTTCCTCAACGTCGCTCGACCGGATTAAAGGAAGATCAATGGGAAGCCGTAACAGCGAACGAACTCCGCGCTGCGCACAGATTCTGGAAGCGGCATCCACGGAATCGCTTTCCGAAATTTGGCGGTCCTCTCGAAGAATCTCCCAGCCATTTTCTTCGGCGATATCCAAAGCGGGCCCGTAATTGGTAATGACGAAGACTCTTTCGGCGTGGCGCACGCCCTGCACCGCTCGAATCGTGTCTGTGAGCATAGCCTGTGCCAGTCCAAATCTTTCTTCCGGCGCAAGCGCTCCCATCAATCGCTGTTTCGCGTTTCTCAGATCTTTCACCGGCAAAAGCAGCGCACGCATAGGATTTGCCTAATAAGCGCCTTCTGTGTAGGCGATGTGAGCTTCGGACGGCGCAAAGCGCAACGCGGGCGGGGCCGGCGGTGGATCGTCCTCGGGCCGTTCAAACGTCCGGCGAATTTTGTACGTGGTGGAGCGCTCCGCAGGGACACGCCCAATCTTGCGAACGTACGCGCGAAATTCTTCCGGCGAAACGTACTCGCCAAACGTCGCGCCAGCAGCTTTAGAGATATTTTCCTCCATCAGCGTTCCGCCGAAATCATTGCCACCCGCTTGCAAGCAGGCAAGGGACGTTTCGATTCCCAGCTTTACCCAGGAGACCTGCACGTTGCAAATCGCGCCGTGCAGCAGCACGCGCGAAAGCGCGTGAACCCGTAAGTGCTCGTCGCGCATAGCTCCCGGCCGCGCGCCGCCGTGCTTGTAGAGGCGCGTGTTTTGATGAATGAAGCCTAGTGGAACGAATTCGGTGAAGCCGCCCGTGCGCTTTTGTATCGAGCGCAGTAAAAGCAGGTGCCGTACCCAATCGGCAGGCTCTTCGACGTGGCCATACATCATCGTGGACGTGGTAGGAATGCGGAGTTCGTGCGCCGTAGTGATGACTTCGACCCAGCGCGCAACCGGCAGTTTGTTGGGGCTGAGCTGCCGGCGGATGTGGTCATCCAAGACCTCAGCAGCTGTGCCGGGGATGCTGCCGAGCCCTTCGTCTTTCATCATTTGAAGGTAATCGCGCAAGGGCAGGCCGGTCTTCAGCACGCCGTAGTCAATTTCCATTGGCGAAAACGCGTGAACATGCATGGCGGGAAGAACGCGTTTGATGGCGCGCAAGAGATCGCGGTAAAAAAAACCATCCAGATCGCGCCGCAGGCCACCTTGAATGCAGACTTCGGTCGCGCCGCAATCCCAGGCTTCCTGCGCACGGCGAACGACTTCCTCAAACGAGAGCGAGTAGGCATCTGCGGCTTGGGGCCCGCGCCCAAATCCGCAAAAGCTGCAGCCAACAAAGCAGACGTTGGTGAAGTTGATGTTGCGATTGACTACGTAGGTGACGGCTTGGCCTACAGTTTCGCGCCTCAAGTGGTCCGCTACCGCCACCAAAGCTTGCAGGTCCGCGCCTTCGGCAGTTGCCAAATGCAAGCCCTGCTCGAAAAAAAGTTCTTTGCCGCACAGAACTGCTTCGAGAGATTCGCGCGTGCCAGGCGCGCATAACGACAACGCGTTCTCCAGCGTCCCCTTTGAGATAGTTTCGTTTTTCGCTAAGAGGTTCATGATTTTACCCAGATTTTGCTTTAACTGGAGATGTCGGCTGGTTCCTTCTGTCTCCTCTCCTGTGTATGGGGCCATCCTATCAAAGCAAGGCCAACAACTGAAATCCGTAGAATCCTTGTATCCTTTTGCACGCTTGCGAAAACGAGCACGTTTTCCTGGCGTCGGATCCGAAGTTCCCGAAAGAAAAAGGAGAAGACCAGCTATCATAAGCGGCGGAAACAGGAGGCTGAAATGACACGAGGAAAAGGCGCAACGCAAGTTGCAGCTTTGGTGGTCATACTGGCGATGCTGTTCGCTGGCCGTGCGTTTGCGAATGATCAGGTGAAAACGGAAAGCGGGATCGTCGAGGGAGTGAAAGCGGCGTCGCCAGGAGTCCGCGTCTTCCGGGGAATCCCATTCGCTGCGCCGCCTATCGGGAAACTGCGCTGGAAGGCACCGCAACCCGCAAAGCACTGGAAAGGCGTGAGCAAAGCCATCGAATTCGGGTCGCGCTGCATGCAGGCGCCGATTTTTTCGGACATGATCTTCCGCGACCTGCCAGACAGGCCCATGAGCGAGGACTGCCTGTACCTGAACGTGTGGACGCCCGCGAAATCCGCACAAGATCGCCTCGCGGTCATGGTGTGGTTTTACGGAGGCGGGTTCCAGGCTGGATCCAGTTCCGAGCCACGCTACGACGGCGAGAGCTTCGCAACGAAAGGAATCATCGTCGTCAGCGTCAATTACCGCCTGGGGGTTTTCGGGTTTCTTTCGCACCCGGCGCTGACCAAGGAATCGCGAGAGCACGCGTCAGGGAATTACGGATTGATGGACCAGATCGCGGGCTTGGGCTGGGTGAAGAAAAATATTGCAGGGTTTGGAGGGGATGCGGACAAAGTGACGATCGCGGGTGAGTCGGCGGGATCGCTCTCCGTCAGCGCGCTGATGGCGTCGCCCTTGGCCAAAGGGCTTTTTCGCGGGGCGATTGGTGAGAGCGGTGCTTTCTTTGGACGTCCACCGGCCGGATCAGCAATGCAGCCGCTCGGTGAAACCGAAAAAACAGGCGCGAAGTTTGCGGAGTCCATAGGAGCGACAACGCTTCCCGCACTGCGCGCCAAGAGCGCGGAGGACCTTCTGGGCGGGGCCCAGAAAAATCCTTCGATGCGCTTCTGGCCCACCGTGGATGGCTACGTGCTTCCGAAAGATGTGGCCACGATTTTTGCGGAAGGCCAGCAGAGCCACGTTCCGTTGCTTGCAGGGTGGAACGCGCAAGAAGCAAGCTGGGCGGTGGTATACGCAAAAGACCAGCCGACCGCGCAGACGTTCCCTGAACAACTGCACACGCGGTTCAACGATCGAGCGACGGAAATTTTGAAGCTCTATCCCGCAGCCAATGACGAGGAAGCGCGGAAATCCGCGATTGATCTGGCAAGCGATCTGTTCACGACCTACATCACTTGGGAATGGCTGGAGATGCAGAATAAAACCGGACATGCGCCGGTCTACGGCTATGTGTTCGATCGCACGCCTCCGGCCGCGCCGGATACCAAGGTGAACGGAGTCTCTCCGAAGGAGCTTGGTGCGCGGCATGCTTGCGAGATTGAATACGTTTTTGGTGCTCTAAAATCGCAGCCGAATCCCTGGGAGCCAGTGGACTTCAAGATTTCGGATGCCATGGCTTCGTATTGGGCGAACTTTACGAAGAGCGGAGATCCAAACGGCGCAGGGCTCCCGAAATGGCCTGCTTATGACGATGGTGCAGTCCCACTCATGATGCACTTTGCCGAGGAGATTCAGGCGATGCCGCAGCCCCACCGGGAACGATATGAATTTTGGAGCCGTGTCAGGAATCTTACTGCGGCGCACTGAAAACGGTTGTGATTTGGCGCCCAAAACCATCTTGGCTACGGCTATGGCGCCTAAGCTAACATGCTTTTGTCTTTATGAAACACCAAAGATTGATGGTTCTTATTGGCGTTGTGCTTCTTGGCCTGGCCTTCTTTATTGCCATTTCCGTCTTGCATGACGGGCTAAGCGCCAGAGCGAAACCGACGCGGCTGGAAGAGTTTATGGCGCGCAACGCGCGCCATTTGGCGATTCCCGGAAATGCGCGGCTGATGCAGAACCCGGTGTTGGATTCGCCGGAAATCCAGCGGGAAGCGCGGCTGCATTTTGCGGATCACTGCGCGATTTGTCATGGGAACGACGGCAGCGGCGACACGCCCATCGGCAACGGTCTTTACCCCAAACCTCCCGACCTGCGGCTCCCCGCGACGCAAGACCTGAGCGACGGCGAACTCTTTTGGATCATCGAAAACGGTGTGCGATTTACCGGTATGCCGGCGTTCTCCGACAACGGGGATCACATGGCCGGCAATCACGGCAGTGCGCAAGACAGTTGGAAGCTGGTGCATTTCATCCGGCACCTCCAGCATTTGACGTCCGCCGAACGGCTGGAGATGGAGCGATACAATCCGAAGGGCCCGGAAGATCGCGAAGAAGAACAAGAAGAAAATGAATTTCTGAACGAAGCAACGCCCAAGGCCAAGCCGGAATCTCAAACTCACAGGAGGCCATAATGCGGCACCAGCACCCGCGAGGGGTGAGGATGGAGACAACCATGAAGATTCGATTGCTGACACTAGCGGCTGCGCTCGCTTTTGCGGGTGGCGCGGCGTTTGCGCACGGAAACAAAGTACACGTCAAAGGCACAGTGGAAAAAATCGCGCCCGACTCGCTGCAGGTGAAGACCCCGGAGGGCAAGATGGTGGAAGTGAAGCTGGCGGCTTCCACAGTTTATGTCCAACACACGCCGCCAAAACATGGCGACGCTCCGGATACCAACGAAGACAGACCCGCCAAAATGTCGGACCTTGCCGTGGGTGATGCCGTCGTGATCCACGCGACGCCGAAAGACGGAAACCTGGAGGCGGACGAGGTCAAATTTTCCCCGCGCGGTCCGAATAAACTGGCTTCGGCGGAGCCGAAACCAAAGTCTTGAACAGTTGTCGAGTTTGGCGTGAAGACACGCTTACTGGCGAAGCCAGGCTCCTTAGAGGGCCTCTTCTGCGCCATCCCTTTCTGTAGAATTTCTGTTAGTCAACGAGATGGCAGGAATGAGTTTTCAAGACCAGCCAGACCGGCTTGTTGGCTGCTAAATCGAGCGCGCGGACTGCTCCGGGAGTGACGTGCACGACAAATGTTACGCCGCAATCGACGCGAGCAACGCACATCGTTCCGCGTCGTTCCAGCGAAGTGATTCGCCCATCGATGACGTTGCGCGCGCTCAATCCATGCGGATGCTCCGAAGCCAGCAGAATATCGCCCGCGCGAATGGCAACTTGAACATGGTCGCCTATATTGGCGTGGACGAGTGGAACCTCAATTTCGCATCGACTCTCGCCGAGCCGAACGCGCATCACGCCATCCGGCTCACGAATGCCAACGACCGCGGCGTCAAGCAGATTCTCGAAGCCCACCGCCTGCGCCAGGCGCTTTCGCCGCGGCGCATCCAGCACGTCCATCGGTGTGCCGTGACTCACGACTCGGCCGTTATCGATGGCGATCACGCGCTCTCCCAGAGCATCCACTTCTTCGCGGTTGTGAGTGACGTACAAGATGGGGATGCATTTCGCGGCGTTCCAGGCCCGCAGGTCCTCTACGATCGCAGCTTTGAGCCCCGCGTCGAGACCGGTCAGCGGCTCGTCGAGCAGAAGCACGCGCGGCTCCGTGACAAGTGATCTTGCCAGGGCGGTCCTCTGTCTTTCTCCGCCGGAGATTTGCGCCGGCTTTTGATTTCGCAATCTTTCGACACGGAAGGCTGCGAGAATTTCTTTCACCTGAGTGCGTCGCTTCCGCTCTGGAATATCATTCAGTCCGTACTCGATGTTTTGTGCCACGGTGAGATGAGGGAATAGCGCGAGCGTTTGAAACACGTAAGCGATTCGGCGTTTTTGCGGAGGAACATCCTCGCGCATCGCCGAATCGAACAAAACATGTTCGCCGATCGTAATTTTTCCAGCATCCGGCCGCACCAGCCCTGAGATGCAATCCAGCAGCGTGGATTTCCCCGCGCCAGAAGGCCCAAACAAGATGCTGATGCCAGGCGGCAGTTCGACGAAAACATCGAGAACAAACGAAGCGCTTTCGCAGCGCTCTTTGCGGATGCTTGCGACGAGCGCAGTCGGATTCACTTTGAGGTCCATGGTGTCCACGCGGGAGTCCACACGCGGCGATTGACGGCATACACCAAACAGAGCACGGCAAACGCGGTGATGAGAAGAAGCATCGCCAGATGGTTAGCCTCGCCGTACTCGAGTGTCTGGACGCGGTCATAAATGTCGATGGAGGCCGTGCGCGTTACTCCGGCAAGGTTTCCACCGACCATGAGCACTACGCCAAATTCTCCGAGCGTGTGCGCGAAGCTCAGCACCAGAGCCGTGACGGCTCCCGGCAAGGATAAAGGCAGAATCACGCGGCGAAACGTCCGCCATTTTCCTGCGCCCAAAACCGCCGACGCGTCGAGCAGCTTTCGGTCTATTCCTTCAAATGAAGCGATGAGGGGCTGCACGGCAAAAGGGAAGCTGTAGACGACGGAGGCAAGCACCAGGCCGGTGAAGGTGAATGCCAAGCCATGGCCAAAAAGTGCGATCCATAACTTTCCGAGCGGGCCGTGCGGTCCCATCGCAAGCAAAGCGTAGAAGCCAAGAACGGTTGGCGGAAGAACCAGGGGCAACGCGACGATGGATTCCAGCAGAAATTTTCCCTGCCAGTTCGAATAGGCCAGCCAGTAAGCGATTGGCGTCCCTATCAGCAACAAAATCGCAGCCACACACACCGCCAGTTCGAACGATAGCGCCAGCGAACTCATTCTTGTTTCCTAGCTTTCCCGCGCATGATCCCCTGGGCCATTCCTTGCTCCCGTGTGACTAGTCGCTTCCTGGGACCGAGAACCCATGATTTTCCAGGGTTCTTTTGCCCGCAGGGCTCTTCATAAAGCTCAAAACCGCGAGTGCCGCCGTCTTGTTCTTCGCACCTTTCAGCATCACCGCTCCCTGCTCAATCGGCGGGTGCATCTCCGCGGGAATTTGCCAAAACGTTCCTTTTTTCATTCCAGGTGAAAGCGCCAGGGAAAGGGCGATGATCCCTGCCTGCGCATTTGCGGATTGCACGAATTGCGCGGCTTGCGAAATGTTTTCGCCGTAGACGAGCTTCCCTTTCACTTGTTCGTAGATTCCAGCCTTTTGCAGAGCCGAGACAGCCGCTCGTCCATACGGCGCAAGTGCCGGATTCGCGATGGCGATTTTTTGCACACGTGAATCGAGCAAGCCATTCCAGCCCAGTTTCGCCACAGCAACCGGCGAATCAGGAGGCGTCCAAATCACAATTTGTCCGCGGGCATACTCAAAAAGAGTTCCCGGCTCTGTAAGGCCCGCCGACTCCAGCCTCTTCGGGTATTCCATATCGGCTGAAAAGAAGAGATCGAACGGTGCGCCGCTTTGAATTTGCGCAAAGAAGTTTCCGCTCGAACCGATAGTTACGTCTATTTTCGTGCCCGTCTCGTGTTCAAACTCTTTGGAAAGGTCTTCCATGGCGAATTTCAAGTCGGCTGCAGCGGCCACGCGCAAGACATCCTGCTCTTGCGCCGGTGAATTCGTCGACGCGACGAGAACAGCTGCAAGGACCACGCGTAGGGCGAGCCGCCCAAGGGCTTTTGTCCTTCGACGAGTCAAGAGTCACCAGTCACGAGTCGGAGGAGTTCACTCACACACGGAGGATCATCACTTCCGTGGACTTAATGAGCGCCGCTGCACGGTCACCGGGCTTGAGACGAAGTTCCTTCGCGGCATCGGCCGTGATGATCGAAGTGATGTGCTGCTCGCCGATAGCCAGCGTCACTTGGGCGAGCAGCCCGCTGACCTTGAGCCCAACGACACGGCCAATCAGCTGATTGCGCCCGCTGATTCTGCGAAAATGCAGTCGCCGCGCGGCCAGATCGCCGCGCTCAAACTTCTTGGGAATCAAGCGATCGATCTCGCTCTCGGGAACGCGGTGGTGTCCGCCAGGAGTCTTCACCGACTTGATCTTGCCGTGGTAGATCCACTGCTTCAGCGTGGGATAGCTGATGCCCAGAATGTTCGCCGCCTCGCGCGGCGCCAGCAGCTTCTGCACGTATCGCCCCCTGGTATATAAAATACCTCACATGGAGACGATGCTTCAATACGCTTTTATACGATTAGATCACCGTGACGCCGTCGCGATCTTGTTAGTTCCGGAGCGGTTTGCCGGTTTTCAAGGTGTGGGCAATGCGCTCCTGGGTTTTCTTTTCACCACAGAGGGAGACGAACGCTTCGCGCTCGAGATCGAGAATATATTGTTCGCTAACCATCTGCGGGGCCGTCAGCGGCCCGCCGGCAAGAATGTTTGCCAGTTTCCGGCCAACGTGCGCGTCATATTCCGAAGCAAAGCCGCCGCGCATCATCATGTGGATCGCCAATTTCGCGCCGGCGAGGAACTGTTCGCCTAGGACTTTGATTTGCGTGGTCTGCGCGCCTTCTTGCCAACTCGCGGCAGGCCGTTTGTAACCGCCTCGCGCCAAGGCCAGTGCAACTTCCTTCGCATCCGCCACCAGTCGATCGCGATTCATCGAAACGCCGTCTTCGCGCCGCAAATAACCAAGTTCACGGCACTCTTCCGCGCTCGTGCCAACCTTCGCCATAGCGATGGCCTCAAACACAGGCTTCAACGCATGGAACAAATCCAAATCTTCGCCACCTGCCGCGTGTTCGTTGGCGCGAATCAGCATCTCCTTGGTTCCACCGCCTCCCGGAATCAAGCCCACTCCCGCTTCGACCAATCCGATGTACGCTTCCCCAGCCGCCTGAACCTTTGCCGCGTGCAGGCTCACTTCGCACCCGCCGCCGAGCGCCAGGCCTTGCGGCGCCGCAACCACCGGCTTCGGCGCGTATTTCATCGCTAGATTGACGTTTTGAAACTGCTTCACGGCCATATGCAGTTCGTCCCATTCCTGTTCCTGCGCCGCCACGAGCACCAGCATCAGATTTGCGCCAACCGAAAAATTCGCCGCCTGATTGGCAACGACCATGGCGTCGAAATCGGTTTCCAGACGCTTCAGCCCTTTATGCATCATGGCAATCAGATCCGCGCCAATCGCGTTCATCTTGGCATGAAATTCGCAGCAAACCACGCCGTCCCCCAAATCAATTAGGCTCGCTCCCGCATTCTTCTCGATTTCGCGTCCACCTTCTTTCAATGACTTCAGGATGATGACACCTTTGGGCTCTTCGACCCTCCGTGCGCCGCCTGTGCAAACATCAAAGACCGTGGTCGTCCCTTTTTCCGATTCATAAAATGCTTTGCGCCCGTTCGAAAGCACTTTCTCGATGACCGCCGGAATGGCCTTACCTTCTTTCTGCACTTGCGCCGCAAAAGCTTTCACTCCCAGCGCATCCATCATTTCGAACGGCCCAAGCTCCCAACCAAAGCCCCAGCGCATCGCGCGGTCCACATCGGCAACATTGTCGGAAATCTCCGGCACGCGCCGCGCCGCGTACAGGCACATTTCGGAAAGACCGCCCCACATGAACTGCTGCGCCTGGTCGCCTTTTTGTCCTTCCAGAAGCGGTCCCACTAGCGCGCGCAACCGCTCGCGCGTGTCTTCAATGGCTTTGCCCATTTCAAGCGAGGCAAATTTCGCCTTCTGCCGCGGGCGGTATTCCATCGTTTTCCGTTCAAGCGCGAGAATTTCCTTCTCGCCTGCGCCGCGAACTTTCTTATAAAAGCCCTGCCCGGTCTTGTCGCCCAGCCAGCCGCGCTTGACCATTTCTTCGACCAGCGCCGGTACTCTGTACCGTTCCCGCGATTCATCGTTGGGCGCGGTTTCGTAAATGTTCTTCACTACGTGCACAAGCACGTCCAGGCCCACAATGTCCGCCGTTCGAAACGTCGCCGATTTTGGCCAGCCCACCGCCGGGCCGGTGCAGGCGTCCACCTCTTCAATGGTCATCCCGAGCGTTTCCATCAGTCGCAGAGCGTTCAGCATCGAGAACGTTCCTATACGGTTCGCAATAAAATTCGGCGTGTCTTTGGCGATGACCACGCCTTTGCCGAGCCGGCGGTCGCAAAAGTCGCTGAGTGTCGCGATCACTTCCTTCGAAGTTTTCGGGCCGGGAATCACTTCGACCAACTTCAGATAACGCGGCGGATTGAAGAAGTGTGTGCCCGCCCAATGCTGCTGGAATTCTTCATTCATGCCTTCGGCGATCAAGTGCACGGGTAAACCAGAAGTATTGGTCGTTACGATCGCGCCGGGCTTGCGAAACTGCGCCACGCGCGCTAGCAATTTGCGCTTGATTTCCAGGTTTTCCGCGACGACTTCGATAACCCAGTCCGCTTCGGCGCAGCGCGCCAAATCATCCTCAAAATTGCCAATCGAAATCCTGTCGGCAAGGGAAGGAGTAAAGAAAGCAGCCGGTTTTGATTTTTTTGCTGCCTCCAGCCCCGTCCGCACGATTTTGTTGCGTTCCGGCGAAAGCGCATCGGCGGGCAAGTCTGGCGGGACAATATCCAGCAACACGCAGGGCAGGCCAGCGTTTGCGAAGTGCGCCGCGATTCGCGAACCCATTGTTCCTGCTCCCAGCACCACTGCCTTTTCGATGCGTCTTTCCATAAGTTGCCTTTTGTCGCGAAGATGTTCTCGGAACGACAGGTTACAAAACCGGCAAGCCGCGGTCAAACGCGGGCATGCCTTAGGGCATCCGAGCTAAAATAGAAAGATGGCGGAGGAAGAAAAAGCCTCGGGACCACTTGCCTGGTTCAGAAACGCGAAGGACAAAATTCGCGCGTTCGCCTATGGCAACGAGCCGCTGCGCCCGGAGCGCCCGCGCGTCGGCTTGGCGCTCTCAGGCGGCTTTGCCCGCGGCATCGCGCACATCGGCGTGCTGCGCGTGCTGCGCGAAGCGGGCATCCCCATTGACTGCGTGGGGGGCACAAGCGTCGGCGCTTTGATTGGCGCGGCTTTTTGCGGCGGCGCCGCGCTCGACGAAATGGAAAAAATCGGCTCCGTCACGACTTTCGCCGATTTTGGGCGTTGGACGCCTTCCTGGCTCGGGCTGGCCACCAACCAGCGCATGGAAAAATTTCTCGCGCGCTTCACGCCCGCCAAAACGTTCGAGGAGTTGCAGACGCCTCTGGCCATCGCCGCCACCGACATCATTGACGGAGTTACTGTCTATTATTCGACGGGCCCGATTGCTCCGCCCCTTCGCGCGTCCTGTGCTTACCCTGGCCTTTTCGTTCCCATCGAATATGAAGATCGCACGCTGGTGGACGGCTTTCTCACCTCGCCTGTGCCCATCGAGGGCGTGCTTTTGCTTGGCGCGGACATCGTCGTTGCCGTGTACCTTGAGTCCGGCAATCTCGGGCAGCCGCGCACCCTCACTGACATTCTCAGCCGCTCCTTCAGCATTATGCAGCGGCATGCCGACCTCGCCTGGCGCACGCAGGCGGACATCATCATCGAGCCGGACGTAAAGCAATTTGTGTGGGACGATTTCACGAAAACGCCGGACATGGTCGCTGCCGGAGAAATCGCCGCGCTTCATGCTTTGCCGCAGATTCGCGCAGCATTGCGCGGCGAAAAGCGCGACACCGCTTCTGGCGGCAACCTCTCCCCTGCGGCCCTGAAATAAACTAAACAAGCGCGGGTTGGACCCTCTGCCAGTGGCTGCATGACGGACCTATAATCTGTGCGTGCAATCCTGCCGGTTTCCAGAGAGCGCTTTGGTGACCTTCACCACCACGGGCTGTCCTCGGCCTTTCCCGTGTTGCGTCAACCATGCAGCGAGTCCTTCCGCAAAGCGTTCCGGCGTGAGCCGAAAGCTGGCTTCGATCTTCCCATCGGCGACGGGGAGGGTGTCGTCAAAATCCACGGAATTGGTGAAGTTGCGCATGCAGAATTGGTCCAGCCACTCGAGCGGGCAGGGCTTCGTTTCGCCCTGAATCACCACATGCACATTGAATTTTTGCGCGTACATGCGTTTGGCACAGCCACAGGGTCAGGGCAAGGGGATCTTGAGGAACCTGATTCTTTCGCGCTCTGCTGGATTCATGATCAGTCTCTGTGTTTGCCGTTCGTACTCGCCGAGATAGGCCTTGGACCAACTTCCGTTGGCGACCAATGCCGCCACGTTGTCTTCGTATTTGTATCCGGCGTATTTCGCGTCAGAGAAAAAGCTTACCGACCACGTCTTTCCCCAGCCTGGCCGGCATTGTTTCAGAGATGCCTGCAAAGGGAGCAACACTTTTCGCGCCTTGGAGACTGTATTGATTTGGTCGACGCGGACAATAACAAAGATTCTTTCGTTCCGATCATCGATTCGAACAATTTTAGCCGAATCGTCGCTCTTACAACTTTCCTGAGGAGGGGTCTGCGCAACAATCCTGGGTAGGGGCAGGAACGCCAAAGCAAAAGCGGCCAAATACGCTTTCCGAATCCCCAAAATGTCACCCAGAAAGTTAAGATGCGCGAGGCCGCTTGACCGAATGGGCCAATCCAACCGCTTCGAGCAAGCAGATAAAATACCATCCAATGTCAGTCTGATACCAGCGCAGTCCCAAGCGCGCCGAGCCGGCGTGCGTGTGATGATTCTTGTGCCAGTTTTCGCCCCAGGCGGTCAATTGAAAAGGTCCAAGCCACCAGACGTTGATGCTGGAATCCCCTCCCTCCTTGGCCTCGCCAAGGTGCGTCAGGCTATTCACCAGGCACTGCAAGTGCAGCGAGTACGCCAGCCGAATGGCGCCCAGCCAGAAAAACCCCATCCAGCCGAAACCCAGAATCAGCCCGAAGAAAATCGAAACCACAATGACCGGTGTCTCCGCCCACCCCCAAATCTTGTAAATGCGTCCCGTCATTTCCGGCGCCCAGCGCTTTTTGTCTGCGGGCTCCGTTTGATACAGCCAGCGCAGATGCGCCCACCAGAAACCCCCTTGTTTTGGGCTGGAAATATCTTCCGGCTGATCGGTCACCGCATGGTGCAACCGATGATACGCAACCCAACTCGCCGGATGGCCCGAGCCGTTGAAGACCGCCCAGAAAATCAGGAACTGCTCGACCAGCGGATGCGTCTTCAGGGTTTTATGCGCCAGCATCCGGTGATAGCAAACGGTTGTGCCGAGCCCGCCGAGCGCGGTGAAGAATACGGCCATGCCAAATACCTTGAGGCTCGGGAGGGGAAATAGGATCAAGCCAATAACGGTAAGGACGTGAATCAGGACCAGGTAGGCGAAGACGCCTTCTTTGCCATGCACGGGTTTCCAGAACGGCCGGTCCCACGGCCGCGCCTGTGGCGCTTGCTGCGTCAAGCTAATTTCCATGTATTCTCCGATGATCCGCAAAATTGGGGACGCGGGTGCCCCAGCCAGCTGAGCGCATAGACAATAACCACAATAACATTATTCGCTGTAATCTGCTCGGAGACTGTCAAAGACTTTTGTAGAAATAGTGAATAGATAGGTGACCGCCAAGACCGGACAGTTGAAATTCCTACAATCGGCTTCTTAACCTGTGGCCATCGAAAAGAGCGAGTTCCCTTAGCAGGCGTTCATTGATTGGAATGAAGCTTCCAAAGGATTTGCCGCAGCATGCCGAGCAGCAATTCCGCGTCCTCGGCCGAGACCTTCATCCGCCGAATGAATCGTCGAATTTTTTCTTCGGCTGGCGCCGCAGAACGCGATTTCGCGTTGCTGCCTTTTTCGCTGCTTTTTAGGTAGCCGCTGGTCTTCAAAGCTTCGAGCAGAAGCGAGGTGAGCCTCTCGAGATCCCCTGCGGGGGCGAGCGCTGTTCTTTCTGGCGCCGCAGGAGGTTTCTTGTCACGAGCCAATTCATACAGACTGACCGCAACTGCTTGCCCAAGGTTCATCGAGCGGTGCTCTTCCCGCGTGGGGATGCGCATCAGCCAGTGGCAATGGCTGAGATCCTCATTGGAAAGACCGCGCTTTTCCGAGCCAAAAAGAAGCGCCACGCGGCTTCCGGAAAGGCGCTTTCGAATCAAACGCGTTCCCCACCGCAAATCCCGCACCATATGCCACCGATTCCGCCGGTGCAGCGCCGTCGTGCCCACGACCAGCGAGCAATCCGCGACCGCTTCCTTCAACGAATTGAATTCCTCCGCTTGTGCGAGCAGCGGCGCTGCCCCCACGGCCGAACGCGCCTCGCGAAACGCCAATTCGTAGGGATTCACCACGCGCAAATGCAGGAAGCCGAAGTTGCTCATCGCGCGCGCCGCCGCTCCAATATTCAGCGGGTTCCGCGTATTCACCAGCACCACGCGCAGCCGGTCGAAATCGTTTTCTCTAGACAAGGGCCTCTAATCTACAACACCGAAGCGGGAACAAGCGCAATCGCAGGTCCTCTACGCGGTGGGAGCTTCCCATACGCCAGTAGTCAGATATTCATGAATGGATTTCGCCACGCGCCTTGCGCCCATCTCTAAGATTACCGTGGCGCTCCCGGTGACGATATCGCCGCCGGGAAAAACTCCTCGAGCTGCGCGGCACGGCATCCGGTTCTGGCACGGCCTGCCGCGGCACTTTAACGCGTTCTTTCAGCGTCAGGGGGTTCCGTGAAGGTGCGGCCGGCGGCTTCATCGCGCGCCTCCGGACACGACAGGCACGGTTCTTCGCTTTGCGTGCCGTTCTTCGCCGCCTGCACCTCGCGGACGAATTCTTCCGTCGCGCGTCGTTCCGCCTCGCGGTACATGCTGTTGCGCTGCACCAGCACTTCGAAATTCACGCGATGCGCCTCAAACTCCGGCCCGTCCACACACGCAAATTGGCTTTTCTCGTCCACTAGCACCCGGCAGCCGCCGCACATTCCCGTGCCGTCCATGATGATCGGATTAAGGCTAATCACCGTTCGAATCCCTACCGGCCGGGTCAATTCTGCGACAGCGCTCATCATCACCACGGGGCCCACTGCGAGAACCAGGTCAATCGGCGTGCCGCGTTTGATGAGCTCCCGCAGCCAATCCGTGACGAAGCCTTTCAACCCATAGCTTCCGTCATCTGTGGTCACGATCAGCGTGTCGCTCACCGCGCGCATTTCCCGCTCCAGAATCACCAATTCTTTGCTCCGCGCCCCAATAATGGAAATGACGTCGTTGCCCGCGCGCTTCAAGGCCAAGGCCGTGGCGTAAGCCATGGCCGTCCCTACGCCCCCACCAACCACCACTACGGTTCCAAACTTATTGATTTCCGAGGGTTTGCCTAAGGGGCCGACCACGTCAGCCAACACATCTCCGGGTCGCAGGGCGTGCATCAGGTGCGTGGTCTTGCCCACGGCCTGCACCACGATGCTAATCGTCCCCCCTGCGGGATCTGAGTTTTCAATCGTCAGTGGCATGCGCTCGCCCTGCTCGTTGACTCGAACCATGACGAACTGGCCTGGCTTTTGCTCGCGGGCAATCCGGGAAGCCTCAATAACGAAGCGCTTGATACCTGGGGCTAGGAATTGGGCCTGCCGGATTTTGAACACGCGCGCTCCGCGATGATGCACGCCGTATTTTGGGGCTCGCGCGACCCCTTGGCCGTGATCTTGGTCACACCTCAAAGTGACCCGCGCACGGCTCCTTGGTGGGCCGGGTTGCGCGGAAGGCAAGCCCTAACATAGACTGGTTTTTGGATAGAATCATCGCGCCTTGCCAACCCGGGCCGAGAGTTCCCTCCTAAAAGAGGCCTGTTGGTATGGCCGAGTCCATTTCGCTCTAAGACCTCGCTTTGCGAGGGGCTTCACCGTGAGCGCTATCGGTGTTGCAAGGCCCCGAGCGCCACACGCTAAAGACTCTGCAGCAAACGGTCTTTGGACAGGAGAGCAAGTGGCAACTCCGCTGGAAACTTGGGTGGAAGAAGCGGCGCAGCTGACCAAGCCGGACCGCGTCGTGTATTGCGACGGGTCTGAGGCGGAATACCGGCGCATGGTCGACCTGATGCTGCGCGCTGGGGACACCTTCACGCTGAATGAAAAAACCTATCCAAACTGCCATCTCCACCGCAGTTCCGTAAACGACGTGGCGCGCACCGAGCGCGTCACATTTATCTGCTCGCGCGACAAAGACGACGCCGGCCCGACCAACAATTGGATGGACCCTGACGCTGCGAAACGCAAAGTCGGCGCGCTCTTTGATGGCGCCATGCGTGGCCGCACCATGTACGTCGTGCCCTACATCATGGGGCCGGCAAACTCGCCCATCAGCAAAGTCGGTGTCGAAGCGACCGACAGCCCCTACGTGGTGGCGAGTATGCGCATCATGTCGCGCATGGGCCAGGTCGCGCTGGATCGCCTGGGTCCCTCGAACGAATTTGTTCCCGGCTTGCACTCGTTGGGCGATCTGGATCCCATGCGCCGGTACATCGTACATTTTCCGGAGGAGGAACTGATTTGGAGCGTCGGCTCAGGTTACGGCGGCAACGCGCTACTCGGGAAAAAATGTTTTGCGTTGCGCATTGCCAGCGTGATGGCGCGCGAACAAGGTTGGATGGCGGAGCACATGCTCGTTCTCGGGCTCGAATCACCCGGCGGGAAGGTGACTTACATGGGCGCAGCGTTTCCCAGCGCTTGCGGCAAGACCAACCTGGCCATGATGGTGTCCGCCCTGGAAAGTCAAGGTTACCGCGTCTGGACCGTGGGCGATGACATCGCGTGGATGAAAATCGCCGACGACGGCTATCTGCACGCCATCAATCCGGAAGCAGGATTCTTCGGCGTCGCGCCTGGCACAGGAATGCACACGAATCCCAACGTGATGAGGGCATTGCACAAAAATACTTTGTTCACCAATGTCGCCATGACTGCGCAGCGCGAACCGTGGTGGGAGGGAATCGGCAGTGACCCCCCCGCCGAACTTACGAAGTGGAAAGGCGAGAAGTGGGATTCCTCCAAAGGCCCCGCCGCGCATCCGAACGCGCGCTACACCGTTCCTGCCAAGCAGTCGCCGAGCATCTCGCCGAAATGGGAAGCGCCCGAAGGCGTTCCGATTTCCGCGTTTATCTTCGGTGGCCGCCGCGCGCGTGTGGCGCCGCTCGTCTACGAATCGTTCGACTGGCAGCACGGGGTCTTCGTCGGTGCGACGATGGCGAGCGAGACCACCGCCGCGGCCACAGGCGACGTGGGAATCACGCGGCGTGATCCCATGGCCATGCTGCCGTTCTGCGGCTACAACATGGCTGATTATTTTGGACACTGGCTGGAAATGGGTAAACGGATCCCGCATCCGCCAAAGATTTTCCACGTGAACTGGTTCCGCAAGGGCGCCGACGGGAAATTCCTGTGGCCCGGCTTTGGGGAGAACGTGCGCGTGCTGAAGTGGATCCTGGAGCGCATGGAAGGCCGCGGCGCGGCGCAGGAAACGCCCATTGGCTACGTGCCGGCAATGAAAGGTTTGACGCTCGACGGCCTGAAGGTTTCCGATGAGGCGCTGGACGAATTGCTGCGCGTAAGTCCCGAGGATTGGGAAGACGAACTGGAAGATTCCAAGCAGTTCCTGATGAAATTCGGCGCCCGTCTGCCCAAAGAGATTCGCGAAGAGCACGCGAAACTCTCGCGGCGCTTCCACCGCGCCGTCCCCGTATAACCAGCGACCGCGAACTTGGAGCATTTGCCGCTGGCGGCCCGTGCCGCAGACCAATCCATTCCCAAAGGAAAGACCACAGCCCGGGACCGTCGAATACACTGCCGTGCTTCAGGCGCTGGACGATCTCGTCGAGGCGGTCGGTTTGAAAGCCGCCTAAGAAGGCAACTGCTGCGAGACCGAAATTCCCATTTGGGACCCTATAACGGGCGAACGCCTTCATCGCTTCCGCGTGCGGAAATTTGCTCAAGAATTCCATAAGCATTCTTTCGTCGGTCCAGGCGGAAAGCGTCCAAAAGTTATGGCTTAGCGATTGGGCCCTCAGCGCATACCCCACCACTCCAGGAGTCTTGCGAAGTTGCCCCTGAATTTGCGGCTGAAGCGCAGAAGCCGTAACTTGGTCAGAGGCAGCTGGGAGAGCAGAGCGAAGTATTTGCGGTTCGGGTCGGCCACGGCAAACGTGGTCCAAGGTGAATCCCTGAGTTCCTCCGTGACTCGACGCGCGCTAAAGAATCTCCTCGATTTCCCTCTCGATGGAAACGTGAGTAGCGGGAATGCCGTTAATTATAAATTTCTCGCCTTCCCCTTCCGAGAAATGGAAGAAGCGGCTGATGTGATAGTCCTCGTCGTAGGAAGAAAAAAGGCGCTCGATTTCAGCATGAGAAAGAGCAAACGAACAGAGCGCGGCAGGCCGGCCGAAATCACCGGCCTGTAGGCGATAGAGGCGAACCAGTTCGCTCAGCGACATGTCGGGAGCGCGGCGAGAAGCCTCGGCGCTCATGACCCACTCCTGCCCGCAGCTGCTAAGCGGTGGCGGCTTTGACTTGTG
>QHYI01000014.1 GCA_003223245.1 Acidobacteriota bacterium
AGCAGTAGGGAAAAAGGCTCTGGCTGAGCTGAATAAGTGGGGAAGATTTCAAATTCTATCAGACAGAAAAAAGGCTGACTTGATCCTAGTGCTCTCGACCGACCCGAAGGGAGCAGGGAATCTGATTCTGTCGGGAGGGCAAACCGGAGGTATCGATTCTCAGGGACACGTAGAAGAGGATCCCGTCCCTCAATACAACAAGCTGACTCCTGTTCGCTACGCGATTCTGACACTGATTGATGCGGGAACGGGGACGAATCTTTGGGGCGATTCGCAGCGTTGGGGCGGTCTGCTTACTGGCCGTAACAGTGTGGGAGAACATCTGGTCCAAGAATTTGAAAAACAAACGTGGGCGGCCGAACGGAGGTCGCGGCTGAGATTGGTCAAGAGTGTTGACCCTGCTTATCCGGCGGAGGTATTGAAGAGGCATGTCGAGGGAACAGTGACCGTGAGAATTGTGGTGGACAAAAACGGGAAGGTTTCCGAAGCGAAAGCCCTGACTGGACCTGCCGAACTGTTTCCACCGTCTGTCGAGGCCGCGAAGCAGTATCAATTCGAACCGCCGCAAGACGCGCCTGTGACAACAGAGTTGGAGATGAGATACGGCTATTCGCCCGCCCCTTGCCCGCCTGGCAAAAAGGGGGACCACGCCGAAGTTTTCTACGCCGAGAAACTCCCGATGAATACCGAGCGTCCTGGCTTTTTGAAAGTTGTAGGCGACATAAATGAGCCGATGCCTCCTTATCCGGAGAGCGCAAGAGAGGCGGGGGTGGAGGGGGACCTGGAGCTATTCATTAGTGTGGCTCCTAGCGGCGACGTGGTTGGAGCGCGCGTGTTGAAATCTGTCGATCCTGTGATCGATGAGGCCGCTCTAGCCACGGTGCGCGCTTGGAAATTCAAAGTCACACGTGGAGAGCAAGCTGGTTTCCCAATCAAGTTTCTTTATCGGATGACGTGCGACTCCTTCACAAACAAGTGACCAAGTCCGGGCAAGTTCGCGTAATCGGACAAGCTGCTTCTAGTACCGGCCCGCCTCCAGAGACGCAATCTTATGAACAACCGCAAGAAGGAAACGGTGTCTTTGGGAAGGAAGGCAAAACCGGAAGTCAACCCGCGGCGAAAACCAAGCGCGAACTTGTCCGATTCCTCAAGCCACCGAAACCAAGCGTCTATGCAATCGCCTATCCTGGACCTCATTCGTTTCGCAGTGCGCTCATCGGCGAAATGGCCGCCGCCCGGCTCGCGGGGATGATAGCTGCGAAAAAGGAGCAGATCGTTAAGGCGCCCACCGCCACGGTCAACGCAGGCCAATCCCACCAGGAAACACCATACAGTTGAGAAGAAATCAAGCGCCCCGCGCCGATCGCCAACGGTAACCCGAGAAGCAGCCCGATCAAAACCCTTTGAAAAGCCCCTCGCAGCACCAAGCGAACTACTTTCCACCAGTCCGCCCCCAGCGCCATGCGGATCCCGATCTCATTCGTACGTTGCGCGACCGCATACGCCGTCACTCCGTACAATCCCACGGCCGCAAGCAAAAGCGCCACCGTGCCGAAAAGCCCCGAGAGGCTGGCGACGGCGCGCTCTTGGTCGAACACAAGCTCAACCTGTTGCTGCAAGGTGCGTACGGACGTGATGGTGAAGTCGGGATTGAGCCCCGCCAGCAGCCGCTGCAATTGTGGCTCTAGCGTGCCGGTCGGCGTATTCGTCACCAGCAGGATTGCGTCGATGACATGGGAGCGCAGTTCCAGCTTTTTCATCAACGGGTGTTTGTAATCCACGCTCTGTGACAGAGGCACATAGAACATTGGTCTTGCCGGTGTCGACAGTTGGAACCCGGCAAACTTGGCATCTCGTACGACGCCGACAACGCGGAAGGTTCCCGCATTCTCGGGCAAGTCAATGCCGAAGTGCTGGGCCAGCGGGTCCTCACCGGGCTTGAAAAAGCGTTTCACGAAAGCTTCGTTGACCACCGCCACGGGCTCCGTCGTGTCATTGTCTCCTTCCGTGAAAAAACGTCCCTTCACGAGGCGAACTCCCAAGCTTTGCAAATAATCCGCGCTCACCCGGTCCCAGGAGGCGTTCGCTTCTTCGCCCAACTGCGGAGGTGCATGGCCCGCCACCAAGATGATCTCGCCCCAGTTGTTAGTAAGGGGATTGTAAAGCGCCAGCCCGGATCCTTGCACCCCGGGCAGGCGATTCAGGCGCTCTTCCATCTGACGGTACAGCGCAGCCAGTTGCGGCAGCGTTGAGTTTCTCGACGGATTGTGCAATTCCACAAGCACTCGCCCCGGAATCGAGAACCCGAAATCCTGGTGCTCCAGCTTGTTCAAACTCCGCGCAAGCATTGTCGCTCCGGCGACCAGCACGACGGAGACGGCGGCCTGCACCACGAGCAGTGCTTGCCGCGCGAAGGAAGAACGGTCGCCTGTGCCGCGGCCCGTTCCCCGCAGGGCATCGGCTGGATCCGTTTGCGTGGCAAACCATGCGGGAGCCGCGCCGAAAATGGTTCCTGTTACCAGGGCCAGAACAAAAGCAAACCCCAATACCAGCAACGAAGGCGTCGCTTGAATCGGCAAGAAATGCGCGCTGTGAAATGCCAGCGCCAGCAACAAGCGCGCCGCGCCCACCGCCACCACAAGTCCCGCAATCCCTCCTCCAATCGCCAGCAGCACGCTTTCGGTCAGCGCTTGTGTGACGATTTGCTGCCGTGTTGCTCCCACGGCCATTCGCACCGCGGTTTGCCCGCGCCTTGCAACTGCCCGCGCAAGGAGCAAGTTCGCCACGTTCGCGCAGGCAATCAGCAGCACCATCGCGCACACGGCCAACAGAAGCTTCAGGCTCCGTCCGTACTCTTCTTTCATCGCCGCGATCCCCGCGCCGGCGGGCACCACATGGATCACTTGCTGCGGCAGCATGCGGATAACGTCCGGCATCCAGTTCGGAGGATATCCGGAGTCTGTTTGCATCCATTGCCGCAGCACTCCGGTCAGGCGCGGCGCCATTCCTTCGATCGACGCACCTGGGCGCAAGCGCCCTATCACCCGCAGCCATGCGGAAAATGACTGATTCAGGAGTCCGCCATTGCCATCAATCAGTGGTTCCTGCTGTAAGGGGATCCAAAGTTCAGGAGGATCGCTCTCAAGCATCTCGCCAAAGAATCCAGGAGGAGCAATCCCAATTACCGTCAATGGATGGCCCTCGACAAAAAGCGTGGCACCTAGAACCGCGGGGTCGCTTCCATACGCGGTTTG
>QHYI01000015.1 GCA_003223245.1 Acidobacteriota bacterium
GCCCGCACCTCTTGGGATTCCTCGCTGTTCCGTAGGATGGCTAGTAGCGCTTCAACCAATTCATCGTTGACCACCGTGAAATCGCCTGCCATCTTCGCGGCTAGGACGCGATCCGGCTCAGTCGCTTGCTCATCCCGAAGAACACTAAGCAGCTTTTCTGCCGTGCCTTCCGGCCAGTCCCAAGGTGGAGTATCCTTCAAGGCCTGCAAATCCATTTCGGCCCCTCCTTTCCCAATCCGTTGATGAAAATGCAAACCAAAAGTCAGCTTTCAAACGACTACCTCGACCAACGAGTGGTACGGGTCGCGTGTCTGCGAAAAGTCAAAACTGCGTTCCGTAGATCATTAACACACTTTCTGCAAATTCTTAAGTTCTTGGAGAAGGTCTTCCTTTTCCAGCCGGCTTTCAACCCCGAAGTCTGTCAGGATCGTCATCATCTGTCCGACTGGGACCCCTGCCAACTCCGCAGCCCTCCGGAGCCACGGCGGAATTGCAGCAAGCGGTTTCGTTCCAGCCTGACTCCGCGGAGGCCTGGTCCGATCTAGGAAGCGCGCGAAAGATTCTGTTGGACGATGCCGGGGCGCTCACCGCTTTTGAAAAAGCTGTGCACTTTGCGCCCAATGATCCCGTTGCCGAGGAGCGCCTCGGTTCGGAACTTCTCAGCCAGGGAAAGGCGCGCGAAGCCCTGCCGCACTTAGAGGAAGCTGTGCGTCTCGATGCGCACGACCAAACGGCGCTGTACAACCTGCAACGCGCTCTCCTCATAGACGGCCATCCTGAAGAGGCCGAAGCTGCAAAGAAGAAGCTCACTGCACTATTGCAAGAAAAAGATCAAGCTGATCAGCGTGCCGTTATGGCTATCCAACTCAACAATCAAGGCGCCGCACTCGAGAAAGCGGACAAATTGCCAGGAGGAGCGTCTTAATTTTTTTGGTCCAAGCATGTTGCGAAAGCAACGGTATAAATTCGAGGCGCAGCCGAACGGCGAACAACTTCGCAACCTGCGGAGATTCGCCTGCCGTTTCGTCTACAACAAAGCGTTGGCGCTCAACAAAGAACGTTTGTATACACTTCCAGTTTCTTGTCATTGTGTATGACGTGAGGAGCACCCTTCGCAATCATTTTCGCCGGGTCTGCGAGAACTGTATTCATTTTGCACCAAGGCTCCGATCCCATTTCCGGGGATCGTTGTACTCCTTGTGTGTCAGGAAGGGCCGAATGTAGACGTGTCCTTCTGTCCGTCTCTCATCTGTTGTCTTCGCATAGTGAATGACAGTGATGAGCCTGTAGCGGTTTCGCCGGATGTTAATCACCACGTATCCCTTGATGTAGTTGGCAACGCCGGAGCCGCTGGCGAGAAGTTGAATTCATGTATCGCCAACTGCGGTCGGCGCTTTTGCTACCCCAGAGTCTGGCTACAGTCCTGCGTCGGTGGCATAGCATTTCGCGGCATCCATAAGCACGGGCTCGGCGGCGCACCGGAGCGTCGACTCCGACCCCGTAAAGTCATCGACCAGTGGGAGTCCTGCTGGCTTCCATGAATGCCCGCAGCAAGGCGTTAATCTGCGTCTGATAGCCACGACCCCGGGAGCGATACCAGTCAAGCACGTCCCGGTCCAGCCGGACTGTCAGCTGTACTTTGCTTGACTTGATCTCCTTAAGGCCACGCCGAACCACGGCACGGGCAAACATCTCCGGAGTGACCTCAGGTAGGTCCGAAAGGTCGATGTCGCTATCCTTCATCTTTCGAATCCGCTTCCAATCTGTAGTCGATCTCCGCGAAGTAGCTCTTTTCCTCATGCCTTGTTGCCTTTCGCATTGAAATGATCCGAATTGTCTTTGGATGCTCGGTGTGAGCAATGGCCACAACAGTGTCCCTGAGCAGACCGAAGGTGATGAACCGCTCTTCTCCATAGTCCTGGCGGTCGTCTGCCACCGTCAGTGTGGCACCACCAAAGACGCGTGGGGCGTCCAGGAAATCCTTGCGTTTCCTTTCATCCCACTCATACCGCATTCCCTATTGTAGTTACAATTCGTAGCTACGTCAATGGAAGGGCGGAACCGTCGGGCACCGCCAGGTGTCTTTAGGTTAACGCTTATCCTCCAAACGAATACAACGATATCGAAGAGACCATGTCGCCCACCGCTCTGACCAATGCTCAGAAGCACAATCGACTTCGAAACCGTACGGAATATCGGACTTGCTTTGCCCGGCGTCGAAGCGAGCACTGCATACGGGTTTCCGGCGCTCAAAGTCAATGGAAAACTCTTGGCGTGTATCCTCGCTAATCGGTCGGCCGAGCCTAACTCGCTTGCTGTTCGAGTGGATTTCGATGATCGCGCTGAGCTGCTCGCTGCGGATCCCGATGTTTACTAGGTGACGGACCACTACGTTGGCTATAGCGCCGTGCTGGTTCGCCTGTCTTGCGTCAACCCCGATGTGTTGCGCGACTTGTTAGGCATGGCCTACAAGTTTGTGACGCGCAACCCCGCGCCCCGCTCGCCAGCGAGGAAGCGCAGAAAATAACAAGCCTGATTCTGAGTGGAGACTCATGCGGGCATAGTTTTCCCGACGCTTGTCCAAATTGGCTTCTCTCTGCGGCCAAATTCGGACAGCATCGGAGGACTCCCCAGAGCGATTGCGTAACGATGTAGAATGAAATCCATGACCGAGAAAGCGATCTCACCTGGCGCGGTACACAGTGTACCAGCAGATTTACGAAAGGTTCTCATTTCTGACCCGGTAGGGCGGGCAAAATGGGAGGATCACTGGTGTCCGGTTAACGCCTAGTTCGAGGACGGCAACTGATTCTGCAATAAGGACTTCTGGACGATTTTGGCTTGCCGCGATTTGAACGCCAAAATGCCAAAAGTGCCACTCCGAGCGCGGAATACAATGCCGCATGAACTCTGGCCGAACTGTATTCTCGCAATTGATCAGCTTCCTTCCCGATCGAGAGTTTCGTCGTTGTGTCGCTCGTTACGGCGGCAACTGTCGACTTCGCGAATTCTCTTGCTGGGACCAGTATTTGACCATGGCCTTTGCTCAGTTGACGTACCGACGGATCTATATCGCGTGTGGTCAAAAATCTCAAACGTATTGAAAAGGCTTGGTTTCCGGTCTCATAATTTCCTCACACAGCTGCTTTCTGAAACCTCAAGAGCATGTACAATCCGGGTTCGACGATGAAGTTTACGGAGGCTCTGGAATGATTTGGGCTCGCATGCTTGCTTACATCACCGGAACCGTAGACCAGGAACTACTATTCAGGAACGAATATCTGGCCGCAGAGAACCGCATCCTGAGAGCCCAAATCCAAGCCAGGTTGTTGTTATCCGATGCCGAAAAAGCTACGTTGGCTGAGATCGCCCACCGGCTCAAACGGAAGGCCTTGGAAGAATTGGCGGCTGTCGCGAAACCGGATACGCTGCTGGCCTGGTACCGAAAGCTCATCGCCAACAAGTTCGACGGATCGAAGTTTCGCAAATCCTCGGGTCGTCCCCGAGTTGACGAGGAAACCGAGCGGTTGGTGGTGCGGA
>QHYI01000057.1 GCA_003223245.1 Acidobacteriota bacterium
TTTCTTACCACAGTTTGCAGAGCAGATTCGGCGGTCTCCGGTCTTCACCGCCGATCACGTGCCGCGTCTCACTGCGTTTCTAGACGGCGCCTGTTGCAACACTATGGCAAATATGGGGCGACCTCCGAGTTCCGCATCATCCTCACTTCGGGGTCTTACATTCCGGAGATCATTCGTAGGCCTCTCACTAAGCTGGACCTGCACGAGCCAGACGCCGGGCAACATCACGAGTCCAAGGCGGCCCGGCAGGGACCACCTACAGTACACCCAGCGCCCCAGAACTTGATTTCTTCTTTCGATCCGACTCAGGAATCTCCAACCTCAAGGAGTCGCAGCGGGATTCCCTGGCTGCGCCTCGGCTTTGTTCTCACTGCCCTTAATCTCATTGTGGGCGTTGCCATGTTCTGGACCGCTCATGCATCTAAATCGGAAACCGTCCCGGCCGCCGCCCTTCCATGGTCGGCATTTTTCAGTTCTCCAAATGCCACGCACTTAATCACCAGCGATCCCAACATTGCGGAGATTCAGGGATTCACGGGTGACCAAATCTCAGTATCCGATTATGCGAATCACAACTTCATCCCCGAACCGAATACGCTGACACCCGAAATCAATCGGTTCTGCCGCGTCATTCTGCGAGGGGATAAGGCTGCCGCCGTGGACACGGTGATCGCTGTAAATATCGCGCAGATAGCTCAGGCCAGCTCGAGGAAGATTAAGGTGCACGCTGCCCGAGACATTCAGCTCTCGGAGCTGAAAACTGATGATAACTTTATTTTTCTGGGGAGCCCGCGTTCAGACCCGTGGTCTGCTCTTTTCAGCGACGAGCTGGACTTCAGGTTTGTCTTTGATAAGAATTCGCGGCAGGAGATCATTCGCAACGTTCATCCGCGCCAGCATGAATTGACGTCGTACATCCCGACGGCTCCGGGTTGGGCTACGGGCCAATCGTTCGCCCTCATTGCGTTTGTTAAAAATCCCGATCAAAACGGCCACGTCCTCCTCTTGGCCGGAGAGAATCGTGAAGGCACCGAAGCGGCTGGAAGACTCGTCACCGACTTGGCTCGTCTTTCGGACGTGTTGCAGAAATGTGGCGTCCCTCCTTCTGGTCCACTCCGACAATTCGAGCTTTTGTTGCACTTAAACATGATGGCGGGTTCCCCAAACAACGTCGATGTCGTGGCCTGTCATATTCTGTCAGGAACTTCTGCCCATTGATGATGCTGACTTCCTAGGTGTCTACCGTTAGACCGGTGTGTTTTCAAAAACACCCGCCGATGGTAGCCTAAGGATTCTAACGTTGCACATCCCTACCAGCGCTGTATAGCATTTTGCCGTGCCTGTGATACCGATCGAGATCAAGTCATGGAAAATGAAACCTGGTAGAGGCGGTCTACGTGCCGCGGTGAGAAGCGCAGCGCATTCATTGTCGGACAATCCAGTACGCTTCGCTTCGTCATAGGGATCAGCCTTGAAGCGAGCGCGAGCAGCGGAATTCGCATAGATTAAGTACGAGGAAGGCTTCGAGAGCGGAAGGACTCATGCAAGGACCTCGTGGCCAGCAGCGCGACGAGCTCTGCCGCGAGCAAGAGATTGACGGGCCCTGGTGTCCCGGCATGAACCACGGACCGTCACTCCCGAACTCCATCAGTAAATAATCGTAAAATTTCCGTTACGATCGGCGAATACGCTTGGGAGCCCCCAGACAGGGACTCCAGTCGCGTGACCCTCCCCTCCTGAGGGAGTGCCTGCACCCTCGAAAAGCTGCCAAGCGAGCGAGCCGCCTTTCGACCACCCCGTGCCTTCTGTCCACGCCAGCAAGGTCTGCCCGTTTGCGTTCGCCGCGACGGCAGGATGCTTGCGCTTATTACTATCGCCGGACGCAGCGATCGCTGCCGAAGGCTTGAGCGAAACGGGGTCAACAGAATCGAAGTAAACCTGGCCAGCAGTCTCCCATGCGGCAAATACGCGCTCTCCGTGTTTACTCAGGTAGGCCGTACTCATAGGACAGGCGTTCAACTCCCAAGGCCCAACTTTGGCTGCGCGAAAGGTTTCTCCTTGATCCGTCGAAACGAGGAGCGTCATATCCCGATGGACGTTTTCGGTTGCGGCGCGGTACAGAATAAAGAGCGTCCCGCGATTATCTGCGAAAGCACGCATACCGCAGCATCCGCAAGCCCCGAGTTCCGTTGGTGAAATCGGAACTTCGCGTGCAAAGGTTTTGCCATCATCAGTGGACCGCGCCAGATAGACGCGTCGGTGGCCTTCTCCAGGTTCCGTGCCCATTGCATGCCAGGCTGCATAAACGGCACCGCGTTCGTCAGCGGCTACGGAAATTCCGCCGTCACCGCCCTTTGCGTACTGCATCAGGTTCCGCTGCGGCTCGAACGCTGTGTGCGAGTCGTTGAGCCGAGAGAAAAACACGGGCATCGCGTCCTTGGATTCACCAGCCTGGGATCGCGGACCAAACCAAATCACGTACACTCGGCCATTGCGTCCGACTGCGAGTTGTGGCCCTCGCACAGTGCCAATCGCTACAGCGCTTCCTGCCTGGCTGTTCACTCGAATTGGTTGAGAAAACTTCCTTGCGTCAGTGTCGCGTCTGACGTACTCGATATCTCCTGCCGATGCATCCCCTCTGAAATAAATCACGTGCAGCACGCCATGGCTGTCGAGCACCGTCTGGGGCTGAATTCCATCGTGCGGCGTGCGAATGAGTGTGACCTTAGGAGTCGCCGGTGCGTTTGTGCGACCCTGAATGGACACAGCCGCGCCAGTCACCACGGCCACAAGGGCAATCGTAAGACCTAGCTTCATCCTTTGATCCTGACACTCAGTTTAGCTCAGACTGTGCCACAGAATTCGTCCACCCACGTAGCTCGTTCGGATGATCGCGGCGTGCCGCGCGTTCTTTCATCAACGCAAAGAAGACGGGCACCAAAATCGACACATGAATAATAGACGTAATGATCCCGCCGACGATCGGGGCGGCGATGGGCTTCATGACATCGGAGCCGATACCACTTTCCCATAGACGGGATTTAACCGGCAAGTACGACGCAGACGGATTCCGGAAATTCTGGCACGGTCTGTACTCGTAGGGAAGATCCGTGGCAGAGGGTGAAATGACGCGTTCTCCCAGGGGTCCGTCGAGATGGATGAAGCATCCTTGTTCTGGGACTCGCTCGAGGACAAGCTGCTGAGATTACCGCCGACTCCAATCAACGGCGGGAGACGAAGCAAGCCAAGTTACTGCCCTGTTTATTGCCCTCTCTTGAGGGTATTACCCTTTCTCTGCCAATGCGCTGACGGGCCGCGAGAGGCAAGCCACACGACCCGCCATCGGAGAATTCTTGCAGACCTGGAACGAA
>QHYI01000058.1 GCA_003223245.1 Acidobacteriota bacterium
CGAGATATACCGATTGGCACGCTGAGAAGCATCGAAAAGCAAGCAGGCATTAGGCTGAGGTGATTGATGGATTACATCGCGTATCTGCATAAGGATCGTAAATCGGATTTTGGCGTGAGCTTCCCAGATTTTCCTGGGTGTATTACGGCTGGTAGAACTTTGGAAGAAGCGCGGCGCAGAGCGGCAGAAGCCTTGAGCTTTCATATCGCTGGTATGGTTGAGGATGGCGAGAAGATTCCCAGTCCATCCACTGTTGATGACGTGGTAGGCGATCCTGCCATTAAGGATGCCGTGGCGTTTCTTGTCCCTGCTCATTCTGAACGGACAATCCGCGTCAATATAACCGCTCCGGAGAGC
>QHYI01000137.1 GCA_003223245.1 Acidobacteriota bacterium
TTTCTTGAACTTCTCCTGGAGTCGTTCCAACTCACGCCGCAAAAAATTTAGCGAGGATCGGGGAAGGCTCGAGCCGCGGAGTTTCGCAGCAACTCGTCGAGCGGTGCTCGCAATCATCCAGCGTAAGCTAACTCATTCTCCGGAATTTGTCCAGCCCAGAGATCTGAACTGTTACCCGCTTTCACTGTTCGCCTGTCTCCTGTGACGCCCGATGCGAAAGCTGCGGTGTTCGCCCGACGAATCTCAAGGCGAATTCCGGTGCCAGCGACCGTAGTTCGGCATATCGGCGACCACATCAAAAATCGTTTCGGCAGGACCGTGGATTTCACTCGTGAAACGCAGGTTAATCAGGACCTGATTGTGAATCGAGAGGTTTCTAAGGTATGCTTCGCCCCCATGAACGCCCTGGTTAACACTTCGACCGTGGAAACGAACCGCGAGAGAGTTGGTCGGCGCTGGTACGTTGCGAGGCTATTCACAGCATTGATTGGCGCTTTCGGTTTCGGTCTTCAACTTGCCAGTCAAGGTTGGAGCCGAAGCGGCATTGCCATTGCCACTGTACAATCACAAAAAAGGAAAACAACCATGAGCCAGCAAGGCCGAATACTCGGCATCGGTGGAATCTTCTTCAAGTCCGCGAATCAGCAACAAATGAAGGAGTGGTACGCAAAACATCTCGGCTTCGCGGATAGCGGCCATGGTGTCATGCTGCCGTGGCGTGAAAAAGACAATCCTGAAAGTGAGCAGATGACGATCTGGAGCATTTTCCCCGGCAACACCAAATACTTCGAGCCCAGCCAAGCCTCATTCATGGTGAACTACATCGTCGACGACCTCGAAGTACTGGTCGATCGCTTAGCGAAAGAAGGCGTCCGCATCGATCCTAAGCGCCAAGACGAAAGCTACGGTCGCTTCGCCTGGATATACGATCCCGACGGTAACAAAATCGAACTGTGGCAGCCGCTCCATTAACAAAGACTCCGTCGATCGCCGCGAAACGTTTCCGAAATCCTGGCCAGCTTGTACTCTGCATCTTAGGCAAGGGACGGGAGGTAGTATGGAAACGCTGATTCAGGACTTGCGTTACGGTCTGCGTATGTTGGTGAAGAACTGGAAGCTGGCCTCGATTGCGGCATTTTCGCTGTCTGTCGCAATGGCCGTCAGTGTCGCGGGGCTCAGTGTCTTCAACGGGATCATGCTTCGTCCGCCAGTTGCGACAGCGCCGGACCGACTGGTCACCATCTATACGGCCTCGCCAACGAGCGAGTTCGACGGCGTTTCGTATCCGGATTACAAATACTATCGCGACAGCAGTCATTCGTTTTCCGCTATGGCGGCTTTCCCCAACGGAATATCGTTGCGCCACATGACTCACGGCGACCGCGATGAAACAGGAATGGTAGAAGCAGCCTCCGACAATTATTTTTCGGTGATGGGTATTCGGCCACTTCTCGGCCAACTCTTCGCTCCTGGCGACGATGAAAAGAAAACGCCGGCGGCGGTTTTGAGTTACTCCTGTTGGAAACGATGGGGCGCGGACCCGGAAATCGTTGGCAAAACGGTGGTCGTGAACGGGCAAGCCCTCGTGATCGAGGGCGTCACGCCAAAAGATTTCAATGGCGTTGTCTTTGGGTTCCGTGCAGACATTCTCACCACGCTGGATTCGCAAGCTTTAACGGACCGCGATGCTCGGTTACTTACCTTGATCGGTCGCCTGAGCCCTGGCGTGTCGCGGCAACGCGCTAGCGCAGACATGCGGGCGTTGTCGGGGCAACTTGCGGCAGCCTATCCCCAAGCGGACAAAGACCACGTCGCCGTTCTAGCTCCTGCGACCGCCCTGCCGCCTGATTGGCGGTCCACCGCAAAACTTATATCCGGCGTGCTGATGGCCATCGTTTTGATGGTTTTGCTCATCGCCTGCGCCAATGTCGCCAACCTTCTCCTAGGTCTAGCGACCGGCCGAAGGCAGGAGATTCTGATCCGCGCGGCGCTCGGGGCGGCGCGCCGAAGGCTGATTCGCCAGCTTCTTACTGAAAGCGCCATTCTTTGTGCCGTGGGTGGTATGGGCGGCTTTCTTCTTGCCTCCGCAGCGCTCGCCGGATTTTCACAATTCAAAGTCCCAAATTCAATCGTTGGCACCTTCACTCTCGCGGCTAATTTCCGAACGAATGGAACTGTTCTGGCTATGACGTTGGTTTTGATTCTTATCTCCACCTTAGTGACAGGGTTGGCGCCTGCTCTCTACGCCTCCTCGGCGAACGTCGCCGGTGCGTTGAGCGGCGAGGCCGTAGTCTGCGGCACGCGCAAAGGTGTCATCCGAAATGCACTCGTGATGATTCAGGTTGCCCTCTGCACGCTGGTAGTGGTCGGCGTTGGATTGTGCCTCCGCAGCTTGCACAATCTACAGAATGTCCACCTGGGTTTTTCGCCGCAAAACCTTGTTGCCGTGATGATTGATACGCAATCCAGCGGCTTCTCAGAAGCGCAGGGACTAAATTTATATGGAGAACTGAAGCAGTCGGCTTCGCAGCTCTATGGCGTCGAAGCAAGCTCTCTCGCGCTGGAATTTCCATTGATTGACGACCCATGGCCGCCCGATGAGGTAAACATAGAGAGTGTACGCGGCGGCTTGCAACAAAAGGTTCAAATCGCTGGTAATATTGTCGACGGCAGCTATTTCGCGACTCTCGGAATTCCTCTCCTTGCCGGACGCACGTTCGATTCTTCGGATTCGAAAAACACTCCTGAAGTCGTGGTCATCAATCACAACTTGGCGGCGAGGTATTGGCCCGGCGAAAATCCAATCGGCAGGCAGATGCGCATCCAGAATGGCAATCGTGTGGTCACCGTGGTCGGTGTTGCAGGCGACGGCAAGTACGGCTCATTGGATGAGCCGATGCATCCGGTCATCTACTATGCGCTGAGCCAGCATTACCTGCCACAATTACTACTGATTGTTCACACCCAAAGTAATTCGCGTCTCTGGGCGCAGCCAGTATCTCAGATGGTTCGGAACCTTGGCATAAGAGTCGATACTCCACCGTTCACATCCGATGATGTGATGCGTTTTACGCTTTTGGTCCCACTTCTCACGCTGCGCGTGGTCAGCGGTCTTGGTGCGCTCGCCCTGATGCTCGCGATTTTCGGACTCTATGGAGCTATCTTCTATTCTGTAAATGAACGGAAGAAGGAGATCGGCATCCGCGTCGCGTTGGGTGCTCAGCCATTTCGTTTGGTTAAGCTGTTTTTGCGGCAATCCGGGATCATTTCCGCCGTGGGGGTGTCGATTGGATTGCTGCTGGGAATTGCCGCAACGATTCTCTGTAGGTCTCAGTTCTACGAAATCCATGCTGTCGAGCTGCATGTTCTCATACCGGTTGCGCTTGCGATGACGCTGATCTCGACTGCCATTGCTTTCCTTGCCGCTTGGCCCTGGATAAAAGTAAGTCCCCTCGAAGCGATACGTCATACATGAGAAGTCGGAATGACGGTGACTTGCGAATATACCCCGCAGTGGGTCTCCAGAAATGAGCTTCTGCCCCCGAGTTGCGGCTCCATTCGATGGTCAGGTCCCGAGAAGTGGGGTTCACGGACAAGTGGCCGATGCAACGGTTTCAAGCCGGCCATTAGTTGGCGTGCTCCTCTCCTCCGGAATCTCACTTCTCCGCGACCACTGTCACACGTCCACTGAGGTGTCGTGAACGAGAGTTTCGTTTTGCGCCGGCGCAGGCCGATGGCCGATGAAGAATTGCCATTCAGCTAGAGTTCATTGCCGATGGATATGGTGGTAAACCCACAGACAGGCGAGGGGGAGGATGCCTAACCATAGATCTACTAGCGCGTGATAGATTCTAGTGGAGACCTAGACGATTTTGGGAGTGTTGATCACGAGCGTTCTCCCAAGCCGGAAATTCCACTTCCATATGAGGAGATACCAATTCGCTGCGGTGGGATTTCTGGCGATCTTGCCTCTCCTCGCCGCATACGTGGGAGCCTCCATCGGTGGAGGAATTCTCCACCCGATGCGCTTGAATCGGATGCGGTTGGACGAGACTCAGGCGATGCTTGCTCGCACAGGCGCGACGAAAGAGGATTTCACTGCGGCGGCGACCGACGGCGTCCAGTTGCGCGGTTGGAAAGTCCGTCCGCCGGCGCCGAATGGCGACTGGGTGCTCCTCTACCACGGCGTTTCAGACAATTGCACCGGCGACATCGGCCATGCGGAATTCCTGCTTCGTCATGGATACAGCCTCGTGATGATGGACGCACGCGCCCACGGTGAGAGCGGCGGCGATATGGCCACGTACGGCTGGAAGGAGCGCCATGACACAGTCGCCGTCACCAACGTTCTCTATTCCAGCGAGAAGGTCCGGCATCTTTACGCGCTCGGTGTCTCCATGGGCGCTGCCATCGCGTTGCAGTCCGCCGCCATCGAGCCACGAATCGAAGCCGTTGTCGCCGAAGCTCCGTTTGCAAATCTGCGAGAAGTCAGTTACGACTACGCCGGTCTGCACGCCGGCTCCTGGCTCGGAAAATCTCTCTTCCGTCCCGCATCCATGGCAGCAATGCATTCCGTCGAGAAAGAAGGCGGGTTCAAGCCAGAAGACGTCTCGCCGGAACAAGCGGTGGCCGAGAGGCCACTTCCGGTTCTATTGATCTGCGGCACCCGCGATTCCACCATCCCCTGCCGGCACTCCCGGCGAGTCTATAAAGCAGCCACGGGTCCGAAAGAATTCTGGATAGTGCGGGGAGCGGGCCCGCCGCCCTGGGTGCAGCACCGGCAGAGTACGAGACGCGCGTCGTCAGCTTCTTCGGAAAGTATCCCGCGAGTCCCAGTTCAAGTGCCCTATAAGTCGAAACCGGACAGGTCTGCCGGTCCATTTCCCGCTGGATTCCACTTCGGCGAGTACGCTGTTTACCAAGCGCTGAAGAGAAACGAACCGCCTTTTTGCTGGAAGAGGGGATAAGATGAGACCCAACACGCGAGGTTACTCATGAACAGAACTGTCGCTTGTCTACTCGTTTTTCTTGCTTTATCCACCGCCGCTCTTTGTCAGAGTTCCTCGTACTACAAGGCCATCCAGAAAGGTGCCCCTACCCAGATTCAACCCAAGCAGTTCAAGGAGATGGAAGAAGCCGCGCTGAAAGAGTACTCCCGGCCTGAACCATACGAATTGCTAGCAACTTCCTTCGGGAACACGACGGAAAAAGTATGGGCTCTGATTTACGGGGAAGTGTTCTGCAATCTATCGTCCGACAAGGGGCACGTGAGCCAGGTGGGCGCTTTGATGTTTGAATGGTACGACAAGGCTATCTTCGTCAAAGGTACCAGTGTGTCCGCGAATCTCACCGAAAACGCTGAGGCCCCGCAAAAGCAGCCCCCGTTCGAGCCGCAATTCGAGATAGCCTTTCTGATGGGCGCTGTTCCATTTGGGAGCGACGTCAAGCCCCTTACCATCCACAAGGTGTGCGACATTCGCAAGAATCAGCTAGCGCTCTTAGCGCAGAAGAAAATCGCAGCAAATGACTTGAGTCGCTGGCAACAGGCCGTCATAACGGCAGGCCACTTTGAGGCTTACAACTATTGGCTCTTTCAGATCGCACGTCCTGACGAGGTTAGTCAGTGGCTTGCCCAGCATCAAACTCAATTTCGAGCTTGGCTAGATTGGCAGAACCGGAACAAATTCATGGTCTCCTCGCCGAATTTTCAGAGGCTCTATATCGTTCGTGCTCGGTAAGAGTTTCTTTCCGACGGACGTCCTTTCGACTGGCCCAAGTCCCGATTTGTGGCGTACTCGGAGAAGTGCAGGTCACGGGCCAGAAACGGGGTTTGAGGAGATCATAGCGCGAGCGGGATTCGGTTACGCCAGACTTCCCCCAACCGGACTTCTAGGGCGTCTCAGCAACTTTAGCCTTTTAGGAACAGACACAGAGTCTTTCTCTCGCCGAAAGTGAGATCCCATTCTCGCTGCCGAAGGCAGGGCGGTCCCTCTCTCCGCCCAGGGCGAATCTAACATGGAGATTCTTTATTCGTCTCGGGAGCAGACCGTCAGAGTAGCACTCGACCCGCGAGGAGTTTTGGCGTCAGTATTTGAGAACCGAATATTGCGCTGACGCTCCGAGGCATAAACACATTACTTGCAGTAAGATGACGCCATGGTTTTCAGGACTAGGAGTCTGTATTTCACAGACTGAAACTACAGTGCAGGATCTCTCGCTCACTGTGACCAGTTCGCGTGCTACATACCAGCGATGAGTCTACTAACGCGGAGAGCATTTTGTGTTTCTGCAGGTTTCGCAGCCGCTACGCTCAAGATGCCACGCCTTGCATTCGGCGATGAGCGTGAGCGCGATATGCCGGATCTTGCAAAGATTGATCGGCGGCGAATCCTCAAGGCGGCGGATCGCTACCTCGAGCAACCACCGATAACAATCACGGCGTTCTCAAGTCCGCGGAGTGCGGGCGGGCTGCACGATTATTTTTCCGAGGGCGATTATTGGTGGCCCGATCCAAAAAATCCTTCTGGGCCGTATATCCGTCGTGATGGCATGTCCAACCCGGACAATTTCCTGGCTCACAGACACGCGCTGATTCGGTTAAGTATTCAGGTCCCTGCGTTGAGCGCGGCATGGGTTCTCACGCACGACAGGCGATTCGCGCGGCATGCTGTGAGCCATTTACGAGCGTGGTTTCTCGATCCTGGAACGCTCATGCATGCAAACCTTCAGTACGCCCAGGCAATTCATGGTGTAACCACAGGGCGTGGGACCGGAATTATTGACACCATTCATCTGGTGGAAGTCGTCCGCTCCATCCCGGTACTGGAAAAAGCTCGCGCTCTCTCTACTCCGGAAACGCGCGGCCTGCGCAAGTGGTTCGCCGACTATCTGGATTGGATGATGACTTCCAAGAACGGCCAGGAGGAGCGCGACGCGAAGAATAATCACGGAACCTGTTGGCTGATGCAAGTGTCGGAGTTCGCGGCGTTTACGGGCAACAAGGAGTTAACAGGGTTTTACCAAAAAAGATTCAAGGAAGTCATCGTGCCAGAGCAGATTGCTGAGAATGGCAGTTTCCCTCGAGAACTTAGTCGCACGAAACCTTATGGTTACTGCCTTTTCAATCTGGATGCGATGTCCACCGTTTGCCAAATTCTCTCAACGCCGGAGAATAATCTTTTCACCTATTCGCTTCCAGATGGCCGAGGTTTCGCGAAAGCGATGGCCTTTATGTTTCCCTTCATCGCTGATAAGAAGGCGTGGCCATATACGCATGATGTCGAATACTTCGCGGCTTGGCCGGTGCGACAGCCCAGCCTCTTATTTGCGGGAATCGCACTTTCGAAACCTGAATATTTCGCTGCCTGGAGCAAACTGAATCCTGATCCGACTGTGGAAGAAATCATTCGCAACTATCCCATACGTCAGCCGCTGCTTTGGGTGCCCGCAGGAGTGCAATCTTGGAACAAACTTGAGACGTCCTCGATTCGAACGTCGCGGAAAGGCGCCGACGTCATTTCGTTGGCGAAAAACGGGCGAGCAAACCGCCGCCTCCTCGCAAACTGATATCGAGCGAATCGGCACGTTTCCGAATTGCGTTTTCCATTTCTACAGCCACATCATCCGTGGGATTGTCGCGAACCAGCACCATTTTGTAATCTCTCTGGCCGAGAAATGAAAGAGGCACGCGCAACGTCTTTCGCTGGGGTCCACCCATTATTGCCAGAAACCAGACGTTCCCTTTTCGCCGGGCGTAAGCCGCGAGTTCCCCGATCTCCGAGTCCGGCAAAACGATGGTCTCGTCCCAGACCGGGGGAACGCTCTTGATGACATCGACCGCGGGAGTCTTCAGAATGGTCTCGGGATTGGCGGCAATCGTGAGCAAAGGAGCTGAAAAAATAGCGGTGCTGGCAATCTGGTGCGCCACGGTCGTGTTGCGGCGACGCTCGTTAAACATCATCGCCGTGTAATCCGCGGGCCCGGCAAGACAGCGTGTAAACGGCAGGGTGGTTTCGTGCCACGCACGGTCTTTCAGTGCGCTTGACTCCATGCCGCGAACCGCCTCACGGACCATCTCGTTCGGCCAGGTGCGTGCCCGGCCAGTCGGTTTGTTCGCTCCGTGGAACACGACCATCACGTGGTATTCCGCCGCCTTTTGAAGAAGCGCTTCGTAAAGGTCGATCACTTCCTTGGCCTCATGATCGAAAAAATCAATCTTCGCGCCGGCGACGCCCAAGTCATGGAACATCTTCAAGAACTCTTCGCGTGCTTCGGGAGTACGTAGCTCTTTGCTATGTTTCCAAAACCAGATGCTTACGCCTAGCTTGCGTGAGTAGTCCACAACTTCTTTTTGCTGCTCGGTTGTCCATTTACTCCAAAATCCTTCGAGGATGTTGTGCTCGAATCCCAGCTCGGATGCCATGCGCGAAAATTCCTTGATGCCCTCGACGCCTTGCGGACCATCGTCGAGGTAGCGCCACACGGCGCGGCCGGGCCTGATCCATACGGTGTGGATACCTTCCGGAAAGAGTTTTGGATCGGGAGGTGGACAAAGGTTTGGCAAAATCGTGCTGTTCACGAGCGTGTTCAAATCCTTGCCGACCATCACTACACGCCACGGCGTCGTTATAGTCCCGGTGATGGACGCGGGCTTGCCAAGACGTTTCGCCTCTTCTCTGCCGTAACGCAGCTCGAATGGCCAATTCAAGGGTTGACGATGGCCCAAACCAATCACCCAGCCGCCGTGACCATTCGCATCCAATCCCATTCCGCTGTAATTCATCAAATTTGCTTCCGTAATCGACGCATACCCGCCGGCCTCAGGCAGCTTAAACGTGAGCGGCGGCCCGGCCCATTCCCCGGGTTCCACCTCTGCGATATCCTTTTTGACGTATTCGGTTTCGTAATGACCGCCCTCCAACCCGCCATACCAGACGGTCGAGCCGTTGGGCATTACGAATGTCGAGTATTCGTCCGGGACGCGCCGTACGTTCTCTTCTCCGGGGATAATGTGGCGGAACGCGACCCCATCATCAAAGACGCGAATTTCCAAGGTGTAATCCGTAAAGCTCAAGTCATGCGTCAAAGAGATCTTCACGCCGTTGCATCGATTGATGGCCGTACTTTTCGCGCCGTACCAAGGATAGGTCTCGTTCACCTCGTAGCGCTCCACCTTGTTGAACACCACACCGGAGGAAAGATCGTACCCATCGAGTTTCATGACGATGGGCGAAGGCTCAATCACCGTCGTGTTGCCGAATGCGACGGTAAACGTGAGGCGCTCCGCATCGGACAGGACCGTGAACTTGAGCTTCCCGTCGGGACTCGCGACCTGTACTTCTTGCATGTGGACTCGTTGCGACCTGCGAGTCTTGGCTGGCTGGGATTGGGCCTGCGGACTCGCCGACGAAAAGCTTGCTGGCGCTAACCAAAGTGCTGCAGAAATCGTTAGTACAGTGCGCAAGAGGATGTTTGTGCTTAACACGTAGCGGCTCTCTCTTTGGAGGCTTGGGGCTCGTTGTTGCTGTTCTTCAGATGCCGTCGCGGGGCTTTTCTTCACGGACAAAAATATTGTCTTGAGTAGGTTCGGCGTCGCATTCCAGAGCAATGGTCGTCACGGGGTGGTCCGGCGCCTCTTCGGGAAAGCTGGTGAGACGAACGCGGTAGGGATCCTGCTGGAATTCTATCCTCTTGCCGGACGTGAGGAACCGCGCGGATTTCACTCTCGTTTGCAACCCTGCTATCGCCACGTAATTGCCGGGCCAGAAGTGCACGTGCATGAAAAGCGTGTTGCCCTTGCGCGTGAAGCTCGCGTAGTTCGAGCGGCGGGGCTGACAGGGATCGGATCCGTAGATCGCTTCCCCGTTGCGGCGCAGCCATTGTCCGACTTCCGTCAGCACCCTTACGGAATCTTCCGGGACGCTGCCGTCGGCGCGTGGCCCGATGTTGAGCAGATAATTTCCCATGTCCCGCGAACAGGCAAGCAAATTTTGAATCACCCGCCTGGGGCTCTTCCAATCATCATCGGCGCGCTGGTATCCCCAACTGTCGTTCAGCGTCATGCAGGACTCCCAAGCGCGGCCTTCCGTGTCCGCCTTAATCTGTTGCTCGGGCGTCGAGAAATCGCCCGGAAGCTTGTTGCGGTTGTTGACGATAATGTCGGGCTGAAGCTCGAATACCATTTTGTTCATGCGTTCGGATTCCCAGCCCGCGGCGTCGAGCGGCCACGCAACGTCGTACCAGAGCACATCAATCTTTCCATAATTGGTCATCAACTCTCGGACGTGCGTGTGAATATAATCGACGAAGCGTTTGCGCGCGGCCTCATCCTTTGCGCAGCGCGCGCCGTCGGGATGGTGCCAGTCCATCAGCGAATAATAGAAACCGACGCGCAGGCCTTCGCCGCGAGCGGCATCCACATATTCGCGGACGAGATCGCGGCCCGGTCCTTGCTTTGGCGAGCAATAATCCGTGGTTTTGGTATCGAAATGGCAGAAGCCTTCATGGTGCTTGGTGGTCATGACCATATAGCGCATGCCGGTTTCCTTTGCGAGCTTGGCCCAATCCCGCGCGGGAAACGGCTTTGGCTTGAATTGCTTTGCCAGAAGCGCATATTCGGAAACCGGGATTCCCTCGTTCTCCATAACCCACTCGTGCCGTCCAAGGACGCTGTAAAGTCCCCAATGAATGAACATGCCAAAGCGCGCTTCGTGCCACCACTTCATCCGGCGCACGCGATCCGCCTGATCGGCCGACGGGGACGTAACGACTTGCGCCGGTGTGAACGGTTGTCCAAAGGCGAACGTAGAATTCACCGGGAGCGTTGCCGCAGCCAGGGCAGAGCCGGTTCCGATCATCCAATCTCGTCGCGACGTTTGATTGGCTGCCATCGTTTTTCCTTCTCCTGTGAACCGCCACCCTTCTATCAGCCCAGCGCGGCGACGGGGGTGAGCACCGCCGCGCATTAAAGAAAAGAAAGGACTTTTGCGTGCGAAATTGATATCAGAAAACGAATCTCAGCCCAAACTGAAGCTCTCTTGGCGTAGTACCTTGCGCAAGGCTGGTTATGACGCCGGCGCTTCTGTTGGTGATATTAAGCTGAGAAGGCACGTCCATATTTTGGATATTGAAAACATTAAAAGCCTCAAAGGCCATCTGCAGTCTCATGCTCTCTCTGGGGAGAGGAATGTTCTTGATCATGGAAAAGTCCATGTTGAACACGGACGAGCCACGGTAAGTAGTGCGCCCCAGATTACCGAACGAGTTGATCGGAGTCGTAAAGGCACAGGGGTTGAACCAAGTTAGAGAATTATGGACGGCGTCCGCAGCACGCCCGCCTTGGGAAGTCGTCAACTGACACTTGGGATCGGGGTTTGTGAGAACCCGACCCGCTTGGAAGGGATCGGCAATGATGTTGGGCCGACCGTAACCACTGGCGGCCGATGCGGAAATCCCGCCGCTTCCGGAAATATTCGCGATGTCGCCGCTGACATTCAAGGTGTAGGGCTGTCCAGACCGGGCCTGGAAGAGAGGATTGGCCTGCCAGTCTCCGAGAATCCAGGAAAGTGGCCCACCCCGCAACCACTTCTTCTCATGGCCGAAAGGAAGCTCGTAAACAGAGGCCAGGGAAAGAAAGTGGGTGATATCGAAAGCGGAGACACCTTGGTTCGATTTCAGGTCGAAGTAATCCTGAACAACTGCACCTCCTCCCGGGCCGTTCTCGACACCAAAGTAGCCGCTGCTCACGTCAATGGACTTGCTCCATGTATAGGACAACAGAAAGAACAAACCGCTCGAGACCCGATGGTGCAAACTTGTTTCAAGAGCGTTGTAGCGAGAGTATCCGATGCTCTGTTCATAGTTTATGTTTGCACTTACCCAGGGCATTGGCCTGAGAGCGTCGATAGCGTCAGCAGCCGTTCCTGTAGGAAATGCCTGGGGCGCCGTATTTGGTTTGCCTTTGTAGTCGAGCCTCCCGTTGTTGCTCCCCGCATACGCGATGGAGAAAAGCGTCTCCGGAGTGATTTCCCTCTGGACCTGGATATGCCATTGGTGTGAACGGGCGTCCTTGAAGTGGGGATCAAGGGGAAAATTGCCGACGGTCCAGGGAGACGCCCCCGGAAGAGAGACCAGGGTGTTTGCTTGCGCCTGGGTCACAAGCTGCTTAGTGCCTCCCGAGAAGTCTGCAGGTGCATTCAGGTCAAAGGCGGGAATCGCCGTTGAGTCCGGCCATACCGCGGCTTCCAAGCCGTTCTGCGCATACTGGCTTCTTGCCGGGAGGGAATCCCAGTAGAGGCCGTACCCGCCGCGCAAGACCGCTTTTCGATTGAATTGCCAGGCCACACCAACGCGTGGGCCCCAATTGTCGCGCACGGGAGGAAAGGCAAAGGCCGGGCCGCCAGCAAGGACGACATCACCGAAATGAAGATCCTGGCGGAAGTCACAGGGAATGCGGTTGGGCACAGGGGGATAGTTGGTAGTGTTGCAAGTAGAGCCTGTTCCCGGAGCATAGAAAGGTGGGCCATCGGGAATACATGGCGCCACTTGTGCCGCGCTGCAGAGCGGAGGCATTGTTGCGGCACCGATGATCCATTTTTGGTTGAATAGATCGAGTGCGTTCCACAGCCGGCCATCGGTCGTCTGGGGTTGCGTGAGGGCATCCAGCCGCAGGCCCAGCGTTAAGGTCAATCTGGAAGCAAGCTTCCATTCATCCTGCCCGTAGATAGCCCAAGACGCATAGTTGAATTCGACCGGCCCGCCATGGACAACCGGCAGCTGACCCTGATAATTGTTCGGGAAGCCAAGCAAGGCAGATGCAAGATCCAGTCCGGTATTATTGACAGCCTTCGGATTGAATTCCTGGGTTTGCCCCGTAGCAAAAGTCATTTGTTGAAATGTGTTTTTCTGGCCTCTGCTGGCCTGGACGTACTGGAAGCCTACTTTGAGATTGTGGTTGCCCTTGAGCCAGCTTAAGTTGGGAGTGATGCTCCAAGTCGGGTTTTCGCGAGGGGCAGGCCCACGAATTCCAAAGTTACCATGGTCGTCGCGATCATCTCCCGCGTGCCAATTGGACATTGCAACCAACATGCCTTGGTATTGGTCGATGTTCAGGAGACCAGCGTCCTTCATAGGCTGAAGCCCGTGGGGATCCTTATTGGACTGACCGGCATCGACGCTCGGCCTTCCCGCGTACCCAGCCCGGACATCGAGGAAAAGTCTCGGGCTGAAAGTATGTACCCAACCCCCGCCATAGTTTCGGCCACGCCCGGTTCCGTCCGTGAAACCTAGTTCACCAATTGGCGTATAGGAATAGACGTTTTGCTGTGTATAGCGGAGAAAAAAACTGTCTCTGTTGCTGAGATGATGGTCAATCCGTAGCTGAAAAGAGTTGGAGTTATTGCGATCCGGGCGTGTCTGAATGAAATTGTGTGTAGGGTCCGCCGGGTTCACATAATTCGGAGCAGCCGAATAGGTTTTGAAGAAGGCTTGCATAGCCGGATTGATAAGGGCGGAAGGAATTATATTGCACGCGACTACACCTCCCGTCCCGACTGTTCCGGGTTGCGTTCCGTCCGAAGCGGGAGCGATCGGGGCGCCCGCAGCATCGCATTTGAAAGGATCCCGAAGGCCTGTCGTGCCGCTGGCGTCAATGGCGTGAGGCGTCGCTGTTGTGGAGTAAGGGTTGTAGATCTGGTGGACAGTGGTGAACAAGCTAGTGCTCGTGTCGGTGAAATCTCCGTCCAGCTCAGCAGGCGTTGGAACATAATTACGTCCGTGACTGGGCTGGCTGTAGCGCCAGCCGTCGTAGCCGCCATAAAAGAAGGTTCTATTTTTGAAAACCGGACCACCAAAGGATCCTCCGAACTGATTTTGCCGGAAGGCGAGCGGCGCTGAGGGAGCGCGCGTGAGCGGGTCAAAATCATTCAACGAGTCGCGAGCATCAAAGGCATCATTGCGCACGTACTCAAAGAGCGAGCCGTGGAAGGCATTGGTCCCGGATTTCGAAACCATATCCACCACGCCGCCAGTGGCACCGCCGTACTCCGCCTTGGAATCCTGTCCGACGACCTTGAATTCCTGGACCAAGTCAAGATTTGGAACGACGACGTACGTTGGCCCGCGGATGTTAGTGTTGATGATGCCGTCGTAAAAGTACAGCTTGGAGCGATTTTGCTGTCCGTGGATGGAGGGGTCAGCAAAGCCGGAATTGGGGATTCCAACATTCCCCTCCACTCCGCCAATGCTCTTATTCTGAGACGTAGAAACCGGCGTGACACCAGGAGTGAGAGTTAGCAACTGCGTGAAATTCCTGCCATTCAAAGGGATGTCGGTAATCGCTTTTTCCGTGATCACCGTCCCGAGTTCGCTGGAAGATCTTTCAAGGATCGCTGCTTCGGCATTGACTGTAACGGTTTCGGTCACTGAACCGAGTTCGAGTCTTACGGTCTGCGTGACGGTCTGATTGACACCTACCGTGAACGGAGAGACTCGAGTTGATTTGAATCCCGATGACTCCGCCCCGAGGACATACTGACCGGGCCTCACGTTGATGAAGACAAAATGCCCGTCAGAATTCGTGGTAGCTCGATCCACAATTCCAGTCGCTTGGTTTGTGAGCGTGACGGTGGCCCCTGCCACAATAGCTCCTGAACTATCTGCCACTGTCCCGTTCACCTCGCCGACTGCAGTTTGTGCATGAACTGCGGCAGTGGCTAAGAAGAAGGACCCGAGAATCATTCCAGCCAACTTCACCACTCGCATAGCCACCCCCCCTCGCTGAATCTCGATTCGGTCGATCGTCGATGGGACCCCGCTTCCGGCGATACACCCCCCAGAACCGTTGAACCCGCGCCGGGAAACCGGGAACGTGGCTTTGTAGCAAGACGCTCACGCAAATTCAATAGTAAGAATCTAAATTTCAAATACTGAAAAACTGAACGTTTCTTCATGTAAAATGCTGCCATCATATTCTGAACGTTCCCTTTGAGTGGAAGGAGTGGCGCACCGATGATCAGGGCACGCGAATCCAAGTCGGCGCCGGTCGGGGTGGTGGGGAAGGTGTTGCACATTTTGGAGGCCCTCGACGCTTCACCGGCGGGCCTGCAACTCCGCGAGATCGCGGAGCAGACCAGGATAAACAAGAGCACGGCGTACCGATTCGTGGCTCATTTGGAGAACGAGGGCTATCTGCTGCGCGACGAAGCCGGCGCCTACGTCGTCGCGCCCAAACTAGCCAGGCTCGGCGCAGGAATTGCCTATCATGCGACCCTGCGCAAGATCAGCCGGCCAGTGGCCGTAGCCCTTTCTAACGAAACTAAGGAAACGGTGAACATCGGCGTTTTGGATGGACACGAGTTGCTCTACGTCGAAGTAATCGAAAGCCCTCATTCTTTTCGCATGGCTTCCCAGCCGGGCATGCACCGGCCTCTAAACTGCACGGCGCTGGGCAAAGCCCTGCTCGCTTTTCTTCCCAACCAACAGCGCGAGGAGTTATTGCCTATGCTTACTTTTGAGCGTGCCACGCCCCGGACCATTCCGAACCTTGCGAGATTCCGAAAAGAGCTCGCTCGCATCGTGCAACGGGGCTATGCCGTCGACGACCAAGAGACGGACGTGGGCGCGCGCTGCGTTGCCGCCCCGATTCTGGATGAGAGTGGAAGTGTTACCGCCGCGATCAGCGTTTCCGGACCTGTCACGCGGATTGGCCGCGATCGCATTCGGGCATATGCCCTGGCAACCAAGAAAGCCGCGCGCGCCATCTCCGAGCATTTGGGGCATTCGAGTTGAGTCGTGCAACGCTTTTGGACTCTGCGCTTGGTTCGTCAGCACGCCCCCCAGCTCAGCGGTAGTGCGACGGATCGGCTATTCGCCCAATCGGCTGCGTTCCGAAAGCACGCGAAATGTTTCCTTCTCGCGCGCCCTCATCCGAAACGTCCGCTCGGCGCTGGCAGATTTTGGCTGCCGAGCGCTTTAGCTACTTCGTCAACAATGCCGTTCACGTCGCACCACAACTCCGTAAGGCAACCGAGGATGAACTGGACAGGCTCTACTAGGTCCACTTCAAGGGCGTATTCTTCGTTACGCAGAAGCTTCTCCCGCTCATCAACGATGGCAGGCGAATCGTTAATTGTCTCGTCGGGATTTGGTCTAAACTTGAAGACCAAAAGCTTAACCAGCCAGGTAAACGCAGTAGTGTTGAACGAATGGATTCAACTCACGAATGGGGAGGCAAATCCGGAAGTTGTCCGGAAACGGGGTTCGAGGAGATCACTGGTTACTTCCTCGAAGCGGACTCGGGCGAGTCCGCGGTTCTCACTTGTCCTGTTTCGCTGTATCTCAGGAGTTGACCCCAATTCGCAACGATAGGAATGCGGTCAGGCCACAGGTAGACTAAAATCGCCTTCACACCATGAGCGACAACGCACGGGGATTTCGGCGTTTACCGGGAAGCACTATGGTTCATCCAGGCGTCGAGGAACTCTGCGACCTTTCGCCTTGCAGTGCCCAAACCGTCGGATCGTCCAACTGATCCCAGCAGAGGATGAACCCAGACAAGCGGTGCGCGAAACAAGGCCGCAGAATCTGTGAAGTTCATGTGCCGAAAGCCAGGTTGGATGTCGACGGTGCATCGCGGGGAAAGAGCACAGGTGGCTTGGTAGGTCGCGAGAAATTCGTGATATTGCCTTGCCCAACCTCGCTTCTCACTCTTTGAAGACCAGAACGCCGTCGTCCCGTCGCGTATCAGGAAGAGGAACGGCGATTGTATGCCTCGCTTGGGTGCGTCTCCCCAAAGCGCGCCATCCATATTGATTCCGGCTGCACAGGTCGGTTCAGCAATGCAGTATTGTGCCGCAGCTACTCCACCGAAACTGTGCCCGATAACACCGAGGCGAGTAAGTGCAAGCCTCTCGTAGAAAAGCGACGCCGGGCTCTCATCTAATTCGGCGAGCTGCTTCACCACCGTCTTAATATCGTCGGCCCAAATCTGAGCCAGATGATCATTCGAGGGAAGCGTTTCGACTTCCTTCGCAATATGTCCATCAGGAAACACGACGGTGAGCCCGGAATAGGTGTTCGCCGGTACAGCCACAACGTACCCTCGGCTCGCTAACTCCTCGGTGATGCAGGTGTACTCGCTGGGCAAGGCTCCGAAGCCGGAGGACAAAATGACGACCGGCCACCTGCCGCGGTCAGGCGTTGCGACGGGAACGCTGTCCCATGAATGGGTTTTGACGCGATTGAGTTTCGGAAATGGGAAAGGACGATCCAACTGGCGAAGCCAGTTTTCGCGAACATAGACGGCGGGCATGGAGCCAGCACGTTTGGCCGGATACCAGACGAGAACATCGAGTTCGCGCCTCTGTGACGGGACAAAAGGATCTGGCCTAGTCTCATCGTGCCAATCAAACTCCATTCTACCCACGGCATGCGGTCCTCCTGGCAGCGGTAATGCTCCCGGAAAAAACACGAAAAGCCTAATCCACACCGTGCAGAGTGCAATAGCGCTCAGGAGAGCAGCAACACCGTATAGTACGATCCGCTTCATTTGGGCACCTGACAACAGGGCGTCCGTTGGCGCAAGCCAGGGTCGCGCACGCAACATGACATGTCGTATAGTGACATGTAAACTCTGTCGCGTGTGAGATGTTAGTTGCTTTGCGGAAACGGCTGGACGCCCGTTGCTCGTTAATACCCCAAGCTACCGATCAAACTGCGGTAGCTCCCGGGAAGTGGGGTTCGCGGACAAGTGCCCGGCCAGGTTTTGCGTTGCAATCCACGTGGACGAGATCGCTGTTTCCGGGGACTTGACCCCTAGACTTTTGCGGCGGCTAGGCGAATAGTGACCTTTCCGAAGGGCTTGTCTTCTGGTAGATGCACCCGTTGTCTCCAACGGCTAAGCATCGAGGTCGAGCGGCTGGGAACTGCAAAGACATCGTAATCGCCAGGCCTGAGGTTCACGATGCGGAACTCACCGTTTTGGCCTGTTGTGACATATCGAAGCGCCCCGATTTGTGGCCGGTTGTGTTCTCTGACGTAGACTTTTGCATCCGGAAGTGGGTGGCCGTCGGAATCGATGACCGTACCCGTGATTACACCTGGCTCACCGGAGTCGTTTGGTACTTGCGTACCTGAGAACGCAACCACGCAGCAAAGTATCAGCAGAAGAGCGAGGCACAGCGTTCGCATACACAGAATCCCATGGCAGTTCAGGCGTTCACAATCTTACTCCCGTGGCTAAGTCCTGGGAGTCAATTTGACGAGCTCCCCTTCGCGGTGGATTCCATGTGTACGCGAACGCTGTTCGTCCAAGCGGATTATTTTCGAGTGGCAGTGACTCAGCCAGAGCCCAAAATGTAGGAGACGGCACGCCGGAAATCCAGTCGCATCAGTTAACGATATGTGGACCCATAACTGAACAATTTTTGGCATTCCTGCCGGAGGAAACCGCCGGTGACGGGGATATGGTGATTACCCTTCTCAAAGACGACCCGGCAGGGTATGAGACAGGCCCGCCACTTGCGTTCTTCCGTGCCATGCTTGCGGCCGTAAGCGGCAATGTCTTCTTGGGAAACGCCGTACACCACCGCTCCAATTCTAGACCACACGCAGGCACCGGCGCACATGGCACAGGGCTCGTGAGTGGAGTAAAGGACGAAATCAGGCAGGTAACGGCCATAGCCGCTTGATACGTATTTGAGCGTTTCCAGCTCTACGTGCTTAATGCTTGATCCCGAAGTTTTCACCCGGTTCCCTGCACTGGCAATAACCACTTCGCGCCCGCCCACAACTCGTGTGATGACCGCGCCAATGGGATAGTCGCCTCGATCACCGGCGCGCTTCGCCTCTGAGATAGCCAGCTCCATGAACCTCTTTCGTGGTTTGTAGGAAGGAGGGATCATGTCGATAGTTTACATCTGTTTGTCGCGAGCTCTTCTCAAGCTCCACGCCCTGCTCCACTGCCTCGCCAAAACGCGCGTCCGATAAAGCGCTAGCGTAATCCAGGCGCAAACGCCAAATTTGTAGGTGTGCGCCCCGACGACTGCGGTTTCGCGTTCCTTTGTTACTGGATACTTGATCTAGGCCCCGCCTGATATTTTTCTGCGAAAATACTACGTGCTAAACAGCTTTTCACGGTCTGCCTGAACTCTTGCGCGGGTGCCGAGCCAACGTGGCGCGCGGTGTCTCTACCGAAGTAATACCCCACCGCCGCGTGGCGGTGCCTATGCCTGTAACGACAACAAAGTCAGCCAGTCGGATTTTAATCTCTCCGACGGGCGGCGCGCCATGAGTCGTGTGGCTATTAATGCCTCAGCGCGACCATCGGATCCCCCCGCATCGCCCGCCGCGCCGGGATGAGTCCAGCCAAAGCGGTGACGACCGCGATCGCCGCCCCTGCAAACACGATCGATGTAATGTCATCGATTTTCAGTCCGTAAAGCAGGCCGGCGACCTCGTGATGTGCGATTTTTGCAGTCGCCAGAGATGCGCCGATTCCCAGCACGACACCGATGCCCACGAGCGCCAGCGTCTCGCGAAGCACCATGCCTAGAATGCTGCTCTGCTGTGCTCCCAATGCCACGCGAATGCCGATTTCGCTGGTTCGTCGCGCCGCGGCATATGGCATCACTCCGTACAGCGCCACGCACACCAGCGCCAGCGTCGCGAAAAATCCCACCGGCTTTGCAAACAGCCGCTCCTGATAGAGCAGGTCGTCAATCTGCTGCGTCTGTGTTCGCACATCAAACAGCGGCAATCGATTGTCGATCGACGCGACAATCTGTCGCACCGCCCGGACCACAGCACGCCAATCCGATGGGTACGCTGCACGGCGGCATTCTCTGTGACATTGGTGACGCTGCAATGGGAATGACCTTCGCGAGCACACAGACGAATCCTTTACCGTTGAATTGAAGATCAATTTCTTTGTTTCTGGGGCTTCCTGGCGCGAAATTTTTCGAGGAAAACCACAAGGAAAGAAAAAGAACACAAAAAAGGGGACGCATTTCTAATGGGGGAAGAAAGGGGACGCAATTACAATTGACATCGATAACTGCGCGGATATACCGTCCTTGGGAACTCGCGGTGCTATTCGTTCTGGACGGGCATTAGCGGATACCGGAATGCACCAGCTGAAGATAGGCTTTGCGCCGCAGTGTGCGCTGAGATCGAGATCCGAGCATCCCGGAAAGCGTCAGTCGCTAAACGCGGGACCAAATTGAAACATGAAAGCGCTCGTGCTTCACAACCCAGGACACGCCTCGATTGAGACCATCCCCGAGCCGGTGGCTACGAATGGAAACATATTGCTGAAAGTCCGAATGGTCGGACTTTGCGGGAGCGATCTGAATTCCTTTCGCGGACTCAATCCACTTGTGTCGTTTCCGAGAATTCCTGGCCATGAAGTGTGCGCCACGGTCGTGCAGGGCGCCAGCGGTCTCGCAGAAGGTACCGACGTCGCGCTCTCCCCTTACACCAGCTGCGGCCAATGTGCGTCGTGCCGACGCGGACGACCGAATGCGTGTCAGTTCAACCAGACTCTGGGTGTACAGAGGGACGGCGCTCTTACCGAATTCATCGCGATGCCGCCAGAAAAGTTGTATCCGGCGAAACTTACGCCGAAGGAATTATGTTTGGTGGAACCACTGACAGTCGGCTTTCATGCGGTGGCTCGCGGACGAGTTACTGCCGATGACACGGTCGCGGTTTTCGGCTGTGGGGGAGTAGGACTTGGAGCGGTTGCGGGTTCGAATTCTCGAGGCGCCAAGACGATCTGTGTTGATGTGGATGACGAAAAGCTGAAACTGGCACGAGCGGCAGGCGGTGCTCACACCATCAATAACAGGAAGGAATTTCTCCACGATCGTTTGCTGGACTTAACTGAAGGTCGAGGCCCGGACATCGTCATCGAAGCTGTTGGCACACCGGCAACGTTCCGCGCTGCCGTGGAAGAAGTTGCGTTTACTGGCAGGGTTGTGTACATCGGATACGCAAAAGAACCGGTGAGCTATGAGACCCGCCTGTTCGTCCAAAAAGAATTGGATGTTGTCGGATCGAGAAATGCGCAGCCGGAAGACTTCCGAGCGGTGATCAGGCTCCTCGAGGAACGAAGGTTTCCAGTGAACGAAGTCGTGAGCCTGATTGTGCCTCTTGCGGAAGGACCTTCCGCCTTGCGCTCCTGGAGTGAAAGTCCATCGCGCTTCACGAAGATTCTGGTGTCACTGGCTTAGCTTGCGATGAATGGAGCAGAAATGACTGTCTTACCCTCATCGATCCGAAAGCTTGGCACTATTGTGATGCTTTTCGCCACGACTTCTCTTTCATATTCGCAGAACGCTACCGCTCCGACCGCTTCGGAAGACCCCGGAAAAATTGATCAGATCTGGCAAAGTGCCAGCAGCAAATACGACTCGCCACGCGCCGCCCTCCTGAAAAAGGTAGATGACATTGATCAGCAGGGACCCTTTCGCCCAGATTGGGAATCACTCCAGAAATACGAGCCGCCTGCGTGGTATCGCGATGCCAAGTTCGGAATCTTTATTCACTGGGGGGCTTATTCGGTCCCGGCTTTTGGGAGCGAATGGTATCCACGAATGATGTATGTGAAGGGATCGCCAGAATACAAGCACCACATCGAGACGTATGGACCGCAGGACAAGTTCGGCTACAAAGACTTCATTCCCATGTTCAAGGCTGAGCATTTCGATCCGGCGGCCTGGGCAGAGTTATTCAAGAAGGCCGGAGCGAAGTATGTCGTGCCCGTGGCGGAGCATCATGATGGTTTTGCGATGTATGACAGTGGCCTGAGCGACTGGACCGTCGCCAAAATGGGTGCGCATCGCGATACCACCGGAGAACTCACCAAGGCTGTGCGCGCCGCGGGCCTGCGTTTTGGTGTTTCATCACATCGCGTGGAACACAATTTCTTCCTGGGACCGGGCCGTACGATTTCTTCCGATGTGAACGACCCTCAATATGCCATGCTGTACGGCCCCGCCCATAACTGGCTCATGAACCGTTGGGGAACCCCCCTCAATAATGATTTCACTTATGTTTCTTCGGCGTGGGCCAACGATTGGCTGGCGCGGTCTGCGGAACTGGTTGAAAAGTATCATCCTGACATCGTGTACTTCGACTGGTGGATCGGGCAGCCGTCGATCCGGCCAAACCTCACGCGCTTTGCCGCGTTCTACTACAACAGCTCGCTGAAATATGGTGATCATGTCGGAGTCATCAACTACAAGGATTACGCCATGCAAGACCACTCTGGCGTCCTCGACATTGAACGGGGGCAGCTCGGCGACCTCAGCTCGCTACCGTGGCAAACGGATACCTCCGTTAGCAACAAATCCTGGGGTTACATCAAAGACGATACTTTCAAATCACCGGAATTCATTGTCCACCAGCTCATCGATATCGTCAGCAAGAACGGAAATCTGCTGCTGAACATCGGTCCACGCTCAGACGGCACAATTCCCGAAGAGGTGCAGCGGGTGCTTCTTGATGTGGGAGCCTGGCTGGATATCAATGGCGAGGCGATCTACGGTACTCGCCCGTGGAGGATTTATGGCGAGGGGCCGACGAAAGTGGCCTCAGGAACATTTCACGACACGGACACGGCGAAGTATACCGCGGAGGACTTTCGTTTCACGACCAAGGGAGATGTGCTTTACGCCATCGGACTCGCTTGGCCGGCAAACGGAGAGCCGGTGATTCACTCGCTCGCGCCCAGCGTCGGCAGTGAACCCGTGCAAAACGTTGCCCTTTTGGGCGGTGATGCCAAATTGCAATTCGATCAGCGCGCCGACGGCCTGCATCTCCGGCTGCCTGCCCAAGCTCCAGCCAAGTTTGCTTATGTGCTCCGCGTAACATTCAACCATAGCTGGCAGTAGGTTCGGAGGCCCGGCGGCAAACGGTGTCAAATTCGTTCGACATCGTCGGTGAACAGGTCAAAGCTCAATGGTGTGAAAGCAAAGATCGCACAATCGGCGGCATCGCAGGCTCCCTCTCGACTTTTCGGTTCCCAGAACTGGGCGCGCTCGGCGTGGTGGATATTTAGTTGCGCAACGCAGCCGCGAGATCGGTGCGCGCATAGCGCTCGGAGCGACTCCACGCAACATCTTGCGACTGGTATTGAGCGGCGTTGTGCGATGGGCTCTTGCAGGGACGCTATAGCAGCCCTTTGAGGGGGTTGCGAAACAGAATACAAGACCTGATCTTAAAGTGATCTCCTCGCTCCGCTCGCCTCACGCCTCTCCCTAGCCCAGTAGAAAAGCTAAAGCGCAATGAATCCCTCAACAGCCTTGGGCTCAGCTAAACCATTCACGCACGAATTCACCCTTGGAGACATTCCAGTGGTTTGCTCCTTCAAGGAATACACCAAAGGCGTGGCTTTCGTGGGCTTCCGCTACTGCTTTCCCGTCTCTAAAAACTGACGAAGTCTTTTAACGTTGACGCTGCCGAGGAACCACCCCGGATTGTTTGAAGGGCGCCAATTCGGCAGATGCCGAACCCAAACGTGTTCTCCTCGCGTTATCGGCGCCCCCGTTACGAGCAAATACGATTTGCCCTCGGCAGTGAATTCGATCTGATTGGATCCATTCCGAACCACCGCCTCGGCTCCCTCTTCAAACGGCACAGGGGAAAAGATGAAAAGGCCCTCTCCAGGTATGCATAATGTCACACCGGAGTCCTTTTGATCCGGCGTGGCTTTGGCGTGGGCCATGTTGACTAGCACCTGATTGTCGCGAATGAGCACGGGAGACAGGATACGAAATTCGGCCTCGCCCGGGTCTAGTGTCTCCCGAGGATTGGATGCCATAACTGGCATGTGGTCCAGGAATTGTCCGGAGACTTCCACTATTCCGAAGTCCGCAACCGCGACGCTAAGCTTCCTGTCGGGCTCGAGCCAGTACTCCTGTTCTGGGATCCCATCGAACATGTTCAATTCAAACGTATGTGTATAAGGGCGTTGCCTTGCGACTGCAGGTGTGAAATCCGTTTTAATCCCTAGTTGAACATTTTCACCCTCCTTACGGATGAACCGCGCGGAGACGGCGAGTTCACCTGGCAAGTTGCCACCGACAAAAACACACGAGTCGGTCCCGCGATCCGTCCTGAGAGCACAATCCCAGGCTTTGTCCCCTTGCGGAATCTTAAACGACAGCAACAGCACCGGGCCGTTTCCCCTTGGACGGGCCTTCACCAGTGCGAGCCCTCCGGAAAGGGCAAAAATCGCAATCAGCATCAGCGCGAACGCAAATCTTGGTATGCGCATCGTTGCCCTCCATTTCCTCAACCAATTTGTGGCAGCGGCTGGTTCCGCCAATCTCCATCTCCCTTCCGGGATGGTTTGCGCGGCAGCGCCGCGGGCTGTCTCGCGCAGTTCCGCGCCCATTTCCGCATAGTCGTTCAGCCGCGCGCGGCATTCCTGGCAATCCGAGAGGTGCGCAGCCACCGCCCGCGAAATCGGCTGGCCATCAAACAGCGCAGAAACACACTCCGCCGCTTCAGCACAATTCATTTCTCGCTCCTTGCACTGCTGCCGGAAGAGCGCCAGATGCGCCGCAGCTCCTCCCTTGCAGCAAACAATCTGGACTTCACTGTGCCCACAGGAACCTGCAGAATTACCGCGAGCTCTGCGTACGACTGACCTTCAACTTCACGCAGCCACAGCAGCGACCGTTGCTCCTCAGCCAGGCGACTGAACGCATCCCCAACGGCCAAAAAACTTGCCGTAGCCTCGATGGTTCCTTCTTTACACTTCTCACCTTGCTCTTCCGGAACCCGCCCCTGCTTTCGCCACCATTCCGTTGCCCTCTTCCGTCCAATCCCGAAAAGATATCCGCGAAGCGATCCCAACTCCGGCCGGAAGCCATTTGGCGACTTCCAAATCTGGGTGAACGTTTCCTGCATCACGTCCTCAGCCGCTTGCGCGTTGCCCACGATCTGCCGCAAGTAGGCGCAGAGCCGTCCGGCATTGTCGCGATAGAACGCCTCGAAGGCGTTCGCATCGCGGCCACGGAACCGCTCCCACAACTCGTGGTCGTCTACCACTTCTACTCCCACAACGTTATTCGTTCGGGCTGCCCAAAAGGTTCAACGAAGGCAAGAAAAATCTCGCGCCCCAACGAAACCGCGCGCAAACAAAAAGCAAAGGCGCACGAATATGCGAATGAAGACCGCATTCCCCTGTCCCCTCCGGACGAATCTATGGACTTTCTTCTGTTTGGAGCTTCCCTTTCCCTAGTTTCGCTAAATACCACACCTATCCTAAAGGACAGTTAACTCGGCCAGAACGCGCCCGATGACATGGGAGTGACAGAAGAGTGAGTTCGGCCAGATCATAGAGTGAAAGGAGCTTAAACAATGAAAAAAGCCGTTCAACTAGCTTTCTGTGCTTGCTTGCTGGCTATCTCCGCATTCGGGCAGGATGCCGCTGCCCCCAAAACAAACACTACAATTCAATGCCGCGCTCTTAACGGGTCAGCCACACCCATTCAGGCAGACGAAAAAGTGATAGGGGATCAAATTTGCAGAGCCGTCCCCGTCCAGAAAGCGGCTCAGGCTACCGCCCAAACTCAAGCTCCGACAGCACCTCAGTCACCGACCGCGAAGCAGGATTCTGCCCCGGTTTCAACCGCTCCCGCATCTGCAGTCGAAGTCTTGCCTAACTCTGTCTTTATTGCACCGATGAACGGCTTTGAAACCTACCTAGCGGCTGCTTTCGAGAAGAAGAAAGTTCCACTGACCGTTGTGGCCGACCAAGCGCGAGCGGCCTACGTGATTACAGGTACGTCGGAGGAAAAGAAGCCAGGAGCGATGAAGATGCTTGTTTTTGGTCAAATTCACGCGGATAACGCCGCGAGCATACAGATGGTTGACCAAAAAACCGGAGCCGTGATCTTTGCCTATGCCGTGAACAAGAAGAATACTTTGCACGGAGACCAGACTACGGCTGAAGCGTGTGCGAAGCACCTGAAAGAGAAGCTGGAGAAAAAGTAGGGCAACCCTCGTTGCACCCAAAGTTGCACCCTTGGGAAACGTCGAGTATGAATTAGGGTCATAGCCGCCCCGGGCTCGGCCTGCGCCGGATGTAAAAAGAATCGGAATCGGGCGCAATCAAAGAAGGGGGAGCGCCAGCTCTCCGATGAAAGGACCGTAGCCGATGCGAGGACGCAGTCAAGGACGACGAGCGAGGTACGCGCGGAGCGCGCAGCGGGCTTCGATCCTTGACGGCAGTCCGAGCCGAGGCTACGACTCCACGGCCTGGAAGAACTCGTGCATTCCCGCGGGTTACCGGAGATGTTGGTTCCGGCACGAACGCATCATGTAAGGAGGATTCCGCGGCCTTGACCCGCGGCCTTGACCCGCACTTCGTTGAGGCGCAACATGGGCATGGCTCCTTCGCGGTTTGCACGCTTTGGGCGATGCAAACGATAAAAGCACGGGGAAACCGCCAAGGGACAGACTGCATCTAGGTACAAAACGATTCGAGTAGCCCCCGGAGGTGCCCATGGGTGCTGGAGTGCTTCTCCTTAGTGCACTTTTCACGGGCCATGCGACGCTCGCGCTGGCCGTTTCCCAGCAAGCGCAGGCGCCAACTCCTGTTCCGCAAGAGGCGGCCGCCTCCCCGGCCTCCGATTCATCGAAACAAGCCACTGATCAGGGTGCCGCTCGGCCGGAGGCGGGCAAGAAAGACGCGAAGCCTCACCATAAGATTCACGTCCAACTCGGTCTGGTTTCGTTTGGATTGGGGTACACCCATTTTTCCGGTCCCTACTATTATCCGTACCTTTATCCTTACGGCGCGGCCTACCCTGCATTCTTTTGCGACACGTTTTGGTGCACTTATCCCTCCGTCTTGAGCGCGATGTATTCCGGCAGCCTGCTGTATGCCGAAGATAAGGGAGAAGTGAAATTGACGGCTGATCCGAAGACGGCGGAAGTGTATATCGACGATGCCTACGCGGGAAAAGCGGATCAGCTAAGAACCATGTGGCTCGACTCCGGCGCGTATGACCTGTCCCTCTCCGCGAAGGGGCGCGTGGCGTTTCATCAGCGGATTTATGTCCTGAGCAGAAAATCATTGAGGATTTCCGCCAAACTGGAGCCTGAAAAGGCGCCGGATGCAGCGCCGCAGGAAAAGGAGGTAAAGCCATGAGCGGGAGGATTCTGCTAGGGTTGGCGTTCGTGACCGCCGCTTCCCTGGCCGCTGGTCCTCGGGGAACCGTGCCCAAGGCGGCGGCTAATCGCTACCCGGCTCACGCGGAAAAAGACGGCGTAAGCGTTGGGGCCGCGTTGCTGACTTCCGATGAAGTGCGCAAAACACTTGTCTCCGAGGTGAATCGCTGCTGTGTGGTCGTCGAGGTTGCCTTGTACCCTCTGAAAGACAATCCACAACCGGTGTCGCTTGACGATTTTTCCGTGCGCGTGGCTGGCTCGGAAGCGGCTGTGAAACCCTCCAGCCCGAAAGTGGTGGCGGCAAGCATTCAGAAGTCCGCCGAATCGCAACGAGACGTTACCGTATCTCCTTCGGTCGGCGTCGGCTACGAGTCCGGTCCCTCTGGCGGGCACGGAACTTACAGGGCGGTTGGCGTCGCCGTTGAAGTTAGCGAACCCGGTTCACACTCGGGCTCGTCGGATCGCGATCGCGACACGATGCAGACGGAGTTGAGCGAGAAAGGCCTTCCGGAGGGTACCGCGTCAGCACCTGTGGCCGGCTACCTGTACTTTTCGGTGACCAAGAAAAAGAATACGCCTCTTCAGTTAGAGTGCGTGCTGAACGGGAAGAGCATCGCTCTGGCGCTGCCCTGAAGAGCTATACGCTTGTGTCTAGTGTCGAGGGCTTCGCCTACGATGCCTCTTCGAATTCAAAAACTTAATGAGTTCTGCGAGACTATCTCGAACTGCGCCCGATGAACGCGGCAATCGGATTGATCAGAAGGCCTGCGTTTGGGTTCCCCTGTCACCTTGTGAAGACAACCCGGCGTTCGGTTTTGCCTGCCAGCGGTGATGTGATCGGGGTGTCTGGACATGGAGACGCGTGGGTGAGCGATGTCCTGTCCGGGAAGGTTCGAGATTGCACACCGGGAGCCGGAGTGTGACTACACTTTAGGCTCCTCTGTGGGACAAGTCCTGGTAAGTTCGGCACCGGAGAGGTGGCGTCTAGTACCTGACTTTAGCGCGCTGACATCCCCTCTAAGCACTCTTTCTTTCGCACTAGATTTTCTCCGCTCAGGAGCCGCAGCACCATCACGGCGCCGATGTAAGCGTCGTCCCGCCCCTATTTGCTCTCCGCGGAGTCTAAGGCCCAGCTTGCGGCGCGGCCTGCGCAACAGCACCTTGCGTCACGATCGGTGATTGGTCAGGCCACTCGCCTGGGCTGGCGGCGGTGCGGCCTGGTCGGCATTTCGGGTTCTTCTTCCATTCCACGACGGTGTACCTGTGGGTCATCAAGGGTTGTGTGATTAGAGGAGTAACTGTTATGGAACCAGGTAGATACTAACGCTATAACTGACGGGCTGGCACGGATATAGAATCGCTCTCATACCGGGTCGGACTTCATACCCTTGGTCTCCCACGTTGACGAAGAGGAGAAGCTGCATGTTGCTGGATAGCCGAAAACAACGACGTACTGCTCAGCGCTTCCGGGTGCATATCTTCGCCGCGCACGGTTCGCGTTTTGCCGAGTTGGCTACGGTAGAAAACGTTAGTTCGAGTGGCACTCGGCTGGCAACGCAACGGGTGTGGAAGCCTGGTTCTCAGGTAATCCTAAAATCCTCCGCCATCGGTGACGCCTATGTCAAAGCGCGAGTAGTGTATTGTCATGCCGCCACTCGCAAAGGATTCGCTATCGGCCTGAATTTCTTGAAAGCAGGCACAGGAGGCAAGTGACTAGGATGCACGCCGTCGTCACCGATGACTGGGATTAGCTAACTGCCGCTTGGCTTTTGGCCGGGAGCGACGACGCGCTTTGTTTATTATCGTCGCGAAGTTCTGCACCGCACTGCCGACACTTCGGATTTTGTTTCCACTCGGCCACGGCGTAACGCTTGCCGCAATTCGGACACAGATAGCGGATTATGGGTTGTCAGTCCTGCGGGTCCATGACGCGGCTCGATTCTTGGCTGGGTTCAATCCTTTTGGCGTAGCCAGGGTTTTACCTGATTGACCGTGGGTGTGTCTACCCGTAATACTTCTCGGCCGGTTTCTCCAATGCCTGCTTGAGGCGGCAATGCTGCTCGAAGCCAGGAAACAACCGCGTAATCCCGAGAGATTTCTCATCCAAGTCTCTGCGGTGCATGACCCGGCCCTAGCGGACTTGGCCTACGGAGAAAACCTCAGTTCTCGTGGCGCGCGAATTACGACCAAACGGTTCTGGGAGCCTGGCTCTCAGGTGGATGTGAAGTGTCTCAAATTCAGTGCGAGGGCGCGAGTGGTGTATTGTCAGCCCATCAATGCCGAGGCCTTTGCTGTTGGCCTGGACTTCATAACTCAGACGGGCAACTGGGAAACACAGCCCTTGCAGACTTTGCGCACGTAGGTTGTAGCGTGCTTTCTGATGGTGCTTTGGCGGATGACACGAAGCGCATCGTGCTAGACAAAACTGGACTCCCGGGAGTTTACGATTTTACCTTGGACTGTACACCCGGCTCGCCCGCATCACTTTCGACCGCTATCTCAGAGCAGCTAGGCCTCGAATTGAGAGAGCAAACAGGCCCCGTCGAGGTACTTGTCATCGACCACGTGGAAAAAATCACCGCCGACGAGGCGGTGCACCCGGGATGTTTTACGGGCTAGGGAAGGTTAGCCATCGTGGTCTGGGGGCCGTGGATGCGGAACGTCAGGCGGCGCAACTGCTGTGACCGATTCGACTGGTAGAAACCGTTGTCACCGGTCATCCCGAACTTCATGGGAGTTTTCATTTTAGCTCTTGGATTACGGGCATTAGCGGCCAATCTCTGCCCATTTTGGAGAGAAGCAGCGTGAGGAAGGTGAAGGTCTTCCGGCAACCGGTGCAGCGACCGCGACGGATCCCGATCCAGTCGTGGTGTTCATCGTGGGCCTGTTTGCGGCGGCGTCCATGGCCGATGATCGAATCGCATTCACAAATCGGGCATCGCCGCAAGATGACTTCCGCCTAGCTCGCGGCCCACTCCGCTTCGAGCTTGTGCGCCGGGACAGAAAGTGGGATAAACGAAATCGTAGCTTGTTGGAGCTCCCCGGCATTCACCTGCCAAGATCTCGGCCGGAAGCGGAGCTCCTTCCTCCTGAAGGAAAAATCCAACTGGAAGAGAGTACAGCTTCTCGGCTATAGCTTTTTAGGGGTGTGATTCGCAGGATTGGCCGCTAATAAAGGGCAAGCCTGAAGTTATCGGGCTAGATTTTCAATTCCTTGTTTGGCGACCATCGGCGAACATGGTTTGCTTGCAGATCGCGAGAGCGGTTACCGATATTAATTTGTGATTGGCCCAGAGACAGACTGACTTTAAGTCCACCACTGATACGCGTTTCAGAAGTTGTCGCCGCGAATGAATGCTGGCGGCTCACACAGAATTGGGGGCGAACCGCAGGTCCGGAGGATGCGAAACTTTCACTTTGAACGTGACAAAACAACACCAGTCCTGGGCGCATAGAATTCCAGATCGGGACTCCAAATTCGGCGACAATTCGTGTAAGAGACGGAGGATTGCAGAAACAAACCCTGTGGCTTTCCCCGGAATCATCGCGGTTACCGTGGAAGTGGGTTAGGCCCCTGCCACACCTTAATCAGGGGAGGAGGTGGCATCTACTGTAACCTCACGGCGAAGATGTCAGGATCGCCTAAATTGGTGATGATCTGAAAGGCACCGACGAAGCCGCTGTTGGCGCCCGTGAAATCACTGGCCATGCCATCATAGTCTCCCATATAAAATGGATTGATGAGCGTGTCCATCGCGTGGAAAGGTGGCGAACTCGATCCCGTCTGCCTCGAATCTGTCCAAGTCCGTCCACCGTCAGTGGAGACCGCGCAGAAGCGGTCAAACAAGAAATTATTTGGGTCCAGACGCCGGTCGTAGAAGCAAGACGCCACCCTACCCGTCTTGTCTACGGCAATGCCTGGCATGTACTGGTCTGTACCTCTGCCGTCCGGCAAAGGCTCGACGTTCTGATTGATTCGCACTGGCTGGGACCAGGTTGTGCCTCCGTTGCTGGATACGCTGACCAGCGCGTCTGCATAACCATAGAAACCTGTGGGGGAAGCCAGGTCCGGGAACTGCACCAACCTTCCGTCATGCCAAGTGATGTAGACCTTGCCCCTGTTCGGAGTCGCCGAGCGATCGACAGCCAAGCCCTGGAAGTCAATAGCCGCGCGGAACCCACCCTGTAACACGGAACAGTCCGCGGGGCACACTACGTCGCTGACCTTCACTCTGGGACCAAAAGTTTCGTTCTCCTCATTGGACCTGCGGAAACGAATCTCGCGGGTAACAAAATCGGCATCATAAAACTCCCAAGCCACGTAGACCCTGCCACGGGCGTTGACCACCACCTCCGAACCTTGCACAAACAACCCGGGTACCCAGGAGGGGCTACAAACTTGATCGATCACAAAAGGCGTACTCCAGGTTTCGCCGCCATCGACGGACCGCACTAATTCGATGGCGATCCTGGCAGCTTGACTCGGAGGGCCGCAAACACCCGAATTGTCGAAATCGGTGTATGTGACATAGACCTTACGCGGGTTGGTCGGGTCAATCGCCATCCAATCCTTGTCCAGAAAATGTGTGAGGCCATCTTTGGCCACCGCCGGCACCGGATCAGCAAAGGTTAGGCCTCCGTCCGTTGACTTCGAGACCGAGATAGCGGTAACAGGAGCGGAAGGAGGTCCGGTCTCGAAAAGGGAAGAATAATAGAAAGTGTTCTCGTCGGCACATCCAAGGACAGGATCGCCGCCAAGAAGGTTGTTAGTGTTGGAACCGGAGTTCAGGAACATCAGGTCGCTGTAGGATGCGCCCTGGTCATTGGAAAGAGCAATTCCGTTCAAGCTCACTCCGCCCGCATTAGCGAGCAAGCTTTCAAAGAAGCTCCCTGTGTCGTTGAAACCAACTACGATATTGTCGCCGCACCAGGCAGTATGGGTCTCACTGTGTGTGAACCCGGAGAGCACGGAGAACCCATCCTGGGAAGGATCAGACACATTGGAGAGGCCTTGCGTTTCCGCGAGGGCCACTGCCGCTCTGGACTGCTGTGACATCGTAGTTGACCGTGCCGGCTGAGGGCGGCTCAACCCGCGCTCGAGATCGTCGAATTTATCTGACGCTTCCAGCAAACCGAGGGCCCCACTGGACAGAATCTTTCTCTGCTTGGCAGGTATTCTCTCTGAGAAGGCTTTTATTTGTGCCAAGCGCGCACGAATAGCCTCTCGGCGTCCCGGCGTGGCCTGCCCAAATGCCTGCGGGTAACTGAGTAGGCTCAAAAAGCATAAACAAATTAAATTGGTTGCTTTGCCCTTCATGCGGGCTTCTCCCTTCTATGTAAGAAATCGACAAAGTGTGTGATTGCAAGGTCCGGTCCTCGGGTGCGTCGGCGACCGAGCGCCCAGAAAAGCCAAAGTAAATAAAAAAAGGGAGTAACCGCAGGACACGAACAACCTCCGGATGAGCGGCACAGGGATTTTAGGTATAGTGAATTCCTAAAACGGCGTCTATAGAGGGCAACACCTGAATTGAGGCACCGAAACGACGGAAAGCGGTATTCGACAACGGGAAGTTCGCAGGCAGGATGGGAACGAACCAGGGCCTAATCACCTCGAGAAAACATGACCAGGGTACGCGGCACAGGCAATGCGAGGTTGGCGAATTCCGACAACGGGACCCGGATCGCGAACGAGCTGCTGCGGAGCGTAGAATGCCAGTGCCAATGCCAGAGCGGGAAAGTGAATGCGCCGTACAGACCGTTGCACTTTACTGGCAGGGTGGGCAGCCGCACTGCATCAATCAACTGGAAAATCGCGGCGTTGGCGCCAATGCCGAGGGCTGAGGATCGCGACCAGCGCTAATGCCGGCGATTTCGCCAGCATCCGCAGCCCGTAACGGATGTCCTGAACCAGCGAGTTCATCGCGCGCCCTCTTGACCGGTGACCAGTGATCTGTGGCCAGCAGGCAACCGCACCTCTAAACCACGTAGACCGCGGCGATTCGTTATTCGCTACCAGCGAACCTCATAGCTGGTCAGGCGTGCGCGGTGCGCAAAATCGGCTGCTTTTCGGTGAGACAACAGATTCTAAAAGGCTCCTAATTGCCTAATTGACATCATAAGCTATGCAGGTCGATAGGACTAAGTTTCCTCGCTGGATGCAGTATTTTATCGCCGGATAGGCCGTTTCCGAGACAGTCGACACACTTGATAAGGGAGTAGCAGGAAGTGACCTCGTTGTACTTATCGTGTTGTGCGCCGGAAGCTCAGGGGCGTCTCTCACTCGATATCCAGGCCGAACACAGCATGGAAGACCCATCTCCCTGCCGGAAGTCTGAGCAGGAACTGACAAGGCTTGATATTCAGGGAACACCTTTTGAAAGCTCGAGAACTGAGAATCCAACTGACTCTGCGGCCTTGGCCAATCGCTGGTCTCCGCAGATAAAGCTCCTCCTGGATGGGCGCTGTTCGCACCAGATTAAGGACGCGGCAAGTTGCAGGCTATCGGCTGCCCGCAAGGAATGCTTATCTAGCAACTGCGTCGCCAAATCACGAACCTGATCGTTAGGAAGAATCTCCCTCCACCCACGGTTCAGCAAACGCAGGCGGGCCACCGCACCTTGTTTGTCGAGATCGGTTATTTCATTATCGCGATGGAGGCGGCAAATTGCACTGTGCACTTCTACGAGGCTTCCCCACCAAACTGCGGGCGCAAATCTCCTCAGATGGGACTGAGCCTGACGACTTGTGGCTTCGTGAACACACAAGGGAACTAGCGCGCTGGCATCCCAAAACGCGGTCGTTTTCTTCACCGTTCTTCTTCTCTGTCGGCGAGAACGGCTTGAATCGCCTTGTTCCCTGCAACGCTTCCCGTTGGAATCTTCAAGAGCTCCTTTACATCGAGTCGCATCTTGGGGAGACGCAGTTTCCCTGCCGCAACCAGCACGAGTTCCTGATCATCCGCACCTTCGGCCGTAAACGGAACTAGTTTGGCCACCGGGAGATTACGGTCTCGGATGACCACTTCTTCGCCTCCTTTCGCGAAGGTAAGGTACTTGCTCAGCCGGTTCTTCAGTTCCGCCACATTCACGCTGCGCATTTGGCAATTCCTTCCTTATGGCTATTATAGCCATGAATGGAGCCGAATTGGAAGAGCCCAATAGTGGGCAAAATGGCGCGGGAAATAGCTAACGGTCATCACGCACATGGAGCAAGGCTTTGATTTCCTCGGACAGAACGTGCCTGACGCCCGCAATGTGGACACGCTTGGCGCAAGAGCCTGGCGATGGTACGGGCAGACGGTGACAGCCTGGAGGAGGGCCCACAGTAGCGCCTCATAGATCGGGCCAAGCGTAGAAACACCTCTCGCACCACGCCCGGCAACGACGAAGCAACGAATGGCCGCAGAGAACCCAGCGCCATGCGAGTAGCGTCAGGCAGGACAGATCGCGCCGGGCAGCAACCCTACTATGCCGTTGAGTCCGTGGTAGATTTATGGGGAATCCTATGGAAGTTCAAGAAATCCTCTCGCACCTTGAGCGGAACGAGGGCCACTTTGCCAGGTCCGCCGTTCGGGAAGCGGTCGCTCATCGCGACGAGATCATCCCTCCGCTTCTAGCGGTTCTTGAGTCTGCGGCCCGGGACCCTCAATCATTCGCACGCGATCCGAACCGCATGATTCACCTCTATGCCATGTATCTGCTGGCCCAGTTTCGCGAAACACGGGCTTACCCCCTCCTGGTTCAAATGTTCTCCGCTCCTGGCGAGTTGCCTCTCGACTTGGCAGGCGACACCGTGACCGAAGGCTTGGACAGCA
>QHYI01000059.1 GCA_003223245.1 Acidobacteriota bacterium
CGGCACCCCCATCGAGAACCGTCTGGGCGATCTTTGGTCGATCTTCGATTTCCTGAATGCCGGCCTGCTCGGTTCGGCCAAGGAATTTACAAGTTTTACCAAGCGCTTGGCCGCGCTGCCGCACAATCCCTACCGCCCCTTGCGAGAGCTAGTGCAGCCTTATATTTTGCGGCGGCTGAAGACCGACAAAACGGTTATCGCCGATCTGCCGGATAAAACTGAAGTCAAGGCGTTCTGCCAGCTCAGCCGGAAGCAGGCGGCGCTTTATCAGCAAGCCGTCGAGGAGCTTGAACGGCGGCTTAAGAAAGTTGAAGGTATCGAGCGTAAAGGCCAGGTGCTGGCGTTCCTCGTGCGGTTAAAGCAGATCTGCAACCATCCGTCGCAGTGGCTGGGCGACGGCGCATGGAACCCGGAAGATAGCGGCAAGTGGGCCCGCTTGCGCGAGATCGTTGAAACCATCGCCGCCAAACAGGAAAAGGTCTTGGTGTTTACGCAGTTTCGCGAACTGACTCGGCCGCTCGAAGCGTTTCTGGGCTATGTGTTCGGACGCCCCGGGCTGGTCCTGGATGGCGAGACGGAAGTCAGAAAGCGCAAAGAGCTGGTGCGGCGATTCCAGGAAGAGGAGAGGATTGGTTTCTTCGTGCTTTCGCTCAAGGCGGGGGGCTCGGGACTCAACCTCACGGCCGCTTCGCATGTCGTGCACTTTGACCGCTGGTGGAATCCGGCAGTTGAGAACCAGGCGACCGACCGTGCCTTCCGCATCGGCCAGACCAAGAATGTCTTGGTGCACAAGTTCGTCTGCCGCGGGACGGTGGAAGAGAAGATTGACAAGCTGATTGAATCGAAGCAGCAGCTTTCGAAAGACTTGCTCGAAGGCGGCGCCGATCTTTTGCTCACGGAAATGAACGACGAGGATTTGCTGAGGCTCGTGGCGCTCGACCTAAACAGCGCCCAGGCGGAGGTGTGAACATGTACTACGGAGGCTGGGGATGGCGACCCTATGTGTCTGTCGCGCAGCGGCAAGCGCAAGCGATGCGCAAGATCGCGCAGTTGAAGAAAAAGGGGCACGTCGTCTCGCCTGTCGAGATTGAAGGCCGCGGCATTGCTACAACCTTCTGGGGAAAAGCCTGGTGCGAGAACCTGGAACGTTACAGTGATTACGCAAATCGCCTGGCCCGCGGCCGCACTTACGTGCGCAACGGTTCCGTCATCGATCTGCAGATTGCCTTCGGTGAAGTGAAAGCGCTTGTGAGCGGCTCGTCCGTCTATAAAGTTGCCGTGAAAATCACGCCCGTCAGCAAGGCGCGCTGGAAATCCATCTGTAAGGACTGTGCCGGGGCCATTGACTCCCTGGTGGAGTTGCTGCAAGGCCGATTTTCCAAGGGAGTCATGGAGCGAATTTGCAGAGAAAACAATGGACTGTTTCCCTCGCCAAAGGAGATTCAATTTTCGTGCAGTTGCCCGGACTGGGCTTATATGTGCAAGCATGTCGCCGCCGTGCTGTACGGCATCGGCGCGCGCCTCGACCGCAAGCCCGAGCTCCTGTTTCGGCTTCACAAGCTGGACGAAAAGGAACTCATCAGCAGCGCCGGTAGAGAGTTTCCTCTCGCAAAGAAAGAAGGAGATTCCGGGAAAATTCTGTCTACCGGCGATCTTTCTGAACTCTTCGGACTGGATCTCGCTAAAAGCAGCACGCCCAGCTCCCAGTTGTCTTCAACTCGCGCAAGTCAGAACAAGAGTGCGAAGGAAATGCGAGGGCGCAACCAGGTTGTCCGTCCCGGCGGGCGACAGCGGTCGCCATAAGCCATCAGCCGATGTCTTCTCTCTGTTATCGTTGCTGCTCGCATGCTCGGAGCAGTTGGCTCAGGAAAGTCCTGGCCGGAACAACAACGGGCCGATGGACGCGAAAGCAGTCCGCCGGCTGACAGGCGAGGCTCACCATCAGCTGAAAGGCATGAGCCGCCTGGGTCTGTGCTTGAAAGTGGGCGAGGGTCGGCGACAGGCTCGTGTCACTCATCTTCACTTCGACCAGGAACCAAGGCTTGTGGTTTTTTACCAGGAGAAAATCCTCTTCGCGTTTCTGCTTATCGCGTACGTAGCGCAACTCGAATTCGCCAAATCCGAGGTCGTTCCAGCCATCGACCGCCTTGAGCAAATGGCAGGCGACCAGAGTCTCCGCCCGCGCCCGGCCGTCTGCGAGTCCGCTCCAGACCCGCAGGATCCAATTCGGTTCTTTGCGCGGAGCTTTGGCTATATTCGTAACCCAAGGGCGAACCGTGAATCCGTAGCGCAGGCGGACCCGCAAATCAACCCAGCGCTTCACCGTATCCACCGAGACTTGGATCTCGCAAGCGAGATTAGAGTAGATCAATTGCTGCGCGCTTCGTTCGGCGAGAATTTGCATCAAGGTCTCTAAGGTCCCGACGTCGGCTACCTGGGCGACTTCACGCAGGTCTTCCCGCGACAGCTGTTTCGCCCCGACCATTTATCCTAAAAGCAGCAATTTGCAGGAACACGGATAGTCGTTGAGCGCCTGGTCCCTGGCCAGGAAGTCGGTGGTTCAAATGCCTTCGCTTCGACCATTTACCTATCACGTATTCACTTAGTGTTTTCCACCAGCTATAGCTAGCTGCTAGCGCCGCACCGCACTGGGATGGGACAGACCAACACGTACGCTGGATCAATCCGTACTTTACAGAGCCCGACATGGCGGCCGTCGAGCACCTACCGCTTGAAGCCGTGACGAGCGACAGTTACGGATTGGAGGCTGCAGACTTTTGGGCAAATGGTGAGTAGTATCGGCACGATTCGAGTGGTGGCAGAAGGAATATGTGGACACTCGGGACGATAAACAAATCGAGGTTCCCTATAATCGCGATCTCAGGGCGTTGGAAGATGCCCTGGCGGCAGTACGGCGGCCGGGCGATTTTTACGTGCGCGGCGTGCTGGAAACGCCAATGCCTCGCGCCGAAATCGAGGGCGTGGGCGTGATTTCCTTTCCCATACCGGATTCACAAATCAAGGATATGGTCAAGCACGCAGAGCGCGCTCCCTACGGTCGCGGCAGCGAAACGATTCTGGACACTTCAGTTCGAAACGCGTGGCAGTTAGCGCCCACAAAGGTCCGCATCGGCGGCAAGTCGTGGGAGCGTCCCTTTCAACACATTCTCTCGACCGTTACCGATCGGTTGCGCTGGAATGGACGTCTCGGCCGAATTCCACAAGCTGCCCATTTACGAAGAGGGCGGCTTTTTCCTTCCGCATCGCGACACGTAAAAGACAGACGGCATGTTTGGCACATTGACAATCGTGAATGCTATATTCGGTGGCGTGGGCCCCACCTACGCTCTACGACAAACGGGCAATACCCGGGAACGCATCGAAGCCCGAGTCGAAACTCGCGATCTGGCGGATTCCATTTTGTTCCATAACTGAGAGATGTAGAGCGTCGCGAGCAGACAGTTGCCGATATCCCAGAACAATCTGTTTTGCACGTTCCACTGCCCTACCGTCCACAAT
>QHYI01000045.1 GCA_003223245.1 Acidobacteriota bacterium
GCCGGTAATAATCGGCAAACCGGAAGGAACTCAATCACTTCTTGTTTGTACGAGTCGGGAGCTGGCGAAACTCACTGCGAAGACCATCGAGCGCCGTAGTAGTTGCAATTAAGTTGCAACTTATACCCGACTAAATTAATCTTATTGTACGCATAAACAAGGAGGATTCGTTGGCACGTTGCGCCGTTCTTGCGTCACTACTCTGCTGCAGCACGATTTTTTTGGCGCCTGCAGTAGTCAGCGGCCAAGAAAGCCCTTATTTTGTTGCTTACGACCACTACTTGGAAGAGCCGGGTAGCCTCGAGGTCGAATACTTCTCCACCTTCGGTACGCAACGCGCCGGCGACAACTTCCACGCCTTCTGGACCGAACTCGAATACGGTGTCACCGCGTCGTGGACCACTGAGTTTTATCTCGAAGGCCAATCCACTTTCGGCCAAAGCACTGTCTTCACGGGCCTGCGCTGGGAGAATCGCGTGCGCCCGCTCAAGTACGAACACTTCATCAATCCCATTCTCTACCTTGAGTATGAGAAGAAAAGCGGCGCCGACAAAATCCTGAAGGAAGTCGAAGGCCATGACGTCGAATCCGATTTCCTCGTTCCCAACGCTCTGGCCCGCAAAGAACACGATCAAGAAATGGAGCTGAAGCTCATTCTGTCCAGCACCGTCAAAGGCTGGAACTTCACCGAAAACACGCTGGCCGCCAAGAATCTCTCCAACAACCCGTGGGAGTTTGGTTACGCGCTCGGCGCCAGTCGGCCGCTCGCGCTAAAAGCATCGGGAAACCGCTGCAATTTCTGTCGCGAAAATTTCTTCGTCGGTGTGGAAATGTATGGTGGCCTCGGCGACCGCCATCATTTCGGCTTGAAGGAGACATCTCACTATTTGGCGCCAGCGCTGTCGTGGAGTCTCCGTTCTGGTTGGAGCTTCCGCTTCTCGCAAGGTTTCGGCCTGAACGACAATAGCCACCGCCTGGTCACGCGCTGGGGCGTCTCCCGCGAAATTTCCGGTTTTGGCGAGATGGTCTCGCGAGCCTTTCGGAGGCGCCAGTGAAGGCCAGGCTCGCAGCTCTGGGTCTCTGCGCCGTTCTAGTGGTAGCCTCGCTCGCGTTTGCTCAGCAGGGCAAATCAGTCGCAGGAAGTCGCAGCGCGGAGCGGACGCCAAGAAACGACGCATCCGTTTACTCCGAGTTGGCCAAAGCACCCGAAAAAGCACGGCTCAGGCCCAATCCGCTATCGCAAGATCTCACCGCAATCGCCGCCGGTCGCCTCTTGTTTGAAAGGCATTGTGCCGAGTGCCACGGCGACTCCGCCGAAGGGAAGAAAGGACCGAGCCTCCGCGCCGAAGAAGTCCAGAACGCCACGCCCGGAGCCCTTTTCTGGATTCTCACCAACGGCGTAGTCCGCCGCGGCATGCCCGTGTGGTCTCGGTTGCCGGAACCTCAGCGTTGGCAATTGGTCGCCTACATCCAGTCCTTGGCTGTCAAGAACATTTCAAGAACATTTGAATCGAGAGTAAAGTGCATCAGTGTCACCCAGAAGGAAAAGGCAGCCCGCTTTCGCGCTCTCCATGACGGTCCGGGAGTATTCGTCATTCCGAATCCATGGGACGTGGCTTCCACTCGCATTCTCGCCGGGCTTGGCTTTGAGGCGCTCGCAACGTCGAGTGCTGCTTCGGCCTGCGTCCTAGGTCTGAGGGACGGTGGGCTGACCCGGGGATCAGGCGCTTGCGCACGCGCGCATGATTGTGAACGCGACGGACTTGCCAGTATCAGCTGATTTAGAGAGAGGGTTCGGCGATGCACCGGACACGGTCGCCGAAACCGTTCGGCTCGCGGCCGATGCCGGCTTGGTGGGATGCACTATCGAGGATACGATCGGCAATCGTGATAGCCCTCTTTACGATTTCAGCCTCGCAGTCGAACGAATTGCTGCCGGCGCGCAGGCAGCCCGTGCACTCGGCTTCTCGTTTATTCTGACTGCGCGAGCGCACAACCTCATGTACGCCAATCCGAGCCTGGGTGAGACAGTCAATCGCCTTCAGGCCTTTGAACGAGCCGGAGCTGTGCCCTTCGCCCCCGGGCTTCCTGATCTCGACGCTGTGCACGCGGTTTGTAGCGCACTATCAAAACCAGTGAATTTTATGGTGGGACTTAAAGAGAAATCCTTTTCTGTCGCTGAACTCGCCGGTGCTTATTTGTGGTAGCGGATTGTGCTCAGGCCATTGGGGCGCGAGGCGACAGTTTCGCGATCGGTGAGCTGAGTGATGCGGTTTGTCTAAGCGTCATCATCCAAAAGAATCTGGGATGTTTTGGCGACGGTGGTGCGGTTTATTCCTCGACCAGAAACGCCGCAAGAAGTCCGACGCCACGTACAAAAACTACAAGCACATTCTCGGCGAGTTCGTGGATCAACTCCCTGCCTCCGTTCGCTTCATCGATCAGGTCAACGCCGATGTGCTCGACTCCCACATGCGGTACCTCGAAAGCGAGAAAGCCGCGCCGAAAACGATCAGCAACAAAATGATGGTCGTAAGTTTCATGCTGAAAGCCGCTGGCGTTGCCACACCGTCGAAAATGATGGAACTGCCAACGGTCGAAGAGGAAATTCCCGAACCGTACACACGCGAAGACCTCCAGGCATTGTTCAAGGCGATGACACCCGAGGAGCGGGTCCGTTACACGTTCTTCCTCGACACGGCTTGCCGCGAAAAGGAGGTAGCACACGCGCAGTGGGCCGACCTCATCGACGGGAAATATTGGGTCCGCAAAAAGACGTTTAAGGCTCGCGGCGGCAAAGAAAGGCAGTTCTCGCCAAAGTCCCACGAGACGCGGCTGATTCCGCTGACCCGCGAGCTTATGGACATGCTCAACGCCCGGAGGAAGAGTTCGAAGAGCCAGCGGATTTTTCCGAATGAGTGGGGCGATCCTGAAGGGCACTTCCTGCGGAAGTTCAAAGCAGTCGCAAAGGAAGCGGGCCTAAACTGCGGAGAATGCGAAACAACCATTTCGGAGGGACGCTTCACCAAGCATCCAGCCGAGGTGTCGTGCCTGACGCGCCCTGTTTGCGAGAAGCATTACCTTCACCGACTGCGGAAGACCTGCGCCACGTTCTGGCACGAGAAGCACATTCCGATCCGCACCATCCAATCCTGGCTCGGCCACAAAAGCCTGGAAACGACTCAGAAATACTACGTGGCGTCGGCGATCCCTCGAATCGTGCCACCACCATGCTCGTACTCGCGTCGAATCTGCTCAAATAGCTCCACCTTGGTTCTCCTATCCACCCGGTCCTCCCTTGGGGCGGTTAGGCCCGAAGCAGAGTCCAGGGTATATGGTTTTCAGTAGGGTGGGGCCAAATCAAAGTATCGAATGGGGCCAATTCAGAGTATCGAAATCAACTAGGACTAAAAGCGGAGGACAGCCCGTGGTGCCGCGAGTCTCAGCTGTAGGTCTCCAGAGGCGAAGGCCCAATCTCAAACTGCAACGACGGTTTGAGAAACGCACCGTTGAGGCAGAGAGCAGAACTGAAGGCGACCTGAGGTTCATTTTAGTGGATATGCCAGCAAGCCACATAGAATCATAGAGTTACGTGGGAATGGTACGAGTGGTAACTTAATGGAATAGCGCCCTAAGGGTCCCTGGCAATGGGTAAGCCACCTGCAACATTTTCGCGGATGTAGAAGTGCGGCCTGTGGGGCGCTTGCGGTCCCCGTTTCGCACCATTCAAATTCTGGGGGACCTACTCATGTTCAGCTCGCGTTCCCGTAAGAGCTTCCTCGGAGCCCTCTTTCTGACCGGACTCCTGTCTTGGGTCGCAATCGGCCACGCGCAAGACTCCGGCCGAAAGATCACAAAGAAAGTTACACCTCCATACCCGTCCATCTTGAAATCCAAGGGAATAGGCGGAGTGGTTCGTCTAAAAGTGTTCGTAAAGCCGGATGGCTCCGTGAGAGATACAGAAGTGCTTGGCGGCAATCCCATTTTGGCGGAGAGCGCTCAAAAGGCAGTCCTTCAATGGAAGTTCACGCCAGCAAGTTCAGAGACCAAGGTGGAAGTCTCTGTAGTCTTCGACCCGCACTCCGAAAACTAACCCAAAGCCGCACCAACCAGCTTTGTCAGATTCGCGTTTGGAATCAATCCCAAAACAAGCCGGGGCATCCTTCCACTCTGGGAAGAATGCCCGGGAAGATGCCACGTTCTAGCTGGCATGTAAGACCGAGTGATTAGAATTTAAGCTGGAGCGACATCTGAAGGATGCGCGCCTGTGATACCGTGCTGGTGCTTTGCCCAAACTGCAGGCTGTTGATGTTCTGATCTCCCATGAAAAATACAGGGTGATTCAAGACATTGAAGGCTTCCGTTCGGAACGTCAGTTTCAGCTTTTCCGTCAGGCCGAAATCCTTCCTTGCCGAAAGGTCCCAATCGAAGTACGCGGGACCATTGAACGCATCCAACTGGAGATTGCCGACCTGGCCAGGCTGCGGGTTGCAAAAGCCACCCGTCACTGCTGGCACACAGCTTAGCTGAGCTTGACTGGGAACACCGCTGCCATCAGGACTGATTAGGTTGGGGTTAATCCCATACACAATACCACCCGGCTGCACAAACACTCCCAAGTCGCTGCTGATCTGCTGATGGGTGAGCGTCGCGATGGCTGTATCGCGTAAGGAGCGACTCCCGCCCCGGTTAAACGAGGGCCACTGCGAAAGGATCGAGAAGGGACTGCCACTCTGCCATGTAAGCACGGATGCGGTCTGCCATCCGTTGACAATAAGGCCAAGCCCTCTGTTGCTTGTGTTGAGCAGCCTATGTCCTTTGCCGATTGGCAAGTCATAAGTAAGGTTCGCCTTGAAGGCGTGCGTGATGTCAAAGGAAGCCCGTCCCTTTTCAAGGAACGGACGCGCATTATCCAAATACGGCTGGAACCGTGTCTGGTCATTGTTCGTTCCTGTGCCGTAATCCGTCATCACTTTGCTGAACACGTAGTTCGCCTGGAAGTACAACCCGCTGTTCAGCCGGCGCCGAAGTTCTACGACTCCCGCGTGATACATGGAAAACGAACTGTTCTTTAACAAGTCGCCGCCCATGATGAAAGGATTCGGAAACAGCGTCACGGGATTGTTAAATCCTGGGCCTGGATTATTGCCTGTATCCCACTCCTGCGCATGGTAATCCGCTTCGAGTGCTCCGATTTGACCAACTCTGATGAGATTCACGAACTGCGGCTGGAAGAACTGGCTGTTGAATGGGTCATGGCTGTCAATTCCACCGCTAGCAAAAAGTAGCGGAAAAACGGTGAGCGGCTGGCTACCTGGCCCATTATAAAGCGGATCAAAGGTGCCGTTAGCCGCCAGAGAAAGGAAGCCGTTGGATCGGGCACTACCGAAGTCCGCTAGGAATCCATTCTTGGTGAAATCAAGTTGATTGACGTCTATGGCGCGGAACAAACCCACGCCATGATTGCCGACGTATCCGATGGTCAGCGAAGTATTCCAGCCAAGATCTCGCTGAACGCTCAGGTTCCATTGCTCGACGTAAGGTGTGCGAATGTGCGGATCGATTGCGTATCCAGCCAAGGCTCCTACAGCTATGTTGTTTGCGTTCGTCTGGAAATCGATGGGCACTTGGAAGGGCGGAGGAGTGAGCCCTTGTCCATTCAAGCCGCTTACCGTGAAGCCCGTCAAATTGAATGCTTCGGGACTTGAACTCAGCCCAGAATTGCCGGCAGCTGCGTTACCTGCAGCGGTGAAGAAGGCGTCGTTCACGTAATTCATGCTGAATCCCGCGCGAACGGCCGTCTTCCCATTGCCCTGCGGGTCCCATGCTAACCCAACGTTGGGAGCAAATTGCGTCTTGCGAGCATTGTAAAGGGGTCTCTTGCTTGGCCCCCCGGCGAAATCGACTGTGGCGTTGCCAAGCAGTGTCTGCGCGACGGTTTGCCCCGAAGGTATAACTGGAAGGAGGACGAGACCATTCCTTTCGTCCACCGGGGTGTAATACTCCCATCGCGTGCCGTAGCTGAATGTCAGCTTGCGGCTTACCTTCCAGCTGTCACCGAGATAAAGAGACCAGTTATTTTGCCGATAGTTGCGATTGTTCCCGGCGCCATTAACGAACCCCGAGGTTTGGCTCTTTACGTTAAACGTTTGGGCGACCGTGCTAACCACTCCGCCGGCACTGGCGAGCAACGCGACCGCATTGTCGAATGCGGCGCTGCCAATCGTAGTTGACCCGCTGTCAAAATCTGAAGGTTGCGGAGCGTTTGCACCATTGATCCCCAGGCCGTAGGTCGGGGTAACGCCGAAGTTGTTGTAAGCGAAAATCGTTACGCGCTGTATTTGTCCGCCAAAGGAGATGACATGATTCCTATAGACCCAACTAGCGCTGTCCCGCCAGGCCCAAGTGCGTGTCTCACGGCCTTGCGGCTCGAAATCTGGGGTTGGAAGGGTTGTCGCGAAGCCTGAGAGAAGATATCCGGGCTTTGAGAAATTCTGCGTGGTTGCGAAAATGGCAGGGGCGAGATCGAATCCAAATCGAGCTTCGTTCGTGACATTGCCGCCGGAATTCCAGCGCCAAGCGGTTGACAGGAACTTGGTTTTGTCGTCGTTGCTAACAATGGGAATCTTGTTGAAGGACGTATCGATATCCGGTCTGTCCACGACCTGCCGGTTCCAGTGGTAGCTGCCCGTAAACAAATTATGCGAGTTCAGTTGGTAGTCCGTTCGGAAACCAGCGTTGTCGAGGGTGTCGTTGGATCGCGCGTTGAATTGGTACCCCAGAGTGTTCACGCCATCTCCCGCACGATTGTTATTGGAAGTTTTTGGAAGACCCCCCAAGATGGCCGTGGTCGCAGGATCGGCGGCGAAGGAAGGATACTTGGCAAACAAATCGACGCTCTGGGGAGATCCGGAAGGCTGTCCGGTGCTCTGGTCCACTGGTTGGTAGGTAAACAGCAGTTGGGGAGTTGCCGCGGCCAGCCCCGCCTGGGCGGCCGGGCTCAGAATTGTCGTGTTGTTGGGAGTCTGTTGGCGCAACCGCAGGAGCTCATAATATCCGTAAAAGAATAGCTTGTTCTTCAGAATCGGGCCGCCGATATTTCCGCCTCCCTGGTTCTGAAGAAGGCCCGGCTTTGCTATGCCACTGGCATCATCGAACCAATTGTTCGCTGCCCAGGCATTGGAGCGGTAATACCAGAAACCCTCACCGTGATAAGCGTTTGTGCCCTTGGGTGTTACTATACTTACTTGGGAAGAGCCTCCGCCATTTTCCACGCCAGCATTTTGGTTCACAACTGTGAATTCCTGAGCCTCGCTGTTGAAAGGCAAGTTCGGAGAGAAATCCAAGCCGTTCTCGCGAATGAAATTGTCCTGCACGTTGATGCCGTCGATCGTAAGGTTCGAAAACGAAGTGCGCTGCCCGTTGATGGTCGTAGCAATCGCTCCATTTGGTCCGCTGTTTGCTACTCCTGCTTCGAGGTTGAGCAGTGCAAGAGGATTCCTGTTTAGAATAGGAAGGCTTTCGATCTGTTCCTTCTCAACGGTACTGGTAACCTCAGCGCTAGTAGTGTTTACGAGCTCTGCCCCAGCCTCCACGGTAACCATTTCAGTCGTTTCACCCACTTCGAGCGTAAGGGGCGGCACAGAATACTCCGTAGCAGCATCCAGCTTGATGTTGTTTACTACACCGGCTTTGAAAGCATCTTTGGTAACGGAAACGCGGTAATATCCGTAGTCAATACTCTTGAACTGGTACCCGCCGTTAGAACCTGTTGTGGAGGTATAGCTGAAGTTTGTGCCCACGTTTGTCAGCGTCACCGTGGCGCCGTCGATGGGTAAGCCCTGGCTATCAATGACCGTTCCCACGATGGAGCCCGTGGAAGATTGCCCACAGACCCGGCCCACGCAAAAAAACAGCAGCGCAACACACAGATGTAAAACAACCAATTTACGCATGATTCTGAAGAACCCCCTTTTGGATAACCCTTTGAAACCAGGCGCAACTGAAGGCAGGATGCAGAGTACCTGATGGAAGAAGGAACTCCCTAGAAAAAACCAGAGATTTTGTAGATTCCCGCCACGCCCTGAAAAACCCAACCGATAAGTCCCGTGCAAGATAATGGCCAGAAAACAATTACATATTCTTGTCAATTCTACGGAAATATAAGCACTTCGAGGCCGTTTCCGGCCTTTCCCGGCACCTAAACAACGCACCGCTTTGGTTAATTGGAGAAAGATATGAAGATATGGATTCTTTGTCACCCCAATGGAATTGGATCGGCGGAAGTCACAGCCGAAAGTCCACACCTCGCTTCGAAGTGGCCTAGTCTCTCGAGAAAGAACCTTATCATGCGACTCTCGCCAGAAGTATCAACATCAGTAGGAAAAAACTTCACAGTTCTAAAACGCGAGAGCAGAGGCGATATCCCCTTTGGTCCTTTCTGTAATTAGCTGATTCAAAATGGTTTAAGAAGAAATCCTAGTCTTAGCTTTCTTTGGTTCTCTTGGTGCCGCTTTCTCCTTTCCCGGTCAAATATCGAACAAAAATAGGAGGAATCCAATGCGATTCCGTACTGCACTCAGCCTGGCCATGTTGTTTGTATGCTTTACTGTAGCCTCCTGGGCGACGCCCGTGCCAGATCGGCTGTTCCCGACAAACTCGGTTCCAGTTCCCGACAACCCCTCCCAATCGGGCAAGATCGCGTCGATCGGTGACGCTGCTTTTTCACTTGAGGTCACCAACGGCCAGGAAAGAAAAACCATCGAGTTTCTGGTTGATGACGACACCAAGGTGGAAGGTAAGCTCAAAGTCGGTTCGCAGGCCACTGTGGAATATCGCTCCGCCGACGGCAAGAACATCGCAATTCATGTCGTTGTCACGCCGGCGTCGAGTTTCAAGGCACGGTAATTTGATAAGGAGAAACGGATTCTTCGAGAACGAGTAGCGAGCATTCCTTAGGGCTACATCACGGTCCACTTGGCCTAGTTCCACCGAACGAAATCTTGTCCGGGGCCAATCCTCCTCTCCTCCACTCTAGAATCTCCGCATTACTTGCGGCTCGTTAAATAGCCCCGCAGCCGGCTAACACGGCGAGGTGACAGATATTCTTCGCGATCATGGTTTTGCCCAAGCCGTTCTGGCCGACCAATACGAAGTTGCGCGCTTCGCGGATGAAGTCGAGAGCCAGATCGCTCGCCGATACGACAAGAAACTTTGGCGACGTGCTGAGCACCTTCGTAGCTGTACAGATCACGCACCATAAGAAGCCAATTGTAAAATACGCAGGCCGCGTATAGTCGGGAGGTCCCGGTCATTCGTCAGAAAAGTGGCACAGCCGGCAGCCAAGGCGGCCACAAGCTGAAGAGAGTCCGGGGTCTTGACTCCCGTTGCGGCTCTTAGCTGCGCAGCGGCGCGCAGATGATCGCGCGAAATCTCTGCAACACGAACCCCGCGACTCTGAGTGAGAAGAGCTTCATAGCGCTCGGCCAGCAGATGGTCTCCCGAGCGGTAGGGAACGACCAAAACTTCCAACAAAGTAAGCGCCGACGTAACCAACTCCCTGCGTCCGTTGTCGACTTCTCTGAAAAGCGGCTCAAGCAGCGGGAGGAACTGGGGATGTTCTTCGATGAAGTAGATGAAGACGACGGTGTCCATACCCACAGGACCGCGCCCAAGATCGGCCATCAATCCCACGAGCTTCGCTCTCGCGCCACGTGTGTCGACGGGTCGACTTCCCTCCAGTGCTCTTTACCCAACCCCTTGAGATCAAGGATGGACAAAGGCTTGGGTGTTTCAAGAGCATCGCTGAGTAGATGCGTGACCTCCTGAGCGATCGATCGGTGTTGGCGCTTCGCTCGAGCCTGAAGCTTCTTGTAGAGAGCGTCGGGCAGATTCTTGATGTTGAGCACCGCCATAATCATACTCCTAAGTTCCTCCATTCTGGAGGAACTCGCGTGTGGAGTCAAGGCGATTGCTCGCGAGCCTCGCGAGCGAGGGAGGCATCTTGAGCGCCACAGGGCCATGCAGTCCCCGGCGCAAGTGGGCCGCTAAGCGAAGCAGTCCGCCGCTACAGGAAGTTTCTGGGGACAGGAAAATGAGAGTTTGGGGATGGTTCCGATGCTGCTAACTGACGTCAGAGGGAAGAGTTATGGGATTTGAAGTTCTCTGTAAGCCGAATGCACTACCGTTGGTTAGGGCTACCGAGGGAGCGGAGGCTTGGGGACATTGGAACCAAAGTCCTCACGCACCAAAGATGTTCGTGTTCAGGAATTCATTGCGGAACTTGCCGCTCGGGTCGTAGCTCTTAGACAACCGAATGAACTCAGGCAGCTTTTCATATCGGGATCTCAGTTCCGTGGGTGGCATGGTGAACAGCTTTCCCCAGTGGGGACGGGCTTTGAATGGTGCGAGTTCTTTTTCTATGACCGGGAGTAGTCTTCTAACCGCAGGCCAATCCGGCTTCCAAGTGAAGTGAATTGTCACGCAAGGCTGCCTATAGCAGGGGCTCATCCAGAGATCATCGGCAGCAATTGTGCGGATTTCCGTAATCAACAGACGCGGGCTCACCTGCTCGTGTAGCCGTTCGACAGCCAGAATGGCTTCGACGGCGTGTTGGCGAGGCACAAAGTACTCCGACTGCAATTCCTTTCCAGCGCTTGGCGTAAAGCCCATGCGGAAGTGCGGAAGCCGCTCGTACCATGGGCCGGGGACACCCATTTGCTCCGTGCAGTTTTCCGCTGAGAGCGCAGCGATGGGATGAAAATTTCTGGCTGCCGCTTTCGCACCAAAGAATTCAGGCGCGGGCTTAAATGCCTGTCCGTCTTCCATGCGGCTTTTGATCCACACCTCATTGACATTTTTGTTCCGCCAATCGGTGAACAGACTGACGCTGTAGGCGCTGGTTTCGATGGCCTCGAAGTGTTCCTTTACCTGATCCAAAGGCATGTTCAAATAGACGTATTGCCGCATCATGTAGGCCGGTTGAACATCGAGCGTGACTTTGGTGATGATACCGAGTGCCCCAAGCCCGACAACCGCACCCGAAAATGTTTCTCCGTCGTTCTTCCGGGAAAGATGAATCAAATCGCCACTGGCGGTGATCAGGTCCAAATCCGACACCGCCGTTGCCAGGTTTCCGT
>QHYI01000138.1 GCA_003223245.1 Acidobacteriota bacterium
GCCAGAACACAGGAAAAGGCATGGACGCGGAGCATGTGGTCGGTCCAATGACGGGGCGGGGAGAAGCGAATGCAGTAGGGATCTTTCATCTCTCGGAAGGCTCGCTCGATGTGATGTTGGCCGCGATAGCCAAAGATGATTTGCTCGTCGGTGAGATCGGTGCGATCGGTGAACAAAATCCTTTTGCCCAGAACACGATTTTGGGAGTACCGCCGTCGCCGCTCTGGTAAACATCTTAGCCGTGTTCTTCGCATACTCTTTTCGATGGAACCCACCCTTCATTGTGTGGAGCATCATGACAGGATTTTGGCTGATGGTCGTCTTTATCGCGGCTCAGAAATTTGTGACCAGCCAGCGCAGCGGATAGGCCGGCGCCGCAGTTCCAGATTACGACGGGTGAGGAAGAAATCGCGGCGATCGAACAAGCTATCGGTCTGCCTGACTTGCTGCAGCCCGTCAGGGAACATTTGAATCAAGCTCTGAAGCTCTTGTCTGACAGGAAGAAGCCGGATTACAGGAATTCCATTAAGGAGTCGATATCGGCGGTCGAGTCCCTGAGCAAGATAATCTCGAAACAGGATAAAGCTACGCTTGGCCCTGCTCTTAACGCGGTGGAGAAATCGACTGCTGCATCCCGTCTTGAAAGAGGCATTTCAGAAACTCTTCGACTACACAAGCGATGCCCAGGCATTCGGCATGCGCTGATGGACGAGCCTACGCTTGATGTTGAAGACGCGAAGTTCATGCTGGTTTCGTGCTCCGCGTTCAGAAACTACCTGGTGGTGAAGGCAAAAAAGTTGGGAGTTCCGATTTAACCGCCACCAATCGTCATCCTGCGGCTTCGGCTCGAAACCGTGCGCTAACAGCCTCACGCCGGGAAAATAACTTGCGGGGCGAACTGCGGGCCTGCAGGCTCGCAGAAACAGCAGGGAAACAGCAGGGGTATTAGTGGTTCTTATAGGGATAGTATAGACTTGAGTTGAGTCGTGCCTTCGCCAGTGGGTCGCAGCATGAAAAACTCGTGTTGGCCCGCAGGAAAAACTTGCGTTGGCTCAAGTACTGCGACAAGTATAAACATTGGCTGCCTTCGTCGGTTCAAACGCTCAACCGCGACATCTCGGAATTTTGCGTCTCGCAGTTTCCTGCTTTTGGGGTTCCTGGGCCGCTGCGCGCGGGCCCTTCCTCCTGCTGCGGCATAACCCCCTTGTAACGCGGCTTTTCGCCCAGAACCGGTTTCTGCGGCCTTTTACCTCACAATTCACGTCCATTAGAATCAATCGATTACGACCAGAACCATGTGGCCCGTCACTTGCCTTTACCCACCTGGGAGCCTCGGGCGCGCGGGAACCGTCCTCCACCCTTTCCGAATCGTATTTGCAATCAGGCAGCGCTCCGGCTCACTCCGCTCCAGGGGATGCCTATGAGACCATATCGAGACATTGCTACGATCGCGGTCCTGCAAGTCGTCTGTTTCTCCGTTCTAGGCCATTTTGAGCCTCAATTCTTTCTCCTTCATCTCTGTCAGACCATCATCTACATGGCGATCCTGATCCTGCTTTTTTACATGGAGGATCGCTGGGCTTACATGATTGGCATGCTCGCTCCTGTTGCTTGGCTCGGCATGGTGTTCGCTACCGGGCTGCTTGGCGGAGCAGCGCGCCAGGTTCTGCGCCTCACCCGGGGCGAAGGCGTAAGCAACGACGTCAGCTTCATCGCTGCCGTCTCTGCGCTTCTCTCCATCCTGATGATTGTCTTCTGCGCGCGGCACTGGAAGCGCGAATACTCAGGCCTCGGCAAAACGGCCAGCACCTTCGCGATTAGCGTGGGCATTGTCGCGGCGTATTACGGAATCCTGGTGATTTGGTTTTGGAATTGGATTCCAAACCAGCTCGCTAATGGATAAATCGAAGACAACCCCAGTTTCGATTTGAACGGAAGGCCGGAGGAATTTCCTCTGGCTTTTTGTTTCGTCGTGTGTCAGCTTTCGCTTGGGGAGTGTCTGGACAAACTGAGACACTCCCATTGTTTTTCTTTCCCCTGGTCCGCTGACTCACCAGGTGTAGACCAACCCCGCTTCGATCCGCGCGTTATTCTGCGTCGTGCCGCCGAAGTGCGTATACAAATAGTCGATCTGGATCAGGCGAAGGGAGAAGCGGTCATTATATTTATAGTTGAGTCCGCCCCCTAGGGTCATCGCGAAGCTATTAAACGATGGACCGTTGGTCCCCTCGTGCTGTCCGCCCAGGAGAAACTGTCCGAAAGGGTTCAACTTCCCGTAGCTCCGGTAGGTCACCCGCGGCCCGAACAGATAATTAACATCGTGGGCGGTTACGCCGGATGGCAACCCTGTTTCCTTGCAGAAACCGAAGTCGCCCACTCCGCCCAGCCAGTCGTTCAAGTTATAGGCTAGGTTGAGTCCGAGGCCGTGGCAGCCCCTGCCCGCGGGGTTCAAGTGCTCGTACTCGTACCCCACAAAAAACTCCGTCTTGGGTGCCGTTCCTTGCGCGCAAGCTGAACCTGCGGCAACGAACATAAGTACCCCTGCAATCAACAAGTTACGCATTTCCCCTCCATGTATTTGTTTGAGTACTGGCTAACTTTACTTGGATTTACCTATTGCTACTGTTTAGGGTGCCGGGCCGCAAGACAAGGAAAGCACACCCCGTGTTTCCTAGGCTGCACCGGGCGGGAGGGCAGAGCACCCAGGTCCCCAACCAGCTTACACTAACTTGCGCCGCCACAGTTCCACCACCACCCTTTGTATCGCTCCCCTTGTGAAAAACTTGGGCAGTCGGCCATTTTCGATTTTCCAAATCCTCATCCCGAAACAATTCGCCCTGGCACTGGCGCTGCACTTAGACGAATCCACCGCTGCGCCTTCGCTTCCCCCATTTTCTCCACAAACGTCTGCCGGAACATGCGAATCCAGCTCTCCAGCTCTCGTTCGCCCTCTTCCAGCACCGTCGGCCGGTCAAAAAGGGTCGCTTGCCGCACTTCCAGGCCGTGCCGCTCGAGCATTCCCGCATATATTCCGCCACACTCGGGTAAAACCACGGGCTCACTCCGTCCGGTGGCCGCGTTCCCAATGCCGTGAACGCTCGCTGAAATCCCGCCACCAGCTTTTGGATGTTGCCCTTGCCGCCAAACTCCGCCACGAACCCTCCGCCGGGCTTGCCTACGGAGGCAGGCTTCAACACGCGGGCCCCTCCCGCGATCACTTCCTATGCTCGGAAATCCAGTGCAGCGCAGCATTGGAAAACACCGCGTCAAATCCGACCGTCGCCGCTGCTCGTCACGCCCACCTCGCCTGCCGCGTCCGCCTTATCCGTTCCGCCCGCACGGCCTGTAGGGTCGGTCTTCTGCCTGCCCTGAGCGCCAAACCGCACAAGTCGGTCACCGCGAATCCCCGCGGCTTCTGCGGGGTGAGGGCGCGGCTTTTCGCTTTGTTCTGTGGCTTGATGGCGCTTGGTTTCCTGCGCAGCATCTGCCTGGAACTGCAGCTGCCGCGCAGGAAGGTTTTACTTGGCGTCGAGTTCTTTCAGCAGAGATTTCCCTTTGCGAAACCATGGCCGTTCGCGGCGCTGCATGTAGCGAGGCAAGGTGCGTTTTTTTGCAAGGAGTTTTTGCGCCCACTCGCGAGCTTCGCCGGGACGGTTCGCGGTTTTCAGGAAAGTCGCGTAGTTGTAGAGCGTTTCGGGCGTCGTAGAGATTTGCGTCACTTCGGTGAAGAGCGGCTCGGCGCGGTCCAACTGTCCCGTGCGCGCGTAAGCGTCCGCAAGCAATCCCGCGGCGCGGTAATAATCGAATTTACGGTTAGCCGTGACCACATGTTCGAGGTCGGGAATCGCGGCGGCGAGATCGTTCATCGCCAGCGAGCATTGGGCGCGTGAATAAAACGTGTAGATGGAATCGCTGCGCGCGGAAATTGCGTTGGTGAAGGCTTCGCGGCCCTTAGCGTACTGGCCTTGGTCTTTGTAAAGTTCGCCCAGCTCTTCGAAATTGGCGGCGGAAGGATTATCGACGATATCGCTTTCGACTTTTTGGATGCGCGACCGGCGCCCGAATCCCTCGACGGTGTCGCGGAGGAGACCCAGGTCGGGAAGCATTTCCGCGAAAATGTACACACTGGCACCGAGGAAACCACCGAAGAAAATGATGAAGAACCAATAGCTCTCCGGGCGGCGTCGCAGGAAATGCAGAATCGCCAGGATCTGCAAGAGGAAGCCCCACGAGGGAAAAAGATGTCGTAGCTCCGACATGGACGATTTGTCCCCTGGCCAGGCTCGAGCAATCCCCACCAGCCAGGAACAGCATCGCTTGGTTTTTGGCGGCGGTCAAACGAAACGTCGGCGTCGGTGTGCAAGTTATTGGCGGCTGGCGTCCACTTCTCAACTTGACTTCGACGGTTATGAGAAGTAAGAAAAAGACGCCCCGCAAGCTTTACCCCTCGAAGTTCGGAGCCAGGAGACGTCCATGAATCTTATTCCCAAGGTTGCTCTCGTAAGTGCAGCTTGTCTTGTCTTTTCGAGTCAAATTTCGGCGCAGAACTCGTCAACGCACAATCCCACCTGGTGGGCGAAATACCAATATCTGTCGCAAAACGGCACATCGCCAGGTGGCGGTCCGGGTTCGTCGCTGACGGTGGGCAGCAACGTTGACGTTTCCAATGAGTGCGGCCCGCAGAGTGAAACCTACATTACGCTTAATCCAGCGTCCACCAAGTCTCTGGCGGCAGGATCGAATGAAATTTTCCGCGATTCCATGCGCGGGTATTTTTCGAGCGATGGTGGATCCAACTGGGGCGGCGTCGACTTGCCGCTTCCACCGCCGCTGCAGGGCACGAACGACGCGCGCTTCGGTTCTGATCCCTCGCTCGCGTTCGATTCGCGGGGGAACCTGTTTTACAGCTACATCGTGGTGTTCTTCGGCGGAGGGAACGGCATCGATGGCACGGAGATGGCGGTGGCGCGTTCGACCGACGGCGGGAAAAGCTATCCGCAGATGACGCAGTTTGCGTTTCAGAGCGGGGGCAATCATTTCAATGACAAGCCGATGATCACCGCGGATACGAATATTACTAGTCCGTTTCGCGATCACGTCTATGTGGCGTGGGATGCCGCTTCCGGGGGAAGCGCCACCGCGGGAGGAATCCACGTGGCGCGTTCAGCGGATTTAGGAGCGTCCTTTACGCTTGCCCGCGTAGACAATCCTTCAGGGCCGGGGCAAGGAATTGGCGCGGTCCCATTCGTAGGGCCGAATGGCGAAGCTTATGTAGCGTGGAACGATTACAAAAACAATCTCATTGCGTTCAATCGCTCGTTTGACGGCGGCGTGACGTGGGATACGCAACGCACGATTTCCACGAAGACGGCGGCGTTTGATGTGGGCCTTCCTGCCGAACGGTTCCGCCGCGCGCTGGTTTACCCCGCATGTGACGCGGACCGGTCAAACGGCCCGAATCGCGGCCGGCTGTATTGCTCGTGGATGGATCTCACGCCTGCGGGCGTCACCGACATTTTTGTTTCTTTCTCTGATGATCGTGGAACGACCTGGAGCCCTCCGCAGCCCGCGACAGACCAATTCACACAGCCGGTGGATCGCTTCAATCAAGGGCTTGCAGTGGATGCAGTGACCGGCGATGTGAATCTGTCCTTCTACGACACACGCAACGACACAACGGGATTCCGCTACATGACAGATACGTATTTCACGCAGTCGGTCGACGGCGGGGTGACCTTTCGTTCGCCGAACGTTCGCGTAAGCTCCGCCAGTTCGAATGAGCACGATTGCAACGGCCTATTTCCTTGTCCGGCGATTGACTATGGTAATCAGCAGGGCGATTACGAAGGGCTGGCGTCGCGCGGCGGCGTTTCGCATCCCATTTGGACCGACAGCCGATTGCAACTGCAATCCGCCTCGGGGTGCCGCACAAATCTTTTGATGGAGGAAGTGTTCACCGCTATCGTCAAGTAACGGCGCGAAGCTGAGGTATGATGAACCGTAGTGAACCCGCTCCAGACGTTAAGCCTCGCGCTCGGCGCCGGATTCTCTTCCGGGTTGAATGTCTACGCCACGGTGGCAACGCTGGGGTTGCTCGAACGCTATAGCGTAATTCATCTCCCGGCATCGCTGTGGGCGCTGACGAATCCTTGGGTCATTGGGGTTGCGGCCGCGCTGTATGCGGCCGAGTTCATCGCCGACAAAATCCAATACTTCGATACGATGTGGGACTTCATTCACACATTCATACGGCCGCCCGCGGCGGCCTTTCTTGCGTATGCCGCAGCGGGAGGAGCGGGAGCAGCCTGGCGCTGGGGAGCGGCGCTGCTTGCCTGCGGTGTCGCGCTGACTTCGCATGGAACGAAGGCGAGCACGCGGGCGGCGGTCAATCTAAGCCCGGAGCCATTCAGCAACTGGACATTGAGTTTTGGCGAGGACATTTTCGCGGTCTGGCTGTCGTGGCTGGCCAGCGTTCATCCCGTCGCCACAGTGATTTTTGTCGCGATGCTATTGGTGCTTTGCGTGTTTTTGATCTACCACCTGTTTCGCTTCGCGCGGCGCGCGATCGACCGAATGCTGGACTACTACTTCAGGTAAAGCGCCAGCCAGTCGAGAAACGTTTTATACCAGAACTGCGCGTTTTGCGGCTTGAGCACCCAGTGACCTTCGTCGGGGAAAACAACGAGTTTTGACGGCACGCCTTGCCGCTGCAGCGCGCTAAAGAATTCCAATGATTGCGTGTATGGGACGCGGTAATCGCGCTCGCCGCAGATGACGAGCGTGGGCGTTTTGAATTTGCCGAGTTCGCCGGCATAGGTGACGGGAGCCCACTTGTGGTAGCTCTCCGGATTCGACCACGGCGTGCCTTGCATGTCATGTTCTTCGAACCACAATTCCTCGGTGGCGTACATCGCCACTTTGTCGTATACGCCCGCGTGGCTGATGATGGCCTTGAAGCGCCCGTTATGCGTGGCGATCCAGTCGGCCATATAGCCGCCGTAGGAGCCACCGGCAGCGGCCATGCGCGCGCCATCGATAAATGGAAATTTTTTCAGCGCATAATCCACGCCGTCCATCACGTCGACGTAAGCTTTGCCGCCCCAGTCGTTGGTGATTTCGTCGGTAAACTTCTGGCCGTAGCCGGTTGAGCCGCGGCGGTTGATCATCAGCGTGAGGTAGCCGGGAGCGGAGAAGACTTCGGGGTTCCAGCGGTAACCCCAGGCATTCGACCACATGGTTTGCGGGCCGCCATGAAGCAGCACAAGCAGAGGATATTTTTTGCTGGCGTTGAAATTCGGCGGGCGAATCACCATCGCTTGCACTTTTGTGCCTTCGGCGCCTTCAAACCAAAAGGTCTCCTGCGGATTCATCTCAAGAGTGGCAAGAATTGAAGCGTTGTGGTGAGTGAGTTGGCGAACGTTGGAGCCATCTGTGTTGGCGGCAAAAACCTCCGCCGGCATTGTTAGGCTGGTGCGTTCGAACGCCATGGTTTTTTCCGTGCTGCCCGGACCGCTAAAGGAAAGGGCGGAATTGTAGGTGTCCGCGAGGATTTTCTTGGGTTCGGCGCCGGGACGCGCGGCCATTTCGTACAACGGCTTTTGCGTTTCGTTTTCGGCGGTGAAATAAATGGACTTGCTGTCCGCGGACCAGCCGAGTTCATCGGCGCTGCGATCGAAGCCTTCGGTCAGATTTTCGCTCTTTCCGGTCCGGCGATCGTAGAGCATCACGCGCCAGCGGTCCGATTCGTACTCGGGAGCGAGCTGAGCGTGATAGGCGATGTATTTTCCGTCGGGCGAATACACCGGCCCGCCGTCAAAACCCGGCTGCTTGGTAAGCTGTTGGATTTCGCCTCCCGCAAGGGGCACAGTGAACAAATCACCGTTGGTGCTGATGGCTTCCATTTTGTCGGTGACGGCAGTGAAGCAGATTTCTTTGCTGTCGGGCGAAAAGTTAATGTCGCTTGGACCGCCGCGCTCATCGGGAGGAACGTCGTAGTCGGCCCCGGGAGTGAGGTCGCGGGGAGCGGCGCTGCCATCGGCAGGAACGACAAACAAGTGACTGCGCTTGCCTTCGTTCCAGTGAGTCCAGTGGCGATAGAGAAGGTGCTCGGCGACGTGAGCCTTCACTTGGTTCTTTTCTTTTTCTTCATCACGCTTTTTGTTGCAGTCATCGTCTTTGCAGTCGGGATAGACGGGGGAAGTAAACGCAATCGTCCTTCCGTCGGGAGACCATTTCACGAGATCGGCGCTGGTGGATCGTTTCGTGAGGAGCTGGGCTTCGCCGCCTTCGAGAGAAAGCAAATAGACCTGGGACTCGCCGCTGCGGGAGGAGAGAAACGCGATGGTCTTGCCGTCCGGTGACCAGACCGGGGAGGAATCGCGCCCGCTTTGCGTAAGCTGCTGCCGAGCTCCGCCAGAGGTGGAAACCATCCAGATGTTGGCGACGTTGCGGTTGGCGTCCATGTCCGGAGTGGCCAACGTATAGGCGACCCATTTTCCGTCGGGAGAGATTTGCGGCTCGGCGACGCGATGCATTTTGATCATGTCGTCGAAAGTGATCGGATGTTTCGCGGCCTGCTGCGCTGAGATAGTGAATCCCCATGCCCATACCAAGGCGCTGGCGAGAGCACAACGCAGAGAAAGGCCTTTCATTTCTTTTCTCCTGAAATTGCTAAGGTGAAGGTCCTGCAGAACCTTGGATGATGTCACGTTTCCGGAGCGAATCCAATAGCGCGGCTGCGCGCCCAGAGCCAATTGACGAAAGCAAGGCTGGCAGTAGCGACGATCACAAGAAATTCGCCGGGATGCATGTGCGTGACGAGAAGGCCGCAAAAAAGAAGCGCAAGCGCGGAAACAAAAATTCCAGCAGGAAGGCGGAAAGCATCGAAGTCCGGATGTTTCTTGCGCAGCACGGGCAAAGCGGCAGCGACTGACCCGTAGACAAAAAGGCGCGCGACGCTCGAGAGCAGAGCGTTCCAGCGGAAATCGCCGGCGATGGAAAAAATCAACAGCAGCAGGGCAAAGATCATGATGGAGACATGCGGCGTTCGAAACCGTGAATGCACGCTGCCGAAGAAAGCTGGGAAATCGCCGTGTTCGCCCATGGCAAAGGTGACGCGCGGCGTGTGTAGAATGTTGGCGCTGAGATAGCCGTAGGCAGAGACGAGAGTGCCTGCGGCAACGATGCGTACGGCCCAATGCGGCAAAAAGCGGCGCGCGGAGTCGACAACGGGAGCGCCGGACGCGCCGGCATTCGGAATCGAGTGGATGACGAGATACTGCACAGCGATGTAGAGCAGCGTGGTCGCGCCGATGGCCACGAAGAGCGCGAAAGGAATGTCTTTGCGCGCGTCGCGGGTTTCACCGGAAGCGATGAGCGCCGCTTCAAATCCGCCGTAGGAGTAAATCATCAGAAGCAGAGCTTCGAACCAATCGGCGGAAGTGGCGAGAGAAGGTGCCGGATTCGCGCGCAGGTTAGGATGAAACGCGAGCGCGGTGAGACCGGTGATGACGAAGAAAGCGAGTAAGCTCACTTTCGTGACGGTAAAAATGTTGCTCAGCTGATTGCCGCCAACAACGCCGCGATAGTTTACGATGGCGAGAAATCCGATGAGAGCGGTGAGAATCGCTGCACGTGGAAGCGGCTTGGTTGCGCCGGGGAAAAATTCGGTCAAATAGGTGATGAAGAGATTAGCCACTGCGGAAACGGCGGCGATGCGCGTCAGCCAAGTCAGCCAGCCATTTTGAATCGCGAGAAAGCGCCCGAAAGCCACGCGCGTGTAAAGATACGGCCCGCCGGTTTCCCGGAATTGCGAAGCGACTTCGGCCATGCACGCGGCGATGACGGCGACGATCGCAAAAGCCACGAAGAAGCCCACGGGGCTCAACCTGCCAAGACGAGCCGCGATCAGTGCGGGCAAGCCAAAAATGCTGGCGCCGACCATAGTGTTGACCATGAGCGCAGCGAGGCTCCAGCGGCCAATGGTGCGAACGAGTCCGGCGTGAGTTTCGGCCAAGGGTGAGTCCGCCTGTCTTTTGGTGCGACTTCGCTTCAAGTTCCCAAGAGCGGCGTCAGGCTAACACAAGATCGTGTGCAAGCAACCGGCTAGCAACGAGGCACGGACCAGTTGAGATGCTTCGGCTGCAAGAAACGCGGCCTCAGGATGACCCGGTAAGTTGGTGATGCTGGCGAGTCTGCTACAATCTTTGCCCGGACCAAGCATGCCAACGAGCGGACTTTTTTCCCGAAATCTAAAAAAGGCATTTCCCATTGCGACGCGCGGGGAAGGCTGCTGGATTGTCGATCAGAACGGCCGCCGTTTCTTGGACGCGGCGGGGCAAGCCGCTGTAGTGAGCATCGGCCACGGCGTTCGAGAAATCGGGCACGCAATGGCGGAACAAGCCGCGCAAATCGCCTTCGCGCACACTTCGCAATTCCACACCGAGCCCGCGGAAAAATTGGCGGTACGCTTGCTGGCGCTGGCGCCGCCGAATTTTCGCAACGGCGGGCGTGTGTACTTCACGTCGGGTGGTTCGGAAGCAACAGAAACGGCCATCAAGCTGGTGCGGCAGTTTCACGTGGAGACCGGGCAGCCGCAGCGCTACCGCGTGCTGTCGCGGCGGCAAAGCTACCACGGAAGCACGCTCGGCGCGATGAGCGTCAGCGGAAACGTGGCGCGGCGTGCGCCGTATGCTCCGCTGATTCCAGAGTGGGGACACATCGCCCCGTGTTTCTGCTATCACTGCCCGTTCAACAAAACTTTTCCGGAATGCGAGATCGCCTGTGCGGAAGACCTCGAAACGTTTGTGCGCGAGCATCAGACGGAGACAGTGGCAGCGTTTATTTTCGAGCCGGTGGTTGGCGCAACGCTCGGCGCTGCGGCGCCTCCGGATGGTTATGCCAAGCGGATCGCGGAGATTTGCGACAAGCACGGTATTTTGCTGATCGCGGATGAAGTAATGACCGGAATTGGCCGCACGGGAAAACCTTTCGCCGTGCAGCATTGGGGCATCAAGCCGGACATTATTTTGGTGGGGAAGGGAGTGGCCAGCGGCTATGCGCCCCTCGGCGGCGTTCTCGCTTCGGCGCGAGTCGTGGAGGCAATCGGAGCGGGCTCGGGCGCGTTCACGCACGGCTTCACGTATCAAGCGCATCCCGTGTGCACGGCGGCGGGCAATGCGGTTCTGGACTATCTCGAAACGCACATGCTCTTCGAACGCGTGAGCCCAGCTGGGAAAAATCTGCGCGAGGCGCTTTCTCGGCTGGAAAAGCATCCGCATGTCGGCGACATTCGAGGCCTGGGGCTGCTGCTGGGCGTGGAATTTGTCAAAGATAAGGCCACGCGCGAACCTTTCTTGAAGTCGGACAATGTTGCGGAAAAAGTCCGTCAGGCCGCTGTGGCCGAAGGAGTGCTGACGTATCCGACGCAGGGCTGCGTCGACGGGCACCGTGGCGATCACCTCCTGCTCGCGCCGCCGTTTACCATTTCCGAGGAAGAGTGCAAGCTCGTCGAGAACGCATTATCATCGGCGCTCAAAAAAGTCTTCCCCTCGTGATTCGATCGTTCATTTGCGCGGCTTGCGGAGAGCCAACCTTTTGACGCGAAAATTCTCATTGGCAGAGGCCTTTTGTAACGCCGCGCTGCTGGCTCTTTGCGCCGTCATTTTTGCCCGGCAGCAGGAAGCTCCTTCCTTTCCCCCTTCCACACCGATTCGTGGTTTCACGCTTGCCCACGCGATGGCAGAGCACAAGCTCGAAACGGAATTTCAAGCGATTCCTTCGCCGCAGAAGGCGCGGGAGTGGCACCGAACGTTCACAGCAGAGCCGCATCCGGCGGCATCCGAGCGCAACAATCAGCTTGCAGACTTCATCGCGGACCAGTGGCGCAAGCAGGGCTGGGAAGACGTGACGTTGCGGCGCTACGACGTGCTGCATTCGCGCCCGCGCAGCGTCTCGCTGGAAATGACCGCGCCGGTGCATTACACAGCGTCGCTGCGCGAAGAACCTTACGAAGTCGATCCGGATACGAAGAATCCTGCCGTTTTGGGAGCGTTCTTTGGATACTCGGCCTCGCGCGAGGTGACAGCGGATGTAGTTTACGCGCACAGCGGGAATCCCGAGGACTACAATGTGCTGCGGAAGAACGGCATCAGCGTCAAAGGGAAAATTGTGCTGGCGCGCTATTCGAATCCGTACAGCTACCGCGGATTCAAAGCGCTGACCGCGGAACGCGAAGGCGCGGCCGCCCTGCTGATTTATTCCGACCCTGCGGAAGACGGCTTCGCGCAAGGGAAAGTGTTTCCTGACGGGCCGTGGGGTCCGGAGAGCCACATTCAGCGCGGAGCGATTACTTACGACTACATCGTGCCGGGAGACCCCACCACGCCGGGCTGGGCTTCGGTTCCCGGTGCGAGGCACATCAAGCCGGAAGACGCGCGCTCGCTGCCGAACATTCCAGCGCTGCCTCTTTCCTGGCACGATGCGAAACCGCTGCTGGAAAACATGAACGGTGCGGAGGCCCCGAAGAGTTGGCAGGGAGCGCTGCCGATCAAATACCGGCTAACTGGAGCCGTAAAGGCGCACGTGAAAGTGGACATGGACACGAGCTTCCAGCCGTACACAGTGGTGGAGGGGCGCATTCGCGGGAGCGAGTTGCCCGACGAATGGGTGCTGGTCGGGAACCACCGCGATGCATGGGTTTTTGGCGGCGTCGATCCATCGAGCGGAACAGCATCGATGATGGAGCTGACGCGCGCGCTCGGCGAGCTAAAGCGGCGCGGAATGCGGCCGCGGCGCACGGTGATCGCCTGCAGTTGGGACGGCGAAGAGTACGCGCTGACAGGCTCGACCGAATGGGGGGAGCAGTTCGCCGACGACTTGAAGAAAAGGCTGGTGGCGTATTTGAACGTGGACGAATCCGTGGCGGGTGCGGCGACGGCGGCCGGCCCCGAGGGTCTAAGTTTTTCGCCTTCGGCGGTGGCTTCGCTCGCGCCGATGCTCGTAGAAGCTTCGAAAGATGCGCACGCGCCTTCAGGAAAAACGCTTTACGAAGCGTGGCGGGCGACGAGCAAGCGCGACGAAAAAGCCGACGCGCCTCGGCTCGACAGCACGCTGGTCGAAACGCGCATCGGGAGCGGGTCGGACCACACGATCTTTCTCAATCATCTGGGACGGCCGGTGATCAATCTAGGATTCAGCGGCGATTACGGCGTCTATCACTCGATGTACGACGATCACTATTGGATGGAGCATATGGGCGACCCCACGTTCCAATACCACATGGCCCTGACGGATATTTGGGGACTGCTGGCGCTGCGCCTAGCAAACGCGGATGTGCTGCCGTATGACTTCGGATTCAATGCCATGGCCCTGGACCATTTTCTGACGCAACTGGAAGTGAGCAACAAAATTGACAAGCACAAGCTGAAACTGAAGAAGCTCCGCGAACGCATCGCCGATTTTCAAAATGCAGGAAACGAACTGCGTGAGGCGGTGGAACAAGAACTGCGTTCCGGGGCGATTTCTGCGGAAAAGATGCAGCGGCTAAATGAGCAGCTCTTGCAAGTGGAGTCGAACTGGCTCGATCCTAATGGAATTCCCGGGCGGCCGTGGTTCCAGCATTTGCTGTACGCTGCGCGCTACACCTATGCACATCTGGAGTTTCCCGGGCTGACCGAAGCGGTGGAAAAGCGCGACTGGAAGCTGGCTTCGGAACAGGCGGCGCTGATTGAACAGGCGCTCGAGAAGAATACCGAATTGCTGCGAAAAGCAAAGAATTCCTGGGAGAAGAGCAATTGATGCGTCGCTACGCAGGTTTTTGCTGTGTCTCCATGATGTTTTATTGTGCGGCGGCTGCGTCAGGATTTGCGCAACAAGAAGGGCATCGGAAGCCGCGTGCGCGCGACCTCGGCGTGCCGTTTGACGGGACGCCGGGCCCGCTGAATGCCATTACGGACGTGGCCGGGGTCGCTGTGGGGCACACGACGCTCATCTCCGGCGAAGGCAAACTGCAGATCGGCAAAGGGCCCGTGCGTACGGGCGTGACCGCGGTGCTGCCACGCGGAAAAGATTCGATGATGAATCCTGTTTTTGCGGGTTGGTGGTCGGTCAATGGCAACGGCGAAATGACCGGCACGACCTGGGTAGAAGAGTCTGGCTTTTTGGAAGGCCCGGTGATGATTACCAACACGCACAGCGTCGGCGTCGTCCGCGACGCGGTGATTCAGTGGCGCGTAGAGCACGGGGAACCCGATCCCACGGGATATTGGTGGTCGCTGCCGGTGGTCGCCGAAACCTGGGACGGCTGGCTGAACGACATCAACGGCTTTCACGTCAAGCCGGAGCACGCGTGGCACGCCATTGATACCGCACACGGCGGAGCCGTCGAAGAAGGCAACGTGGGCGGCGGCACGGGAATGATTTGTAACGGCTTCAAAGGCGGCATCGGCACTTCGTCGAGGAAAGCGGAGACCAAGCTGGGTAATTACACCGTCGGTGTTCTGTTGCAATGCAATTACGGCTCGCGGAAGAATTTGCGGATTGCGGGAGCGCCGATAGGCTTGGAGATCCCTGAGGATGATGCCTACGCCGATGCTTCGTTCGCGCAGGAAGACCGCGGCTCGATCATTGTGGTTGTAGCCACGGACGCTCCGCTGGTGGCGCATCAACTGAAACGGCTGGCACGACGCGTTTCGCTGGGCTTGGGACGAAACGGCAGCATCTCCGGAAACGGCTCCGGCGATATTTTCCTTGCCTTTTCGACGGCGAACTCCGGCGCGGCGAAACCGGACAGTCTCGCGCAACTGACCATGCTGCCGAATGACCAGATGAACCCGCTGTTTGAGGCCACGGTCGAGACGACCGAAGAAGCGATCATCAATGCGATGGTGGCAGCGGAGACGATGACCGGAATCGAAAACCACAAGGTGATTGCGCTGCCGCACGATAAGCTACGCGCGGTGCTGAAGAAATACAATCGCCTGGTCCAATGAGTCGCGTATTCGTCACGCAAGAACAGCCCGCTCGACAGCTAAAGCACAGGCACGACGGTTTTGCGCGGCGGATGAAAGAAGGGAAGAGGGATGACCTTCGCGGAGACGGTGTGGCGCACGGCTTCGACAGTCATTTCCATGCTGAGCGAAGTACCCGGTCTGGAGCTTTCGCGGCTCACGGAGGCCAGCGCAATCATCTTTTTCAGCGTTGGAGACCAGGTAGTTGACGTGGCTTTGCCAATCTGGCGCCCGCCGCGATACACCGGTACGGCGACACGCGAGGCCATGCTAGGAACTTGCGGCGCCATTTTTAGCTTGTCATAAAGGGCTTCCACTTCGTCCCAATTGATTTCCAGTCCAACCAGCGCGCGCGCCGCGCCTTTCTTTGCTTCCTGCACCAGCGCTTGGCGACCGACGAAATTTTCCTTCTGCAAGTCAACCAGCTTGCCCAGGCCAATTTCAAACGGAGTGTACTTTTGCGATTCGATGAGAGCTTTCTTGCTCGAAATGTAGTCGACTTCGATCAAAATTAAGCCTGCTTCGATGCGCGCGATATCCAGCGCAACCATGCCCGCAGCGTGAATGTCGAACGCTTTTCCCTTTGCAATAAGCGCATCCCAGACTTTTAAGGCGTCGATCCAGGGCATCCAGATTTCGAAGCCCAGATCGCCGGTGTACCCCGTGCGGGAAATGTCCACAGGAACGCCCGCGATTTTTCCTCGCGTGACGCGAAAATATTTCAGGTTGTCGATGGGAGCGTCGGTCACTTCGCGCAGAACCCGGCCGGACACGGGTCCTTGAAGAGCAAGAGCAGCGGTTTGCTCGGAAATATCTTCAATCTTCACGTCGAGGGCCAGAGCGTTTTGCTGGAACCACCGCAAGCTGGGATCGGCAGCCGTCCAGCGATATTCGTTTTCGCCCAGGCGCGTGATGGTGCCGTCGTCGATGACTTTGCCTTCGGGATCGCACCAGCAGCAGTAAATGACCTGATCGACGGCCACTTTGTTGATGTCGCGAGCGATGACGCGGTTGACGAACTTTGTGGCGTCACGGCCCGTAACGCGATATTTGAAGAGCGGAGAAATATCGATGAGCGCGGCGGAATTGCGGATGGCGTTGTATTCGTGCTCATGCGTCATCTCGTAGACGCTGACCGTGTAGTAGCCCGACCATTCGCGATAGCTCAGGCTTTCGCACAGCGCCAAAGTGCGCTCATGAAAGGCAGTTCCAATCGGCACGATTCCTCCGTAGGCAAATTCCCCAAAATGACCGCGGCGAACACGGAATTATAGGTGCGAATTCGCTGCGCTCGCAACACACGCTAAGGGAGATTCGGGGAAACGAGGTTTCTGGGGGTTGCATGTGCCCATGGCGGCGGGCGGCAACTATCGGTCTTGTTCCGCGACCTTGTGCCCTATCCGGGGTGTCAGTAGAATATTCATTCTTTGCTTCCCGCATTTTCTCTATTGCGTCATCTCGGAGTCTGACTGCATGGGGCAGCACTACGACGCTATTGTTATTGGCGGCGGCCACAATGGCCTGGTCAATGCGGCTTACCTTGCGAAAGCGGGGAAGAAAGTTGTCGTTCTCGAGCGCCGACACGTGCTGGGCGGCGCGGCGGTAACGGAAGAAATCTTTCCGGGCTTCCTGTTTTCCGAGTGCTCTTACGTGGTCTCGCTGCTGCGGCCGGAAATTATTCGCGAACTCGATCTTCCCCGGCACGGCTTGGAAATTTTGCCGCTCGACGGCACGTTCACGCCCATGCCGAACGGCGATTACCTGTGGCGCGTAAACGATCACGCCAAAACGGTGCGCGAAATTCGCCGGCACTCGCGCGTGGATGCCGAAGCGTACGAAGAATTCTCGAAGATGATGGTGCCGATGTGCCGCTTCGTGAAGCCTATCCTCCGAATGATCCCGCCCGATCCCACCACGCTGAACCCGCGCGACCTCAAGAAATTTCATCTCTTGCTGCAGCGCTTTCGCGAACTGTCCTCCGACGAGCGCTACACCCTGGTGCAGCTCATGACCATGAGCTCGGCGGATTTTCTCGACCAGTGGTTCGAAACCGACGTTTTGAAGGCCACGATGTCGGCTTCAGGAATTATCGGCACATTTCTGGGGATTCGTTCGCCTGGAACCGCTTATGTGCTGTTGCACCATTACATGGGTGAGATCGACGGCGCTTTTCGGTCCTGGGGTTTTAGCCGAGGCGGTACGGGCGCTATCTCCAACGCCATCGCCTCCGCCGCGCGCGAACTGGGCGCGGAAATTCGCACCAAAGCGGCGGTTGCGAAAATTCTTACGAAAAATGGCCGCGCTTGCGGCGTCGTGCTGCAGTCCGGAGAAGAAATTTCTGCGGACGTCGTTTCCTCGAGCGTCGACCCGCATCTCACGTTTGAAAACTTTCTCGAGCCCAACGAGCTGCCTGCGGATTTTCTGGAGAGCGTGCGCCGCTACAAATTCCGCGGCTCTTCCGGCAAAGTGAACCTCGCGCTTGACGCGCTCCCCAATTTCAGATGCTTGCCCGGCGCAGGTGCGCATCTGCGCGGAGCGATTTCCATTTCTCCCGGCATGGAGTACATGGAGCGCGCCTACGACGACGCCAAGTACGGCCACTATTCGCGCCGCCCGTACATTGATATGGTGATTCCGAGCTTGACCGATCCGACCGTGGCGCCGCCCGGCAAACACGTGCTTTCTTGTTTCGTACAGTACGCGCCGTACAAACTCGCCGAGGGCGCTTGGGACGAGCAGCGCGAAGCCTTCGGCAATAACGTCATCAAGACGATTGCCGAATACGCGCCGAACATCAAAGACATCATCATCGGCAAACAAGTTCTTACGCCGCTCGACCTGGAGCGCGAATTTGGCCTCACGCAGGGGAATATTTTTCAAGGCGAACTTTCGCTTGAGCAGCTTTTCTTCCTGCGGCCCGTTGCGGGATGGGCGTATTACCGCACGCCGGTCGATAACCTTTACATGTGCGGTTCGGCCACGCATCCGGGCGGCGGCATTATGGGCGCGAACGGGCGCTTGGCGAGCCAGGTCATTTTGAAGAACTGGAAGTTGGGCGCATTTCGTTTGAAGGCGGCGAACTGACATGCCGCTCGGCCAGCGCGTGGTCCTTATTGGCGGCGGTCATAACGCACTGATCGCCGCTTTTTATTTGGCCAAGGGTGGATTTAAGCCGCTCGTCCTTGAACGCCGCGAAATAGTGGGTGGCGGCGCCATCACCGAGGAGTTTTATTCCGGCTTTCGCGTGTCCACGCTGGCGCACACCGTCGGACCCCTGCGTGCCGATATTGCTCGCGACATGCAGCTCTTCCGCTTTAGCTGTGAGATTCTTTCTCCCAATCCCCGTGTCTTTGCTCCCACGCCCGAAGGCCGAGCGCTATTTTTCTATAACGACGCCGCCAAAACCGCCGCAGGCATTGCTGACTTTTCGCAAAAAGACGCCAAGAAATACGCGGAATTCGCGGAGTCGCTCGAATCGATTTCCGAGGTTCTTACCCAGCTTACCGCGATGACGCCGCCCGCGATCGATAAGCCCAGCCCGGAAGATTTTTGGAATCTTTTTAAGACCGGCCGCGGCGTCCGGCGGCTCGGGAAAGCGGGCATCTTCAATCTTTTCCGCTGGGCGCCCATGGCCGTTGCGGATTTTGTCGCCGAATTTTTTGAGACGGAATTGCTTCGCGCGGTGATCGCGGCGCGCGGCATTTTCGGCAATGCGCTGGGGCCCTGGTCTGCCGGATCGACTGCAGTTCTCCTTCTTCGCGCTGCCGCCGATCCGCATCCTGTTGGCTCCGCCTCTTTTCCTCGCGGCGGTCTCGGCTCGCTCACGCGCGTGCTCGCCGAATCCGCCAAAGAGGCCGGCGCAGAAATCCGCACCGACGCGGAAGTCGCGCAAATTCGCGTCAAGGATGGAGCGGTCACCGGCGTCGTACTCAAAGATGGGGAAGAAATCGCCGTCGAAGCCGTTGTTTCTGGCGTCGATCCCAAGCGCACGTTCTTTCAGCTCATCGATCCTTCACAGCTCGATCCCGTTTTTGCCACGCGCATCAAGAATTTTCGTGCGCGGGGCAATGTCGCAAAAGTGAATCTCGCGCTCGGCGGCCTGCCCAGCTTCTCCGCGCTCGAAAGCAATGAGAATGCCATCCGGGCTCTCTCCGGCCGCATTCACATCAGTCCGGATATCGATTATTTGGAACGCGCCTTCGACGATTCCAAGTACGGCGAGCTTTCCCGCGCGCCCTATCTTGACGTCACGATTCCAACAATTCTCGATCCGCCTCTCGCTCCGGACGGCAAGCACGTCCTTTCCGCTTACGTGCAGTTCGCTCCCTACAAACTGCGGGAAGGGAACTGGGTTTCGCGCCGGCGCGACCTTGGACTCGCGGTAATCAAAACGCTGGGCGCCTATGCACCGAATCTCTCTGGCCTCGTGGAAGGCGTGCAGGTGATCACTCCCGAGGACCTGGAAAAGAATTACGGCTTCACCGGCGGACATATTTTCCACGGCGACCTCGCCCTGGACCAGCTTTTCACCATGCGGCCCGTGCTCGATTGGGCGCGCTACAAAACGCCCATCGACGGGCTCTTCCTGTGCGGCTCCGGCACGCATCCGGGAAACGGCTTGACCGGCGCCAGCGGCGCCAACGCCGCCCGCGAAATCATCCGCGAACTGCGCTGACCTCTGAGTTTCTTTGCGGATAGCGATGCCTCTTTTTGCCTCTCGCCATGATCACATAGTGGCACACTTCGAAAGCACACTTCGAAAGCACATCAGGGTGAAGAAGACCCGGCAGAGTTCTTCCTCGCTGGCTTGAACTGTTTTGATCTGACCGGGACGGCGGCTCGCCTTGCTGGAAAATTCAAATCGGACTGGTCCCGGAAGGGTCGCACGCTTACCCTTGCCGATACGCTCGTCGCGACTTTCCAATGCCAGAGTTGCGTGTCTACACGCCGTCAGGTGAATATTCCTAACATTGAAAGACCCGTCGGGCGCGCGTCTTAGCAACACTCTCTACGGTTTGCGGCCGCGGGCGCCCGATTGCCAGGCGTCCCAATAGCCAAGCGTTTTCATCTGCTGGTCGAGCCCGGTTTCCTTCATCTGCGCCTCAATTTCCGTGCGTGTGAGCCGTTTGCCAAACGGCTCCGTGCGGTCGGCGATGCCCCAGGCGGTGAGCGCGGCAAGCACCGTGTGCAGTTTTAACTCCCGCATGTCCACTTTGTCGAAGGTATCGGAAGCCGCGTGATAATTCGGCAAGTAGTTGGCCTCTTCCTGATTGGCCACAAGTGTGGGCACGCCTTCGAGCAGAAAATCGAGATTGTCTGTGCCGAAAGAAGCGTCGTGGGTATGATTGTTCGCGCCCCAGGATTCCAGGGGCTTAAGAATTTCGCGCACGCCCGCTTCGGTGTCACGCCGGCCGCCAAGTGAATAGCCCGTCACGCGGCCGATTCCCGAATCAAACACAATCACGGCACGGACTTTGTCGAGCTCAACGCGATGCGCTTTCACGTATTCGTGGGAACCGATGGTTCCTTGCTCTTCGCCGCTAAAGAGCACGAAACGGATGGTGCGCCGCGGAAGGAGCCCCGTCGCTTTGATGGCGCGCGCGGCCTCGATGACGAGTGCCGCATTGCAGCCGTTGTCGAGCGCGCCTGTACCCAGTTCCCAGGAATCGAGATGCGCGGCAAGAATGACGGCTTCGTCTGGCTTTTCGTAGCCGCGAATCTCGCCGACAACATTTTGCTGTTCGACAGGCCCACCGCTCTTATTGGGCATATCGAAATGGACTCGCACTTTCCCTGGGTACGCTGCTACAGTGCGCGCCAGCCGCATAGAATCCTCCCGCGCGAGGACGGCTTGCGGGATCTTGTCAATTTCTCCAGTCAATGAATTCGTGTGGCGATACAGAAGCAACCGCTCCCTCGCTCCCATCCATAGGATCGCTACGGCGCCTCCCTTAATTGCGTCGGCAATGATCGCTGGCGGCTTCAAATACTCATTGAAAAGGTCAGCCCAAGTCGAGCCAATGTCAGTATGAACGAGCAGGATTGCTCCCTTCATCAGCGCGAACTGCTTGCCGAAATCATCATCAGTGCCATAACCCACGTCGAGGATGTTGGAGTCGATTCCGCCGGGCGGCGTTGCCGGGGACCAGCCTGTCGATTTTAGGCGAATGGGAAATTTCACCGGGCCAAGCAGTTCGATCCGCGTATCGCCCTCGCTCCAGGTGACTGGCAGCGTGTACTTCTCGGTGTGCACCTCGACTCCAGCGGCGCGGAATGCTCCAACCGCCCACTCGACTGCCTTGGCCATTTCCGGCGAGCCCGTGACGCGGCCCCCGATTTCGTCACTGAGGCGGCGCAGATTTTCTTCCATCGGCGAAGGCCCCATGACGAGGGGCAGCAATTTGGAAGCGACTTGCGCGCAACTGGAGGCGTCTGTCGTGGAACAGCCCGCCAAGGCGGGACTCTGCGGCGGCGCGAGAGGATTGTTAACGGGGGGCAGCTGCGCGGCAACTGGTGACCGAAGCGCTGCCAGGCAAAGCGATGACAAAATAACAGCTAAGAAAACAAACAGCCGCCTCATCGGTTTCACCCCGTTGCGAAATGCTTCGCGGAGATGCCCAAGATAGAAGCGCGAAGGGAAGTAAGGAGACCGGAATCTTGCCCCACCAACCGTAAAACGATAGCCCATTTCTGTTTACTAGTCAAGTACTTCTTTAAGTCGTTTGCAGACTGTGGGTTAGCCGGTGGGTTTGGAATGAGCGATTTCACGGGCAAAGGCGAGCTCAAGAATGCCGGGCTAAAGACCGCCGCTACATTCCACCCAGTTTGCGGGCGAGCCAGGGGATGATGACTTCGCGGAAGATGACCGGGTCGGGCCACACTTTGACCTGGCGGCCCAAATGACCGCCCTGGGGATTGATCCAAGCTTCTTTGGGGACGTCGCCGCCTGAGAGCAGCAGATATGTGTCGGAGATGGGCACTTGGGTATCGAGCGTGCCGGAGATGATGAGCATGGGCGCAGTGGGCTTGCCTGCCGCGCCCAGCGAGTCGGCCACGCTGCGAGAGGCGCTTGCTGGACCTGCGGCGACGAGGCCTTGCTTCACGAGCGACAGCTTTTCCATTGCGGTTGCCAGCTCTTCCGGCGATTTCACACCATCAAAAATGGACATGAGCGCGGGGGCCAGCCCAAAAAGGTATTCGCGATTGCCCAGCGTTTTGTGCAGCACGAAATCTTTTTGGAAAGTGGCGTCTATGGGGGGCGATTGCGCGACGACGGCTTTCAGGCGCGCGTGCTCAACAATGGCCAGCTTGGTCGCCCAGTACGCGCCGAAACTCTGGCCGTCGACGCCGATGCGCGTTTTATCTACTTCGGGGCGCGTTTCGAGGTAGTCGATGACGCGCGAGAACTTTCGCTCGGCGGTTTCGCTGGCTTTGATGGGGGATTGGCCGGTTCCCGGCGAATCGACGCCAATGAATCCGATGCCGTGAGGAATCACGGCGCCGAAATTTTCAGCTAGATCTTCTTTGCGGCTATCGAGGCCGCTGATGGCGATGACCACGGGCACGGGACCTTTCGCGTCTTTCGGCAGGCGCAAATACCCGACGATTTCCGAGCCTTCGAAGGGCATGCGCACGACTTCGAGCGGAGGATCCATGAATTTGGCGTGCGCGAGAAACGCTTCGAGTGCTTTGGCGTAGGCGCGCTGCTTGACAGGAGAGGAAGGCACGGGCCAGCGACCAAACGAATAGATGCGCCACGCGCGGAGGTAATCGGCGTTGGCTTTGGCGGGATCGCGCGCTTCGAGCGATTTCGCCTCGGCCATGTAGCGGTCGCCCACGGCGATGAACGCGGCGGCCCATTCGTCGTAGTCGGGAGTTCTGATGGAGGCGAAAGCCTGTTTCACGTCGACGGGGTCGAGGCCGATGAGCGGATACATGCCGTTTTCAGCGCGCTTGATGGCTTCGGCTTTGATTTCGTCGAGAGTGCGCTCCTGGGCGAAGGCCGCGGAAGCGCCGAGGAAACCAATGATTATTGCCAATAGAAAAAGAGCGCGCATTTTATGTCTCCTTGGCAGCTTGGCAAGAAAACCGAAGAGAGATTCTTCGCTCAGAATGGCACACCGGCCGTTTTGAGCGAACCATTACGGCTTGCTCTTTAATTTCGCGAGGGCCGCGCCGTAATACGAGGAGTCGTAATACTTTTCGGGGGACGGCCGATCCCTGCCCCAGGAGCCTTCGATTTCCGCGCGCAGCTTCAAGACGTTTTTGAAACCTTGGAGATCGAAGGCAGCGTCTCTCGCGAAGCCGCCGGGTTTGGTCATACTGCTCTCATAAGTTTCGGCGGCAACTTCCGGGGCGAGATGCGCTTCTTTGGTCATCAATGTAAGTACTTCGTTTTTGTTGGCGGGCGCCATGAGCCAGCGCTGTGCTTCGATGATTGCAGCGAGGAATGAGATTAGCGCCTCGCGGCGTTCCTTGGTTCGCGCACGTTGGGCGAAAAAGCCAGCGGCCTGATATGGTCCGATGGATTTTTGCACGGAGGCGAGGCTGACGAACCCTTCGCGTTTGGCGATGATGGAACTGGGCGGGCCAAGCATCGAGGCGGCGTAGGATTTGTTTTCGCGCATAGCGATCAGGCGTTGCGGCGTGGCGCCGACGGGCTTGATTTCGTAATCTTTTCCGGGTTGCAGGCCGCTGAGGAGCAGGATTTTCTTGAGTTGTACGGCATAGGCGGTATTCGGGGCGTCCACGATGAGGGTTTTGCCGCGGAGATCTTGGATGGATTGGATTCCCGGTTGCGCGATGAGTTCGTTTTGCGAGCCTTCGCCGCCCATGAGGATGATGACGTCTTGATGCGCCAGGTCGACCATGGCGACAGCGTTGTCCACGGCGAGATAGGCAAGGTCGCCGTTGCCGGCGGCCAGCTTATCGCGCAATTCCTGGGAATTCGCGGAATTTTCGGGTTCGACTTGGAGGCCGAATTTTGAGAAGAGGCCAAGCTTTTCGGCGGCCACGAGTTGCAGCGGGCGGCCAAGCAGTGTGAGCAGTTTGATTTTGCTTGGCATTGGTTCCTGCGCGATTGCGGAAGCCGAAACAAGCGCTCCGATAAGCGATGAGAGCAAAATCGTCCGAAGAGAAAGTCTCATTGAATCTCCGCTGCTGCTAAAGAAAGAAATTCGAGTCGATCAAAAACTCAGGGAGCGCCTTCGTTGAGCTTGTCGAGCGACCATTCGGCAACAGGCATGGGATCGAGAATGGGTTTGCCAAGATGGGGGCAACTCAACGCGTACAGGCCGGTGTCGGCGGCGCACCAAATCACGTTGCGGTCCCATTCGACGAAAACGTTGTCGACCGTACGATCGTAGCTGCCAAAGTTTTTCAAGTCGCCTCCCTGCGGCGGAATGAAGTAAGCGACTTCTTCCGGTTTTGTGAGCTCGCCAATGTCGTAGCAGCGCAGCCCGGCGATGAAATAGGAATAAGCGATGAATTCATGGCGGGGTTTGCCCGGCGCTTTAAGATGCGGCGGATTGTGCGCGCCGAAGCGGCCGCGCTTGAAGCAAAAATCGCGATAAGGAGCTTCGGGCGGAGGAACGGGGCGGGGAAGCTGTGCGACGGGCACGGGATGCGCTTGGTCGCGAATGTCGATGACCCAATTCGGCAAATAGATTTGATTGCAGTCCGAGTTGGTGGTTTCGCCGTTGGAAAGGACGAAGCCGCGCTCGAGAATGCCGCAATAAATCGTGTGAAAAGCGATGCCCATGCCGGAATATTGCGGTGGCGGTTCGAAGCGGCCGATTTCTTTTTGATGCGCGGGATCGGAAAGGTCGAGAATGATGAAGCCGTTCGAGCCGAACGCGCCATAGCCGCGATTGCCGCCGTCTTCTAATTTTTTCGGAACATACACAGGGCCGTGCAGTCCCGCGAAGGGAGTCTGATCCGCAACAACTCTTGGCGGAACGAGCTTCGACCAGATCCATTGGTCGTATTCGGCTTCTTCGCCTTTGCGCGAGCCGGGAACCCACCACATAGAAATTTCTTTGGGGCTGGCGGGATCGGAGCAGTCGATAATCATGTTGCCGTTGACGAGTTCACGGAAATAGCTTGGCTGGTGAATGAAAGTTTCATCGGGCGCGGTATCGAGATAGGCGTACCTGCCGCCGTCATAATAATTGCGGTGCGTGCCCTGGCCGGTGGCGCCGGTGCTGAATTCGGAAATTTTGACGATTTTTGCGGGATCGGTGGCGTCGTAGAAGCGAACGCCGCGGAGGCCTTTGTAATTCTTGCGTTTGTCGTCGAGGTGCGGGTCATCGTACTTGCCCATGGGCGCTTGGGGCGTGGAATCAGTAATGGGAGTTTGCGCCCCGGTCATGAGAATCCACTTTTTGAGGTTTTTGTTGTAAGCGACCTGCAGTTGATTGCCCTCGAAACCGCCTTTGTTGAACATCGTAGGTTTGCGAATGTCGCTCGCGTCGATGACGTCACCCTGCTGGAGAATGTAGCGGCGGCTGCCCACGGCCATCATTTGCATTTTGCCGCCGCGATGCTGCCCGGGAGCAAAGTGGGCGAGGAGGTCCATGTTGCGGATGTACATGCGGCGGTCGAGGTAAGTAAGGCTGTTGGGCGTGGGATGAGGATGATGGTCGGCCCAGGCCGTGAGGGAAGAGCCGGCGAGCGCGAGGCCTGCGCCGGCGGCGCTGCGAAGGAACTGGCGGCGGGTCGAGAGAGGCGAGTTGCTGGGGGGATTGCTGGGGATGTTGAGGCACCGCTGTTTGGGACCGTTGGCTCTGCGCATCAATCGCGGCTCCTCTCGTTCAAGCTGGCCAAAAACAGGGCGCAGCCGTTGAAAAGGTATGACCGCTGTACCACTTGGCGGTGAACAGTGTCAAGGGATATCCACGGATTGACGGGAAAACGCGGAAGTAGGCTGTTTTGGAGAAGGACATCAGGGTATAGTGGTTGGACCAAGTAGAGGGCTACCAGCTTTGTCGGGGAACCGTCTCCATCTTGAAACAATCAATCGGCACCAAGTTGCCTGCGTGTATTTTTAGCGTCGGCGGTGCCTTGCCTTAGACTAGGAAAGGAACGGGATTTTGGAGGACGAAGAGAAATGGCAATTGCCACGGTGAATCCCACGACGGGGCAGGTCTTGAAGACGTTCGAAGGGTTGTCGGATGCGCAACTCGAAGTGAAGCTGCAAAAGGCGGCAGACACGTTCCTGAGCTACCGCAAAACCTCGTTTGCCGAGCGCGCGCGGTGGATGCTGAACGCGGCGGCGGTCCTCGAAAAAGAGAAAGAGACTTACGCTCGCGTGATGACTACCGAGATGGGCAAAACATTCCGATCAGCGGTGGATGAAGCCGCGAAGTGCGCGTGGGTCTGCCGGTACTACTCGGAAAATGCCGAGCGGTTCCTGGCGGATGAAGTGGTCGAGACTCCGGCAAAACGCAGCTTCATTCGATATTTGCCGCTCGGGCCGGTACTGGCGGTGATGCCGTGGAATTTTCCGTTCTGGCAAGTGCTGCGCTTTGCGGCTCCGGCATTGATGGCGGGAAACGTAGGGTTGCTGAAGCACGCTTCGATCGTGCCGCAATCGGCGCTGATGATCGAAGAGATTTTTCACAAGGCGGGGTTTCCTGACGGCGTGTTTCAGACGCTGCTGATTAGCTCGCAAAAAGTGGATCGCGTGCTGGCAGATCCGCGTGTCGCAGCGGCTACCTTGACGGGAAGCGAAGGCGCGGGTGTGGAAGTGGGCGTGGGCGCAGCGAAGAGAATCAAGAAGGTGGTGCTGGAGCTCGGGGGGAGCGATCCGTTTATCGTGATGCCGAGCGCAAATCTGGAGGCGGCCACGAATACGGGGGTGAAGGCGCGGATTTTTAACAACGGGCAATCGTGCATCGCGGCGAAGCGATTCATCGTTGCGGAAGCGATTGCGGACAAATTTGAAAAGATGTTCGCGGAAAAGATGGCGGCGCTGAGGGTGGGGGATCCCTTCGAAGAAACGACAGAACTGGGGCCACTGTCGTCAGCCCAAGGACTCGCGGACTTGGATGGCGAAGTTAGGAGAACCGTCGAAATGGGGGCAAAAGTATTGACAGGAGGCAAGCCCCTGGATCGGCCGGGCAATTTCTATGCGCCGACGGTGTTGACCCAGATTCCGAAAGGTTCGCCGGCGCATCAGGAAGAGCTGTTCGGGCCGGTGGCAAGCGTGTTCCGGGCAAAGGACTTGGAGGACGCGATTCGAATCGCCAACGACACGCGCTTTGGATTAGGGGCGAGCGCGTGGACGAATGACGATAGGGAGCGGGAGCGCTTCATCGATGGGCTGGAATCGGGAATGGTGTTCATCAACCGAATGGTGGCGTCCGACCCGCGGTTGCCGTTTGGCGGGGTGAAATGGTCGGGGCACGGAAGAGAGCTAGGCGTTCACGGCATCCGCGAATTCACGAACATCAAGACTGTGTGGATAGAGTAGCGGGATACCGAGATTGCAAAGGAAAGGGCTGTCTGGTAGATTGGTCCGACAACTCGACCAGTCGAGGACGGAGGCAACGCTAACTTTTGGAAAATCAGCGGTTTCATTTGGTCCAGCGGTAATACCATAGCTTAGCGGCAAAGCCCTTCCCCGACTTCTGGAGACCTCATGGTGTACAAGGTTGTGCGTTCCTCCCGTTTGTATGAGCAGATTGTGCAGCAGGTCGAAGAATCCATCCAAAAGGGCGACTTGAAGACCGGAGACCAGCTGCCTCCAGAGCGCGAATTGGCCCAACAATTTGGCGTGAGCCGAACGGCAGTACGGGAAGCCGTGAAGGCGTTGCGGGAGAAGGGCTTTGTCGAGGCCTATCCCGGGCGCGGGACTTTCATCATGGAGACAAGTTCCCATCCGATACGCCTTTCGCTCGACCGCATGGTAAAGGCCGGACAAGCGGAAGGGTCGCGCTATTTGACGGAAGTCCGAGAAATGATGGAGCCGGAAATCGCTGCGCTGGCGGCGGAGCGCGCAGAGGGGGAAGATCTTGCGGCTATGCGGGAGTCGCTGGATTTTCACTTGGCCTTGGCGGAAGCAGCGGCGAATCCCATTATCTTGTCGCTGATCGATTCGATCGTGGGGCTGCTCCGAGAACAGCGGATGGGGATTTTTCAGGTCGAGGGCGGACCGGAACGGGGCCAATATCATCACAAGAAGATTCTGGAGGCCGTGGAGCATCGCGATGCCGCGGGAGCGCGAGACGCGATGAAAGCGCATATGCGGCAGGTGCGGGAAGATTCGCGCAAGGCGCGAGCCGGGCGAGTCTGACGGAGAGGGAAAACCGAAGATCGAGCGGGAGAGATAGGGTTCATGGCGAATCTGGGATTCGTGGGTTTGGGAGTGATGGGCAGCGAGATGGTAAACCGGCTGCTCGCAAAGGGCCACAGCGTAACGGGATACAACCGGACGCGTTCGAAGGCGGAATGGCTGATCAAGAAAGGCATGAAATGGGCGGATACGCCCAAGGCGGTCGTAGCAGCGAGCGACATCACGTTGTCGATGGTGACCAACTCTGCGGCACTGGCGGCGGTGATGAACGGTCCGGATGGCATGCTGGCAGGCGTCAAGCCAGGCAAGATTTTTGTGGATCTGAGCACGGTGGGGCCGGCGTTCAGCCGGGAGATTGCCGCAAAGGTGAGAGAAAAGGGCGGGGACATGGTGGACTCGCCGGTTTCTGGAAGCGTGATCACGCTGCAGGAAGGCAAGCTATCGGTGATGGTGGGCGGGCAGAAAGAAACGTTCGAGAGGGTGAAGCCGTTGCTGCTGGATATTGGGCCCAAGGTCACGCATGTAGGAGAGAACGGGCAAGCGCTGGTGATGAAGATTGGCGTGAATTTGAGCCTGGCGGTGCAAATGCTGGCGTTTTGCGAGGGAGTGCTGCTGGCAGAAAAGAGCGGCATCAAGCGGGAGACGGCCGTGGAGGTGCTGACGCACAGCGTGATCGGGTCGCCGATGGTGCAGTACCGCGGGCCGTTCGTGCTGAAAATGCCGAAAGAGGCTTGGTTCAACGTCAACATGATGCAGAAAGACATGCTGCTGGCGCTGGAGTTGGGGCGGCAACTGGATGTGCCAATGCCGACGACGGCGGTAACGAATGAATTTTTGACGGCGGCGCGGGGAATTGGGCTGGCGGAAAAGGATTTCGCGGTAGTGTTTGAAGTTTTGGCACAAATGGCTGGAGTTTCTCAATGAGCATTGCCACGGATCAAGCCAGGGTGATCGAAGGCGTCAAAGCGGAACAGTGGGTGCGCATTTACCGGCGCATGGTGATGATCCGGCAGTTTGAGGAGCAGGTGAATGAGCTCTATACGCGCGCGCTGATGCCCGGCTTGGCGCACCTGTATATGGGGGAAGAAGCGGTGGCCGTGGGGATTTGCGAAGCGCTGCGGCAGACCGACTACATCACCAGCACGCATCGCGGGCACGGGCACTGTCTGGCGAAGGGCGCTTCGCCGGACCGCATGTTTGCGGAGTTGCTGGGAAAAGAAGCAGGGTATTGCCGGGGAAAGGGCGGCTCGATGCACATTGCCGATCCGGCCACGGGAAATCTGGGCGCGAATGCGATTGTCGGAGGAAGCGCAGGAATTGCCACGGGCGCGGCGCTTTCTTCGAAGCGGCTGGGCACGGGGCAAGTGACGGTGTGCTTTTTCGGCGAAGGAGCGCTGGGGCAAGGCGTTTTGTATGAGGTGATGAATTTGGCGGCGCTATGGAAGCTGCCGGTGATCTACGTTTGCGAGAACAATCTTTACAACGAATACACGCATTATTCGGAGACGACCGCCGGAGATATGCTGGCACGCGGCGCAGCGTTCGGTGTGCACGCGGAAAGCGTGGATGGGCAAGACGTCCGCGTGGTTTACGCGACGGCCGAGCGTCTGGTGGAACGCGCGCGCAGGGGAGAAGGACCGGCGTTGCTGGTTTGCAACACGTACCGCTACCACGGGCACCACGTCGGCGACATCAACCGCGAGTATTACCGGTCGAAGCAAGAAGAGCAGGAGTGGAAGACGAAGCGCGACCCGATCAAGAATTTCGCGGAGTGGATGATCCAGCAGAAAATTTCAGATGCGGCGGCACTCGAACAGATGCAGAAGGAAGTACGAGCGGAGATGAAAGCGGCTGTGGAGTTCGCGATTGCTGCGCCGTATCCCAAACCGGAAGAAGCGGAGCAGGACGTGTATGCCTGAAATGGCGGTGCGCGAATTAACGTTTGCGCACGCCGTGCGGGAGGCGCTGGCGGAAGAAATGCGGCGCGACTCGCGTGTGTGCATTTTCGGCGAGGACGTGGCGGAAGCGGGGACGCCGTTCAAAGTTTTGTCGGGATTAGTGGAAGAGTTCGGCCGGGAACGCGTGCTGGATACGCCGATTTCGGAGGCAGGATTCACCGGGATGGGCGTGGGCGCAGCGATGACCGGGCTGCGGCCGGTGGTGGACATCATGTTTGGCGACTTCCTGACGCTGACGATGGATCAACTGGTGAACCAGGCCGCGAAAGTGCATTACATGTCCGGCGGAACGTGGAAAGTGCCGATGGTGCTGCGAACGACGTTGGGAGCGACGCGGCGTTCGGCGGCGCAGCACTCGCAATCGCTGCATGCATGGCTGAGCCATGTGCCGGGATTGAAAGTGGCGATGCCGTCGACGCCGTACGACGCAAAGGGGCTGCTGAAGACGGCGATCCGCGACGACAATCCCGTGGTCTTTTTCGAGGACAAGATGATGTACAAGCTAAAGGGTCCGGTGCCGGAGCAGGAGTACACCATTCCGTTCGGCGTGGCGGACATGAAACGCGAGGGGGAAGACATCACGATTGTGGCGACGAGCAGCATGGTGCAGGTGGCGTTGGGGGCAGCGGAATGCTTGGAGAAAATCGGCGTGAGCGCCGAAGTGATTGATCCGCGGACGACATGGCCGCTCGATGAGAAGACACTGGTGGAATCGGCGAAGAAGACTTCGCGCGCGATCGTGGTGGACGAGGGCTACGGTCGGTACGGCGTGACGGGAGAGATTGCTTCGGTGATTGCGGAAGGTGCGTTCTACAGCCTGGATGCGCCGGTAAAGCGGATGGGCGCGATGCACGTGCCGATTCCGTTTTCGCCGCCGTTGGAAGATGTGACGGTGCCGACCGAACAAACGGTTTTTGAGGCGGCGCGGGCGATGTGTGGGAAAGGCTGACAAGCGCACAACAGGAGGTGTGGTATGGCGCTGAAAACGTATGGACCGATGGCGGTGGATTGGGAGAACCGCGTAGATTTTGACCGGCTGCGGCGCGAGCGGTTGGCGCGCGCGAAGGCCCTGCTGGCGAAATCGGAGATGGGCGCGCTGCTGTGCTTCGACATGAACAACGTGCGGTATATCACCGCGACGCACATCGGTACGTGGGCGCAAGACAAAATCAGCCGGTTCACGCTGCTGCCGCAAAAGGATGAGCCAATTTTGTGGGATTTCGGAAGCGCGGCGCGGCATCACCAGCAGAATTGTCCTTGGCTAGGCGAAAGGTCGCGCGCGGGCATTCCGCTGCTGCGCGGGGCGATGTCTCCGGAAATGGGCCGCGCGGAAAATGTGGCGCGAAAGATCAAAGTGGAGCTGGAAAAGCGCGGTCTGCACAAGGAACCGCTGGGAATCGACGTGGTCGAGCCGCCGATTCTTTTTGCCCTGCAGAAAGAAGGCATCAAAGTTGTCGACGGGCAGCAGTTGATGAGCGACGCGCGAGTGATTAAGACGCAAGACGAGATTTCGCTGCTGAATCATTCGGCAATGATGGTGGACGCGGCGTATGACGAGTTGTACCGCGCGATGAAACCAGGGATGAGCGAGAACCAGGCTGTAGGTCTCGTGAGCAAAGTGTTGTACGACCTGGGCTCGGAGTTTGTCGAAGCCGTGAACGCGATTTCCGGCGAGCGGTGCAGCCCGCATCCGCATGTGTTTTCCGATCGCGTGCTGCGGCCGGGCGATCCGGTGTACTACGACATTTTGCATTCGTATATGGGATACCGCACGTGCTACTACCGGTGCTTCACGATTGGATATGCGTCGCATGCGATGCGCGATGCGTACAAGCGCTGCCGGGAATACCTGGATGCGGCCATCGAGCTCGTGCGGCCAGGAAGAACGACGGCGGAGATCGCTTCGGTGTGGCCGAAGGCGGAAGAGTTTGGATTTTCGGACGAGGAGGCAGCCTTTGCGCTGCAATTCGGGCACGGCATCGGGCTGGCGATTTGGGAGAAGCCGGTCATCAGCCGGTTGGTTTCGCTGGAGCATTCGCACGAGATCAAGCCGGGAATGGTCTTTGCGCTCGAAACTTTCTGGCCGTCGAGCGACGGATGGAGCGCGGCGCGCATTGAAGAAGAAATCGTAGTGACCGCAACCGGTCACGAAGTGATCACGCGCTTTCCCGCGGAAGAATTGATGGTGGCGGGAGCGCACTACTTCACGGTGGACGGGCCGCTTTCGACGACGCGCGAGAACGAGGCGCCGCCGAGCCGGCGAGTGAAAGAAATGGTGGAGGCTAGCGCGAAAGCGGAAGGAGTGGCGGCCACGGACTGAAATAGGTTTCCGTTTTAGGTGGTAAGTTCGAAGTGAAGAAATTTCGGGATGGCCAATGGCTCGATTGGATCTGAGCCGCCTCTTCCAATGTCTCATTTATCACATTTGAGGGCCCGCGAGGGTTGAGGGATGGCGATCAGCGTGGTGATGCCGGCGCTCGAAATGGCGCAGGAAACCGGGAAGCTGCTGGCGTGGCGAAAAAAAGAAGGTGAGAGTGTGCGCAAAGGCGAGCCGCTGCTCGAGATTGAAACTGACAAGGCCGTGGTGGAAGTGGAAGCGCCGGGAGACGGGTTGCTAGCGGGAGTCAGTGCGGAGGTGGGCGCAGTGATCCCGGTGGGCGAAACGATCGCGTGGCTGGTCGCGCCGGGAGAGAAGCCGCCGGCGAAGGCACGAACGGCAGTGTCCGCTCGGCGCGCCATGGGCGGAGCCGCACAAACTGCCGTTGGTGCGCAAGCTACAGTTGCTGCGAAGACGGCAGTTGCCCGTATAGCGCCGCAAATTTCGCCGAAAGCGCGTCGGCGGGCGAAAGAATTGCGCATAGATATTGCGCTCGTACCTGGCACGGGACCCGATGGTGTGATTACCGCAGAAGACGTGCAGAAGTTTGCGGATGCCAAAGCGGGCGCAGGTGCTGTCGCGGCGCAGGCAACGGCTTCCGGGGTTGAGCCGCCGAGCCCAGTCGCTCGACTCATGGCCGAACGCACGACGCAAAGCTGGACAAACGTACCGCACTTTTTTCTAGTTCGAGAAGCGGATGCGGGCGAACTGATTGCGGCACAGCGGCGCTTGGGCGAAGAGGCAAAAAAGTCACAGAAATCAGCACCAACGATTACGGATTTGCTCATTGCTCTCCTTGCGCGAGCGCTGGCGAGACATCCGCGTATGAATGCCAGCTGGGCGGGGGAAAGCATCCGTTCGAATACGGAAGTCAATATTAGCGTGGCGATCGCAGTGAAAGATGGAGTGGTCAGCGCTGTCATTCCTAAGGCGGACACGCTGAAGATTGCGGAGATTTCCGCACTGCGGCGGGAATTGACAGAGCGGGCGCGAGCGGGAAGGCTGCGCCCGGCGGACATTACCGGCGGCACTTTCACGCTGAGCAATCTTGGAATGTACCAGGTGGATGCGTTCAGCGCGATCATCACGCCGCCGCAAGCAGCGGTCCTCGCCGTGGGAGCAATTTCCGAACGGGTGGTAGCGGTGGAAGGCCGGCCCGTTGTGCGGCCGATGATGACGATGACCCTGTCGAGCGATCACCGCGTGGTGGACGGCGCGCGGGCGGCAGAGTTTTTAAACGATTTGGCGGAGGCTGTTCGCGAACCAATGAAGTTGCCTTAGCAGGTCTCGCGATATGCGCGGCCGCCTTCGTGATTTTGATTTCCCAACCAGAACTTCAGATAGAAACGGATTCCAACCGGGCGTCAGGACTTGTTAGGAGGTATCCCCATGAGCATAGTCAGTCGGCGTGAATTCGTGAAAACCACGGCACTGGCGCCCCTGGCGGCAGCTCCGTTTTCGTTAAGCGGGCAAACCTCCAAGGATGATCGCTTTGACATTGTGGTGGCGGGCGCTGGGCACAACAGCATGGTCACCGCCGCGTATCTGGCGAAGGCAGGCTATCGCTGCCTGCTGCTCGAAGGGCGGCCGATCGTCGGGGGTGGCGTGAAGACCGCGCAATTAACGCTGCGCGGATTCCAAGACGACGTTTGTTCTACGTCGCACGCGTTTTTGATGGACAACCCGATGATCAAGAACAACGAGCTCCCGCTGCGGGACTACGGGCTCGAGTACATCGATCCCGATCCGATTTTTCATGTTCCGTTTGCGGACGGCACTTACCTGACGCAGTGGCGCGACGTGGATCGCACCTGTGAGGAGTTCGGGAAATTCTCAAAGAAAGATGCGGCGGCTTATCGCAAAATGCTGGCGGAATTCGACGCCATCAGGCCGATTGTATTTGCAGCAAGCTTTACACCCATTGGCTTCGGCAAACCGGTGAACGACCAGCTGGGGCAATTGCCGCGCGGTAAATTGTGGCAGCGCCGAATGGCTATGTCCGCGTGGGAAGTCATTCGCGATACGTTTGAGGACGAGCATTCCCGGACGTTCCTCTTATTCATGGCGCACCTGGCAGCCGAGCCGCCGGATGGGCCGGTGACGGGAAGATTGGCGTACGGCGCGGCGCGCCAGCAGCATTCGGGGCGCCCCATCCCGAAAGGCGGATCGGGGATGCTCACTCAAGCACTGGCGCGCTACATCGAAGCGCACAACGGCGTGCTGCTCACCAGCAAATGGGTGAAACGATTGATCGTGGAGAACGGCCGCTGCGTAGGCGTGGAATGCAGCGATGGGAGCTCCTATCGTGCGGAAAAGGCGGTGGTCTCAACGATCCACATCAAACACCTGGTGGACATGGCGCCGCGAGAATTGTGGGGCCAGGACTTCCTCGACGGCGTGGACACTTGGCAGGCGGAAAACCCCATGTTTGTGACGCACTACGCGATGAGCGAGCCGCCAAAGTTTGCCGTGCAAGGAGGCGCTCTCGCGCCGATCGAGGCGGGCATTCTGGCTTCGCCGGAGCGGGCGCTGCGATTTGGGTATGACGACCAACGAGGTGTGGTGAATTTGGAAGATCCTCCGATGCAAATTATTACCTGCACGGTGGCGGACCCGTCGCGCGCGCCACTAGGAATGCACACCGTCAAAGTGGTCGGGTGGCAGCCGTACGAACTCAAGGAAGGACCGCAGCACTGGGACAAAATCAAGAACGCAGTCTCGGACAGCTATTTGAAACATTTGCAACGGTATGCCCCGAATTTAACTGACGATAAGATTCTCGCGCGGTTCATCGAGAGCCCGCTCGATTTGGAGCGCATGAATCCCCATTTTTGGCATGGCAGCGCGCACGCGGGCGCGCAATGTGCGTCGCAAGTTGGACCTATGCGGCCGATGCCCGGCTGGGCGCAGCATCGCATGCCGATTCCCGGCTTATATCAGACCGGAGCCACGACGCATCCTGGCGGATCGGTGACCGGAGGGCCGGGGCGGAACGCGGCAACGGTTATTCTTAAGGATTTCGGGACCAGCATCGAGGAAGTTGCGAGCAAGAAGGCGTAGCCGCTGAAAAAAGAGAGGAGACGCGGAAATGAAGATGACGAGACCGGTTTCCTTGGGGTTTGTTGGGCTGGCGGTTACTGCAGCGCTTCTCTTTTTTGAAAGAAGTTTGACGGCTCGACAAAGCCCAGCATCGTCGGCCACGGCAACAAAGAGCATGGTGCCGGACAATCCGAGCGAACATCCTGCGCCTCCGCAGCCGATCCCCTATAGCCATAAGAAGCATTTGGCGCTCGGATTGGAGTGCAAGACCTGTCATACGAATCCCGAGCCCGGCAAGCTCATGACGTTTCCCGATACCGGCAAATGCATGCAATGTCATGTCACAGTTGCAAAGGAGAAACCAACGATTCAGAAACTGGCCAGCTACGCGAAATCGAAGCAAGCGGTTCCCTGGGTGCGCGTTTATACCGTCTTGCCGGGAGTAACATGGAGTCATAGACCGCATCTTCAGGCCGGTGTCGATTGCGAGACTTGCCACGGGCAAGTGCGCGACATGGAACAAATGTCCGAAGTCACCAGCGTGACCACCATGTACGTCTGCTTGAACTGCCACGACACGAATCACGCGAAAACCGCTTGTGACACTTGCCACAAATCTTGATCGGGCGGAAAATTTGTTGCCGGGGAGGGCTCATGGCGATGCAAATTGAAGTCAACGGAAAACGCTGCGCTGTCAGCTACCCTCCGGACACGCCACTTTTGTATGTGCTGCGCGACGAACTTGGCCTCACGGGCACCAAATATGGCTGCGGAGAAGGGCAGTGCGGCGCATGCACGGTGTTGCTGGCAGGAGCGCCAAGGCGTTCTTGCCAGATTCCTGTGAGTGCTGCGGCGGCGAAACCCATCACGACCATTGAAGGTTTGGAGAAGGAAGGCAAGCTGCATCCGGTGCAGCAGGCATTTCTCGACGCAGGCGCGTTTCAGTGCGCCTATTGCACTTCGGGAATGGTGATGAGCAGCGTGGTTTTGCTGCAGACCAATGCCAATCCAAAACGTGAAGAGATCGTGCAATTCCTTCAAGGCAATGTCTGCCGGTGCGGGACGCATCCGCGCATCATCGAGGCCGTGCAGCACGCCGCAAAGATGATGCAGGAGCGTGCGCGGTGAACACCCTAAGAGAGAGACTTGTTGCCGAACCAGAGCGCTTCGAATTTGGCGCTGTGCCGATGCATCAATTCGACTTGGCGCGCCGCGAGTTCTTCAAGATTCTGGGCGCAGGGATTGCCGTGTTTGCTGTGGCCAAGGATGCGCTCGCGCAAGAGACCGCTCCCGGCTCGCCGTCGTTTCATAGCGAGGAGTCGCCGAAGGAAATCACTTCGTGGCTGCACATTGGCGAAGACGGAATGGTTACCGGGTTCACCGGCAAGGCCGAAATGGGACAGAATATTCGAACGTCCATCTCGCAGACGCTAGCGGATGAGCTGCGCGTACCCTTTGAAAGCGTTCGCCTGGTGATGGGAGATACGGCTCTGACGCCCTTCGATGCAGGCACCTTTGGTAGCCGCACCACGCCAACGATGACGCCGCAATTTCGCCGTGTGGCGGAGGCAGCGCGCAACTTGCTCATCGGCGTCGCGGCGAAAGAATGGAATGTTCCGCCAGAGGGACTCGTTGCCGCGGACGCCAAGGTGACGCATCCAGCTTCGAAGCGTTCGCTGACCTACGCCGAGCTCGCGCGCGGCAAAACCCTCGCGCAGAACCTGCCCGCAGAAGATCCCATCACTCCCGCAACGGAATGGAAGATTGCGGGGAAGCCACTTCCTAAAGTGGATGGCCGCGCGTTTGTAACCGGCAATCACAAATACACTAGCGACATCCGGCTCGAGGGAATGCTTTACGGGAAAGTGCTACGCCCGCCGTCGTTTGGCGCGACGCTGGTTTCCTACGACGACAGCGCAGCAAAAGTGATGAGCGGCGTGACGGTCGTGCGCGACGCGGATTTTATTGGCGTAGCGGCACCAAGCGCGCACGAGGCTCATAAAGCGCTTGACGCTATTCGCACACAATGGAAAGAAGTGCCTCAGGTATCGAGCAAGGAGATTTTCTCGTATCTCAAGAAGAACGCAGAACCCTCTTCGAACGAGCGATTTCGCCACCAGAAGGGTTCGCTAGAGGAAGGACTCGCTGCCGCGACGCATGGCCTGGAGGTAACCTACAACGTGGCGTATATCGCGCACTCTCCGCTCGAGCCCCGCGCGGCTGTGGCACAATTTGCCGATGGCCAGTTGACGGTATGGACCGGAACGCAGCGACCGTTCGCGAATCGCGACGAACTCGCCAGCGTTTTTCACATGCCGGAAAGCAAAGTGCGCGTCATTGTTCCCGACACGGGCGCGGCGTATGGCGGGAAACATACGAGCGACGCGGCCCTCGAAGCCGCGCGCTTGGCCCGCGCTGCGGGAAAGCCCGTAAAAGTTGTCTGGACCCGGGAGGAGGAGTTTACCTGGGCATATTTCCGTCCTGCGGGTGTAATCGAAGTCAAAAGCGGCATCGCTTCAGACGGCAAACTCACGGCCTGGGAATTTCACAACTACCATTCCGGCATGTCGGCGATCGAAACACCCTACGACGTAGCTAATCAACTGACACAATACCATCAGGTACCACTCGTTTTGCGCAGCGGTTCCTATCGCGGCTTGGCCGCCACGGCAAACCATTTCGCGCGCGAAACGCACATGGACGCACTGGCGCACGCGGCGAAAATGGATCCCCTCGAATTTCGCTTGAAAAACCTTTCCAACGCGCGGATACGGGCCGTGCTGGAAGCTGCAACAAGATCGTTCGGCTGGCCGCGGAAGAAAACGCAGGACGGGCAAGGGTTCGGCCTTGCTTGCGGCACGGAGAAAGGAAGCTGCGTCGCGGCGTGCGCCGAAGTCGCGGTCGACCTTGCTTCCGGCGGCGTGCGCGTCGTCCGCGTCGTCGAAGCCTTCGAATGCGGCGCAATCGTCAACCCCGATGGCTTGCGCAATCAGGTGGTGGGTGCAATCATCCAAGGATTGGGCGGAGCGCTCTTCGAAGCCGTCGAATTCGAAAATGGACGAATCACGAATCCGCACTTTGCCACATACCGCGTGCCGCGCTTCCGAGATGTGCCGGAGATCGAAGCGGTTCTCCTCGACCGGAAGGATCTTCCCTCAGCGGGCGCGGGCGAGACGCCTATCATGGCGATTGCTCCGGCCGTCGGCAACGCGTTGTTCGATGCCACTGGCATCCGCCTGAATGATTTGCCTCTGGTTCCGAGTGGCCTAGGTAAGGGCTGAGACCAGATCGTTGCGAGCGTTAAGAGTTAGAAAGGATCCCGCATGAAGCATTTCGCTTCGGCCGTGGGAGTTTTTGTAGCGTTTATCGCTATCGGTGCATGCAAAAAGCAAGCGAATGACAACGACGCGATCCGCGCCGGCATTCTGCAACATTTGACCTCCGTCGGCACGCTGAACATGAGCGCGATGGACATGGATATCCGGAGCGTCTCCGTCAACGGCAACCAGGCGCACGCGGAAGTTGAGTTTCGTCCCAGAAACAGCGGCACGCCCGGCGCCGGAATGCATGTGGGGTACAACCTTGAAAAACGCGACGGCGCTTGGGTGGTGCTGAAATCGCAATCGCTGGGAGGCATGATTCAGCACCCGGATCCCGGCCAAAATCCGCACGCGAATCCCGACGTGCATTCCGGGACCATGCCGAACTTCAACCAAATCTTGAATCCCTCTGGCACGCCAGCGCAGGGCACCCTCCCTCCGGGACACCCCCCGGTGACCTCGCAGCAGCCGAGTTCTCAGACCGGCGCCAAGGAACAAACTTCCACCGAAAAACCTCGGTAGTGAGACCAATTCCCCTCGAGAGCTGAAGAGTCTTACGCGAGAATCGCTGCCTAAAAATCCTGCAACTTGTTTGTTGGCAAGGCCACGCGAACCGCATTGAGCACGGCGAACAGATCGATCAGTTCTTGCCCGATCGCGCCACCGATCGGCTGCAGATAGCCTCCCGCCGCAAAAATCATCCCTACGATACTGGCAATCATACCGCCGAGCGCGCTTTGCAGCGCGATGCGCCGCATGCGCCGCCCGATGTGCATCAGCTCATCGATTTTGCCGAGCGCCAACTCGAGCACGACGGCATCGGCCGCTTCCGCGGTGATGTCGCTGGCCGAGCCAAATGCCACGCCTACGGTCGCCGCTAGGAGAGCCGGAGCATCGTTGATCCCATCGCCCACGAACAAAGTTTTGTCGTGGGCCGTTTCGCGCTTCACAATCTCCACCTTTTCCTCGGGGCTCGTACCAGCGTGCACTTCCATAATCCCAACTGTTTCCGCGAGGTATTGCACTTCGGATTCCCGATCGCCGGAGACGAGCATCACCTTGCGCACCCCGTGGCGCGGCCGGAGATGCTCGATGAACGTGCGACTGTCTTTCCGCGGCGTGTCATGAAAACGCAGCGCTGCCGCGTAGCGGCCGTCGATGAAGACCAAACACTCCAATCCACTGGCAAAAGGCGGAAGAGGCAGATTCTCTGTGGCGATCTTGCCGCGGCCGGTAATCTGAACTTTTCGGCCTCCAACGATGCCCAGCAGCCCTGCTCCGGGGTGCTCGCTGACGTGTGCCACAGGCAGCAACGCGAGACTTTCGTGCTTTGCGGCGGTCACGATGGCTGTGGCCAGCGGATGCTTCGAATATTGCTCCAGGCTGCCGATGAGCTGCATTACTTCCGCGCGATCAAAGCCTATGGCGCAAATCACCGCCGTCAGCGTGGGTTTGCCATAAGTCAGCGTTCCCGTCTTATCGAAAATCAGCGTGCGGCAAGAATCAATTTGCTCCAGAATCCCCGGGTTCTTGATGATGATGCCGCGTCGGGCGGACAGCGAGATTGCGCCAACGATGGCCGTGGGAATCGCCAGCAGCAGGGGGCACGGCGTGGCGATGACCACAACGGCCAAAAACCGGTGCGCGTCGGCACTGAGAAAACCGGCAACGCCGGCGACGGCGAGCGCCAGTGGCGTATACCACGCGCCCAACTGATCGCCCAACCGCCGCAAGCGCGGTTTCTGCTGCTCTGTTTCGCGCATCACTTGCATGATTCGCGCATAGCGAGAATCCACCGCCAGCTTTTCCGCGCGAATCGTCAGGGCCTGCTCCCCGTTAATCGCGCCCGAAATCACTTGTGATCCCGGGGTCTTGGAAATTTCATAGGGCTCGCCGGTAAGGTACGCCTCGTTCATGACGGTGTGGCCCTCCAGCACCTCGCCATCGACCGGGCAGATTTCGTGCGGAAACACGGTCAGAACGTCTCCCACGCGAATTTCTTCGAGCTTCACATCGCGCAGGAGAGAGCCTTCGCGTCGGTGCGCAATGCTCGGCATCCTTCTTGCCAGGGCAGCCAGCACGGAGGAAGCTTTTGCGGTCGCGTAAAATTCCAGCGTTGCTCCCCCCGATAGCATTAGGACAACGATGGCGGCAACCAGATACTGCGCCAGCAGAACCGCCGTGAAAATCGAGACGCCGGCCAGAAGGTCCGAGCCAAATTCCATTTTGAAGAGTTTCTTGGCCAACTCAAAGACCAGGGGAATTCCACCAATGAGCAGGGCGATGAACAGGGGCCAGTCGGCAACCCCGGGCGGGGTAGCTGGCGCATAGCGCAAGACAAGATGCAAGCCGATTGCAAGAAGCGTGAGGGCAGCAATGTAGGTCTCTTTGGGTAGGCTCGAGAACGCTTTCGCAGTCACCTTCATTGGGTTTATGTTACGGCAGATGCTTTCGGAATACTGTGAGGCGCGTCACAAGGAGGCTTTCCCTACATCACAGAAGTCACAACGGACTTCAAATGGTTTTGTCCTTCGCGTAGCACAAAGATTGCAGGTTGCATTCCACACATTTTGGCTTGCGCGCTTGGCAAGTCCTCCGCCCGTGCCAAATGATCTGGTGCGAAAAAAGAATCCACTTGTCTTTGGGAATCACCCTCATCAGATCCTGTTCGATTTTTTTGGGGTCCTCATTGTGCGTCAGGTCCAACCGGTTGGCGATGCGCTGCACATGGGTATCGACCACAATGCCGCTGGGGATTCCATAGGCGGTTCCCAAAACAACGTTTGCCGTTTTTCGCGCCACACCGGGCAATGTAAGGATTTCGTCCATGGTTCGTGGCACTTCGCCGCCGAACTTCTCAATAATCCCCCGGCTCGCGCCCATCACCGACTTGGTTTTGTTGCGAAAAAAACCCGTGGGACGAATCTCTTGTTCTAGCTCGCCCGGATTGGCGTAGGCCAATGCCTTTGGATCAGGATATTTCTTGAAGAGCGTCTCGGTGACTTGATTCACGCGCACGTCCGTGCACTGCGCCGAAAGGATTGTGGCGATCAGCAGCTCAAATGCGTTTTTGTGATTCAGTTCGCAGGTGGCGTTGGGATACGCTTCATCGAGCTTTGCAAGGATGGCCGCCACGCGCTTAGGATCGGTGCCTCCCGCGTGGACGGGCTTCACCGCTTTGGCTGCCTTTGCCGGGTTCGCGGGTTTTCCCTTCGTGCGAGCTACTTTCCTGATAGCAGATCTCTTTTTCTTCAGCTTCGTTGCCATAAAAGCCAAGACTATAGCATGGAGGAAAGCGCTACGAGCAACTTGCGGAACGCTTTTCCGCGATGGCTGAGCCCGTTCTTCTCTTCGGCCGAAAGTTCCGCAAAAGTCTTTTTCAGAGGAGGGAAGTAAAACACGGGATCGTAGCCAAACCCTCCCGCGCCTCGTGTGGATCCAAGAATCTCACCGTCGACTCGGCCGGTAACCACCGCCAAGGCTCTCCCCTGTCGCGCCAGCGCAATGGCGCAGACGAAATGCGCAGCGCGCTGCTCGCCTGTTTTGTCGCGCATTTCGTTCAACAGTTTTTCGATGCGTTTTGAATTGGGCGCATCCACGCCCGCGTATCTTGCCGAATGCACGCCCGGGGCACCGCCAAGAGAAGGCACAACCAGCCCGGAATCATCGGCAAAAACCAATCCTTCCAGCAGCCGCGAATAATGCAGCGCCTTGCCTGCCGCATTTTCCGCGAAGGTTGGAGCGTTTTCTTCAAATTCAGTGAGCGATGCAAATTCCGGCACCGGCGCAAGCTCGATGGAAGCAGAAGCCGGAGCATCAGCTTCCGCGAGCACACGGTACTCCTTGAGCTTTCCTGGATTAGACGAGGCGAGAAACAACTTAACGGGCACGCGCACTGAATTTTAAAGGCAGGACGGCGCGCTGCTCTTCGGTGAGTCGCCGGATTCCCGCGGCCGCGAGCGCAAGCAGGTCCTGCATTTCGCTTCCCGTGAACGCGCGGCCTTCCGCGGTGGCCTGAATTTCCACAAAGTGCCCGCTTCCCGTCATGACCACGTTCATGTCCACTTCTGCGCGTGAATCTTCTTCATAAGCGAGGTCCAGCAGCGCGCGGTCGTTTACGATACCCACGCTCGTAGCGGCTACCGTGTCAATCAACGGCGAGCTTTTTAGCATGCCCGCAGCCGTCATGCGTTCCAAGGCGAGCGCCAAAGCGACAAAAGCTCCGGTGATAGAAGCCGTGCGCGTTCCGCCATCGGCTTGAATCACATCGCAATCCAGCCACACCGTCCGCTCGCCCAGCGTTTCCTGGTCGGTCACCGCGCGCAGCGACCGCCCGATCAAGCGCTGAATCTCCAGCGTCCGCCCCGACTGTTTTCCCCGCGTCGCTTCGCGCGGCGTCCGCTCTTCGGTGGCTCGCGGAAGCATTCCATATTCGCTTGTCACCCAACCTTTGCCGGAGCCCTTCAAGAAGGGCGGTACGCCGTCATCCACCGTCGCTGTGCAAATCACCCGCGTGTTCCCCAGCTCGATCAGCACGCTGCCTTCGGCCGTGGAAATGAAATCCGGCGTGATTTTTACCGGGCGCATCTGGTCCGCAGCTCGGCCGTCGCTTCTCACCCGCCCTCCTGCCCTGGCTCTTTCGCCCGTTTTCCGTTCTCGAAGATTCTTTCACTGCCTCGCCAGTTTGCCGGTGCTGCTGTCCAGTGTCAACGGTTGTAGAAGCAGGGCCCCGGTCTTGCCGGCAACAGGAGCCGACGAGGGATTGGTCGGCGCCTGTTCTGTGCCAGCGTTCACATCAAACGTTCCCGTCAGGTCTACGTGGCCGGCGAGTGTTTCCACTTCCTGTCCATGAATCAAAATCTTCAGCCATTTTACCTGCGGCACGTTCGCCTGCAACGTGTGCGTCATGGACTCAACCGCCAATTGTTCGCTGGCGATTCCCGAGGGGATTGAAGTTGCCAGAGCCTCGGAAAAATCCGCGACCGCGGTGCCGTCCGGCAAAATGTAAAACGCCAGCAGCGTCGCATCCGGCGGTAGAGTACGCAACTCGAGATCTACGGGACCAGCCAGCAACGTATCCAATACCTGCTTGGAACGCAGCACCGGATCACTGGAAAGGGGCAGTTCCACAGTCACGGGCGCCAGCGCCGAATTATCCCTATCGGATAGCCAGAAAAGCTTGGCCTTCACTCGCGGATCGCTGGGGTTCATGGGAACCGGTTGTATCAATTCGCGGCGCGCCTGCTCTTCGCTTTGTTGCCGCAACTGGGCGGCGCGCTTCATGCGCTTCCGGAGAATCGGAACAAAAATCGCAGCGCCGATCAGCGCAAACACCAACAGCGTGGCAAGCCAGAATTTCCATCGTCCGCTTGCGGGTTCTATCGCGGGATCCATCACGGCAGCGCTCCGCCGGTGCTCGCAGTCACATACAGGGGCTTGAAAGCCGCCACGCCGCGCGCAATCGCATCCGCCACGCCCGGAGCCATGTGGTCCAGGTCCGCGCGGTCGTTCACCAGCACGCTTGAAACCTCCACCGCAATTGCTGGCGCGGCCGTCGTTCGTAGTTGGCGTATGGTTGCGGTTTGCGCGGCATCCGGCGAACCTTTGAACTGTTGCGTGAGCATTCCTTGCACCAAGTCGCCCAGCTTTCGGCTTAGCCCGAGATAGGGGGCCTGGGCGCGGTCCCAGGGGATAAATCCGTTCGCTAAGGTTACTGGCGGCAAATCCGAGTTGACGTAGACACGCACGGTTCCCGGGATTCCTGTCGAGGCCACGTGCAGCGTAATGAAGACCGCCGCGCGCTGTGCGTTGGCGATCGCTGAGCGATCATCAAAAGAGGGGTTATTGTTTCCTTGCCTCGTCTGTAGCACTTGAAATCCTTGCTGCTCCAGCGCGCGCTCGGCCGCGGCCGCGAATTCCAGCGTAAGGTCACTCTCTTGAATTCCGCCGGTTCCGCGCGCGCCCGTGTCCGTTCCACCGTGGGCTGCGTCAAGCACGACGACGTTTAGCCCGCCCGGTGATGTTTGCAACCCGGGCGCGGAAGGTTGCGGTGTCGACGTTGCGCTTTGTCCGGCGGGCGCAGTCGTAGCGGGCTGTGACACGGCGCCCGTGGCAGGTTGTTGTGTTGAAGAGGAAGTTTGCAATGCGAGGGTCATCACCGCGCAGGCAAATGACAGCAAGCCCGCTACCCAAATGGTGAGGAATCTTAGCCGCCTGAAGTTTCCCACATCAAGCAGCATATCAAATCCGGCCGCCCATTCGCGCGGCTCGGCGTGTGCGACTTCGCGAAATGGAGACCGATCGTTCTCGCCGCCGCCCTTCTACCCGGAAAGTTTTTTCCTGCGGATCTAACGGCCCGCAGATGTTTCTGTTGTGGTGACGGGCTTCAGATCCTCCTTCTGCAGCAACGCATTAAGGCTCGCCAAGTCCTTATTCTGAAAATCTGCCCATCGCGCCAGTGTTTCTTCCGCAGCTTTGTCCCACTTTGCGCTCGCCGTTTCGGCATCTTCCGTGGGTGCCGCGTCCGCGCTCTCCACGATGGCCATCAAGCCGTTCAGGGTCGACGCAACTTTTGCTAAGGTCTCTTCTTCCTTTCCGGGGAGCGCGAGACCGAACAGCCCGAACCCGCCACTGGCATCCGGCGCGACCATCTCTTGCAACTTTTGATCCAGCCCCTCGAGTGCTTTGACGACTTCAGCCTTCCCGCTTGCCTCTTTCTTGCGAGCCTCGGTCTGCTTTCGCAGTTCGGCGATCTGTTCTAGTGCCCTAGCAACTTCGTTCTGGCGCGCCGAGAGCTTCGCAGCCAGTTCGAACTGTCGCGTCAGCTCTTCTTGAGTCGCTCTTACGCGCGGATCCATCTTGATGGTTAGCGTTTGTGTGGTGTTCTTGCCGTGCGCCGTCAGTTGCACGGTGTACTTTCCGGGCAGCGCCAACGGTCCGGAAGGCCTGCGAAACGAGGCCCGCGCGCCTTTTGCCGGCGGATACCTCAAGTCCCACACGAAGCGGTGCATGCCCGCCTCAGCGGAGAGCTTGGGGGGCTGAGGAACCCAGGAGGCTGGGAAGGGGAGCTCGTTCGGATTCACTTTGGGTATTTCGTCATCGCTGGCAAAACGCCGCACCAGCCTGCCGTCGCTGTTGAAAATCTCCAATTGGATCGGCGCTACGGATTTGTCCTTTAAGTAGTAATCCAGCGCTGCGCCATTCGGAGCGTTCACCGCCATCGGCTCATCGTCTGGAATCGGTGTGCTTTCGTCGCTTCCCGGGCGCACGCGATATGCCGTTGCCGGCTGGTAGAGCCACACTTCGGCCGCGGCCACGTGCGCGTCTATCTGCCGCAGTGCCGTTACATTGTCCAACACCCAGAACGAGCGCCCGAATGTTGCAATCACCAAATCGTTTTCGTGCACAACCAGGTCACGCACCGAAGTCACCGGCAAGTTGAATTGCAGCGGTTGCCAATGGTCCCCATCATCGAACGAAACATACACGCCTTTTTCCGTGCATGCGTACAGCAATCCTTTGCGAAGCGGATCTTCCCGGACGCAATTCAAGAAGCTGCCATCCGGGATACCATTCGTAACGCGTTGCCAGCTTTTTCCGAAATCCCGTGTGCGGTAAAGATACGGTTGATAATCCTCCAGCCGGTGCCGGTCCACTGCGGCGTAAGCCGTGCCTGCATCCGAATGAGACGCTTCGATGTGCGTCACCTTGCTCCACGGCGTCAATTCCCTCGGTGTGACGTTCTCCCAGTTCTTGCCTTCATCCTGCGTCAACTGAATCTGTCCATCGTCTGTTCCCGCCCAAATGTCTCCTTCCTTCACCTGCGACGGTCCAATCGTGTAAATGACGCCGCGCCGTTTTCCCTTGGGAGCATCCGCTGCGGTTGCCGCGTCCAGATTCGGGGGCACGCCGGGATCTTCGCGCGTCAAATCCGGGCTGATCGCCTGCCAGGAATTTCCGCCGTCCTCCGTTCGAAACAGAATCTGCGCCCCGAAGTAAAGGACATGCGCATCGAGCGGCGAAAACACCAGCGGCAGCGTCCAGGTGCGCCGGAAGGGGCCTTCCTGCGCAATCGTCGGCGGCATCTCCTGAATCTGCTCATTGCTCAAGTCCTGCCGCGCCACGAATCCGCCGAAGATCACGCCCGGATTCAACGGATCGGGCGCGATGTAGCCGTTTTCATCACCTGCTTCCAGCGGCCGCCAATCGTGAAAATTCAGAAAGCGGTACTTGCTGGCGCTTGCCGTTGCCGCTGGCCCGCTATCCTGCTGTGCCCCATACACCCAATACGGAAACCGATTGTCGGTCGCAACGTGGTAGAACTGCCCCGTCGCTTGGTTGAACCACGAACTCCACGTCTCGCCGCCGTTGTGCGTGACCACTGCACCCTGATCGCAGCTCAAAACCATTCGCTTTGAGTCGTCCGGATCAATCCACAGTTCATGATAGTCCGGCCCCGTCGGGTCACCCTTAAACACGGTAAAGCTCTTTCCTCCGTCCACGGAGCGATAAATCGAAGTATTCGGCACGTACACAATGTCGGGATTTTTCGGATCGACGGTCACTTCGTTGAAGTACCAGCCTCGTCCCCAAATCCGGCGATCCTTAGAAACTTGTTGCCAATTTTGTCCGCCATCATCCGAGCGGTAAAGGCCGCCCTGTTTGGCGTCCACAATCAGGTAAATCCGTTTCGGATTGCTCGGTGCAAACGCAATCCCCATTCGCCCCAATCCTTCCGACGGCAAGCCCTGTCCCAACAACTGCCAGTGGTCCCCGCCGTCATTCGAACGATATAGCCCGCTGCCAGGTCCGTTTGAAGGAGGGTAAACGCTCCACGGCGGCCGGCGCGTCTGCCACAAAGCCACGTAAATTGTCTTTGGATTTCCCGGCTCAAACGCCAAGTCAATCGCGCCGGTGTTGTCGTCATGGAAAAGAACTCTCTGCCAGTGTGCTCCTCCATCTTTCGAATTGAAAACGCCGCGCTCCGTATTCGGCCCGTACGCGTGTCCGAGCGCAGCGACAAAGACGTGGTTCGCATCGCGCGGATCCACCAGAATCCTTCCAATCTGCCGCGTGTCGCTCAATCCAATGTGCTTCCATGTCTTTCCTGCGTCGGTAGACTTGTACATCCCATTTCCCACAGAAATGGACGACCGCATGTCCGCCTCTCCCGTTCCGACGTACATCACGTTCGCGTCCGAGGGCGCCACGGCGATCGCCCCAATCGAGGCAATCGGCTCCGAATCAAAAATCGGCTTCCAGGTGCGCCCCCCATCGTTGGTCTTCCACACACCGCCGTCGACCGCCCCGAAGTAGTAAGTCTCGGGTTGGCCGCGAACCCCGGTCACCGCCAGCACGCGTCCTCCACGGAACGGCCCGATCAACCGCCAATGCAGCTCTTGAAACAGTTTCTGGTCGAATTGCTTTGGCGTGTCTGGTCCGGCAAGCAACCGAACCGACGCCCCAGTGAAAAGCAGCAGAGACACAACGGCGGGAACAACGCGACGCAGTTTCAAAGTCAACTCCCAAGCTTATTTTGGTGTTTTGAACGAGCGTCGAGTATATCTCACCGCCGCAAAAACAAAACTACGACTCCGGTTCGGCCGGTTCGGAACGATCCCAAGACAGATAGGCTGATTCCCGACAACTCGCAGAAAATACAGGAGATACTTCCTTGAGGGCTGGCCCTAGGCGAGTTCCCGTTCCTCGGTCCTTCCGGCTGTGACTGGCTTGGCCTGCAGAACGTTCAGCTTGGCGCTCACGAAATAGACCGCAAAGCCGGCGAACATAAGCAGAGCGCCGAAGAAAAGCCCGTTCATTCCCAGCACACTTTCCTGATTGCTCTCGACCACGGCGAGCAAAAGTAGCAGGAAGGGAAACAAGCCGGTCAAGACCGCACCGGTCAGGCCGCCCGGAACGCGAAACCCGCGCTTCAACTGCGGTTCCTTGATACGGAGCGCTACCAGCGTCACAAACTCCAGCATCAGACTCGCGCCGTACAGCGTGATGTCCAGCGTCACCAGCCGCCTGAATCCCAGGCCAAGGCATAGTGCCCAACAGGTCGCGCAAACCACGATTGCCAGCCACGGCGTATCGGAACGCTTGCTGGTTTTGGCGAATACTTTCGGGAGCATCCCATCCCGGGCCATGGCCAGCGGCAGACGCGAGTAACTCATGACCAGCGCATTGAACATCCCGAAAGCGCTCATCATCCCGCCCAGCACAACCAGGAATCGCAGCCATTCAAAACCCGCGATCCTTCCTCCCAGTGCTCCGGCAACCGAGGCCCACGAGCCGTCCTCCGCGAAAAGAGAGGAAGGAGCCCCGGTTAGATACACCGCAGCAAACGGCAGCACGTAGGTCAGCGTAACCAGGATCACTGCGGCAATCATCGCGCGTGGATAGGTTCTCTGGGGCCGCTCGACTTCTTGCGCAATCGTCGACGCGTTATCCCATCCCATGTAATTCCACATGGCCACGAGCACTCCGCCAAGCAAACCGAGACTGGTTGTTGCAGGCGCTGCGTGGGGATCGGCGAGCGCTCCCATTTTGAATGGTGCGAGGACCACGACCAACGCGAACGGCGCGGAGAGCAGAAAAAACAGCCACAGCGAAGTTAATCCCACCACACGAATCCCTGCGAGGTTCAATGCCGCGCACGTCATCACGACAAACAGCCCTGCACAGATTCCGTGGTTCCCGATGCCGAACCAGGGCGACATCTGCTTCAAATAAAACACAAACATCGTCGGATAGATCGCCATGTCAAAGATGCTGGCGGCCAGTGAAAGCCAGGCTTCCTGGAATCCCCAGAAATTCCCCATGCCGCGCCGCACCCATGCGTAATAGCCGCCCTCCGCAGGCAACGAGCTAGACAGTTCCCCGATCATGAATGCCGTCGGCAAGCTCCACAGCACAGGCAGGAAGAGCAGGATCAAAATCCCTTGGCCGTAACCGGCGCCGTGAATGATTTCCTCGGTCCCGTACGTCCCGCCAGACACCATGAAGAAAGTGGCCGCAACAAGAGGCCAGAGCGTCAGCTTCGCAACTTTCTTCTTGGTGATTGGGATTGCGCGGGAAGGGAACTGCGCAGAAACGGATACCGAACTCAATTTATACTCTCTCGTCCTCCTCAGCGAAACTCGCTCGCGTCGCGGCGGGGAGCGCCCGCGATCACAGGTGAAAAATAGCGAACTCGCAGATGCAGAATACAAGACTCCTCACCGTATGCAAGAGAAAAATGCATTTTAGCCAAAATTTTTTGGCGCTCAGTGCCATGTGTTGCCCGCACCACGATCGCACTCGCGTCGCATGGCGCCAGCGCCCTCGCTTTATCCCCGAGCGGTGCATGCTAGACTGCTCGTTCACTTTTGCCGTTAGGTTCTATCGCTTCAAAAGGAGCGTCCGAATGAGCCTGCCCGCCCCTGCGGCATTCCCACCTTTCTCTCTGGTTGTGGTACCCGCTTCCGCTGTGCTTGCGCGCAGGGTCGCGTCCAACCCCTCGGTCGCATTCCGTGACTTTTGGGCCTTCCAAACGTCTATAGTCCGAGAGAGTTGCCATGATTTCACTGTGGAAGGACCTGCGGTATGGCCTGCGGGCGCTTCGCCTCAGTCCAGGGTTTACCCTGATCGCGATCCTGACGCTCGCCTTGGGCATCGGGGCCAATACCGCCATTTTTCAGCTCATCGACGCCATCCGCCTTCGCACTATCCCCGTGAAGAATCCCGAAGAATTGGCCACCGTGCGCATAGCGGATCGCCACTGGGGCTCCGGCCAGTTTTCCGGGCCGTATTCCCAGCTCAGCTTCCCGATGTGGCAGCAGATTCGGGACCGCCAGCAAGGATTTGCGCAAATTGCCGCCTGGAGCGCCCAACGTTTCAACCTGGCGACGGGAGGCGAGATTCGCTACGCCAATGTCTTGCGCGTCAGCGGCGAGTTTTTCCAGGTGCTCGGCGTCGAGCCGTTCCTCGGCCGCTTGCTGGGACCGGCGGATGACCAGCCCGGCTGCGCCCTTGGCGCAGCGAACATCAGCTATGCGTTTTGGCAGCGCAATTTTGGCGGGGATCCCTCGATTGTAGGCAAGCGGCTCAGTCTGGATGGAAATTCGTTTGAGATTGTCGGCGTCACGTCGCCGGGTTTCACGGGCATTTCGGTGGGAGACACGTTTGACGCCGTCGTGCCCATTTGCATTGAGCCTATCGTGAGTCCCCGCAACAACCGGCTTACCATTCGCCATGCCTGGTGGCTGGCTTCGGTTGGGCGCTTGAAACCGGGTTGGAGCGTTGCGCGCGCGAATGCACAAATCAAGGCCGTCACCCCTGCGATTCTGCAAGAAACCATTCCCCCTTTCTATGACTCCGAAGGCATAAAGAAGTACCTTGCGTACCAACTCGGCGTTTTCCAGGCGGGCACGGGATTCTCAAATTTGCGCCAAGATTCCGAAACGCCGCTTTGGCTGTTGCTCGGAATCTCGGGACTCGTGTTGCTGATTGCCTGCGCCAATCTGGCGAATCTGATGCTGGCCCGCACGGGGGCAAAGGAACAGCAAATCACCATTCGCCTCGCGCTTGGAGCTACTCGCGGGCGGATGATCCGCGAGTTGCTTTCCGAGAGTATCCTCCTGGCGTTGGCCGGCTCCCTTGGCGGATTGTTTCTCGCGTTGGCCGTCAGCCGGATGCTGGTGGCATTTCTCAGTACGGCGGGTAATCGGATTTTCCTGGAGCTCCCGACGGACTGGCGCGTGCTGGAGTTCGCCACGGCGCTCGCCGTTTTGACCACGGTTTTGTTCGGGCTGGCGCCTGCATTCCGGGCGACGCGCGTGGAACCCGCAGCGTTGTTGCAATCCGGAAGCCGGGGAATGACCGGTGGGCGCGAGCGGTTTAGCCTGCGTCGAATTCTGGTCGTTTCGCAAGTCGCCATTTCCGTGGTTTTGCTGATGGGGGCGCTGCTCTTTGCCCGGAGCTTGCACAATTTGACGGCGCTGAACTTAGGATTCCGGCAAAACGGGATTCTGATTACCAGTGTCGATTTCAATCGCCTGCAAATTCCCGAGGACCGCTACACGGAATATAAGCGGCAACTCGTCAAGGCCGTGAAAGCCATACCGGGCGTGGAATCCGCCGCCCACGCGATGCTGGTTCCTTTTGGAGGCAGCTCTTGGAATGACGACGTCATCACGGAAGGATCGGACGAGGACAAGGGTGTCGCGTGGCTGAATTACGTGGGGCCGGGCTATTTTCAGACCGTCGGCACGCCTCTTCTGGCCGGACGGGATTTCGATGACCAGGATAGCGCCACTTCCGTCAAGGTCGCCATCGTCAATCAAGCCTTCGTTCGAAAGATTTTTAAGGGCGCGGATCCGCTGGGAAAAAGATTTCGGATTCACGAACCCCCGGGTAAGCCACGCCCGCTCTACCAGATTGTGGGAGTTACCGGCGATCATAAGTTTAACGACATGCATGAGGAGTACCTGCCGTTCATGTATTTTCCGCCCACGCAGCAGGAAAAACCCAGCCCGGACGATCAGATCATTATTCATTCCTCGCTGCCGCTTGGGAGCTTGATGTCCTCCATCAAACAAGCGATTGGCGACGTTAATCCGGGCATCGACTTCGAGTTCAAAGCATTGAAGACACAAGTGCACAACTCTCTTGTGAGCGATGAGTTGATGGCCACGCTTTCCGGCTTCTTCGGATTTCTCGCCGCGCTGCTGGCAGCGATTGGACTTTACGGAGTGATTGCCTACATGGTTGTCCAGCGCACCAAAGAAATCGGCATCCGAATGGCCATCGGCGCAAAGCGCACGGATGTGGTAGGCATGATCCTGAGGGAAGCAGGTATTCTGACCGCCGCAGGCCTGGTGATCGGAACCACGCTGGCATTGGCGTCCGCGCAGGTGGTGAAATCGCTGCTCTACGGATTGAAACCGCGCGACCCCTTCACGCTGGTCCTCGCGGTGGTTACGCTGGCGGCTGTTGCGGCGCTCGCGAGCTTCTTGCCGGCTTACCGCGCTTCGCGGCTGGATCCCCTGAAGGCTCTTCGTTATGAGTAGCTGAGAGCGGGCGCGAGCCCGCTGCAGTATTCGCTGTACATTTTTCAAAGCGACATTCATCCTTCCTTTGCTACACTACGCCACCGTCAGATCAGCTATCTCAGCTTCAGGAGCCCTCGCATGAAATTTGCCCTTCGCCTGGCCATCGCCAGTTTTGCTTTGCCGCTTTCATTGGTTGCGCAGGAAACGACGTCGAAAACCCCGCGCGCAATCACCATTGACGACTTCTTCGCGATTCGCGATGTGTCGCAGCCTGAAATCAGTCCCGATGGGCAATGGATCGCCTACGCCGTGCGCATGCGCATGCTCAAAGAAGACAAGAACGAGCAGCGCGTGTGGATGATTCCGACCAATGGCGGCGACGCGATTCCCATGACGGCAGAAGGCATCTCCTCCGGTCATGCGCGCTGGAGCCCGGACGGCAAGTACCTCTCGTTTCTGTCGGCCCGAGACGGCGGAAAATCACAAGTGTGGCTGCTCGACCGACGCGGGGGCGAAGCCGTGCGTCTGACCGATACTGTACAAGGCGTCGACGCCTTCGAATGGTCTCCGGATAGCACGCGGCTGGTGCTGATTGTTCGCGATCCCAAGCCGGAGGACATCGAAGCGGCAAAGAACAAGGAAAGGCCCGCTCCTGCCACGCCGTCGAAACCGAAAACTCCTCCTCCATTCGTGATTGACCGCCTGCAATTTAAGCGCGACACGGTCGGCTATCTGGATCGGCGCCGCACGCACCTCTACGTCTTCAATGTTGCGGCGAAAACAATGACGCAAATCACTTCGGGGGATTTTGACGACAACGAGCCGGCTTGGTCGCCGGATGGCAAGGCCCTCGCCTTCAGCAGCAACCACACCCCGGACGCGGATGCCAACTATAAGGCGCACATTTGGATGGTCGCTGCGGACAATACCGACAAGGGCGCGCACCTGACGCAAGTCACGCCGGAGCCCGGTCCGGATTCCTCGCCGGTTTGGTCGCCCGACGGCAAATGGATTGCCTACGTGACCGAGCTGGACCCGCATCTTTTTTATTACAACACGCGGCATTTGGCGGTCGTTCCCTCAACAGGCGGGCAAGCCCATATCCTTACGCGTGCTTTTGATCGCAGCATTCACCACCTGCGTTTTTCGAATGACAGCAAGTACATCTACTTCACCGCCGAAGACGACGGCACGCAGAATCTTTGCCGCATTCCCGTCGGCGGCGGAGAGATCACGCGCCCGATTGGCGGCCGCCTCGTGGTCGGAGCTTATTCGCTCGGCAAAGATGACTCCATCGCCGCGCAAATCACGACTATCGATCGTCCCGATGAAATCTTCTACCTTGCCAACGGCGCGAAAGAACCTACGCGCCTGACCAAGACCAATGACGCGCTGTTTGCGCAACTGCGCCTCGCGCAAGCCGATTATGTGCACTTCAAGAGCAAGGACGGCACAACGATCGCAGGATATTTGTACAAACCGCTCGATTACACACCCGGCAAGAAAGTGCCCACACTGCTAAATCCGCATGGCGGGCCTGTAGGCCAATACTCCGCCTCTTTCTACCATCTAGCCCAGCTTTACGCCGCGAATGGCTACGCCGTGTTGCTGCCCAATCCGCGCGGCTCTTCCGGCTACGGGCAGAAATTCTGCGCCGCGATTTATGCGGATTGGGGAAATAAAGACTACCAGGATGACGTGGCCATGGTGGATTACGCGGTCGCGGAAGGCATCGCTGATCCGGACAAACTTGGCGTGGGCGGCTGGTCCTATGGCGGTATCTCGACGGACTTCATCATTGCCCAGACCCAACGTTTCAAGGCGGCTATCTCGGGTGCAGGAGTCGCGCTTGTTGCCAGCTTCTACGGCCACGACCACTACCAGCGCGATTACGATATCGAACTCGGCTATCCCTGGGACAATAGAGCCGTCTGGGACAGAATCTCGCCCTTCTATCGCGTTGCGAGCATCACCACGCCCACGCTGTTCATGGGTGGAGACCTCGATGCAAACGTGCCAATTCTTGGCGGCGAGCAAATGTACGAAGCGATGAAGACGCTTGGGCGCACGACGGAGCTTGTCGTCTACCCCGGCGAGTATCACGGCTTCACCGTGCCGTCGCACATCAAGGACCGCATGGAGCGCTATATGGCGTGGTTCAACCATTACGTCAAGGGCGACTCCGCACCGGCGACACCCGCATCTCCTGAGATCAGGACCGCAGGCGGTGAATAATGCGTCTTCCCAGGCGAACTGTTTCGATTCCTTTGCTTGCGCTCTTGTTCTGTGTTTCTTGTTACGCGCAGTCTTCCTTCACGGTGGGCACGGCTTCGGCGGCGCTGGGGGGCGGCACCGACGTGTCCGCGGGAATGAAGCTAGGCACGATCACGGACTACTTCGGCAAAGTCATCGCGGAGCCGCGTGCTCCCGTCACAGGCGTTGTGCTTCATGTCAAGGCCGTGCCTTCTCTGAAAAAAGGCGACAATATTGCCGACCTCGGCGTGGTGGCCGCTCACGCCCCGTAATCGAGCGGCTTGCGAGGATGCAACGTTATCGGCGCACCCGCATCTTCGCGCGGTACTGCTGTCTGTCGCACGTCACAGTCAGGTGTACGCGTTTTGTGATAAGCATTCTTCATCCGTCCGGAAGGGAGGACCCATGCGCAAATGGGGCGTCCTCATTTCCATTATCTATGCGCTGATTGTGTTGGGCTTGCTTACACCGATGGCAGTGTTGCTCGCTGGTCCCTCGGACTTGCGTGAATTCTCGCACGGAGTCCTTGCTGCCTATCGGGAATGGCTGGCTTGGTTCCCTATCGTCATTGTTCTGGGCGGGCAGGCGCTTCTGTTTTTCTTGTCGGTGGACACTTCGCAAAAACGCCTCAAGCCGCGCTCACACATTCTCTTGTCTTGCGTCTTGGCGGGAATTCTCACCGCGCTCCTGGCTTTCGCGCTGATTGGCGCAATTGGCGTCGCAGTTCAGGGTGATAGGTTCGGAGAAGGGGCGTTTGCGAATCCTTTCCTTTTCTTCGGTCTGGCTTGGCTCTTTTGGGGGATCGTGTTTTATTTTTTCTTGCGCAATTCCTCCGAGATTGTGAACCGCGTGATGTCCTGGCTGCTGCGAGGCAGCATTTTGGAACTGTTGGTGGTCGTGCCTTGCCATGTCATCGTGCGGCGGCGCCACGATTGTTCCGCGCCCATGGTCACCAGCTTCGGAATCATCACCGGCATGGCCATCATGCTGCTGTCGTTCGGTCCCAGCGTGCTATTCCTTTACAAAAAGCGCCTCGAGGCCTATGCGTCTCGTCCCTTGACGTAACGCAGAAATAAAAACGGCGCCCGCACCCTCGCGAGGCGCCGTTGGTTTCCACTTCAAGAATTCGCTTTGCTTAATTCTTGCTTGCCACCGCCTCCCGGTGGTCTTCCCGTGGCGTCATGGAGACGACGATATACTCGCGTTCCTTGTCATCTCCCTCCGCCACTTTCAAGATCAACTTATCCTTGTGGAGCCGATATTGAGCAGTTTCGCCGATGGGCAGCAGCACCGGGTGCTTGTCATCTTTCGGGCGGATGCGGTAGACCACCTTCTCCCCCTGCAGCACGTATTCCTGGCAGAGCACTTCCTGGGTCTTTTTGTTTTGCGAGTCGGTTCCGAGCAGCTCGCCTGCCACGGATTTCCCGCCCTTTTCCTGCATGCCGCAGGGAGCGGAATCCATCCGCAGCAAAGTCCCCTTCTGATAGTCGTCGTGTTCTTTGGCCGAACAAACCCCGGCAAGCAGCAAACCGCCCGCGAGCGCGAACCACTTGGTGTTCATACGCTTGTCCCCTTTCTCCACAAAATAAGGGAATCGAGCGAGCCGGGAAATAGCCCGAGAGTCCGCCTGTGCTCAATGTGTTAAGCGGGGTGCGTCCGCGTGAATTTCGATTATTCTTTGTAGGTGGAAGGGAGTTCATGCTGGCATGGAGCCTGCTCTTCGGCCTGTCTATCCTCCTAATCGCCTTAGTCCTTTTGTTTCTATGGCATCCGCGGGTGGGGGAGCTGTTTCACCAGCATGTCAAGGATCGTCCCAAGCGTCGGCTGTTCCTGGCTGCCGTGGGATTTTTTCTGACGCTGGCCCTGGCCCGCTCCATGGCTTACGCCGCCGGGCGGAAGATTGCCCCGTTTCATTACATTTATATACGCGGGACGCACGTCCACCACTTGGTCTGGGGAATTCTTTTGCTGTTAGTCGTGGGATTCTGTTGGTTAATCGAAGTGGGAACAGGGACCAAGGGAACCTCTTTGCTTGCGAGCCGCTTGATGTCGCTGCTTTATGGTGCAAGGGGCCGCGCTCACGCTGGATGAATTTGCCCTCTGGCTCAACCTGAAGGACACGCTCTATTGGACCCGCCAAGGGCGCGCCAGCCTCGACGCCATTATGCTCTTTGCAGCCGCCCTGCTCATCGGCATCTGGGGCCGCGAGTTCCTCAAAGCCCTCCCGCGAGAGATTTTCCGCTTGCGCCGCAAAAAGGCCGAAGAATAATTTCTAGGCTGTCTTAACCGCAGGGTAGCCGAGTCTCCGCAGCAGTCCAGTGAGATCCTGCCGCGTGAACCGTCACCCGAAAGGCCGGGCGATGGTTTCATAATGCCGCTCAAAAGTAGACGCGGAGTCCTCCCGAGACTACAAATCCTTGGTCTAGCTTGGTGACGGGGCTGCGCTCCCTCATCCTTCGAGACCCGAGTCGGAATCGAAGCTTTTTGCACAGGCGTGCACAGCTTTCCACAGACAAAATCTGAGAAACTTCTTGCCAAGAGAAAACGGCAGGTTTAACCTCCTCCCCAGATTGAGCCGGGAAGCGTTAAAAACTTTGCGGCGCAATTGAACGGGGGCGCAACAGTCTAACGGCTGCGGCGCCCTCAATTTTTTGGCCCTGTTCGACGCGGCGCATAGCTTCTTCCTCCTCGCAAATGCTTACCTAGATTTGCCCTCCTGTGTCCGGCAGAGTATCCTCTGCGATTTCGGGGAGGTGCCCGATGCGTTGTTTGGGTAAGAGTTATGCACCGAGGAATTGGTGTTATGGAGGAATCGCATACGGATTCTGCTTATGCTGCCTATTAACGATTCCGGGGATTGCTGGCCATTCCAAGGAACAGGCCTCCGCATCCTCCGATCGGGAGAGCGCTCCCCTGGAACAAAAATTCTTCGGCGAGATGCGCTGGCGTTGCCTCGGACCTTTTCGCGGCGGCCGCACCGTGGCCATTTCCGGCGTGCCGCATCAGCTCAACGTCTTTTACATGGCGGCAGTCAACGGCGGCGTGTGGAAGACTACGGATTTCGGGAACACCTGGCATGCAATTTTTGATGACCAGCCTACAGGTTCGGTGGGCGCCTTGGCAGTGGCTCCCTCCGACCCAAACGTAATTTATGTGGGCAGCGGAGAAGGCTTGCAGCGGCCGGACTTGGCAACAGGCGACGGGGTTTACAATTCCACGGACGCGGGAGCAACGTGGACCCATCTTGGGCTGCGCGACGCGCAGCAGATCGCCGCGATGATCGTGGATCCGAAGGATGCCAATCGTGTTTTTGTCGCGGCGCTAGGTCATCCTTATGGCCCGAACGCGGAGCGCGGGGTATTTCGCTCGACCGATGGCGGGCAGACATTCCAGAAAGTGTTGTACCAGGACGAAAACACGGGCGCGGCCGATTTGGCGTTTGACCCGTCGAATCCACAGACAGTTTATGCCACGCTTTGGGCCGCGCGCGTCGCGCCATGGGAGATTCGGAGTGGCGCGTCGTTCATCACTGCTGGCAGTGGAATTTTCAAATCGACCGATGGAGGAACGAATTGGAGTCCGCTCACGAAAGGATTGCCTAGCGCGGAAGAGGGATTGAGCCGCATCGGCATCGCGGTGGCGCCGAGCGAGCCAAGCCGCATTTATGCCTCGGTGGAAGCAAACAGGAATGGCGGTGTGTACGTTTCGAATGACGCCGGCGAAACCTGGAAGCTCATCAATGCGGATCACCGAATCGGGGGGCGCGGTCCGGGGGCGATGGGAATTGCGGTTGCCCCGGACAACCCCGACGTTGTTTATGTTGCGAACACCACTACTTGGAAATCCACGGACGGAGGGAAGACCTTTGTTGGCTTCAAGGGAGCGCCGGGCGGAGACGATTACCAGCGAATCTGGATCAGCCAGGAGAACTCGCAGATTATGGCGCTTTCGAGCGATCAAGGGGCTGTCATTAGCGTGAATGGCGGCGAGACCTGGAGCGGCTGGTACAACCAGCCGACCGCGCAGCTTTATCACGTTACCACTGACAACCGTTTTCCTTACTGGGTGTACGGCGCGCAACAGGAAAGCGGTTCGGTGGCGACGCTGAGCCGAAGCGATTTTGGCCAGATTACATTTCGCGATTGGCGACTGCCGGGTATCTTCGAATACGGAGACATCGCTGTTGATCCGCTCGACCCGAACATTCTCTATGGCGCGTGGCTAACGCGTACGAAACAGGACATCAGTGAATACGCCCAAGTTACCCCCGAGCCGATTCGCCGGGGCGAATACCGCTACGTGCGGACGCTGCCCGTGGTTTTCTCGCCGCTCGAGCCGCACACGCTGTACTTCGCGGCCAACGTGCTTTTCAAAACCACCGACGCGGGAAATCGTTGGCAGATCATCAGTCCGGACCTGACGCGCGAAGCGTATGAAATTCCTGCGAATCTGGGAGTCTTTGCCACGAGCGATCCGGAAAAAGGAAAACATCGAGGTGTGATTTACGCGGTTGCGCCTTCATTCAAAGAAGCCAATACGATTTGGGCGGGTACGGACGATGGACTGATTCACCTCACACGGGATGGCGGAAAATCCTGGCAAAACGTAACGCCTCCGCAACTGAAGCCGTGGAGTAAAGTCTCCATCATCGAGGTTTCTCATTTTGATGCGGGCACGGCCTACGCGGCGATCAATTCGTTTCGCTTAGATGATTTGCGGGCGCACATCTACCGCACACGCGATTTTGGGAAGACCTGGGAGGAAATTACCAGGGGCATTCCTGACGGAGGCGCGAGCAATGTCGTACGCGAAGATCCTGAGCGAAAGGGACTGCTTTTTGCGGGTACCGAGGGTTCGGTCTACATTTCCTTCAACGACGGCGACGACTGGCAGCCGCTGCAACTCAATCTTCCGCACACGTCCATGCGCGACCTGGCGATTCATAGGGATGATCTAATTGTTGCCACGCATGGCCGCTCCTTCTGGATTCTGGATGACATTACGCCGCTGCGGCAACTGACTCCAGACATTGCCAAGGAAAGCGCGCATCTGTATGCACCAGAGACCGCGATTCGTTTTCGCTGGAACCGCAATCCGGACACGCCATTGCCGCCGGAATTTCCGGCAGGGAAGAACCCACCCGATGGAGCGATCATCGACTATTACTTGGAGTCAGCCTCAAGAAATCCCTTGACGCTGGAGATTCTTGATGAGCAGAAGCGTCTGGTGAGGCGGTACTCCAGCACTGAAAAACCGGAGCCGCTGGAAAAAATCGCCAGGGAGAATCCGATCCCGTTGTACTGGGTAAGGCCAACGCAAATTCTTTCGGCGGAGACGGGAATGCACCGTTTTGTGTGGGACATGCACTACGCTCCGCCGGAATCGATGCAGCACGAATTCCCAATTTCGGCGATTTATCGCGACACGCCGAAATACCCGCTGGGAGCCTGGGCGTTGCCTGGGAACTACACGGTGAAACTCACGATGGACGGTAAGACCTATACACAACCGCTGGTGATAAAAATGGATCCGCGCATCACGATTTCGCTTGCTGATTTGCGAAAGCAATTTGAAATGGAGAGCGGCTCTTCGGACGGCATGAATCAAAGTTACGAGGCGCTCAAGCAAGTTCGTTCGGTGCGCGCGCAATTGAAAGAGTTGGCCGCAAGAGCGGGGAAGGGCAGACTCGCGGATGCCATCACCGGGTTAGACAAGAAGGCCGCCGAACTGGAGGGGGCGGCGCAAAGCAGCTTCTACGGATTACCGCCCAGCGGAAAGCAAGCGGAGAACTTCTCTACGCTCAACCAGCATTTTCTGGGGATGCTCTCGGTCGCCGACAGCGCCGATGCGGCACCAACAACGCAGGCCACTGCAGTATTTGGCGAACTGAGGACCGCGCTGGGGTCATTGCTGTCTCGTTGGAAAGAGGCGAAAGAGCTGGACATTCCTGCTCTGAACAAAGAGCTTAAGAAAGCCAGGTTATCGGAAGTGGACGCGACGAAACCGCCTGCTGACAACCCTTTGGCGGATTCTGAGGGTGGCGACCAACCGTAAACAACGGCGTTGAGACGAACCGGGAGAGACAAAAGCCGCATCTCCGACTCTGGGAAGCGGCGCAGGATTCGGACGCGATCCCCTTGAATGGGCAAGTGGCTCACGAAATCCGATTCACATTGCTCGGATACGGCGGTCCCGCGGACCGGTTCCTCGTGGCCACGGCAAAAGTATATGATTTGACGCTCGTGACCGCGGACGAGCGGCTCATGAGGGTTCCCGGGCATCGAGTGTTGGCCAATCGTTAAATAATCTGAGACAGGGAGGGATTCATGTTGCAGGCGATCGGTTGGACCAGTGCGGCCATGCTTGTTGCGCAGGCATGGTTCGCCATGTTTGGGGCAGTCGGGCATGCGATTGCTCAGGATGTCCCTCCGTCGCTGTATTCCGAAATGAAGTGGCGAATGATTGGGCCATTTCGCGGGGGGAAAGTGAACGGAGTCGCCGGCGTCCCAGGAAACCCAGCCATTTATTACATGGGAACAGATGGTGGAGGCGTATGGAAGACTACCGATGGCGGCGTCACGTGGAAACCGATTTTTGACCGAGAGTCCGTGGCATCGATGGGTGCCATTGCGATGGCGCCAACGAATCCCAACATTATTTATTTGGGGACGGGAGTGAACACGATTTACGGCGACGTTTCATACGGAAACGGTGTTTACAAGTCGACGAACGGCGGGGAAACGTGGCAACACTTGGGCTTGGAAGACACGCGGCATATCGCCCGTATCCTGGTTGATCCCCGGAACCCGGACATTGTGCTAGTGGCGGCGATCGGCGATGGCTATGGGCCAAATGAGGAGCGCGGCGTTTTTCGATCCACGGATGGCGGGAAGAATTGGAACAAAGTCTTGTTCAAAGACAACACCACCGGCGCCGTCGATCTCTGCTACGAGCCAGGCAATTCGCGAGTTGTTTATGCGACGCTTTGGCATGTGATTTGGAAGCCGGATGTGAAAGATCAACCACTTGAGCCTGGAAGCGGGCTGTACAAGTGCGCCGGGAACGCGCGGGCCGCGCGTTTACTTGATTATCGAAGCGAAACAGAAGAAGGGCGGTCTGTTTCGTTCGGATGACGGTGGAGCATCGTGGCGCAAAATTACCAACGATCCGCGCATCGAAACGTCCTGGTACATGGGCGAAATTTTTGTGGACCCGAAAAATCCCGACCTCGTCTATGTGCCGTTGCAGAATTTCTACCGGTCCACGGATGGAGGAAAGAGTTTCACGGCCATCAAGGGTGCGCCGGGAGGCGATGATTACCACACCATGTGGATCGATCCGATGAATCCTCAACGGATGATTTTGGGAACGGATCAAGGCGCAACCCTTAGCGTGAACGGGGGCGAGACGTGGAGCCCCTGGTACAACCAGCCAACGGGGGAATTCTACAGAGTTGCAACCGATCATCGGTTTCCGTATTGGGTGTATGGACCGCAGCAGGATAGCGGCACTGCGGCAATTGCGAGCCGCGGAAACAACGGACAAATTACGGTGCGGGACTGGTTTCCGGTAGGCCCGGGAGAAAGCGGTTACACCGTTCCTGATCCTTTGGACCCAGACGTGGTTTACAACGCAGGACCCGCCGGCAGCGTGGTTCGGCTTTCCAAAACCACGGGGCAAGTGCGGGATATTTCGCCCGCGCCTATTCCAGAGGGGAGCAAGTATCGATTCAACTGGACCATCCCCATGGTCTTCTCGCCGCAGGATCCGCACCTGCTTTATTTGGGCACGCAGTTCTTAATGAAGACCAGCAATGCGGGCACGAGTTGGGACGAAGTCAGTCCTGATCTTACGCGGATTCGCGCCGAGGAGAAGGACACGAAGAAACGGCGCGGGACGATTTTGACGATCGCCCCTTCCGCCGTGAAGGAAGGTGTGATTTGGGTCGGAACGGACGACGGGAACATCCAGATTACAAAAGACGCTGGGAAAACATGGAAAAACGTAACGCCTGCAGCGGTCACGGAATGGAGCACGGTAAGTATCGTCGAAGCGTCGCACTTCGATGCCGGCACGGCGTATGCAGCCGTGAATCGCAATAGCCTGGATGACTTGAAGCCGCACATTTTTCGAATTCGCGATTATGGAGAAAACTGGCAGGAAATTGTTAGCGGGATTGCAGGGAAGGATTTTGCGCGAGCGGTGCGGGAAGATCCGGTCCGCAGGGGCTTGCTGTATGCAGGAACGGAAACAGGCGCTTACGTTTCTTTTGATGATGGCGACCACTGGCAGTCGTTGCGGCTGAACATGCCGGTGGCGTCGATTGACGACCTGGCGATTGAACAAGATGACTTGGTGGCGGCGACCTATGGACGCTCATTCTGGATTTTGGATGACGTGACGCCGTTGCGGCAGGTGAATGCACGCATGGCGTCAGACGGAGAGCACTTGTTTAGGCCGAGAACCGCGATTCGGGTGAGGCGGGATGAGAATCAAGACACGCCGCTGCCGTCGGAAGTTCCGACAGGAAAGAACCCTCCCGATGGAGCGATCATCGATTATTACCTGCCGCCAAGTTTTTCAGGGGAAGTGCAAGCGGACATTCGCGATGAAGCCGGCAATCTGGTCCACAGCTATTCAAGCGCGCCGCTTCCAAAGGAAGAAGACGAACTTCCCTTTGTGGCGGAATATTGGATCGCCCATCCTCAGCCACTTTCGAAAACACCAGGAATGCACAGGTTCGTATGGAACTTGCGGTATACCGATCCACCGGCGGTGCATGTGCAGTCCCCTTACAATTACCCGATTGCGGCGATTGTGGGCGCAACGCCGCTGCCGCCCGAAGGACCACTAGCGCTGCCGGGGGAATACGAAGTTCAACTCAAAGCGGGAAAACAAACCCTGCAGCAGCCCTTGGAGGTGAAACAGGATCCGCGTGTCCATGCGGCGCGAAATGAGCTGGAGAGCGCGTTGGACCTGCAACTGAAGATTTCCGCCGTGCTAGGAAAAAACTATGAGGCCTACCAACAGGTGAAACAGCTGCGCGCACGGCTGAGCGAGTTGATGAAGCGTCCCAAGGAGGATCCGGTTGCGGCTGCGGCAACCGCTTTGTATAAAAAGGTCGCGCTGCTCGAAGGCGAAGCGACGCCCATTCTCGAGACGCCCAAAGGGATGAGCTTGATGACGGTGAACGACAGCTTGACGGCCTTGATGGCCCTGGTCGACGGCGCCGACTTTGCACCTTCGGAAGAATCTTTTGTTGCGTTTCGCCGTGTTTGCCAGGGCTGGAAAGAAAAACTCGGCGCTTGGCAGGACTTGAAAAACAAGGAAGTTGAAGCGCTCAACGTGGTTCTTGCGAAAAATAATCTGGCGCCGCTGTCGAGCATGGCTGCGGTTGCGGCGGACCTGGCTTGCGGAAATTAGACGAGAAGCTTTTCAATGAGACGATGAAGATTGTAGTGTGGCTTTTTGTAGTTCGGACAAATCCTCCAAAACCTCTGCGCTATGTCCGGCGGGGTCAACCTTTAGGTACACCTTTCGAATAACGCCCGCAGGATCAATCAAAAAGGTGTGACGAGCGGAAAGCCGGGCGACACCGAGATCCACTACGGAGCCGTAACGCTGAGAGAGTTCGCAATGAGGATCGGCAAGCAGCTTGAAGTGCAAGCCTTCGGCGGCGCAGAACTTCTCGTGTGAAGCCTTATCCTGGCCGCTGACGCCGAGAATCACCGCGTTTTTCTGTTCGTACAGCGCCAGGTCGTGCTGGAAATTTCGCGCCTCCTTGGTGCAGCCGCTGGTGAAATCCTTGGGATAGAAATACAAAACAACCCAATGGCCGCGAAAATCGCGCAAGCTTACCGGCTTGCCGTCTTGCGCATTCAAGGTGAAGTCCGGGGCGCGGGTGTCGGCAACAGGTGCTTTTTTCGAGTGCCGTGACGCGCGCGCCGCCATAAGCCCCACGAGCAGTAAGAGCGCAACAATAAAAGCCATAAGAATGGTCAGCATTCTCATTCCGCTCTATTCCTTTTGACTGAACCAGCCAAAGCCCAAGCGCAATTGCACGGTGTTGATCCCGGGATTGGGAGTTGCCAGGCCGGCATTGGAAATATGCATGAATCGAACCTCAGTACAGAAATTGTGCTTGCTCCGCAAAAAGTGCAATCCAATGGCGCCGCTGCTGGTGAAATTAATCTGCGAAGTTCCCGCAGGCACCTGCGTATTAGTAAAGAGCGTGCCGCCGCCAATCTCGAAATAGGGAACAACGCTCCCATGAGTATCGAACGCCCATTTGAAAGCGAAAGGATTCACGCCTGCGCCATAAGCGGTGTTTTGTTTTTGAAAGACGAGAAATGCCGGCACCAGATCGACGGCGTATTCCAAACGGCCACGAAGGAAACCGGGCCCATGAGGCGCCGTGAGAATCAAGCCATAACGCACACCGACATTCCAAACGCTGTCGCTCGACTGGCTGCCATTCGTGCCGTGGCCTGCACCCGTCCAAATCTGAATTTCGTGCTCGCCTTCAACAGGACCTGCCTGTGAACGGGCGTCGGGGACCCACAGGAAGAGAGCAATAGGTAGTAGAACGGGAATTGTTCTGCCCAACAAGAAGTCTCCTTCACATGATCCGATTCCGAACTGCGGAATTGAATGCACAGAAGATATAGAAAAGCCTGAAGAAAGGCGAATCTCTTTTCGTCAAGCGTTTGGTCTCGCCAGGAACTATTTCAGATAGGTACGCACAATCTGGATCACGTCATCAGCAGCTTCTTCCGAGGACTTGGAGTTCCGAGGCATGTGGTTGCGGATGTGCTCTTCCATCAATTCGGCCATCAGGCTGTTGATGGCCCCGCGAGCGGCAGAGAGGCGCTGGAGAACGTCGGCGCAAGAATTGTCGTCATGGAGTGCGCGCAGGACGCTTTCCAGCTGGCCTATGACTTTCCTGGTGCGATTGACCAGGTCTAGCTTTTCTCGCGAAAGGTGTGACATCGTGCTTGCCTACCCTGGGGGGACAGGGTATCAAAGGAAATGCCATTAAAAAAGGGATTAGCCAGCTAAAGGGTGAGGGGGTAGGAGATTGCGAAGGGCGGGACGCCGCGGGATGTTCATCCTTTGTTTACCGATGGCATTTACTGTTGGGAGGAATAGCGCGGGGCGGCACGAATGAGCTGGAACCCGAATTGAAATGCGGCGACAAGTCAAGCAAATCGCTTTGCTTCTCTTTGCGGTGCTGAGTGGGTTGTCACTGGCGACGGTCAGCGCGCGCGCGCAAAACGAACCAGCAAACCATCAAGCCCAAACGGAAGCTCCCGATGACCCACAGCCGGGCATGTTTCCGCACCCGGAGTCGGACCGGGTATGGCTATCCGGGCAGTCGAATTTTATCTTCCAGACTCACCCTCCTTTCCATGCGGCCTACAGTGGAGCGAACAGCTTGGATCCCAATTATGAAAAAGCAACGTCGCGTGTCCTCACGCTCTATACAGGGTTGCAGCTCAACGCTTCCACGGAATTCCTGGTGGATATCGAAGAGGCGGGGGGAGCGGCCCTAAGCACGGGTCTTGGTCTTGCCGGGAACACGGACCTGGACATCGTGCGCAACCCGCAGCTGAGCAAAGCGCCCTATCTTGGCCGGGGAATGATCCACAAAGTCTTCGCCCTAAGCGCTGACAAAGTCGAAAATGAGCGCAACTTTTTGTCGCTGTTTATTGGGGGTTTCGTTTTGCCGAGGGTCTGATGCCGAAGGTGGCCAATGGAATTGATTTGGTGTGGAAGCCGTGGCAGGCACATGCGGAAAACTTTGAGTACGAATTACGCCACGGCGTAATTCCGAGAAAGTCAGGCGTGATTCGGTTGTGGGCTTTTACGAATTACGCAAACATGGGAATTTATCGCCAAGCGGTGGCGCAATTCGAAAAGGGTCTAGTTCCAAGACCGGACATAACCAATCATCCGTGGCACATCACGCGCAAGTATGGATTCGGCATCAATTTGGAGCAGAGTCTCACGCGCAATCTTACCGCCTTTGGCCGTTTCGGATGGGACAATGGCAAAACAGAGTCGTTCGCCTACACAGAAGTTGATCAAACCTTTGCCGGGGGCTTGGGCGCTAACGGCGCGCTCTGGCATCGCCCATATGACCGCGCGGGGGTTGCTTTGGTCACCAATGGCATTTGCAAAGACCACCAGTTCTATCTTGCCGATGGAGGACGGGGCTTTCTTTTGGGTGACGGAGGGCTGCGCTATGGCCGGGAAAACATCGTGGAAGCCTATTACACGGCACACATTTGGAGAGGCATCTACATTGCTCCGGGCCTGCAGCACATCAACAACCCGGGCTACAACCAGGATCGCGGCCCAGTGCTTGTGCCGTCGCTGCGACTGCACGTTGAATTCTAGATAAGATTCCGGCGGCGGCGCCGAAGCGTCCAGCTCCGCACGATGCGAACGCCATCAACATGATTATTTTGCCGTACGTTTTAAGCGAAAAGGTCTCGGTTCTTGCGCTTCTAATGAACATGCTTCTGCGGGTCAACCAAAGCTTTAGGTCTTATTGACCTCACCGAGCAGGTGCACCTGCTCATTCATCGTAGGAGCGGGTTCATGCTCCGCCGCACCCTCCAAGGGCAGCGAGAGAGGCTGTTCGCTGGCCCCCCGGATCCATTCACTTTGCTTCACGGGCAAACTCGTGTCAAATAGCCGGCTGCCATTGAACGCGAAATAGCTACCATCGCAGATTACGAACTGTCTCACCGTCTTGTTCGAATCGGTCGAGCAGTACAAGAATCTGGCGTTGCTTGCGCACTTTCCCATGTGCCAATTGCCTGGCTTATCGGCGAAAAAGAAATGATCCTCGCCACTTGCCGTCGAATACTGAAGGGCTTTAACCGGCACACCCCGGTGCTCGGCCTCAGTAGGGCGGCGGAAGGAGCCCAGGTGTGTGGCGACTTCGGGGTCCGGAATCAGCATGGTGGTGAACTCCACCGGCAAGGGCGCGAACGTCGTCACCCGAAAGGTTGGGGATAGCTCCTTTTTTCCATACACCGGCGAATACCATTCTTCCAATACGTCCATTCTGCAGCTGCTTTCGGCTGCGAACAGTACAGCGAGAAGAGCGAGGTCATCGCTGATGAACATAGAGCCGCCTGGAATCGTGTGCAGAGAACCCGGTGCAAAATGCCAGGAAGCTTCCAATTTGTGCAATCCGGTTCCCTCAAGAACGTCCCGTATAACCCAGAAGCGCGATTTCAAGTGAAAGACGTATCGACGATGACGCACTGGTGAGGACAGCCAGGAGTAGCCCGTGTGCGAGCCAACGAAGAAGTCGAATGTCTTGCCTGTTATCCAGGAGTCCAGCTTGCCGTCGGCTTTTCCCCTCCATTCGAACGGCCCCGCGGGGACGGCTTGGCTCAAGTTATCAACTCGAATGGTGTTGTGGGCCCCTGTTCCCCGGAACCATTTCCGTTGGTTGCCGGGATCAGCATAGGTAAAAGTGCCGGGATCAATGAGTAGAGGCTTGCCATTCCCCGCTAGTTGCACACTAAGCGCGTCCGCGTGACCATGCCCACTGCGGCCCGCACCTTGTGGGCCGGCGTCTATCACCAGCTGGTAAGAGGAAGAGGGGCCCGCGGAACTGTTCATGACAAAGGTCCCGCTGGATTCCAAAGCAAATGAATTGCTTTCCGATTTTAGAGTTGGTAGTTCGCTGAATTGCCGCATGCCTTCTGGTCCGAGCAACCAGAGAAGCTCCTCGGTGGCGAGACTGGCGGCTGCCTTAAAGTCAGGCCGCTTGTAGAGCACGGAACCCGTAATTAAAGGATCCAGCAGGTGTGTCTGCTGATTGCGGCTCGGATCGAATACGCGTCCTCCATCATCGTCTCCGAACCGCGGCAAATACCCGGCTGCGGCATATTTCGATGTAACCTCAAGCATTCTTTTAATCGTTTGGTCAAAGCTCTCAGGGACCGTTATGCCATTTAGCGTTGCAAGGATTCGGGAATGCAGGAAAAAATCCAAGGCATACGTGTGACAGTACATGGACTGCTCGAAATGCATTCCATCTTGCCGCACTTGTCGTTGCGCTTCGCGCAAGAGGATCTTCCAACCGCACTCTTTCCAACGCGCGGCTGACGGAAGCCCCGAGTTTAATATCCCCACAAAAAACAGACCCACGCCCTCGCCAATCAGCTGCGTGTCCGGAGAGGAATAAGTGGAAAGATATTTTTCGATGTGACGCGCATGCAGCACCAGGGCACGCGACAGGTCAGCCGCGAATTCTTCCGCGAGGACAGAACACCCTTCCAGCAAATGCCAAACCCACAGCCAGGAAAGGCTTCTAAATGCCACCTCCAGGCTGCTGGCCCAGTTAATTCCCATGGGATACGGATTTTGCTCCTGCCAGTGATACCACTGCTCGAACAATTCCTCTGCGTACTGCTCTTTCTCGGTCAAACGATAGGCTTTCGCGAGCGTCACCAAATGCTGGTGCCGGTTTAGCTCCCAGGTCACCTTTGAGTCGCCGACCTGATCGAAGTCGAGATACGGAACGCGAAACCAAGGAACGAGAGGGGCGCGTTTGCCGTGCACTGCATCGGAGTGCCAATTGATTTCCGGGCCGTAGTTCACTTGTTGGTATCCGAGCAGATCAAAGCGATGCCGGCAGATCCGCTCCGCCCGCTCTACAATTTGTTCAGCCGTTTCTGGAAGCTGCTTCCATATTGTTGAGAGAATCCCCGGCAGTTCGTCTTTCTGAAAGAAAAATCGGCCGCCATGTTGCAGCGCGTTCGCACCGCCATCTTGGGGCGTAGAGAGACCCACTCTGCACAACATGAAATCGAAACGCTTTGCGAAAGCCTGGCGCGTTCGCACAAAAATCTCATCCCGCCCCATTTCGGTGAGGCGTTGGCACCGTCCGATCCACTTGTGATTCGTCAGCACTGGCAAAACCCCGCGCTAGCTCTCTTGCCTTTAGAGAAGGCTCTTCCAACAACCAATCGGCGGTTCGCGCGACGTGTCGTCAGATCGATGATGCTTAGCCGCCTCATTCCCAGCCCGGCTCGACCGTGTACAAAAATTCCTTCATCCCCCGGACCGCCGTGCGCTTGAGCAGCGTACGCCGGTTCACAGCCAACCAGGCCAGCTATGCCACACATAATTCCTGCCATTCGAAAGTCACTTCGACCAACTCATGAAAAACTGGGAAAGTCCTGAAACTCCCAAACAGCTTGCCTGCTTCTCTGCTAAGAAGCTTAAGTAAGCAAGGGGGAGCTTACAGGGGCAGTGCGTCCTGATTGTTGCGGGACCGGGGTCACCCAATCACTTTCAACTTCCAGAGCGACGGATCGTTGAAGCAACGTAACGGACAGCACCAGGCGATAGCGTCCCTTGAAAGTAAGCAGGACCCCTTCCAACCCGCTGAGTGGTCCGACTTCCACTCGAACTCTTTGTCCCACTTTGAGGAACATCCAGGGCTGCCTGGGCAGTCCTGTCTTGACCGCAGTTTGGAGCGCGATAACTTCCTGCTCGTCCACGGGAACCGGTGTCTTGCCGATTCCCACGACCTGGATAACCCCGGGCGTCGTGAGGATGGGAAGTCGATCGAGCAAATTGAATCGGCAAAACAAGTAGCCTGGGAAAAGCGGGACTTCAAATTCCTGCATTCGATCGGACCAGCGCCGCTTGCAATGATAAAACGGAAGGAAAACCTCGTAGCCCCTGCCGGCAAGTTGTTTTGCAGCGAAGTTTTCATACCGCGCCCTAGTCTGCACGGCAAACCAGGGGTAAGTCTGATGCGTATTGGTCAGGTCCATGGTGTTGGAGCTTCAGCGTTGGTTTACACCCGGTCACCTAGCATGTACAGGCCAAGCTACCGCTTTGAGAGTCCCAAGCATCGGACTCTAGAGAATCCAACAGAAACTTTGCCGCGGGATCGCAGAGCAGGAACCGGATAGTTGGACTTATTTCCTGTCCAGTTCGAATCCGGCATAGTAAGAATAGCTGGCGCAACTCGCGTCTTGGTCGGAGCCATTCAGCACAACGCCGAGAAGGTTGTTCCCGCGAAATTCTTGTAAAGTCGTCTTGACTAGATCGCGCCCGGCTTGGCCTGCGCGCACGACCACCATGATCCCGTCGCAGAATTCAGCGATGATTCGAGCGTCGGCTACCGCCAAGACGGGCGGCGCGTCAACAATCACCCAGTCAAAAATCGGGCCGATTTTGTCGATGAAGCCTTTTAGCATTCCGTTTGCAAGGAGCTCGGATGGGTTTGGCGCGGGTCTGCCAGCGGGAACGAGAAATAACTCCACTTTAGGGTCGGCCTGAAGGATGGAAAACTCATCCGCGTGGCCACTGAGGTAATCGCTAAGGCCTGGCGCAGAAGGTGCGCCCAGTCGGACATGAAGCCGCGATGCACGCAGGTCGGCATCAATTAGCAGAGCGCGCTTTTCGTGTTGACGGGCAATTGCCAGCGCTAGATTAAGTGCCACAAAAGTTTTGCCTTCACCAGGCAACGTGCTCGTTACAAGGAGCGTCCGAATCGCGCTTTTTTTCCGCAGTCGGTCCAAACGGGACCGCAGAGTTCTAAACTGCTCGGCGCAAAGTGCGGACGATTGCTTGGTGGAGAAAACGTCATAGTCCGGATTCAGCTTCCAACCTGGCTTGATGCAGCGGTGACGCAATTCCTCGAGCCCCAGGCAGCGCCCCGCCATTGGCATTTCTGCCCGGATCGGCGAAGACAATATTCGGTGTGCCCCAGCAACTCCCCCAGCGCCGACAATGCCGAGCGGAGTCGGCTCGCTCGGCCTCCACGCACTCGGCCCCGCCTCTTCCGCCCTCTTCAGAGCTTCATGGATACGGCTCATAGCTTTCCTTCCCGGATCCCACGCCTACGGAAACAGGCTGGCGCATTCGCTCGAGGACCGTGGACAAATCGCGCAATACTTTTTCAACCGACGTCAGGTTTTCCGAATTTGTGCTCGGCGGTGCGATGGGCCGATCCAGCTCAAATTCATGGGCTACTCCTTCGACGTGAGCAAGCGTAACCATCTTTTCTTGATCGGCAAATGCGCTTATCAACGCATGCTCGCAGAGCACATTGATTACACGCGGGATTCCTCTTGCGTGCCGATAGATGCCCTCGACGGCTTCCGGGGAAAATATCGGTCCGTTGCTGGCCCCTGCGATGCGCAAGCGTTCGGCAATGTAGCCCTGAGTTTCTTCTAGCGATAAGGGGTTGGTACGGCAGCGCACCGTAATCCGCTGACGAAGCTGGCGCAAGTGCGGTTGTCTGAGCCTTTCTTCGAGCTCAGGCTGGCCCGACAGCACGACTTGCAACAATTTCTCAGTGGACGTCTCGAGGTTCGTAAGAAACCGGATTTCCTCCAATGCTTCGTCGGAAAGGCTCTGCGCCTCATCCACGATGAGCACCGCCGTTTGTCCATTACTGTACCGCTCCAGGAGCCAGCGGTTTAGGCGCATCAAAACCTCGCTCTTCGATCGCGACTCGCAGGAAATTCCGAGATCCCCCATCAGACACTCGAACAGCTCGGCGGTAGTCAGGTGCGTGTTGAAAATGAAAGCCGTGGCCGCGCGGTTTTGGCGAAGCCAGTCCAGCACCATGTTGAGCAGCGTCGTTTTTCCCGTGCCCACTTCGCCGGTCAGCAGGATGATGCCTCTGCGCCCGCGGATGCCATAGGCCAGGCTAGCCAAGGCTTCCTGAATTCCTGGCGTCAAGAACAGATACCGGGGATCCGGGTTGACCCTGAATGGGCTCTCTCGTAAGCCAAAAAACTTCTCATACATTTCGTTCGTTCCAAGATGAAGCTGTCAGACTTAACTCCGTTCGCCTCGTGCGAGCTCCCGCCTTCTTCAGGTACCGAGTGTTGCTAACCGTTCCGACGTGTGAGATCAGTGCCAGCGTGGAGACGCCGAGATAAATCTCGACATCTCGCTGGGTCCGAATGGTTTTGTCGCGAGCTTCGGAAAGATGCACGATGCCGACTCCCAGCGCCAGTCCCCCGCAAAGGCCATCGAGAGTGAAAAGTGTGCGATTCGGGAAGGAGGGCTGCTCCGGCAGATTTGGCGGATCGAGTACGCGAAATTTCTCCGCTTGTTGCTGGTTCTCCGGTGTGGTAGCCATCTGCGACTCATGCCGTTTTTTGAGCAGGTCGTTGTAAAAATTCAGCGCAGTTTGGTAGTCGCGCGTCAAAGCTTCGAATTGCTGTTGGGCCGCCTGGCTTGCCTCAATCCTGCCCTGAAGCACTCGGATTTGTCGTTGCAGGTCTTCCTGCTGCTTTGCTTTTTGACTGATGATCAGTTCTTGCTGGTGGAGTTGCGCGCGAAGCTCCTGAATCTGCGGTGTTTCGATGGCGGGAACAGCCGGCTTCTGTCCTCCAGTCGCATTCGCATCTTTCGATGAACTCGCTGCAATCTGCTTTTCTAGCTGCGCAATCGAATTTTTGAGCTTGATGACTGGCGGGTACGTATCCGTATAACTTTCCTGAAGCACTGCGAGTTGACTCTTCATTTGGCTAAGCTGTTGCTCTAGGGATCGTGCACTGTGACCATCGGACGTTGTTTTCAATTTCGCAAGCTGGTGGGTCAACATGGATTCCAGAAAGGTCTTCTCTTGCCGAGCCTGATTGAGAGCTTGCGTAACGGCCGCGATCTTGGGAGTCATTCCCGCAAGTAGCGTCTTGTTGGTCTTTTCGTCCTCTGGCAGTGCTCCCATGTGCTGGCTTTTAAACGCAGCTACCTTGGCGTCCTGTTCAGCCAGTTTTGCCTTAGCCTCCTCCAACTGTTTGGCCAAAAACTCATTTGTCTCGGGTTGCTTCCGACGCTGATGGATGTTTTGGCTTCTGAAGAGCGAGCTGATTTCATTGCAGATTTCCTGAGCCAAGTGCGGGTCGCCCAGCGTTACGTCGACCGTAAACCCGGGAAGCTCGCGCGACGTTGTTCCTGGCATGGGATTGAGCGGCGCCACTTTGATCGACTTTCTCAACCGTTCGATCATCATTTCCATGGGGATCCGGCCTGCGTCTTTCTTGTACGGATTGAATTTTTCTACCAGATCCTGCAACCTCGTTCGGCTCAGAATTTGCTCCTGCATGCTTGCCAAACGCTGATTGATACCTTCGCTGACCGGGTTCACATCGCTATCAGGAACCACCGGTTCTTCTACCAGGACCACGGTGTGCGACGTGTATTGCGACGCAATGACTACCGTCAAAAAGAAGCCAGCCGCTGCTCCCAGAATGGCCGCAATCAGAAGTAACCACCGCCTTCTGAACAGCAGTGCCAGGTATTCCTTAACATTCATTTGGCGACGGACTTCCACTCCTAACCTCGTTCAGCTAGCTGCTCGCACTTTCACGTACGGCCTGTCTGGTCTCGGATGCTATAGGGCAAGATAGGGCCGAGAGTGAACACCTTCGGCAGGCCACCCCTGCCGATTGCAAGCAGGTGTCCAAACGCTGAAACTGCCTTCCGGTTGAACAATTCCCCGGACTCTGCTTGAGCCCTCCTTAATGGGGACTCTTATTTTGAGCGCAGCCTAATGAATCTTGACTGTGCGTACAATCGGGCACGTTCCCCATCCACATAGGGGCAAACACCCGAAGCCTACCTAAAGGAAATCCCTGCAATCGTTCTTGCTCGTAAAGCTCATAGACTTCAGCTCTCATTCCTTCTTTAACCACCTCGATTGCTTAGTTCCCGCGTCTCAAAGCATATTGCAGCTCCACACCACGCCTCCTCTGCGCGCCTCACCACAGACCCGTCTAGATAGAAGAGAAAAGCGTGAGAAGTCTTGGCATCTCAAGCTGAAGCGGTGTTGGGTAGAGCAATACAACTTCTGCATCCAGGACTCCCATTGGGGGCAAATGTTCGTACGGTCTGTCCCTATTTTCCCTTTTCCGCTCGGGTCTGGAGAGAGCACACCGGGTTCAGCACCGACCGTTTTTCGCGCAGGTGGAGTTTTGCGACAATTTGATCTTCCGTCGTCGCGCCGCCGTCGATGCTCTCGAGCAACGGCTCCTCGACGCCAATCGCGCCATTGGTCAACCCAACAAACTCACCTGATCTTCTGCCGGCGCATCACTTGGATCTCGTCGAGCAGGTCAGTTTGAAAGCTGCCTAAGAAGGCAACTGCTACGAGAACGAAATTCTCATTTGGGACCCTATAACGGGCTAACAACCAGGTTGGAACCGCAACAGCTTGCCTCAGCCCGAAAGCAAGAAATACCCGACTGTTCTTGTCACCGGCGTAATAAATCTTTTCAGCTGCGTGGCTTTGCGTGACAAAAAAGAAGAGGGGCTTACCCCGATTCTTCGTTCCTGCCGAATCAGCGAAAGCCCCGGTGTTATGTTCCTCAGCCTATACCGTCCCTTCTCCTGGGACAGTCCGCCGTGCATCGGCGGGAAACAGCTCGTTTAGCCTAATTAGTAGGGAACGGCAGGTAGCGCCAGACATCGTTGAGTTCGCCGTATGGACCTCCAGCAGCAGCGTAACCCTCGCCACCAAACACGTAAACGTACCCAAGGGAATCCGGCACCCAGTGGGCCGCGCCGCGGCGTGCTCCCACAGCGTTATTCGTGTAATTGACCCCAAAGTAATTAACAGGAGTCGTGAGGTAAGTCCCGGGTTGATCGGCGTCTACGGAACCCTTCCACCAAATCCACTCGCCGGTGCTCAGCTGATACTCCCAGACGTCGTTCAGGAAGCCGGTAGGCAGTGAAGCGTTGGAGCCATATCCAAAGCCGCCAAAAAGGAAAAGATTGCCATCGGGGTTGACCCAACCTAGCGCTCCCCATCGCGAGCCGGGGACGTTCGTCGCTGCCGCATTAGTTGTCGCGTTCGAAATGCCTTGTGCTCCGTACACGCCGTTCTGGTCGGCTAGATTGCTTCCCGAGACCCATGTCCACTGGCCCGCTACCGGGTCGTACTTCCAAAGGTCATTGAGAACCGACCCGATCTGAAGTGAACCGGGCGATGTGGTACCACTGGTACCCTTTGAATCCAGGCCGAACCCGCCGAAGAGCCAAATATTTCCCGACTTATCGACCCACAGCACCGCTGTTTGCCGGCCCCCGGGAGCATTGGCGGCCGCGCCTGTACCTTGGGTCCCATAAGCGCCGTTCTGGTTGGCCGTCGTGGTGCCGGATACCAAAGTCCATGTTGCGGTGGCGGTGTTGTATGTCCAGAGATCATTGAGGAGACCAATCGTGCCTGTCGAATCCACACCCTGGCCGCCAAACATCCAAACGTTACCAGCGGCGTCGGTGTAGCTAGCAGCGCCCCAACGTCCCCCTGGGAACGTACCGGTCGTTGACTGATTGGCTGAACTCGACCCTGCCTTCCATGTCCACGTGCAGTTTGTGAAAGTGGCAGTTCCATGTGTCGCATCCCAAGAGCAAGGGCCAGATGTGATATCGAACTGCCAAATGTCGTTGAGAAGTCCAAATGCTCCTGCCCCATCTATGCCTTGGCCACCAAACATCCAAAGATTGCCTGTGGTGGTATCCGTCCAAGTGACGCCGCCCCAACGCGCTCCCGGCACGGTACAGGAGCCCGCAGGATACGCGCAGGAGGTGCCAGTGCCCAGAGTGCCGTAGATGGCCCCTCGGTTCTTCAACTGAAGCGAAGTAATGTCCGCTGAATAGCTGTCGGCTAGACCGTTGAAGACAATTGGTAGGTTAGCAGGTGTCCAACCGCCTGGGATCCACCAATCTTGCCAAACCCACATATCGTTCAATAAGCCGGGTATGCCGTCGGTATTATCATGCGTGACTTCAAAACCCTCTCCGCCAAACAACCAGCGGGTTCCATTTTTGTCGGTCCAGGCCATGGCGGAATCTCTACCGCCCGGCGTGTTCGCGTTCCCCGTCGCGAAAGGCGGTACCGGGAGCGGAGTTCCAACTTGCCAGGCAGGCGCCGCGGCGGTTCCATAATGGTTAAGTCCGGGGGCCGCTGGCCCAGGGAACCTCCAGGCCCAATCGTTATGCTGGCAATCGACAAGTACATTCGAAACGATTCCCGTGACCAGGGCTGTGGCGTTGAAGATGTTGCATGGGATTCCTGGCTGAATTGTAGGATCGAGAAAGACGTCAACACTGTACGTTGTACCGTAGGTGAATGTCGTCGGGAAAGTAAAGTCCACGTCGCCTGTAACGAAGAGGTTGTCGCCGGCGTTGTCCTGCAATTCCAGGGTGTCACCGGAGCCAACGATGAGCCCAACGACAGTGCCGCCAATCGGGTACTTTGGCTGTGTGCAGGAAACTTGAACGGTGGCGACACTACCGACAATCGTGCCGGTGCCATTAGACACCGTGCAAGTCTGAACAGGGTTCGATGGCTGGGTCTTTACCGTTACGGCGTAACTAGCGCCGCCAAGAAGGGGCGTGGCAAAAGTGAAGCTGACCGTGCCGGTGCCCGTGACGGTGAGATCGTCTGCGCCATTGTCCTGCAATACAAGACCCGTCCCCAGCAAGCCTGAAACGGTTCCGCCAACGCTATAGGTAGCGGCGCAGCTTACTTGAACGTTTGTGACGTTTACAGTGGCTGTTCCCGAACCGTTTGCGACGCTGCAAACCTGACCCGAGGGTTGCGTCTTGATTGTAACGGCGTACGCGCCGCCGCTGGCGATTGCCGTTTTGAATGTGAACGTGACCGTACCCGTACCCGTGACGGTAACGTCGTCGCCGCCGTTGTCCTGCAGTACAAGCCCGGTACCGGTCAGACCGACGACTGAGCCGCCGATGGTAAACGGCCCGGACGAAGTTCCACCCGTACCGCCTCCACCTCCGGTCCCGCCACCCCCGGTGCTTCCTCCACCTCCTGTTCCGCCGGTAGTGCCACCCTTAACGCCGCTGCACGCCGTAGCGATGAGGCAAACGATGAGCAAATACGCAACAACGAAAACTCTGGAGGCCACTTTGGTCACTTTATTTCTCCTTGGACCCTCTCCGGTCACTCAAATTCTTTAGCGGAGTGCCGCACTCGGCTCACCCCGCACGCATGAGGCGCCACGCTCCCCAAGTGGGCGTGACAATGGCTTGGCTGTGAGTATGTGAGTAGAACTACGTTGTCAGCGCTTCGAGCACGCCTTTCTGCAACTTCAGAATGGTGGAGTTAGTTTGGAGTGGCAATTGACAGATAGGGCATGTGTGCCCTGCTCATTACTGGCGTTTAGGAACTCGCCCAGGTATGGGAAGGTCTGACGACAATACCACAAGAAACGATGGATGGTGGAGGCGGGGAGTCCCCGCTTGCCGCAGTATGGGTCCTAGGTAACTTACAGATTTCACTGATAGTTCCGATATTAAATCCTTACATTGGGCAGGCAGACGGTCTGCTCTCCGGGGCCCTCTGATCAGTGCCTCTTTTCCGATAAACCGTACACCAGAACCAATGCTCGAACCCGGTCGCTTCCTACTTCCCTTCGTAGGCTCGCGTCAGCCCCTCGAGATCGAATTTTTTCATTTTGAGGAAGGCCCGGGTTACCCGCGCCGTTCTTTCCGTATCGTGGCCGCCTAGCATCTCGCTCAGGATCGTGGGAGTAATCTGCCAGGAAAGGCCATATTTGTCTTTGAGCCAACCGCACTGTCCGGCGTTGGGATCGGCAGAAAGCTTTTCCCAAAAATAATCGATTTCTTGCTGCGTATCGCAGGGAACCATGAACGGAATCGCCTCGTTGAAAGCGAATCTGTGTTCCCGCGCAGAGTCCCTGGCCCCAAACTCCTGCCCCGCAAGCGTGAACGAGGCATACCTTACCGTTCCCTCTTTATCCGGCTCCTCGCCCTTTCCATAGCGTGCCAGTATGTTCGCGTTCGTACTTCCTTCAGCGCCGGCAGGCGAATTCTTGAAAACCTGTGCGTAGAAATTGACGGCGTCTTCCGCCTTGCCGCAGACACTCGCCACAAACAGGAGTGCGGGAGTGATCCTTTGCTTCATCTCGCGCTCGCCGGCAAAAATCACCTGCCACGAAAGGCCATACTTATCTTCCAGCCAGCCGTAGCGGTCGCTGAATGGGTAGCTGCCCAGGGGCATGAGAACTTTTCCGCCCCGAGAAAGCTTTTCGAAGGTCGCATCGACTTCGTCTGTTGTTTTACATTTCAGTTGAAAAGAAGCGGACGGATTAAACTTGAAAGGTGGTCCGGCGCTTATGGCCATGAACGATTGTCCGGAAAGCTCGAACGCTACCAGGTCGCAATCCCCTGACGGTGTGTTATGGAGAGTTCTTACATTTATGATCTTGGAGTCGGGAATGAGAGAGGTGTAAAGTTCGGCCGCATCTTTTGCTTCTCTGTCGAACCACAAATGTGGAGCGATTTTGCGCATAGAAGTTGCTCCTAGAATTTCGAATCGCTCCATCTGTTTCGCAGGGAGTTTACACCGGTATAGTCAGTTGAAAATGACCGACTGCGGCGTAGTCTTTTTCCGCCACAAGTTCGTATCGGCAAGCAAGAACGTCCGGCTGCAGTGGAGAGGCCAATGGAGTTTTGTCCTTTGTTAGAAACCGGCAACGGCGGCAGCTTCAGTCGGACACGTTTCAAAGATGGGCAGGAGCCTGGCAATTTCCAAGGCTTGTTTGAACTTCGGGCCGAGGTTGGAAAGCTTCAGCTGTCCGCCTTGCGCCTTTGTCTTTCGATGCGCTTCGATCAGTGCGCCGAGGCCCGCGCTGTCCACATAATGGACGTGCTCGAGATTGACGACAATTTTCGTTGCGCCTGACGAGAGAAGATTGTCGATCGTGGTACGAAACCCGTCGCTTTCTTCTCCGAGCACCAGACGCCCTCGGAGTGCAAGAAGGTAGATGCCGTTCATTTCGCGCTGTGTTATTTCCAAGGGCATAATTACCTCCCCATGTGCCAACCTGTGTTAGAGGGCTTATCCATAATAGCCTCCGCACCCCGAATAGCAAAAGTAAAAGGCCTTCAAACAGCAGCTCTGGGAATGGTCTGAGCACGCGAGGATGCCCGGCTGATGATGACCGCACCTTCCAGTTCCTCCCCGCCCAGGAAGTGCTCACTGAGCTGCTAAGTGATCCGAAATTGCCCGTCGAGGTCGCCAGAACTCTTTGCAAGGTGCCGGCAGTTGAAATTGGAAGCGACCATTGGCAGCGAACTCGTGCTTTGCGAGCGAAAGTTCTGGCGAAGCGACGGCCAGGAAAATCCGGGGACCTCGCGCTGGCCAGAGCCTGCTGTCAGCGCCGTAGGACCAATGTTTTTCTTCGCGAAGATTCATATTCGAACGCGAGCCGAAGGTTCCACCCAAGCCGTCGTTCATTGCTGCGATTGCGATTTCAGACGCAGCAAAGGGAGGTGGAGCAATCAGTGCTGCGATGATCGTGGATTGTGCCGAGCCAGGACGATCAATGACATACACTGTCGAGCTGCCTGAAGGCAGGACAGTTGCCAAGTTTTTGGGGGGAATTCGCTGCGGCTTCCAACCGGCAAATAGCCGCTCCAGTTTCGGCGTCAAATCGGTGAGAGTAGTGTCACCGGCAACGATCAACGTGGCGTTGTTCGGTCGAAACCAGGTCTGGTGAAAACTGGCGATATCCTTTCGCGTCATGCAGGCAACGCTTTCTACCGTGCCAGAGCCCGTGAATGACCCACCGTAGGTATGGCTACGTCCAAAGATCAATTGGGGCAAAACCCGCAGAGCGACCTGCTGAGGGCGACTCATCTCCTTACCAATCTCTGCAATCCGCAGTCTCTGGAGTCGCTCAAAGTCTGCCCGTGAGAAAGCTGGGTGCAAGACAAATGTCCGCGAAGAGGTTGAGTGAATCGTCCAGCTTTGATTTGAGCGCGGAAATTTCGACGATGGACTGATCGAGATTGGAAGTGGCGGAGATCTGAGCTCCGAGCAGCAGGAGTTGATCGCTGATTTGCGTTGCAGAGCGAGAAGCGGTTCTCGCGTCCAGCAGGGACGCAGTCATCGAAGCGGTACCTGGAGAAGCAAACTGGTCCGCGGCGAACCCGGCATCAAAGGCCATCCAAGTTTGGGTAGACGTAATTCCGGTGCTGCTCCGGGCTCGGGGGCTTTGGAGCGATCCGCCCCGGCTGAAGCGGCGTTTAGGTGAGGGAAGGGATGGGCTTCAAGGATGTAAACACCATCGGAAAGCCATCGGTTTGCGGCCAACCTGAGATCTTCGGCAGTCGCGTCGCGGACATGCTCGAGCGAGATTTTGTAAGCATCGGGACGATCGAAATAAGTTTGGCCCTGAGCCAGCAACCGGGACTTACCTTCGGCGCCGCCAACAGTTTCGGTCTTACGTACAAAGTCGGCGAGGTGATTGGCCTTTACACGCGCGAGTTCTTGTGGCGTAGGTCCTTCGCGCAAAAAGCGCGCAAGTTCTTCGTCAAGTTCTTTCTCGACTTGACGCAGGTCCTGGCCGTCGCGCGCTGTGAGTTGTATTCCAAACTGGCCGCCGCTTTCACCGAGGCTGGCGTAAGCGTTGGCGTCGAGGGCGATCTGATCATCAAAGACGAGACGCTTGTAAAGTCGCGAAGATTTGCCTAGGGTCAGCACGTCGCTGACGAGGTCCAAGTAGTCTTCATCAGGTGTCCAGTATTCGGGGATGTTCCATGGTTTGTAGATGCGGGCCTGTGGGTCACGGACTTGCACGATTTGGCGATGCGTGCCAGTCGTCTTAGCGATCCATGCACCGTGATGCGTGACAGGTGGACCGGGCGGGATACTTCCAAAGTACTCTTCGACTTTCTCTTTTGCGGTTTTGGTGTCCACGTCACCCGCGAGGACAAGCACGGCGTTGGATGGCCCGTAGTAGGTCTTGAACCACTCCTTCACATCAGTCATGGAGACAGCGTCGAGGTCCGCCATTTCGCCAATGGAATTCCAAGAATAGGTATGACCTGGAGGATATGTATTTTTTGGAATTAGTTCCCATGCCGCGCCGTAGGGCTTGTTTTCGCCCTGACGTTTCTCGTTTTGCACAACGCCGCGCTGCAGATCGAGCATTTCTTGATCGAACGATAGATAGCCCATACGGTCGGATTCCATCCATAGGGCGAAGTCGAGGGCGGACGAAGGCACGTTTTCGTAGAAGCAGGTGCGATCTTTGTCGGTTTCGCCATCGGTGCCGGTCGCGCCGATTCGCTCCATGGCGTCAACGAAGCGGCCCTGGGCATGTTCGCTGCCCTCGAACATGAGATGTTCAAAAAGATGTGCGAATCCAGACTTGCCGGGCTTTTCGTTCTTCGAGCCGACGTGATACCAAACATTGACGGCGACTATAGGGGCTTTGTGATCTTCGTGGATGACGACAGTGAGGCCATTAGCGAGAACGAATTTCTGAAAGGGAATTTCGATTTCCTGAGCGAAGGAAACGCGGCCCAACAACGACACCGCCAGGGCCAAAAAGAACCCGTTCTAGGCGCATGGAGAACTCCCAATAGAATCAGAGGTTAATGTGCGTATGCTCGAATACGGAAGATACGTTGGTGGATCGCGTTTGTTCCCGTTTATTGGCCGTACCGGTGAGCACAATCGAAATTTCACAAGTGACGGTGATTCCGTTTCCCCCGCCTCCAGTACCAGAATCAACTGGGACCTTGCCTGGAACGTGGATGCCTCAAAATGGCAGCAATCTATTGATTATGAACACTTTAAAATGGTGGAGGCGGGGGGAGTCGAACCCCCGTCCGAAAAGCGCTACGGCCCGAAGCCTACATGCTTAGCTCAATTCGCTTTGGTTCGCCAGCCGCGGTCAGAATGAGCAAGAAACGCAGCCGGCTAGTCCGATGCATCTCGCCCGAGCCTTACGGACCGAAAGGCTCGGGCCAGCTCACTGTGTGACGCCTCTTGCCGGGCCCGTGAGCAAAACCCGGGGAAGCGTGCGCTTAATTAATTAAGCAGCAAGTGCCAAGTTGTTGTTGGCAGTTCTAGTTTTCCACCAAGTTGCGGGCAGGTGGGTCCCGGCATGCCTTCGGGTCGCGACTGCTTCCGTCGAAACCGTGTCGCCCCCTACGCGATCTCTGTTATTTTATCACCTATTGCACGCAATTGAGTCCGCATTCCGGTTGAGGCGGGTTTCTACTCGCTAAAACCTCTCCCCTTCGGGACGACCCAAACCGCTGTTTATCTCTGGTCTCCGATCTCTGCTCAGTTCTACCTTCTCAATTAGATCCATTAGCAACGAACCCGCGATGGGCGGGTCAAACCAGGTAGGCAACAAAGGGCTCGTAAGCTATTCCGTTTCAATATCGTAGAGGTTGCCCTTTGGCCAAACGTCCTTATCCTTGGAGATTTGTTCCTCAAGAGACATTCAGGCGGATTCCCAACTCCATAGTGCGTGGAGTATTGGCCTGTCCCGGCGAGATCCCCCAACTGGCTGGGCTGCTCGTGTCGAGATAGTCGCCCGGTCCCGGATCCAGAAAGACCACGTGGTTCAAAACATTTATAAAAGTTGCGCTTGCCTGAAGATTGAATCGCTCCGTGATTCGAATGGATTTGGAAGCACTGAGGTCGAGGCTCCAATACGGCAAACCCCGAACGACGCCCCAACCGCCGTCCCCGCTGTCCAGCCCTAGAATCGGCTGCCGCATGTTGCAATACACTGCCGCCGGATTGGCGAACAAATTGACGCCAAAGCCAGAGGAACCAATTACGGTGTTGCCCGCGCATCCAGTGGACCCATGGACGTTGTAGTTCGCTCCCGGGCTTGGCATGGGTCGAACGGGGATGGCGTTCTCCGAGTTTCCGTTCGCGAAGAAGTTCACGGAATCGCCCTCGCCGAATGCCTGGCCTCCCCCTGACCTTGACACCCGGCGGGTTGAGCCAGGCTCTGGCGCGCCTGGGAAAGAAGTGCGAACCGACCTACCAAGATCTCATCAGCCAGGTCCGGACGAGTCCCAGCGTCACCATGGACGAATCGGGCTGGAAAGTGAGAGGACACCCCTGGTGGTTGTGGGTCGCGGTCACCAGCGACACGACGGTCTACGGCATCCTGCCCGGCCGCGGCTACAAGGAAGCTGCCCGTCTGTTGGGAGCGGGATTCGACGGATTTCTCGTCCATGATGGCTGGCACATCTACGACCAGTTCACAGCGGCGTTTCATCAAACCTGCACGCGGCACCTGATCAACCGCGCTGCAACGAAATGCTGGTGACCGCATCGTCCGGGACGGCCGCATTCCCCCGCCACGTGAAGACGATTCTTCTGCAGCGTCTCGATCTCCGTGACCGTTATACGGAGGGTGAGATCTCGAGCCCTGGGCTGGCCTCTGCGGCGGGCCGGCTGGCAGCGGATATGGAGCGGCTACTGGCTCCCCACTATCGATCGCCGGAGAATCAGAGATTCGCCAAGCATCTCCTCCATGAGTACGATCGTCTCTTTGTGTATCTGAATTGCCTGGGGCTGGAAGCTACGAACTGGCGCGGCGAACAGGCCATACGCCCAGCCGTCGTAGCGCGTAAGGTCTGGGGAGGAAACAGAACCGAAAACGGGGCGCACGCCCAAGAAGTCTTGACCAGCGTTCTACGCACGAGTCGTCAACGAGCCGCCGACCCTTTGCCTAGCCTTGCTGCGTTGCTCAGCTCTCCAAAATCTTACGTTCTTGACTTTGGCTCGCATTACCCTGCACGTTGCTGAGCGCTTCTTCACCCGCTAAATAATCACATATTTTTCTACCAACTTTCATAGAAGCACTCGATCGTGCGACTCCATGCATGTGAGCCCGTCCTTGAAGCATTCAATTGGACACAGGGGCGCGCTCTGCCGGTTGACTGCAAACCGGCTACCTCTCAGAATCACAAAGGGGATTTCAAGCTCACCGCTTCCCAAAAAAGCATGGCACAAGAACTCAACTCCGTCGAACAGGCCATTGCGCGCGCGCTTCGCGATAACCTCGAGCGCATCAAACACAGCTCCGACGAGCTTCATCATGCCGTCAACGATGTTGTTTCCGCTTGCGCTAGCAATAAGCCCACCAATGTGCTGCCCCCGCTGCTTCGGGCGCAGACTTCCGCTGCTGCTCTAACGGCCGTTTTGGAAGTGTTGTCGAGGTTTGTGGCTTTGTCGCTTCCGAGCGGTCCTCGTGCGCCCCTCGAAGCGCAAAATACGGATTTGCTTGGCCGAGCCGCGCCCGAACCTACGCCCGTTCGGCAGCGTCCTGCGCCTTCCTCGCCAACGCCCATGGTCTCGAAAGCCGCTCCAGCCTCGCGAGTGCAGCCACCTCCGGCTCCCTCGTTTGAACAAGAAGCTGAACTGGAGTTGGTCGAGCCCGCTCCTGTAGGCGCAGAAGAATTCGGCGAAGAGTTCGACGTCAACCGCCTCTCTCTGGAGGAACAGGAATTGCACCGCCGCGCCAATCGCGTTGCCAAAGTTTCGATGCAGGACATCAAGATGCTTCGGCCGGAACAAGTCCGGCTGGGCCGCGAAAACAGAGATCTCTGCATCCGATTGAAAGACGACATTGAAAAGGCTCATCGTGAATACGACCGCCGGTTCAAGCCCATCATGGACCACCCGGTCGATTATTTTTATCGCTGGTTGGTGGAGATCCTTGCCGATGGCGACCCTCACGCCTTGGGCGAGTATCCTTACTCAACGCCGGCGCGCCAACATTAGGCACCGAAGCGTCCAATGGCTTTGTGGGCGGCCGGGGGAGGCAGTATCATTGTTGCTTTCCATGATTCATTCACTGACTGTTTTGGGGCTTGCTGTTGTACTGTCGCTCGGTAGCTCCCTCGAGCTTTTCGCGCAACCCGCACAGCACAGGCATCACCGATCGAAGAAGCCGCCGGCTCCGCCGTGCCGCGCCGGCTGCAAGCCGGAAACCGAACCGCCGCAGGTGGCCGTGGAAACTCCGGAGGATGATGCGGCGGAAAAAGAACTCGCCGAGCTTGCTCGCGAGCTTCGCAATGGCGCGCCGGACGCCTACGCAAAGCTTTCCGCCTTCGCAACGAAAAACACCACGAATACTTGGGGTGCGCGCGCTGCGCTGGCCCTCGGATACCAGGACTTTTCCAACCACCGCATGGCTCAGGCCCTGGGCTGGCTCCTGAAAGCTCAGGGAGACTCGCTTCTTCGCGAATACGCGTGGTATTGGACCGCGCAGACCGTGCGCAATCTGGGCCGTAACGCCGAAGCTTACAAAACCCTTCTGACCATCCAGCACGAATACCCGAACACCGCTTTGCGCGAACAAGTGCTGCAGTCTTTCGCTCAGACCGCAGTGCAAATTGGTCATGCGCAGGAAGCGATTGATGCACTCAATGCCTACGCTGGCACTTCCTCCAAGCCGGAACTGCTAATCGAACGCGCCCGTGCTTATCAGGCAGCGCATCAACTTCCTCGCGCGGCCAGGGATTTCCAGACCGTGTTCTATAGGTTTCCTCTGTCCGACGAAGCCAAGCCCGCGGGCGCCGCGCTCGCGCCGATCATGCACGCGCTTCGAAAAGAGTATCCCTATCCCGGCGTCGAGATGGAGGAGCAGCGCGCGCAGGCGTTTTACGACGCCCATAAATGGCGGGAAGCGCGCGCGGAATTTGAAAAGCTCCTCACGATGCTGAAGGACCCCGCGAATCCCGTGCGGCAGCGCGCTCAGCTTCGCGTTGCCGAGTGCCGCGTGCAGATGAAGGGTTCGCCTTCGCTGATTGCTTCGCTCAAGACGCCGGACCCGAACGTTAACGCCGAACGGCTCTACGCGTTATCCCAAGCCTACCGCACCGACAAAAAAGAATCCGAGATGTTCAATGCGCTAAACGCCCTGGCACAGACTTACCCCATCAGCAAATGGAATGAAGACGGTTTGATGGCCGCAGGGAATTACCACTGGGTGGAATTGGAGCGCGAGAAAGCAGCGGAGGCTTATCGGCTTGCGCTCGATGCCTTTCCCAACGGCAGGCACGCTTACAACTGCGAGTGGCGCATTGCGTGGGTTGCCTACTTGGATCACCGGCCCGATGCTGACGAGCGCCTGACAAATTTTCTCTTGAAGTATCCCTCTTCGTCCAACGCTGTCGATGCGCTGTACTGGCTGGGGCGCAGCGCGGAGCGCGCCGGGAACATCGCGCATGCCCGCAGCTTTTACGACAAAGCCGTCGAGCGTTTCCCGGAAACTTATTTTGGCATCGCTGCCGCCGCCCGCCTGGCCAAGTTGGGACCTGGCGAAGAAAATCCCGCGGAATTCTTGGAGAAAATTCCGCCGGCACCCCCGCTTCGTCCGTTCGATGAAGCGATTCCCGTCGCCGCCGAGCAACGCTGGCAGCGCGCCCAAGCGCTTCGTTCGATTGCCTTTGATTCCTCCGCCGAGCAGGAACTCAAGAACGCCTATCTTGCCAGCCCTTCTCCGCGGTTTCTTTTGGAAGCAGCGCAGGCGGCCTTCGATCAAGGTCATTTTGGCGCGGGCATGGCCTACGCGCGCGCCGCGGTTCCCAATGTGGACGCCCGCAAATTCAGCGAAGTTCCTGTCGGAGTATGGAAAGCGCTTTTCCCGCTGCCCTACGAAGCGGCGCTTCGGCGCGAAGCTGCCAAGAACGATTTCGATCCCATGTTCGCCGCAGGTCTGATCCGCCAGGAATCCACTTTTCAGCCCGACGCCGTCTCCAAAAAAGATGCCATTGGATTGATGCAAGTGCTGCCTAAAACCGGCAGACTGCTCGCCCGCCAGATCAAGATTCGCTACGTGAAGAACAAGCTTTTTGACCCGGACTACAACATCGCGCTCGGCATGGTGTACATCGCCAACCTCGTTCAGCAGTTTGGCTCACCGGAAGCAGCGGCCGCCGCCTACAACGCCGGGGAAGACCGCATCGCGGCCTGGAAAGGCGAGCGCAATTACGAAGAGATTCCCGAGCTCGTCGAATCCATTCCTTTCACCGAAACCCGCGAGTACGTGCAAATCGTCTTGCGAAACGCGCAACTCTACCGGATGATTTATGGGCAGCCCAGCGAAGCCACGCAAGCGTCCAATACATCGTGCCCTTGCGTTTTTTCTTGGGAAGGTGCAATGACCGCTCCGGATTCCACCATGGCGCACATTTCGCGCCGCATGCTCTCCGCGAAGGCCGAGCAGTTCACCGAATCCGTCATCCGCGAGATGACCCGCCTCGCGGTGAAGCATCACGCCGTGAATCTCTCTCAGGGCTTCCCCGATTTTGCTGCGCCCGAAGAAATCAAAGAGGCCGCGCGCCAAGCCATCGCCGACGACATCAATCAGTACGCCATCACCTGGGGCGCGAAGCCTCTGCGCGACGCCGTCGTTGAGAAATTTGCCCGCACCCAGGGCGTGCGCTACGATCCCGAGCGCGAAATCACTGTCTGTTGCGGTTCGACCGAAGCCATGATGGCCGCCATGGTGGCCATCATCAATCCCGGCGATGAAGTCGTCGTTTTCGAGCCGTTCTATGAGAACTATGGCCCGGACGCGATTCTGAGCGGCGCCAGCCCGCGGTTCGTCACACTGCGTCCTCCGGATTGGTCCTTTGACGAAAAAGAACTTTCAGCCGCTTTCGGCGCGCACACCAAAGCCATCATTCTCAACACGCCAAACAATCCCACTGGCAAAGTTTTCACGCGCGGGGAACTCGAATTCATCCGCGACCTCTGCATTCGTTGGAACGCTTATTGCATCACCGACGAAATCTACGAGCACATTCTTTACGACGGCGCGCAGCATATTTCCATGGCCGCGATCGACGGCATGCGCGACCACACTATCGTCGTCAACGGCCTGTCAAAAACCTACAGCGTCACCGGATGGCGCGTCGGCTGGGTTCTCGCTCCTCCGGGACCGACACAACCAATTCGCAAAGTCCACGATTTTCTGACCGTCGGCGCCGCCGCTCCGCTCCAGCAAGCTGGCTCCGTTGCCTTGCATTTCCCGCAAAGCTACTACGACAAACTCGCCGCAACTTACGCCGCCAAGCGCGAGCTCATGCTCAAAATTCTTACTGCCGCCGGATTCCATATCTTCAAGCCGCGCGGCGCCTATTACGTCATGACCGACATTTCGCGTTTTCCCGATCCAGACCCTGTTCAATTTCCCGCCGGCACCAGGGACGTCCGCTTCGCGCAGTATCTCGTCGAAAAAATCGGTGTGGCGGTTGTCCCCGGCTCCAGTTTCTACAACGATCCTCGCGACGGTGCCTCGCAAGTGCGCTTTACCTTCTGCAAAAAAGAAGCAACCCTGGCCGCCGCTCGAACGCGCTTAGCGAAACTGCAAGCGTAAAGCCCGAGGCGGTAGCGATTTCTGCCGATTTCTGCCAAGGCCAGTCACCAGTCCCTAGAACAGTATGCTAGAATCCCTCCCTCAACAGTCTACTTATGAAACTAACCCTCATTCCAGCCGGCACAAAAATGGAAGGGAACGGCGACGGCGCCTCCTTTGACGTTTCCTCGAGCGCCACGCACACTTTTCTATGCCTTCTCACCGTGACCGACCAACTCGAGCAGGAATCTCTCGACGTGTCCATTTACGGTTCCGCCGACGGCACAACTTGGACTCCCAGGCCGCTCCTCAAACTTCCCCAGCAGTTCTATCGGGGCCACGCAAAAATGGTTCTCGACCTGTCGCTCCGTCCGGAGATCAAATTCATTCGCGCGCGCTGGGAACTCAATCGCTGGGGACGGGGCGCGCCGCTGCCCATGTTTGTTGCGGGATTGGAGCTGACCGAAGTCCCCGCAATGTCCCGAGAGACTCCCGGGAAAAGGGCCGCGACCGTGGCCAAGTAAGGGTCGTTCTGAGGATTGTATTTAACTTGAAATCAGTGGCCGCTTTTACGGTTTTCGAATAGGGCAAGCTTTTTAGCTAAAGGCCATCTAAATCCCGCGTTTTCACCGTCTTCAGGGTTTTTTTAGGGGTAGGAGACTGACGGTCGGTTGCCCTGTGGTGGTTAGCCTCCTACCCCGCGAGTGGTCTTAATGGTATAGACGATTCCAGCCCTAAAATAGTTTCCTGAATCCTAAAAATTCTATCCCGCAGCTTCCGGGCCTGAAGCCGTGCGGCAAGAGCACCGGCGGCAGTGATTTTTCACCTTTTCACGAGCTACAGCGCCCGGTCCGCCGTAATTCATGCAACCTTTTTCTGTTGTGCTCGCTCAAATACTAGCGGGAAGAATGTCGGTTTTTTTGTCGCTTACGCGCCCAGCGGCACCGTATCCAAATAGCGTGCTACGGCCGCCTTCCACTTAAATTTTTCCTGAATCGCCGCTTGCAGCGCCTGTGCCGCCCGTGGTTCGCCGTGCGTCAGATAGGTTTGCTTCGGCGGGGCAGGAAAGCCTGACAGCCAGCGCAGCAGTTCGCTTTTTCCCGCGTGGGCCGAAAACTGTCCCATCTCCACAACTTCCGCGCAAACCCGCACAGGAGTCCCAAAGAGGTTCAGCGTTTTCGCGCCCTCTTGCAACGCCCGGCCCCGCGTTCCTTCGGCCTGAAAGCCCGCAAGGATCACGGCGTTCTTCGCATCCGGCAGCCGCAGCGCCAGATGATGCAGCACGCGCCCGCCGCTCACCATCCCGCTCGCGCTGATAATGATGCACGGCGTCTTCACATTGTTGATGGCCTTCGATTCCTCCGCCGCGCGCGTCAGATGAAACTCATGCACGCTTAGCGGATCGCCCTTGCCGTCGCCGCCTTCCTCCCGCGCAAACTCCAGGTCGTGGTCTTCTCTGTGCTTCACATAAAGGTCCGTCGCGCTCAGCGCCATCGGACTATCCACATACACCGGCACGCGCGGAATCCGCTGTTGGCCCTCCAGCCGGTGCAAATAGTACATAAACGTTTGCGTGCGCCCGATGGCAAACGCCGGAATCACAATCGAGCCTCCACGCTTCACCACGCGATTCACGATTTGCGCCAGTAGCTGCTCGGGATCCCCGTCCTCATGCTCGCGGTCGCCATAAGTCGATTCGCAAATCAGCACGTCCGCCTTCGACGGTGGCGTGGTCGGCTCTTTCAAAATCGGCTGTCCGTATCGCCCCACGTCCCCTGAAAATACGACAACCGTTTTCTTGCGGCCCTCGGTAATCGTCAACTCCAGGCTCGACGACCCGAGAATGTGTCCCGCGTCAAACGACGCCACATGAAATTCCGGGCTGATGTCGAAGCCGCCGCTCCGCGGCATCGTCTTCGCTAGCTTCAGGACGGGACCGACGTCGTCCGGCGTGTAGAGCGACCGCGGCTCCGGGTGCCGGCTGTATTTCTTCTTCCTGGCGTGCTCGGTTTCTTCTTCCTGCAGGTGCGCCGAGTCTTTCAGCAGAATCTCCGTCAGCTCGAGCGTTGCGGGATTCGCAAAAATCGGCCCGCGATAGCCGTCCCGCACCAGAACCGGGAGCCACCCGGTGTGGTCCAGGTGCGCGTGCGTCAGCACCGCATAATCAATCGCCTTCGGGTCCACCGGCAGCGGCTTCCAGTTGCGGTCTTTCAGGTCATTGTTTCCTTGAAAGAGTCCGCAATCCACCAGCAGTCGCTTGCCCGCCCCGGCGGACCCCGTTCCGCCGGGGGCCGCTGCCTCCACCAGATATTTCGAGCCGGTAACACAACCTGCTGCGCCTAAAAATGTGAGTTTCGCCATGGCCCTGCCATTCTACTGATTTTGCAGGGCACTGCCATCTGCTGATGTCCCAAGAAAATGGGAAAGTGAAAATGGGTAGTTGATGGCAAGGAGGTTGCCGTTGGGCCCACAGAGTGCGGAAGTGCCCATTTTTCGCCCCCTATTTTTCGCCCCGTTTACCGATAAGCCGCTTCCGCCTTTCCTTGGCCACCAAAACCTCGTGTTTTCAAGGCACAATGAAGACGAGGTGGGTCTGCCATCAAGGGCTGCCGGAATTTGCCAGATCTTTAGCTGCATCTTGGCCAAGGAGACGCGCGTTAGCCGATGCGTGCCAATCGCTCCAAACGCATCCTGGTAAGGACTGCCACGCTCCTGCTGCTTTTTGCCGTAGCGGTGCTGGCCACGGTTGCGAAGCAGGGCCAATATCTGGCCAAGTCCGATGCCCTTCGTTGCATTTCGAAGGCCGTAAAGATGGAGTTGCTCCATCATCCGGTTGACTTCCCACCCCCCTCAACTTACCCAACCTCCAGAATTGTCCCCCCGCAACCGGGGTTTTCCGCAACACGCTTGTTGCAGTCCGAGCGGCTCAAGCTTTGCCAAAGTGGCCTAACCGCTTCCTTCCGCCACAGAGCCCCTCCCTTCTTGTTCGCCTAGCACGACCGCATCTGCAAAAAAACGGCGGCTCGTTCAAATTAGCAGCTTGATGGAGATTGCTTCCATCCAACTGATTCGCAAGGCGGAAAGGAGTTTAGGCCATGTCGCAAATCGTCCGGTGTGATATCTGTGGCGGAATGTACAATCAGAGCTATCTCAGCTCGCACAAACGTCTGTCACACGGCAAGCACCAGGCGCCGGCCCATTCCCCCCACAAGGAGCCGGCAAGCGCGGAAGAGATTCTTTCCATGTATGAGGGCCTGCCGGAGGAGCGAAAGAAAGAAGTTCTAAAGCGCTTGTCAGTCGCGGAGCAAACCAAGCAATAACTCGACCGTTGGCCGGGGCAGGACAGCCATTCTTGCTTAGCTTACGCTCCAGAGGCGAAGGGTTATGCTGAGCTTGCCGAAAGGCCTGTCCTCCTCCTGCTCAGCTATACGCTGCGGCGGATTTCAGAAGGATATTCAGGTCGTCGGGATGAATGGCGCAAAGCTGCGCATCTTCGCGTTCGATGTCTCCGTTGCGAATCAGCTTCACCAGCGATTCTTCCAGCGTGAACGACCCCTTTTTCTTCGTGAGCGGGATCTCCTGGTGAAGGTAGTGCAGGTTATTTTTGCGGATGTGATGCCGCGCGCCATATCCGAGCATCAGCAATTCTGCCGCGGGCATGCGCCCCCCGTTCTTGGTGGGCAGCAGAATCTGCGTCAGCACCGCGGCCAGCGCCATCGCCAGCTCCTGCCGGACGGCGTTCTGTCGCTCGACCGGGAACGAATCAATAATCCGCGCAACCGTCGAAGCCACGTCCGTGGTGTGCAGCGTGGAAAGGACCAGGTGCCCGGTTTCTGCCGCCACTACGGCGATGCGCATGGTTTCCGCGTCTCGCATCTCGCCTACGACGATGACATCGGGCGCCTGACGCAGTGCCGCGCGCAACGCTGTCGGGAAATCAGGCGCATCCGTGCCTATTTCCACCTGTTCGATCACGCTCCTCAAGTGCTTGTGCTCGTACTCAATGGGATCTTCGATGGTTACGATGTGCCGCGCTTCCCGCAGATTGATTTCATGGATCAGCGCGGAAAGCGTCGTGGATTTTCCCGAACCCGCGGGACCACCAATCAGCACCAATCCGCGGGGCAAATGCGCCAGATTGGCGACTGCGGGAGGCAGGTGCAGTTCCTCTAGCTTAGGTACGCTGGTGGGCAGCGCACGAATGGCCGCCGCGGCGCGGCCGCGCTCTCGATGCAAATTGATGCGAAACCGCCCTAGTCCCGCAATCCGATAGGACGAGTCCGCAATCAGCGTCTCCCGGTACAGCCGCAGGGCATGTTGCGAAAGCGCCGGCAGCACCGCTGCTTCAATCTCCGGGCCATCCAGTGAGATGGGCTCTAACTTGCGTACCTCGCCTTGCACTCGCAGACAGGGAGGCACGTTTTCGATCAGCAAAAGGTCGCTCCCGCCCTCTTCCACCAGCGTTTTCAACCACTGGTCCAGCCGCTCCGTCGCGGCCGCATCCGAAGTCTCGGCTCGGTCGCCCTCGCCGAGTTCCTTTGCCAGTTGATTCAGCTCTTCCGGATTCTCCATCCCCGCCTCGCATGCCGCTTGCACACGAGGGAAGTCTGGCGCATGGGCCGTTCAATGTCCAGCACTTCCGGGGCCCAGGAAGCTCTGAAAAACGATTGCAGGAAAGAGCCTCCGTGGTCTACCTTGCATGGCGCTTGGAAGCGACTCACACCCAGGCAAACAGGAGTTTGCCATGAGCAAAACCTTTGTCCTCACAACGGTGGCTTTATTTCTGGCATGCGCGGCTTCCGCTCAAAAGGCCACTTCTCAGCCGCAATCCTGCGAGAAACTCCCGAACTTCGCTTTGTCGAAGGCGAAAATCGTTTCAGCCCAAACCATCGAAGCCGGCGCCTTCACGCCGCCTGCTATAACCACGCCTTGGCTTATCGGAAACCCCGAGCTGTACAAGACGCTCGGCACATTTTGCCGGGTGGTGGTGGAGGCTACGCCCAGTGCTGACTCGTACATCAAGATTGAAGTGTGGATGCCTACAGACGGCTGGAATGGTAAGTTCCGCGGCCAGGGGAATGGGGGATTCGCGGGGGAGATTGATTATCACCGTCTGGCGCTGGCGGTTCAGCAAAAGTTTGCCACTGCGGCGACAGACACGGGCCACTCGGCAGGAGGAACAGACGCGCGCTGGGCGCTGGGCCATCCAGAAAAAGTGATTGACTTCGGGTATCGCGCCATCCACGAAATGACGCAGATCGCGAAGACCCTTATCACCGCGTTCTATGGGAACAATCCGCAACACTATTATTTCGATAGTTGCTCGAACGGCGGCCGGCAAGCCTTGATGGAGGCGCAGCGGTTTCCGGGTGACTACGACGGCATCATCTCCGGAGCGCCGGCAAATTTTTGGACACACCTGCTCACCAAAGCGCTGGCGGATGCTCAGGCCACCACTCTTGATCCGGCCAGCTATATTCCTTCGAGCAAACTTCCGGCGCTTGCGCGCGCGGTGAATGCCGCGTGCGATGCGCAAGACGGGGTGGCGGACGGCGTTTTAAACGACCCTAGGCAATGCAAGTTTGACCCGGCACCGCTCCTATGCAAGGCGGAGGACTCGAACGAATGCCTGACTGCGCCGCAAATCACCACGCTAAAGAAGTTGTACGAAGAGCCGCGCGACGCAAAGGGCGCTTTGATTTTCCCCGGATACCTTCCTGGAGCAGAGGAGGGGCAGGGAGGCTGGGGGCTTTGGATTACCGGGCCGGAGCCTGGAAAGAGCCTGCTTTTCGCTTTTGGCACAGGCTATTTCTCCAACATGGTTTATGAAAAGGCGGACTGGTATTACAAGAACACAGGAGTGAACGATGCATTGAAAGCGGCAGATGCGAAAACCGCGAAGATCCTGAATGCCACGGATCCCAACCTCGCCGCATTCAAAGCGCGCGGCGGGAAATTGATTCTCTATCACGGCTGGAATGATGCCGCCATCTCAGCGCGGAACACGGTCAACTACTACAATAGCGTGGTATCGAAAATGGGGCACACCGAAACTGAGCTTTTCTCGCGGCTCTACATGGTGCCCGGTTTGCAGCACTGTGGCGGCGGTCCTGGCGCCAATTCGTTTGGTCAGGGTGGGGAGGGCCCACCGGATCCGCAGCACAATATCGAAGTGGCTCTTGAACAGTGGGTAGAGAAGGGCATTGCGCCTTCAGCAATCGTGGCGACGAAATATGCGGACGATGACCCTGCCAAAGGCGTGAAGTTCACGAGGCCGCTCTGCCCCTACCCGCAAGTAGCGAAATACCAAGGCCCGGGAGATACGAACGACGCTGCCAACTTTGCGTGCGCGGCGGAGAAGAAGTGAGCGGAAGAAAGCTTGAAGCGCTTGTACTTTTTGTTCCATCGGAAGGAGGAATGTTCATGTTGAAGAAAATTGCGGTGAGATCGGCTCTTGGTGGATTGTTTGTCGCGGGCCCGCTGGCAAGCGGACCTGCACTCAATGCGCAGGCGCCTTACGGCGCGCCCATCAGCCTTGAAAATGCCAAGAAGGCTGCCGCGCCTGCGCTGGCGGAAGCGACAAAGAACCACTGGAACATGGCCGTAGCCGTTGTGGATCCGTCCGGCAACCTCGTTTATTACGAGAAGATGGACGACACGCAACTCGGCAGCGCGAAGGTCGCGATTGACAAAGCCCGCTCCGCAGCTTTGTTCAAGCGGCCCACCAAGGCGCTCCAGGATGCGCTGGCGGCTGGCGGCGAAGGCCTGCGCTTGCTCAAAATTCAGGGTGCCGTGCCCGTGGAAGGCGGCATTCCGCTGGTCATGGAAGGAAAGATCGTTGGTGCAATCGGCGTTTCCGGCGGTTCAAGCGCCCAGGATGGCCAATGCGCGCAGGCCGGCGCCGCCGCCTTGAAATAAATGGCTTGATCGAATACTCATTTGAATCACAGTCGTGAAACACCCCCCTCAGGTTCGGGCTCTCTCCCGAGAAGAGGCAGAACGAAGGGCTTTGAGCTTGCTGCTTGATAGCAAAGTGTATCGCAGCGTGGAGAACCCTGTCAGGGAGGAGTCTCTTTCTTGGTGTGGTCCGGCACTTCAGAAGTTCTTCTGCCGATTCGAGATGGTCCGGGAAGCTAAAGGGGAAACTTCTCTGAATCCGAGCCTGATTAGGACCTCCACTCTTCGCGAGGGCTTCCTCAGAATTAGGAACGGATATGGACTTCACAGAGATTGTCGCGATGCCAAACGAGGACCCGGTTTATCTAATCGACGGATCCGAGCCGCGAGACCAACCGCTCGAAGAGGGCTTTCCGACGATCTATCACTTCCTCGTCGCTGGATATTCTGACAGGACAGAGGTAGATACGTTGAGTGAAAAGAAGTGAGAAGCAAACGGTAGTGTGGGGAGGTTCGGGTTTTTGAAAGGTGGATTTATGCACAAGACGGTTGCATTTCTATTGCTCGCTTTGACGTTTACTGCTCGTAGCTTCGCTCAGGAAACTCCGACGGAACGCGATGCCGCGCGCGATGTGGTCAAACAAATCAGTGGACTAAGCCAATCCCTCGGTGTCCCGGCAAGGGTGGCGAAGCTCACCGCGCAGGATAAGGGACGCGACGAAGTTCTCGCGCGCGTAAAGCAGTTGATGCAGTCCGAGCTTCTGCCCATGAGCGACTGGATTACGCAGCATCCGGAGATCGGCTTTCAAGAAACGCAAGCGGTCGCAAAACTCACGGCCTATCTTCAGGCCCACGATTTTGAAGTCACTATACCGGTAGCTGGCCTGTCCACCGCTTTTGTCGCCAAATACAAGCGCGGCTCCCCGGGCCCCAATCTCGGCGTCCTTCTCGAGTACGACGCGCTGCGCGGCACCCAGGGCGCCTTTCATGGCGACCAGCACAGCGCGCAAGGCCCGGTAGGGATGGCTGCTGCTGTGGCCATCGCGGAGTTTCTCACCCGCACGCGCACTCCGGGAACTGTCACGGTTTACGGCTGTCCCGGCGAAGAAATGATGCCGCCCGAAGCGAAAACCGTAATGATGGAAGCGGGCGTATTCAAAGGCGCGGACATCATCGTGCGCAGCCATTCATCGGCGGTAACTTCTCGCTCGGCAGCAGGCTTCGGCACTTGCTGCATGAATATTGACGGCGTGAAGTACACCTTCTACGGGGCGCCCGCCCATCAATTGACCGCTTGGAACGGGCGAAATGCGTTGGAGGCCGTGATCAAGCTCTTCAATAACATCGACAGCGTGCGCAGCAACATTCGGCCGGAAGCGCGCATTCAAGGCGTCATCACGGAAGGTGGCGCTGCGCCGAATGTCGTGCCGGACAAAACTTCGGCGGATTTTTATATCCGTTATCCGGACAGCGTGTATCTGGCGCAAGTCACGGAGTGGGTGGACGACGCGGCGCGCGCGGCCGCTTTGGCCACCGGAACCAAAGTGAAGATCGATCATTACGGACACGATAGCGACGGCATTTCGCTGGCCAGCCTTGAGGAACTGGCCTTCGCGTATATGAAACAATTTGGCGCAACCGGCGTCGAGCCCGAGCCCGGCAAGCCCAAAGGCTTCGAAGAAACCGGCAGCGTTTCAAGCCAGATTCCGGGTATCGGAGTGTCAGCCAAATCTTCAAACTTCTCGAACCATACCTATGGCATGGAGGCGGACGCGCTGAAGGACGTTGGCCACGAAGGCTTCACGATTGACGCGGAGACGATGGCCGCGGTTTTGTATGACTACGCTACGCACGCCGAGCTACGCGAGAGATCGCCGAGACAAAATAGTGAATCCCGACTTCAGTGGCGTTTGGAAAGCGAATCTTCCGCGGAGCAAACTTCTTGGCCCTCAGCCCAAGGTTCCACTAGCAACCATATTCCTCTCATTAGGGTCGAATCTCGGAAACCGCGAAAAAAATCTGCGCACGGCCATTGCGGCGCTGCCCGAAGCGAACGTTCGCGTGACGCATGTTTCGTCGTTCTACGAAACAGAACCCGTGGATTTGCGCGAGCAGCCGTGGTTCTTGAATTGTGTCGTGCAAGCAGAGACAGAAATTCCGGCAAAGGATTTGTTGCGAGCCCTCGGCGCAATCGAATCACGCATGGGCAGCAAGAAGGTCGTTCCCAAAGGTCCGCGGCTCATCGACCTGGATCTCTTGCTCTACGGCGATGAGACCATCGACACGCCGGAATTGCAGGTGCCGCACCCCCGCATGCTTCAGCGCAAATTCGTGCTCGTCCCGCTTGCCGAAATCGCCCCCAACTGGAAGCATCCTTCGTGGAGCGGAACCGTGAGTGAGTTGCTAACGACCGCGCGCGATCCAAGCGTGGTCCGAAAATTTATTGCTTCTGTGTAAGGGCACGATATGACCTGCCCCCACGTTGGCATGGACGGAGCGTTTTCAGCTGGTGCGATGAAGCAAGAGGCGATGAAGCCTCATGGGTTTTGGTTGCAGCGCCTCCAATTCGATTTCCGCAAGATGGCCTTCGGTGATTTCGCTCCAGCGATAGACACCGGGCTCGGTCTCCGTTGTTTCGCGGCCATTCAGCCGCCGTAGAAATTCACCGGCGCCTTCGCGGGAAGCCAGGGCTCGAACGGTGGGACGAGCACGCGCCTCTACGGCGTAGCTGCGTAGAAGTTTGTTCCAATAATGATCGAAGAGGTCCCCAGAGGCAAAGATGTCGCTCCAGGCGACTTCGCCGCCGTAAGCAACGACCACGCCGACCACGCGCTCGCCCTTCAGGCCGGAAGTCGCGCTGGCGAAGCGGCGCTCGACTTCGGCGACGAAATCATCGATCGAGACGCCCACCGCACTGGACTGATAAATCTCTTCATAGGCTTCGGTGTGGGCATTGCCGGCAATCGCGGCTTGCAAACGGCTCTCGGAGATTCTCGGGGGAGGCGCGGCGGCCGGTGCAGCAAGGGTGGAACCACTGCGAACCGCGGCCCACACTTCGGTCTGGGCCTGATCCACTGCGGCCTTTTCTCGTACGCTCGGATGCACAATGGTATCGGCCGCAGCGAATTGCGCGCTGCCGGTCCAACGGCCATGCTCGACGCAGAAAACATCCAGTGGAAGCGGTGGTGCGCCCACTGGAACGTTCGCCAGCAAGCAGCAGAAGCGGGCGCTTGCTGCGGTTGACCAGTACCAGTTGATTGACGGAGGCTCCCGTGGTTTGCGGAAGGTAGATGATGTGCCCGCTGCGCCCGCGCACCATTTCTACCGAGCCGCGCTCGCGCACCAGGACTTCTCCCGAGGCCAGGCCTTCTTCGAGAGTCAGAAAGGCGCTGGTGTCTTGGCCGTAGGACGCGACCACGGGAAACACGGAAATGTTTTCGTAGGTAACGGGATCGAGGATTCGCCAATCTCCTTCCGGCTTCGGCTGAGGCGCGGGAGGCGAAGAAGGGTTAGCGGCAGGTTGTGAATCCGGGTTACGGTCCGGCACCGGGTGAACGAACACCAGACCACCGAGAGTGACGATCCCTAGCAATCCGCTGAAGATCGAGGCGAAAATCGAGCGCTCCATAAATTGCTCCTATGCGTAAACTTGAACTACTTCGCGGTGAGCCGTCAGAAGGGCGGCTCGCGATTAGAACGGGGAGGGCAGAATTTCTTGCAGAAATTTTTCCGTAAAGACCGGCAGGCTGGGAGCACGGATAGGAAGAGCAACTGACAATACAAGGGGAGCCGGGGGGGCTGAACGGCTCGGGTTGAAACAAATTAGCTGTAGGGGTCGCCGAGGTTCGTGCGGGTCTTGGGTTTGTTCTTGGCAGCTTCCGCTTCCTCGCGCTCGTACTCAGCGATTTCCTCTTCGGTGTAGGAAAAAGCTTCCCGAGAAGCAAACATGGAATTCAACTGCGTTGCTTGCTTCTTCTTTTTGCGAAGGGCGCCAAATTCGCGGCGAACCAGGCGAATAGGCGCTTCAATGACCTTGATCTCCACCAGAAGATCGCTGACTTTCTCGAGGAAGTCGTGAAGGTGATAGGGCCGAACGACGTACGGTAGGCGTGCCGCCTCGATTTGCTGGGTGAACTGGCGCTCCGCCGTTTCAGGAATGATAAAAAGCGCGCGAATGCGTCCGCCCGCTTCCTGCGGGACGGTCGCAATTTCGCGAAGAGTGAAGAAGGCCGGGCTCTCCAGGCCGATGGCGGCGGCGTTGGCGACTACCAGCGACCAATCGGCGCTTTTCAATTCGGAAAGCAGCATTTTTGCGTCAGTAACGACGCGGACGCGCCAGCCTTCAGAATCCAAGACCTGCTTTACAGCGCTGGCGCCGTGGGGGTCATGGTCGAGCACAAGAATCCCCACCTGACGGGGAGCAGCCGGCGGACTGGTACCCATAACCCATAGTGTAAGGGCCAAGGGGCTTACAGGACTGGGGAGTCAAATCCTTGGCGCTTATGGGCCAACTGACCGCCGGGACAGGTGGTTTTAAAGGAATTCTCTGTTAGAAACGGCCTATAGCCCGACTACCAGAGAGGTCCCGGTGACGTATTTTTGCAAGCCCAGACCATCCCAGAAAACGCGGTACGTGGCTTTATGCCTTGCGGGGTCGGTGCCGGTGAAGAGGATTTGGAAGCCGTCGCGCGACCATTCCGCGTCGCTTGCCGACAAGTTGGGGATGAGCAAAGGCGAACGCCGTTTCGAGTGAAACTCGTAAAGGAAGAGTGCGCCTGCTTGACCGTTTTCTACCGCCGGAGCCCCTGCCGGTGGATGCGCAAACGCCGCAGAAACGAGCACCAGGTCGAGGTTGCTGGGATGCAACCGCAGCGTGAAACTCGGGCCACAAATGAAATCCGGCCCACACAAATCTCTGACGGGCAGAGTCTGCGTAACCTTGCCGTCTTCGCTAATCCAGACTAGGTCGGCTTGATTGGCAGTGACCGCCAAAATCGTATGGGGATCGCTCCAGCCTGCAATGTTTTCAAAAGCTTCTGGGCTGAGAACCGCTGCCTTGGTGGGATCGTTCGATGGGAAAGTCCAGAGCTGCCACTTTCCGCCTTGATGATTGAGATATGCTATGCGGGAATCGTCAGGAGACCAGACCGGATCTCGAATCTCGCCGCGAAGCAATTCTTTCACGCTATTCGAATCGTAATCAAACTCGTTGATCGTGCGAATTGCGCCCGCTTCGCGCGTGAAAAGCAGCTTTTTGCCGTCGCGGGAAGGTGATAAATGCGAACCGGATCCTCCCGGAACAGTTCGAACGACGGAGCCGCGCTTGAAAACAAGCTGGTCGGTGGCATTCAGGTAAGCAACAGCGACCGGCGATTGGAACTTCGTGACGCTGGAGGCAGGAACCGGCGGTTTCTTCTTGGCATCGTCATCGTCTTCCTGGTCGGGCCGGTTGTTGATTTTAGGAAAAAGCTCGGTAGCGATGCGCCCGCAACCCTTCAGGGACCCGGTTTGGGCATGGTCGATGGACACGCTGAAGGAGTACTTCCCGCCGAGCGGAGGAGTCGTGGTCAGAGTGTCATTAGTGGCGTCGGTGCAGGCTTCGCGGGAAACGTGGACAGCGACGATGGCGCCGGTAGCAGAGTCTTTGGCGTGATACGTCCAAGTTTCCGGGGTGGCTTCCTGGCTGACATCGCCCGGCTCCAGTGGAATGGGCGGGTAACCGTCCCGGTCAAAGCGCTCCGGACCCTTCAGGCCGATGCGGACACTCCAATTGGGCAGATTGCCAAAGCCAAGAATTAGAATGGGATAGTGAGTAGAGTGGGGGGCTGGCGGGCTCGTGGGGAGATTCTTCTGTTGCGGCTGCTGTGGAGTTTGCGTAGGGGTTGGCTGTGTCTGCTGTGCCAAACAGGGCAACAACCACACACTGGCGAGCGCCATCGAACAAAGAAGGATTGCAACCCTCTGGTTAGTCCCCAAGATTGTCCTCCGGAAGTTAAGAGGATACCGCCGCAGGTGTGCAGAGGCAATTGTTCCGGTCACCGCGATGGGAGTATTTCCACAGGGGGTGGGTGGGGAGGGAAAGGGCCCTTGCCACGCATACGAATAAAAAGCGAAAGATAGCACTTGACAAAGCGAATAAAAAGCGAAATACTGTGAACCTGCGACGAGGCGGGCCATGTCTCCAGTTCATTCCACAACGGCGACGGATTTTCCGATCCAGCGCCACCACGGTCTACGAACTCCAGAAACACTCTTTCCCGAGTGCCCTGACGACCTGAGCCCGAAGCAAGTGGCCGGCAACCCTGCCCCGGTTGCGGGCCAGCGCGGCAGCATTTCGGATCGCAAGGCGCCGGATCGCCCCTCGGCGTCTACAGAGCGGAAGCAAGACCTCTCGAATAGCCCGGTCCGAAACTCTGCCACGAACCCCAGCAAGCGCGCGCAAGCGCGGCTGGTCGGCATTGCCCGCCTTGCCGCAGCTTCGCCGCCTGCGGAAACGAAAAGAAAATCGGCAGAGCGACCGGAATATTTCGTTTTGCCGGTGAAATCGATTTTGAACCGGTGCGATTCGCCGCGCGTGCCGTTCGAATGGACCGTCAATCCCTACCGAGGGTGCGAGTTCGCCTGCAAGTATTGCTATGCGCGATACACGCACGAGTATATGGAATTGGACGGCGGAGAATTTGAGAAAAAGATTTACGTCAAGAAGGACGCGGGGCCGCTGCTCGCCTGGGACGTATCGCACAAGTATTCCTATGCATCGGAGGCAACCGGCGGAACACTTCCCGAGCACATTGCGATTGGGACGGCCACGGATCCGTATCAGCCAGCCGAACTCGAATATGGCGTGACGCGCGCGTGCCTGGAGGAACTGGCCAAGAGGGAAGGGCTGAGTGTTTCCATCATCACGAAGTCGGACCAGATCGTGCGCGACATTGACGTGCTGCAGCGTATCGCGGCGCGGTCGGATCTGGCGATCCAGATTACGATTACGACTCTACGTACGCGCCTAGCGCGTATGCTCGAACCACGCGCCCCACGGCCGGATTTGCGCCTGGCGGCCGTGAAACAATTGACCCAGGCCGGACTCGCGGTAGGAATTTCCGCCTCGCCTCTGATCCCGGGGATTACGGACCGCGAAGGAGATTTGGAGGCTGTGGCGGCAGCGGGGAAAGAGGCGGGCGCGCAGTGGTTTTTCTCTGGAGTGCTCTTCCTGATGCCTTCTTCAGCAAAACAGTTTTTTCCGTTCTTGCGAGCCAAATTTCCGCGCCTGGTTCAGCAATATGAGAAATGGTTTAGCAAGAACGGCTACGCGCCGGAAGACTACCGTCAGAAAGCGGCCAAACGCGTCGCGCGTATCCGGCAGGTGTATGGCCTTCACTCGCGGCCGTTCGTGGACAAGAAACACAGGACACCGTGCACACAGATGTCGCTTGGGTGGGACGCTGCGGCGGTAGCGCAGGAGCTGGGCCGGACTCGAGCCGATGAAAGAGGATACGCGTAGACGCGAACTTCCAGAGATTGTGCGTTGAGATTCTCCGCCGAAAGGTCATCGCTTCGGCGAAGAATGAAAAGGCTCGGGTGATCTTCTATGGGACGATAATGCGGGATGGTTCGCGCTGGAGTTCGGGCGCTTGGGGAAATTGGCCGCGCAAGAATTCGATGAACAGGCGTGAACGCGGGCGGCCGTTAGTGCGCAGCAGCCCGATCCGGTATAGAAAAACCAATAAATAGAAGACTTCGGTGTCCTTGAAGGAGGTGGAGGGGCCGCGCTCGGCTTGCTGCTTCTTGATTTCCTCGAGGAAAGCGATAAGCGCCGAGTAAAGCTCTCGCGGCAGAGGAGCCTGCGGGGGCCTTTCGTAGATGAGGCCGGAACTGAGCGTTTTGTAGGTTTGAGCAAGAGCTTCAAGAGCAGCGAGGACCTCCGTATCCACGGCCCTGGGCTGTGCGGCGCAGAATTTCGCGATGGAAAAGGCTAGCTGGGCCAAGAGTTGTTGATGGGTGTGAATGATGTCCTTTGGAATGGTCTCAACCATTAGCGGCGTATCGGCCGGCAGGCTGCGCGGATGCTCGCTTTCGTAGCGGTGCGCAGCGATCAGATACGTGCAGTCGGACGGGCAGTCGATGGTGACTTCGCGCTCCCTCCCGCAACAGACCGCGCAAATCTTTTCCGCCTTGGCGGGGCAGAAGCGCTCCGCTTTGCGCTTTTCACAGATCGGACAGGACACGGACGCTCCTCAGGGAATGAAGACAGTTCAGCAGAATACGCTCGGAAACAGCAAAACACAAAAGCCGCTGTGCGCGGCGATTCCGGCCTGGTTTTTGTAGGGAACTTCTGGAGGGTGCCCGCGCGTACCATCGACAGCTTTCGCGATGGATGCACACCGGGCGTTTGGCGCGACCGGATTTGCTGATTGCCCGTGCCCGCCTGGTTTTTCCAGTTACCGACTGTTGGCTCAGGCCAAGATGGCTTTGTTGTGGAACCGTCGCGCCGCAAGGATCAAAAGCAAAGTGCCAAGGAAGAAAAGCGCGAGGCCATCGGTCCAAAGATGAACAAGACCGGCGCCTCGGAGGATGATCCCGCGGGTGATATTGATGAAATAGGTCGCCGGAACGAGGTAGCTGAGGGGATACAAGATAGTAGGTATGGTTTCGCGGGGGAAGATGTAGCCGGAAAAGAACACGCTCGGGAGAATGGTGAGGAACGCAAGCTGCATAGCCTCGGCCTGGGAATTTGCTTTACTGGAAATGAGGATGCCGAGTGAAAGAGACACGAAGAGGTAGGGCAGCGAGAGAAAAGCCAACAGCAAAACGTTGCCATGAATGGGCACTTGGAAGACGAAACGCATGCAGGTGAGGATAAGAATCAGCTCGAAGAAGCCGATCCCGAGGTAGGGAAGCAGCTTGCCGAGAAGCAAGCCCATCGGCCGGACCGGAGTGACGAAGAGCTGCTCGAGCGTGCCCTGCTGCTTCTCTCGAACGATGGAAAAAGCTGTGAGAAACGTGGTGACGTTCAGCAGCAGAATCGCGGTAAGACCCGGCAGGAAGAAATTGGGAGAACGCGAATCCGGATTGAAAAGAATTTTTGGCCTCATGTCCACGCCAAATGCGACGCGATCCTGGAGTACATGGCGGAGAGATTCGTCCAGCCCGATGGCGGTGGTGACGTTGATCGCTTGCCCGGCGACGGAAGAATCGGAGCCGTCGATGAGCACCAGGACCTGAGCGCTCATTTGATGGAGTAGGCGGTCCGAGTAGTCCACAGGGATCTTGATCCCCACGCGGGCGCGGCCCGAAATAATCATGTCGTTGAGGTCGCGATCGTTTTGGACATAGCGGATTAAACGGAAGGTATCGGAATTTTTCAGGCGATCGAGGAGTTCGCGGCTTTCGCGGCGGCCGTCGGCATTGAAGACCACGGTGTTGATCTGACGAATGTTCGTGTCGATGCCGTACCCGAGAAGCGTCATCTGCAGCAGCGGAATGATCAGGGAAAAGAAAAGCGTGGCGAAATCCCGGCGGACGTGAAGGACTTCTTTATAGAAGATGGCGCCAAAGCCGCGGAAAATGTTAGTCACCGGCGGCCTCCAACAGCGCTTGGTGCTTGTAAGTGAGTTCGACGAAAGCGTCTTCCAGACTAGGGGCGAGCGAGCGAATTTCCGCGACAGCGATGCCGTTTTTCAAAAGCTGGCTGCGAAGACCGTCCAAATCAAAATTCTCGTCGACCAGCGCATGGATGGATTGGCCGAAAATCGTCGCGCTGCGGATTCCAGGAATGTGGCGCGCGAGGCGCAGAGCACGCGTCACCTCGGGCGTGGTGATTTCGACGCGCAGCGTGCCCTGGGGTTGCACGTCGGGGAGTTGGCGAAGCGAATCGGGAGTGCCGTCAGCGATGAGCTTGCCGAAGTAAATATAGGCCACGTGGCTGCAGCGCTCGGCTTCATCCATGTAATGCGTGGTCACGAAAAAAGTGATCCCATGCCCGGACAGCTCGAACAGCAAATCCCAAAGCTGGCGGCGCGCGACCGGATCGATGCCGGCCGTGGGCTCGTCGAGAAACAAAAGATTCGGCTCGTGCAACATCGCGCAGCCAAGTGCCAAGCGCTGCTTCCAGCCACCGGACAGCTGAGCAGCCAACCGCTTTAGATACGGCTCGAAGCCGTTGAGCTGAATGACTTCTTCCATGCGCCGTTTCAGGCGCGCTGGCTCGAGGCTGTAAATACGCCCGTAAAACTTCAAGTTCTCTTCAACGGTGAGGTCGTAGTACAGGCTGAAATTCTGCGACATGTAGCCGATGCGCTCGCGTACGCCTTCGGCATCGGTGCGAACATCAAGTCCCTCAACGCGGGCGGAGCCGCCGCTGAGCGGCAGCAAGCCGGTGAGCATCTTGATGACGGTAGTCTTTCCGCTGCCGTTGGGGCCGAGAAAGCCGAAGATTTCGCCTTTTTCAACCCGAAAGCTCACGTCGTTGACGGCAGTGAGATTGCCGAAACGCCGCACGAGGTGTTCGGCGGAGATGGCCGGTTCAGCGAAAGGCTGCGTTTGCGTGGCCAGCATTTTCAACTCACAGGTTTGAGCTTCACGTCGGCGGCCATGCCAGGAAGGACGCGCCCGGCTGGATCGTTAATGCGAATCTTCACGCCGAAGACTTGGTGAACGCGGTCCTCGCGGGTTTGCACGTTGCGCGGAAGAAATTCCGCTTGTTGATTGATTTGCTCGACTTCGCCGTCGAAAACCATCCTGGGAAAGGAGTCGACGCGAACCTCCGCTTTTTGACCGAGCTTAACGCGGCCCATTTCGGGTTCCGGAATATAAATACGCACGTAGATTTGGTCTTTCTCGAGGAGCGTGGCGACCGGAGTATTCGGAGCGATAAGGTCGCCCGGGCGAACATCCAGGACCTCGACGATAGCGGCGGAAGGCGCAACGACTTGGCGCTCGCGGAATCGGGCCAAATCGTAAGCGTAGGCAGCTTTAGCCTGCTCGATGTCCTCGCGGCGGTTACCGCTTTGCAATTTTTCCAGGTTGGCTTGCGTCTGAAGATAGCGCGCTTCGGCGGATGCAATTTCTTCCGGGCGGTAACCGCGCTCCATCTCATCGTATTTGTGCTGCGCCATCTCCCTTTGCGCCATTGCCATTTTCCAATTTGCTTCCGCGGTGTCGCGCTGCTGCTTCGAGACTAAATCTTTCTTGGCGAGCGCCTCGTAACGGTCGAAGTCGAGCCGCGTGCGGATTTCGTCGGCTTTGCCGCGTTCCAGGTCGTCCTCGGCGGCGTCAATGTCTTCTTTGCGATAGCCGTTCTTCCTTAGCTCGTAATCAGCTTTGGCTTGCTCGGCAGCGGCGCGAGCTTCGGCGATTTCCTCGGGACGGTAACCGCGTTCCGCCTTTAGCGCGTTGGCGCGCGACTGCCCGAGAGATGCTTCGAGTTCTTTGTCATCGAAGGTGAGCAGAATCTGTCCGGGCTGGACGGCGTCGCCTTCGCGGACAAGAACCTTGTCGATGCGTCCGCCGACCTTCGAGCCCACGCGAATGTCGCGAGCCTCGACCGTGCCGGAGCCCACCAGGGCCGTGTCGCGGTGGAGCCAGCTCGCGTAGACGGCGGTAGCGGCCACCACAGCTGCAACGGCGAGAACGAGGAAAAGGAGTTTCCGGTTCATGAGCCAGTCCTTGCCCGAGGAAACGAGCCTGCCGGCGGAAACCGGAGATCGGAACGCGGTGCCATGCCCGTCCAAAGCAGGTTGAAAGCGGCCTCCATGCGAGCATGTAAAGTGGCGTCCGCGTGGAGCGACCAAATCAAAAGCGTGCCGAAGATGGTTTGCCGAAAGACATAAGCAATCTCCTCGGCCGGGAGGTCGTTGCGAATCTGCCCTTGTTCCTGGCCGAGCCGGATCATCTGTGTGTGGATAGCCAGGACGCGCTTCTGCAAATCCAGCATGGCCTCGCGCACGGGAGTGGTTGAGAGATAAGCCTGAAGAAGCGCGCGAATAATTTCCGGATTGCGCGTTGGCTCCTCGGTCATGCGAACGCCTAGGGAGCCGAGAAATTGCGGCATAGGTTCGTTGGTGCGGCGGGCGGCCTCGACAGCAGCCTCGAGCTTCGCCAGTTGCATTTCGCCGAAAGCAATCAGAATGTGATCCTTGCTAGGGAAATAATTGAAAAAAGTACCTTTGCCGACGTCCGCGGCTTCCGTGATGTCTTCGACCGTGGTTTCGGCAAAGCCCTTCTTGGCGAACAGGGCAAGCGCAGAGCGAAAAAGGCGCTCGCGTATCTCGGCGCTGTGGCGCTGGCGACGGTCGGAGGAAGCTGCGACGGCTCGCTTGCGGCCGTGGGCGGGCTTGAAAGAAGTTACCATTCGTTGATGACCAACACTCACAAATGACCATAGGTCATATATGGGTTAAAGTCAAGCCCAGGAGAAACATACCTCGGGAGCGCGCCTTCAGGAGGGCCGTGCGAGAAGAAAAACACTACCCGGCATTTACCCAGGGTAGTTGGAGATGAACGCGGTTTGTACGGGCCTATTCTTTCAGAGAAGCGGCGTCTGAAAGGTTCTTCGGTGACTTTTTGTTGAGCAGCGCGACCAACTCTTGCCCGGACGGCGGCACGGCCACCGCACCTTTGAGGATGATATCTGCTGCCGAGACTCTTTTGCCGTAAAGGCTTTCGATCGCGCCGTCGTCCGGGCGGAGCGTCGAACCTTCCAGGGAAACGCCGGCAAACAGGCCGCGAGAGCGCGAATACGTCAACATTTCCGCGCGCAAGGTAACATCGCTGGCGGCGGCGGCATCGCGTCCCTTTGGTCCCGCAGCGGCGGCCGCGTCGGCCCCCAACTTCACCTTGCTTTTCAGAAGGGCTTTGGCACCGCGCGGATTCATCACAAGAATCACGAAGTCGGTGGCCTGCCCGCCGAGTTGCAAACCGAAACCGCCGCCTTCCAGGCGCATCATGGCGGGAGCGCTCCAGGGACCGGTAAAGTGTTCCCCCGTACGGCAGGTCATGGCGCCCTTGCCGTAGCTTCCACTAAAACCGACTGCCAGCTTAAGCACCGACGGAATCACGATCACGCACTCGGCTTTGTCCAGCAGGTCCGATGGGACGTCATCCGGCATGTCCAAAATTTCCTTTAAAACCGATCCGCAATTGTCCAGGCGTTCTGCTTCTTTTGATTCTTTTGCGGTGAGGGGTAAAGCGACCAGGGAAAACGCCATCAGGAAAGAAAGCATTCGCTTTAACACGATTCACCTCGTTGTAGTTTTCTGGGCACGAGCATCATAGAGCGCATCTAGAGTTCGTGCAACCTTGGAAAATAACAGGGTTGAGGGAGGGCATAACTTGTAACTAGGACGCCGCGCGCGCCGAAGGAGTTGCCTTTTCGACTATAATTTCCGCAGAACGGGATGCGGCAGAAAAAATGAACAAGACCAGAGTAATCCAGCGATGGGGGACGGCAATTCTTGCGGCAACTGCTTGTGCTTGCGTCAGCCGGGCGCAGAAAGCAGAAGTTCCGCGCAAAACCAAGACAACGCGCAGTCAAGCATGTTGTGGCTTGCAAAGGCAGAAAGCTCTCACAAAAAAACAGGCTGCCAAATTTGAGTCGCGCGCGGAGGCTCTGCTCGGAACCGGTCCCACCGGCAAGGGCGAGTGGGGACTGCTGATTGCGGACGCGGCGACCGGCGAGACGCTCTACCAGCAGAACGCGGACCGCTACTTTGTGCCCGCCTCGAACATGAAGCTTTTCACCACCGCGCTGGCACTGGCGAAACTTGGGTCGGACTACCGCTTTCACACTACGCTAGAAACGGAGGGAAAGATCTCGAATGGCATCTTGACGGGAGATTTAACGCTCGTGGGGCGCGGCGATCCGAACCTTTCCAATCGCAAATTTCCTTACGAGCTAAAGGAGGAATTTGACGGGTCGCCCGAGAAAGTGCTGGCCGAGTTGGCAGACGGAGTGGTCGCGAAAGGCGTCAAGGAAATTTCCGGGGACGTAATTGGCGATGACAGTTATTTCCCGCGCGAGCGTTATCCGAGCGGCTGGGAAATTGACGACATGGTATGGGAATACGGTGCGGCAATTTCCTCGATCGTTGTAGACGACAATACCGTGATGCTGACGCTCACTCCCGGCGACCGGCCGGGCGGCCCGGTGCAAAGCGCTGAGAGTCCCGCGACCCCCGACTTTCATGTGGAAAATGACGTCACTACGTCGGCCCCGGACGTGAAATCCGATTTGACGCTGACCCGCGAGCCGGGAGCGAGCCTCGTCAGGGTGAAAGGCACAATGCCGGCAGGCAGCGCGCCGAGGAAGCTGGTCCTGGCAGTGGAAGAGCCTGCAGAGCATGCTGCCACGGTGTTGAGGCGCTTGCTCGAAGACCGTGGCGTGCGAGTGGATGGCGTCGCGCGGACCCGTCACGAAGCTTCGAAGACCCAGGAAGATCCCGTGGTTTTGGCGGAACACGTTTCGGTGCCTTTGGGCCAAGCCGTCAAACTGATCAACAAAATCAGCCAAAACCTGCATACGGAAATGCTGCTCCGAACCGTAGCGCGCCAAAACGGCGTCTGGGCCACTCCGGATGACTTAATGAAAGTGCCTCAGGATTTTTATGCCTCGGCGGGAATCGACCCGGACGACGTGATTCAATCAGATGCTTCAGGCTTGTCGCGGCACGATCTGGTGACGCCGCGAGCCATCGTCGCGCTGCTGACGTTTGCTCAGAGTCAACCCTGGTTTGCGACTTATTACGACTCGCTTCCGGTTGCCGGCGTGGACGGTACGCTCGAAGACAGAATGAAAAACACGCCGGCGGCCGGCCACATTCACGCGAAGACGGGTTCGGTCGAGCATGTCCGCACCCTTTCCGGTTTTGCCGAGACTCCGGGCGGGCGCCGATTGCTCTTTTCCTTCCTGAGCAACAATCAGGCAGGGAAAAATCATGAAGCTGCGGATGCACTCACGGGGTTGTGCGTGGCCATGCTGGAAGAATTCAACACGCCACCGCCGAAGCCTGCTGCGGGACGCAAGCGCGCACATTGAGACCGGGAAACATGACGTGTCCGAAATCATAATCACCGTGTTTGGAAGCTCGCGGCCACGCGAAGGCAGCTCGGGCTATGAGGAAGCGCGCGTGCTTGGGCGCGCTTTGACGAAACATGGTTTTGCCGTTTGCAGCGGCGGTTACGGCGGTGTCATGGAAGCAGTCTCGCGCGGAGCGAAAGAAGCCGGTGGGAAGACTTACGGCGTGACCGCTGAATTCTTCAAATCCGCAAAGTTGAACCGGTGGATTGACATTGAAGTGCGCAAGCAAACTTGGGAAGAGAGGCTGTTCGAGTTGATCCGCTTGGGGCACGGCTACGTGGCGTGCAAAGGCGGCACGGGAACGCTGGTCGAACTGGCGGTGGTTTGGGAAATGTTGAACAAGTCGGTGATGCCGGGGAAACCGTTCGCCGTGCTCGGGAATTTCTGGGAGCCCGACGCCTGGTGTACGTTGCGGGATCGCCGGGAGATGCAGCACAGCACCTCCACAATAATCTGAAATAGAAAAACCCAGATGGCACGCACGGCGCAAGAAGTTCTGGAGTTCGACAAGCTGCGGGAGTTGCTGCGGCTGCGTACGACCTGTGCGCCCGGACGTCGCCTAGTGGATGCGCTTGAACCGGTAACGAATCGCACGGCGCTCGAGTCTGCTTTCGCCCTAATTCGCGAAGCGCGAGAGTGGCTTCGCGCCGGGCACGAACTCGGCTTTGGCGCATTGGCTGACCCGCAAAGCTGGCTCGACCGAATCGAAGGCCCGGGCGCTGTCTTAGAGCCAGGCGAATTGCTCGATGCCGCGTCTCTGTTAGAAACCTCGAGCTGGCTGCGGCAGCAATTTCGCGAAGAAGCGGCAAGATTTCCGTTGCTGGCCGCCCGCGCGGCCTCTATAAGCGATTTTCGTGAAGTGCACGCGGCGATTCGCCGCTGCCTGCTGCCGAACGGCGAGATCAGTGATGACGCGTCGACAGCGCTAGGGCGGATCCGCACGAGCATCACCCAGACGCGCGAGGCCATCCAGAAAACGCTCAAACAAATTTTGCGCGCGCGCAATGCGGAAGCCGGAGAAGATTACGTCACGTTGCGCAACGAACGGTTCGTGATCCCTGTGCGCGCGGAAAACCGCCGCAGTGTGCAGGGCGTGGCGCACGGCGCGAGCGCGACCGGGCAAACCGTTTTCATGGAGCCGTTTGAAACGGTCGAAGCGAACAATCAACTGGTTCAGCTGGCGGAGGAGGAAGCCGCGGAGATCGCGCGCATTTTGCGTGAACTCACCGAGAAGCTGCAAGCGATTCGCGGGCCGCTCGAGGCCGCAGCCGCGGCGATTGCCGAATTGGACAGTGTCTTTGCGCGGGCGCGTTTTGCACGCGACTTTGAGGCGGCCACACCGGAATTTTCCTCGGGCGAAGAATTGCGGTTGGACAGCGCGCGCCATCCGGTGTTGGAAGACAAACTCAAAAGAGAAAATCGCGCCATCGTTCCGGTGAGCCTTTCGCTCGGTGGAGAACAACGAGTGCTGGTGATCAGTGGTCCGAACACCGGCGGCAAAACGGTGGCGCTGAAGACCGTCGGCATGGCGGCGCTCGCGGCGCAAGCGGGAATTCCTGTTGCGGCGCAGCGCGCGGTCCTGCCGGTTTTCGATCGCGTTCTTGTGGACATCGGCGACGAACAATCGATTGCGGCGGACCTTTCCACGTTTTCCGCGCACATGTTGAACCTGAAGAGCATGCTCGAAGCCGCCACGCCACGATCGCTTGTGCTCGTGGACGAAATGGGCACTGGCACGGCTCCCGAGGAAGGCGCGGCTCTGGCGGTGGCGCTCCTGGACGAGTTTCGCGCCCGAGATTGCTTTTTGCTGGCGACCACGCATCACGACCGGTTGAAAACCTACGCCGCGACAGCGCCGGGTGTGGTGAACGCCGCCGTCGAATTCGACGACGTGAATCTCCGCCCCACGTATCGTTTGATGGTCGGCGTGCCGGGCGGGTCGAGCGGGATTGCCATCGCGCAGCGGCTGGGACTTGCCAAAGACATCATCGAGCGCGCGCGCGGACTTCTGGCGCCGGAGTCGCGCGAAGCGGCGGACCTTATCGCTTATTTGCACCGCAGCCGCGATGAACTGGACCGTCTGCAACAGCAAATGACTGCAGAGCGGCGTGCGCTCGAGGAAGAACGCAAGAAGTTGCGTACGGAATGGGTGGAGCGCCAGCAGAAACGGATCAAGGAGCTGGAAGCGCAATTTGCGGACATGCAGAAACGCTTCGACGAAAACGTCGCCCGCGTGGTCGAGGCGGTAAAGGAACGCGAGCTTCGCGCGCAACTCGAGAAAAGCTCGCGTCGCAAGATGCAGGACGTTCGCAGCGTGGCACGCGAAGAGCTAAATGCCGCCCTGGTCGAGACCATTTCGGACTCGCAGGCAGATCTAGGCGCGCATTCCGCCTCTTTGCAAGCTGTAAGCGGGGAGCGTTTGCAAGCGGGGGCGAAGGTTCGCGTGCGCGGATTCAACAAGCCGGTGATTTTTCGCCGCCTCGACGGTTCTTCCGCGGAAATCGAAGCCGGGCCGCTGCGCATGAAGGTAGCGTTGGACGAAATCACCAGCATCGAAAGTTCGAGCACCGAGGCGGTTGGCAAAACGGCTGCAGGGGCGCCGCGCACCTCCGGCGTCACGGTGCATTCGCAATCCCGCGAATCGCTCGCCGCAGACGAAATCAACGTGATTGGCATGACCGTGGAAGAGGCGACCGATCGCCTGGACAAATTCCTGGATGACGCAGCTCTTGAACACAAACCGCGCGTGCGCATTATTCACGGCCACGGCACGGGCGCTCTTCGAAGGGGAATTGGTGAGTTCTTGGATGCCCATCCGCTTGTGGAAAAGCATGGCTTTGCCTCCGAAGAGCACGGGGGGAAAGCCATCACCGTTGTAGAATTGCGGGCGTAAGAAATGGCAGAAGCGGGATCTGTTGCCGAGCGAGTAAAACAGCAAGCCGACATTGTTCGGGTTGTTGGCGAATACGTGCGACTAAAAAAAGCCGGCAAAGATTTCAGCGGTCTCTGCCCATTTCATCAGGAAAAAACTCCCTCCTTTACAGTCTCTCCGATCAAACAAATCTTCTACTGCTTCGGGTGCGGCAAAGGCGGCGATGTATTCAATTTCGTCATGGAGATGGAGCGCTGTGAGTTTCCGGACGCATTGCGTATTGTCGCCGAGAAATGCGGGATTTCCATTCCACGCCCGAAGGAACGATCCGCCGAAGAGCGCAAAGAAAGTCAGCAGCGTGCCACGCTCGTGGAAATGCATCGCGAGGCGCAGACGTTCTTCGTCAAACAACTGGAAGGAACGCTGGAAGGCAAGGCGGCGCGCGCCTATCTCGAAGACCGCGGCCTGGACAAAGATGCCATCTCACGCTTTGGCATTGGCCACGCGCCGAGCGGCGGCGACGTGCTGCTGCGTCACCTGAAATCCAAATATCCGGAAAAGCTGCTGGTGGAATCAGGTCTCTTTTCGCGCGATCAGGGCGGCAAGCTCTTTGACCGCTTTCGCCGCCGCATCACGTTTCCCATTGCCAACGAGTCCGGGAAAATCGTGGCCTTCGGCTGCCGCGCTCTCGGTGACGACCAACCGAAGTATCTGAATTCTCCCGAATCGCCCATCTACTCGAAAAGCAACGTCCTGTATCACCTCGACCGCGCCAAAGAGGGCATTCGTAAGCAGGACTTCGCGATTCTCGTCGAGGGCTACATGGACGCCATTGCCGTGGCCCGCGCGGGAATCAGCAACGTGGTGGCCAGCTGCGGAACAAGTCTCGCCGAGCAGCAAATCAAACTGCTCAGCCGCTTCACCAAGCGCGTCGTCGTGAATTACGACCCTGATGCCGCCGGACAATCGGCCACCGAGCGCTCGTTGGCCCTTCTGCTGGAGCAGGATTTTGAAGTGCGAGTGCTCGCGCTTCCACCCGTCGGTGACAAGAAAGCCGACCCCGATCTCTACATCCGCGAAAAGGGCGCAGTGGAATATCAAAAACGACTCCAGGAAGCGCCGTCCTATGTCGACTATCTGATCTCGCGTGCTCGCCACATGGATTTGAGCACCGGCGAAGCCAAGAGCCGCGCGGTAAATTTTCTGTTGCCGTACGTGCAGAAAATCCCGAACCGCATTTTGCGTTCGGAGTGGGCCACGCGAATCGCGCAGCAGCTTCGTCTGGAGGAGCCCGTCTTGCGCGCGGCCTTGAGCAAAGCGGCCTCCGAACGCCGCAGCGAACTGAAACTGCAGCCCGAGCTTGTACCCAGAACCGCCAAGCACGTGGAACGGCGCTTGATTCGTATGCTTGCCGAAGCGGAAGGCGTCCGTCAGGAGCTCGCCCGGCGCCTCCAAAACGCGCGGCTGTACCATGGGCTCGAGACCGAAAAGATTTTCGCGGCGCTGGTTGTCGCCAGCCTGTCCGGCCAGCCGGTGCAAGCCACGGAAGTAGCGGCGGTGCTGGAAGAGCGCGACCGCCGGCTGCTCTTTGAGATTCTCTTCGAGGAGGCCAGCGAGCCCACCTGGGAAGAGGCCCTGAGCTGCATTGAAGCGCTGCAGCAGCGCCAAGCCGAACAAGAACTGGCCGAAGTGCAGCGCAGCATTGAGGCCAACCCCTCTGGCCCCGATTTGCGTGATTTGCTCACCCGCAAGCAGGAACTCATGCGCCGCCTCGCGGCCGCCCGGTAGCAAGGACTATTGCGTGCTTTTCCCCCGCCAGCCCCGCAGGGGTGATTCTTCTCTTCCGACAAGTCACCAGTCACGAATCGCAAGTCGCGATTATCGACAATTACCGACTGCTCAACGCTTTCACCCCACTCGGGCTTTCTTTATTTTCTTGCACTTACGAACCGGCCACTGCGGCATTCTTCCACCTATTTCCACGAATAATGTGATTGACGGGAGGCCAGTTAAGCCTGTAACTTAATAGGGTTTCGAGAGTAACGGTGCTGTCGTTAAATGCATCTATATTAATGTACTTAGCGGCAGGGGCTGGGCCCCATCTGCGGGATAAGGGCGACCCGACGGGGCCGGCAGTGAATGGGCGCGTTACGGCACAGAAGGGTTCAAGCAAAAAAGCGAGCGATCTTGTGGGGATTTCCCGTGGCTAGCGGTACTGCGCGAGCCTGTCTGCTTCTCTGCCATTAAGTAGTAAGTAGCGGGGAGATTGCGGCGCGCTGCATATGGTTCAGCGCTCGCGGTGCGATATTGGGAGGAATGTGTGGCAGCAGTAGGCCTTGAAGAAAAATATGATGCGGTACGCCAACTCATTGCCATTGGCAAAGAGCGCGGGTACCTGCTCTACGACGAAGTGAACGATTCGCTCCCGGCGGAAGTCCATTCTTCGGAAGAAATCGACGATCTCCTCACCACGTTCGAGCGCAACGGCATTGAGATTTACGAAGATCAGGCGTCGGCGAAGGCGGCGCGCGCCGTGGAAGTGTCCGGCGAGGGCGACCATGAAGGTGTTTCCAAGGAGGACTTGCACGAAGGCGAAAGCGACCTGGACTTGACGCCTGGTTCGCTCGAGAAAACCAACGATCCCGTGCGCATGTATCTGCGCGAAATGGGCACTGTTCCGCTGCTCACGCGCGAAGGCGAAGTCACGATCGCCAAGCGCATCGAGCGCGGGCAGCTGGTAGTGATGCGCTCGATCACGCGCTCTCCGATCGTCATCAAGGAACTGATTGCCGTTGGCGATGATTTGCGCAAGGGCGTGCGCTCGATCAAGGAAATCGTTCAATTCGACGACGAAGAGCTCACCGAAGAAAAAATCGCCAATAAGACCAAGCAGACGCTGAAGTCCATCGACAAGATTGCCAAGCTTTACGATCTGGCGCTGAAGCAGGCGGCGAAGCTGGAGAAAACCCCGAAGGGCAAGAAGCGGCCTTACATTCGCGCCCAGTGGGCCGTGGCGCGCACGCGCGTAGAGATTTCGCTGGCTATCCGCGACATCGATTTCAATCCCTTCGAAAAGAAGCGCCTGGTCGACAAAATGCGTGGAACCGTCGAGCGATTGCAGTCGCTCGAGCGCGAGGCAGGCCGCTTGGAGCGCCGCGCGGACGTGGCCAAGGGCGAAGTCGCTGCGGAGGCGCGCAAAGAATTGCGCACGCGCCGCACGGAATTGAAGGACATTGAAGAGGCTAGCGAAGTTGGCCTTACGGAATTGAAGCGCACGCTGACGCTGATTCACCGCGGCGAAGCGGAAGCCGAGCAGGCCAAAAAGGAATTGATTGAAGCGAACCTCCGCTTGGTGGTTTCCATCGCCAAGAAATACACCAATCGCGGCTTGCAGTTCCTCGATTTGATTCAGGAAGGCAACATCGGCTTGATGAAAGCGGTGGACAAGTTTGAGTGGCGCCGCGGCTACAAGTTCTCCACGTACGCCACGTGGTGGATCCGCCAGGCGATCACGCGCGCCATCGCCGACCAGGCGCGCACCATCCGTATCCCGGTGCACATGATCGAAACCATTAACAAGCTCGTGCGCACCAGCCGCCAGCTCGTGCAGGAACTCGGCCGCGAACCGACCAGCGAAGAAATCGCCAAGCGCATGGACATTCCCGTGTCCAAAGTGCGCAAGATTTTGAAGATCGCGCAGGAGCCGATTTCGCTCGAAACGCCCATCGGCGAGGAGGAAGATTCACATCTTGGCGACTTCATCGAAGACAAGGCGGTTGTGTCGCCCTCCGATGCGGTCATCAATTTGAATTTGAAGGAGCAGACTTCTTCGGTGCTGAAGACGTTGACGCCGCGCGAAGAAAAAGTCATCAAGATGCGGTTTGGTTTGGACGACGGCAGCGAGCACACGCTGGAAGAAGTCGGCCAGTCGTTCGCGGTTACGCGCGAACGCATCCGCCAGATTGAAGCCAAGGCGCTGCGCAAGCTGCGCCACCCTTCGCGCTCGCGCAAGCTCCGCGCCTTCCTAGAAGGCCCTTCGCGGGACTACCTGTAGAGAAAAACGGAAATTCGAAGATCGCAATTGGAAAAGCGAAGCGCCCGAGACTCCTCGGAGTGTTTTTATTTGGACTTAAATTCTTTGCCAGGGCCTACGGCTTTTAAGTCTTCCTGGAGGATCTTCCACATTCCGTCAATCGCATGGACTCTCACCGGTTAAGCGATGGTTTCCCGAAACGCCCGTCAACTCCGGTGTGTCGTGTCCGGCGGGCGGAGGAATTTTGCCAGCATTCGGATGGTCCACAGGAAGACGAACAACAGGAAACCCACAAAACTGTACCAAAAGCGCGCCGGGCTTGGCGGATTCTTGGGACGCAGATTGATCTGTATGGCGTAGTCGAAAACGAGGAAATTAAAGAGAAAAAGCGCGCAGGCGAACCACGCACAATAGTTTGTCAAAAACGCCATCGTCTCCGCCACGCGCTCGGGCGCCAGCCAGTAGTTTTTGTTTGGCAGATTAATCAGCTTTGGTGGCAGAGCCGAAATAATCTTTGGCATCGCGAATCCAATGCCCGCGACAAAGACACTTACGATCAGCAAAACTTGAAAGAACGCCTGCTTGGTTTGCCAGCCATTCGGGGTCCCGCGCGCGTCGAAATGGGAAGCCACAACTTCGGGCAACTTAGCATATGCGGACGCAAAGTGGACCACTGCATACAGCGCCAGCAGCACAAAAGTCAGTTTGGGCAATCGCGAATCCAAGAATCCCTCTCTTCAAGCCTACCGCATCGGGCAGCTACCCAAGCGATAACCCCAAACCATGAAGCGAGACAATTAAGCTCGCCGCTTCGTTGTGCGTAACCCCTCGCCTCATTAGAATGGAGAACCCAGAGCCCGCATCATGAAAGCAATGCAGAAAATCTTCGCGATGACTATTGTGGTGCTCTTGGGCGCGACCGTTTATGGACTGATCCGAACCGACCAGCCTCTCCATGTTGCGCGCACCCGCAGCGATGTTTCAGGAACGACCGGTGCTCCCGCCGTCGACCAGACGCCCATGCTTACTGCGGAAGGGCTCGCGAAGATGCCCACGTCCACCGAAGAGCTGCCATTTGCGCAACAAGCTTTGGAGATTTCTGACCATGACATGGATGTAGCGTACGCAGCCGCGAAGCGCGAACTGGAGGACCACCCGGCCCCTCTAAGCCCTGAGGCAAAACAGATTCAGGCGCGGCTGAAACAAGCCGAGGATGCGCTTGCTCGAGACGACGCCTTGGTTCAGCGGCTGACCGCCGAAGAGGCCAAAGCCACCGGGACAAGAAAAGACGAACTGCACGAACAACTCGTCGTCGCGCAAGCCAACCAGCAGGAACACCAGGACGAGGTCGATGATGCGAAGGAAGATTTGGCCCGGGCCGGAGGCGATTCGAGCAGCCGCATCGAGGCGTTGACTCAGGAGCACGAGGCTTCTTCGAAGGTCGTTGATAGTTTGAAGGATAGTTTGAAAGCTACTGCGGGTGCGGCCGTCGAACAACCCGGCCTGATTCACCGCTTCTCGAAGTGGTCGGCTCTCCATAAAAAACAACTCCTGCTGTGGCAAGCCAAACAACAGGCGGAGTCCGCAGCGGCGGGTTTTTCGGCACGTCACAACGCGTTGGAGGCGAGGTCCCAGGCCGAAGCAGGGAACCTGGCCGGCTCCTGTTCGGCACCCGCGCGCCCCAGCCAAACAACAGCGAACGCAAGCGCGGAACAACGGAAATCCGCCGACTTGGTGAAAGCCGCCAAGCAGCGCGGTTCGCTCAAGAAAACCCTTGCTGGCCTGGACAAGAGAATCGAAGATCAAAAGCGACTCGCCGACAACTATTCGCGATGGATCGCGGTGGTTGCCGCCAGCCAACGGGCGGTCCTGCATCGTATCTTGATTGGCCTCGCGATCATCCTCTCGATCGTGCTGTTCGGCATCTACTTCGCCACATTGATGGATAAGGTCGTGAGCCGGCTCAACATGGACCGTCGCCAGCTGCAGAGCCTGCACACGGTGGCCCACGTGACCGTGCGTTTGGCGGCATTTCTGCTCATTTTGTTGGTCATCATCGGTCCGCCCGGACAACTTGGGACGTTTCTCGGCCTGGCCGGCGCCGGTCTGACGGTCGCGCTGAAGGATTTCATCGTCGGCTTCATCGGCTGGTTTGTGCTGATGGGCAAGAACGGCATTCGCCTAGGCGATTGGGTGGAAATCAATGGCGTCACCGGCGAAGTTGTCGAGATTGGACCGTTCCATACGGTCCTGCTCGAAACCGGCAACTGGACCGATTCCGGGCATCCCACGGGGCGGCGCGTCACGTTCACGAATAGTTTCGCCATCGAGGGCCACTACTTTAATTTCTCCACGTCCGGCCAGTGGCTGTGGGATGAATTGCAATTGGTGTTGCCCGCTGGGCAGGACCCCTACCCGATCGTGCAGGAAATTCGCAAGAGAGTTTCCGAAGCCACCAAAGAAGGGGCCAAGCAGGCGGAGCAAGAATGGCGGCGCGCGACGCGCTCGCGCGAGATGAGTTCCTTCTCGGTCGATCCCGCAATCAGCGTCAAACCCGTCGTTGGCGGTGTAGAAGTCGCCGTGCGCTACGTCACGCGGGCCAATGAACGTTATCAGTTGCGAGCTCAGCTTTACCAAGACGCCGTAGAACTGCTCGGCGGTAAGAAAGTCCCTGCCCCGGCGGAGTGAGCCGTTGACGCGGTTCTCCAACTTTTAGCGGATCAGTTGGCGCGCGCGGACTGCCGAAACGGTCGAGCCAGTATAAAGCAGCGCGAGCAATGCGTAGCCGGCGACCAGGCCCGCGCCTTGCGCCACCCAACCGAGCGCGAAGCTCATCAACAGCTGCACGCTCGTCGTCAGAATCGCCATTGCCGATTGCGTGCGCCCCATGAAATGCTTTGGGACAATCGACATTAAGGACGATTGCGCCACCACGCCGCCCAAAGCCCGGCAGAACCCGAAAATCATCTGCATCATCACCGCGCCCACAAGAAAGGCTACAAACGGCGTCGCCATATGCCCCGCGGCCAAAACCGCGCAGGCCGCGACGTATAACGGCATACGCTTGGCGCCGGGAAGCTGGCTCGCAATCAAGCCGCCGCAAACCGCGCCTGTGGCCCACCCGGCTTCCAGAAAACCTAATCCCCGTGCCCCTGCATGCAGGATGTCGTTCGCCAGCGCCACCAGCACGACGTTGGCGCTCACCACGCCCGCCATCATGATGGAATGCGTAATGCCCAGTGCCCGGACGAGCGGCTCCCGCTGCAGGTAGGCAAAGCCTTCCTTCATGTCCGCGTACACCGCCAACGAAAGCCCAGCTTCCGCGATCTCCGGGATCTCGCCGGTTTCTAGCGCTTCCGCCGTAGCCTCCGTCGCTTCACTGAACTCGCGCGGATATTTTTGGCGGTCGCTTGGCGAAACGTATCCGCTGCGCAGACGATACAGGCAATAGGCGGAAACAAAATAGGTCGCGCCGTCAATCGCCAAGATGCCTGCGATTCCTGCGGTGTTATAAAGGAAGCCCACAAGCGCACCGGCGATCAGCATCCCGCTCTGCACGCCAATCAACACGGCAGCATTCGCGCCGGTGAACTGGCTGGGCGGAATCACTTCCTGCACCAATGCGTTCACCGTCGCCCAATACATTGCCGAACCTGTCCCGGTAATCAGCGTCATGCCGTAGAGGTGCCAAAGCTGCAGATGCCCGCGCCACGCGATGTGCGCCGTGAGCAACACGAAAAATCCGCGCACCAGGTCCAGCATCACTCCCAGATAGCGCCGGTCGATGCGGTCAATCAGCACGCCGCCCAAAAACGGCACGAACAAACCGGGCAGGGTCATCACCATGACTTGCCAGCTGACTTTGACGGTGGAATGCGTGGCCGCGAGGATGTACCAGCTCACGCCGGCAAAATTCATGCCGCTGCCAAAAAGCGACACGAACATGGCCACAAAAAAGTAGCGGAACCCGCGCTGCGCCCAGATCAGGTTCCAGTCCACTCGATGTGCGGTTGCCGTGGCCATAAAAGTCTTTAGCTTACTATTGTGGCCGAAACTCGTGCGGACGCATGTCAAGAAGAGTTACACTCTTCCAACAATTTGGCCGGGAAGGTGTGCGTCGATGGGAAACGAAGCAACCTGCAAAGTACGCTTTGGCAAGCAGGAATCGGAAGGAAAGGCGCTGCTCGAAACGAGCGAGATTCTCTTCCGCGGCGATTTCCGCTTGAAGATTCCTTTCTCCACTATCAAGTCGGCAAGAGCCGTGGACGGCGAGCTCCGCCTGCAAACCGCCGAAGGTCGGTCCATCTTTCAGCTTGGGGCGTCAGCGGGGAAATGGCTCGACAAGATTCTTCATCCAAAATCCCGCGCCGAAAAGCTTGGCGTCAAACCGGGCGCAAAAGTTTCGCTGATCGGCCAATTTGAGGGCGAATTTTTCGGCGAAGTTCACGCTCTCGCCAAATCCGTCACCAAAGGCAAGACCGCTTCGGGTTCGGACATCATTTTCTTCGCGGCTGAGTCGAAAGACGATTTTCCTGCTCTGGCCAAAATCGCTAAATCCGTTTCGGGAGCGGCCGCTCTCTGGATGGTCTATCCCAAAGGCCAGAAACACATCACCGAAAATGATATCCTCGCGGCAGGCCGCAAATCCGGCCTCAAAGACGTAAAGGTCGTCGCCTTTTCGGCCACCCACACCGCGCTCAAATTCGTTATTCCGGTTTCGAATCGTTAAGTCCGCGACATCAGCGTCCCCGCGCCTGATATAGAAAGAGGGGATCAGAGACCGAAGATCAGAGATCAGGGCGTTGGAAGGCACCTGGGACCAGGTTCTTCTTGAAACTGTGCTCCACAGAAAGTCGGCGTAAGTCTTGTGTAATCAACAGGCCGCTTTCAAGGCAAAAGCCGAATTTCTGAGTCCCATAACCGCCCGGAAAGAGGCGGCTCGCGCTCTGATCTCTGTCTGCGCTAGAATCCTGCCGCTGAAATTTTCTCCTGTTCCTGTGCGTATCCTTATCAAACAGCGGTGTTCCAAATCTTGTGGTGGAGGAGTCCTCGATGGCTACAACCCCTACCCCTGTGCCCGAAGCGCAGGCGGCAACGATCAGTCCCTTTGGCCGCGTATTGGGCGTCTTGTTTTCGCCGAAGAGCACTTTCGAAGACATCGTTCGAAAGCCCAGTTGGCTGCTGCCGGTGGTCATCTCAACTATTCTCGGTGTCCTCGTCGGTTTCTCGATCAATCAGCGCATCAACTGGCGCGACTTCATAAACCAGCAGATCCAAGTTCGCGCCTATTTCAACGTATGTGTTCGGCGCTATCGGCCCGGTGCTCGTTGCGTTGATCGTGGGCCTGGTCATGTGGGGCGCGTATAGTCTGCTCGGTGGGGTTAGCACGAATTTCTCGACCGCTTTCGGCATCACGGCCCACGCTTTTCTTACCGGGCTTGTGAGCAGTCCGCTGTTTATCCTCATTCTTTTTCTGAAGCCATTCGGCACAGCCGACCTCGAAAATCCCCTCGCCGCTAATTTGGCCGCGATTCTTCCTGAGGATTCGGCAAAATGGCTTTTCGCCCTCTGCAAATCGGTCGATATCTTTACCTTCTGGACGCTCATTCTCCTGGCCATCGGGTTTGCGGCCGTAAATCCCCAAAAACTGAAAGGCGCAAAGCCCTTTACCATCGCCTTCAGTGTTTGGGCCATCAACGTTCTGTGTCGCGTGGGTTGGGCCTTCATCTTCTCCTGATACACTGGGCGGGTGGCTTTTTCCTTTGAAGTCCTGAAGACCGATTCCTCCGGCGCGCGGCGTGGTCAGCTCGCCACGCCCCACGGCATTGTGGAGACGCCGTTCTTTCTGCCTGTAGGTACGCAAGCCTGTGTCAAAGCACTTACGCAGGAAGCGCTCGAAGAGCTTGGCGCGGAAATCCTTCTCGCGAACACTTATCATCTTTATTTGCGCCCCGGCCACGAACTGATTCGCCGCCTCGGCGGCTTGCATCATTTCATGTCCTGGCCCCGCGCCATCCTCACCGATTCCGGCGGTTACCAAGTCTTCAGCCTTTCGGAACTTCGTAAGGTTACAGCCGAGGGCGTGCGGTTCCGCTCGCATCTCGACGGTTCCGGACATCTCCTCACGCCGGAAAAAGCCGCCGAAATTCAACTTGCCCTGGGCTCGGACGTTGCCATGGTCCTCGACGAATGCATCGAAACTCCCGCCCCTCGTGAACATGCGGAAGCCGCGCTTCACCGCACCACCGCTTGGGCCCGCCGCGCGCGCGCCTATTTTCAGGAATCTGCCAAGCGCAATGGGGAGCCTGCAACTCAATGGCAGTTCGGCATCGTGCAAGGCGCTACGTTTCCCGATTTGCGCCGCGAAAGCGCCCGCCAGCTCCTCGATCTCGACTTTCCTGGCTATGCAGTCGGCGGACTCGCCGTCGGCGAGCCCCACGAGGTCACTTGCGTCATGACCGCCGAAGTGACGGCATTACTTCCCAAAGATCGCCCGCGCTATCTCATGGGCGTTGGCCGTCCCGAACAAATTGCGGACTATGTCGCGCTTGGCATTGACATGATGGATTGCGTTCTGCCCACGCGCGCCGCGCGCCACGCCTGCCTCTACACGAGCGAAGGCCGCGTGCTTATCAAGAACTCGCGCTACGCCGAAGACCAGCGGCCCATCGATTCACATTGCGCCTGCGCGGTTTGCCGCCGCTACACGCGCGCCTATCTTCGCCATCTTTTTGCCGCCGGCGAAATGACCGCCGCGGTTCTCGCCACCCACCATAATGTCCACTTTTACCTTGACATCATGCGGCAAATCCGAGAGGCTATCGAGTTTGGGAACCTGGCGAAATTCTCATCTGAGATGCACGCGCGCTACGCGGCGGACCCTGCTTGAGAATCTGTAGGATGGGGTTTCAGGCAGACGGTTTGGCTCCAGGTGAAGCGCGGGCCATCCACCGGGCATCACGTCAACCCCGGCTCGGCCGGGGTTGCCTATAAAGATGCAAAGGAAGTCGGCGGTAGAGTAGGGAAGCGGGCTGCTCGCCTGCCGGGCAGCCTTATTTATCTTCTCTGGGTGTGGCGCGGGGCGGCCAGCCGCGCGGGTCCTTTCGCAAGACTCGGGTCAGGAGTGAAGTTCGCGGTTAAGCCGTTGACGAAGTCTGGAAGGACGAAAGTCAAACGCGCAAGCGTTCCGGCATGGATTTAACTCAGAACTAAAAACTGGTAACGTAGAGCTGATGATGACAGCGGCGATCCTTCTTCAAGCTTCGAGCGGCGGCTTTGGCACCTTCTTGGTTCCCTTGGCGCTCATGTTCGGCATCATGTATCTCATGGTGATTCTGCCGCAGCAACGCCAGCGGAAGAAGACCCAGGCAATGCTCTCCGCGCTGAAAACCGGAGACAAGGTCATCACCGGAAGCGGCATTTACGGCACCATCAGCGGCATTGACGGAGACGCCGTGATTATGAAAATCTCTTCCGAGCCACAGGTGAAAATTCGCATCGCGCGCGCGGCGATTGCTCAGGTGGAGGCTCCCGAAAATGCAAAATAAGTCCACCGCTCGTTCGCTAACGCGCCTAAACTGTTAGCCATGAATCCAAACGTCAAGTGGAAAGCGTTGTTCATTGCCATAGTCATCGTTTTCTGTCTCTATTTCCTTTTTGGCTATCCCACGTTCCCCACCTCGTTGGCACAGGTCAAGGATAATTTCAAAAGGCAGATTAAACTCGGGCTCGACCTCCAGGGCGGCACGCACTTGGTCCTGCAGGTCCAGGTACAGGAAGCTGTGGCCCAGGAAACCGACACTACCGTCGACCGCCTCACCACAGCCTTGCGGGATAAAAATGTGCACTACGACGAAGTCCGTCGTATCGACGATACCCATATTCTCGTCCGCAACATTGATCCTTCCCAATACGGCGTGTTGAGCGAGATTGTGAGCGCGCAATACAACAATGTTTGGGACATGGCTCCGGCCGCCGGTGCGACCAACAGCTATACCCTGACGCTTCGGCCGGGCGCAGTCGCGGCCATTCAGGAACAGACCGTCACGCAGGCGAAAGAAACCATCGAGCAACGCATCAATGCCCTGGGCCTTACCGAACCCACGGTTCAGCTGCGGGGCGGAGCCAACGAAAACGAGATCATCGTGCAATTGCCCGGCGTCGGCGATCCCGCCGAAGCCAAAGCGGTAATTCAGGCTGGCGGTCAATTGGAGCTGAAGCTCGTCAACGACCCTCAGACCTACCCGTCCATCGCCGCTTATATGGCGCAGCACACCGTGCTTCCCGCGACTGACGAACTCGTGCCTGCTTGCGCCGACAACCGCGCCGCTGGTTCAAACGGCGGTGACACTTATTACGTGCTGAATCGCGCGCCCATGGTTACCGGCCGCGACCTGCGCAGCGCCGCCGAGAGTCGCAACACCACCAACCCCGGCACCTGGCAGGTGAACTTTACGCTTTCCCCGGAAGCCGCGCGACGCTTTGGGCCCTTCACCCAGCAAAACATCGGCCGCAACATGGCCATTGTCTTGGATCACTGTGTCAAATCGGATCCCGTCATCAACGGCCGCATCGATGATTCCGGAATGATTGAGGGCACTTTCAGCCAGCAGAGCGCGCACGACCTGGCGCTGGTTCTTCGCGCCGGGGCGCTCCCCGCTTCCATCAGGTATCTCAATGAGCGCACCGTTGGCCCCTCTTTGGGGGCGGACTCGATTCGTCACGGCGTGCAAGCCTCCATACTCAGCTTGCTGGTGGTGATGTTCTTCATGCTGATCTATTACCGCATGGCCGGAGGCAACGCGGTGCTTGCCTTGATCCTCAACCTCATTATTCTTTTGGCTTTTCTTGCCATGTCGGGCGCCGTGTTAACTCTGCCTGGCATCGCGGGCGTTATTTTGACCATCGGCATGGGTGTGGACTCGAACGTTCTGGTCTTCGAGCGTATCCGCGAAGAAATTCGCAATGGTAAGTCCTCTGCCGCAGCGGTCGACGCGGGCTTTGACAATGCCTTCCGGACCATCATTGACACCCACGTGACCACCGTCGTTTCGGCCGCCTTTTTGGGTTTCTTCGGAACTGGTCCGATCCGCGGCTTCGCCATCACACTCGTTGTCGGTCTCGTTGCCAATATCTTTACCGCGGTCTACGTGTCCAAGACGATTTTCCAGTACCACCTGACGAAGATGGATCGCCAGGCGGTCCTGAGTATCTAAATGCGTACTAGAACTGTCAATGCGCTCGACCTACTTGCCCGCAAACGAACGGGCCGTAGGTTTCACCTGGCCGATTCCTTTACTCTGGCTGACTTTAGAGTGAAGACTCCGGGCGGGAACATTTTGGCGCTGGCGGTGTCTAAGGAAGGGAAGTAAGGAAGGCATGCTCGAGCTCTTCAAGCAGCCCAATCTGGATTGGATGGGCAAGGCCAAGTATTTCTATGTCTTGAGCGGTATTCTTCTTCTCGCTGGATGGGCTTCGATTTTTTTCGGTCGCGGTATCAAGTACGGAATCGATTTTAGTGGTGGCACTAACGTGGACGTTCGTTTCGCCAACCCGCCCAATCTGGACAAACTGCGCAGTGCTCTTGCCGCCCAGGGGCTTGGCAACACGGAAATGCAACCTATTCATGACATTTCCAGCACCAGTAAGAACGAACTCCTCATTTTCGTCCAAGGCAAGGGCCAGGACGAAGCCATGATGGACTCCAGCCGGGCGAAAGTCCTCCAGGCTTTAAATGCTACTTATGGTGTAGCGTCCACCAAGCCTGATTTCAACCTCGCTACCCCTTCTTCGGTGGCCGCTGTTCTTACCGAGAGGGACCCTTTGTTCCTCAGAGTCAACGCGGGCGACCGCTATCAGCAACTGGCCAAGAACCTTCTCGACTACCGCGACTCCGATGCCAATGGCATTCTCACAAACTTCGATGACCTCTCTAAGGTGCCCGGAGTCACGCCCCCGGTGCTTAACGTCCTCAAATCGAGCTTTTCTCTGGGTCCCTTCGCCATTCGCGGTATAGAAATCGTCGGCCCTAAGGTCGGCGCCGAGCTCCGCAAGCAGGCCGTCTACGTTACCCTTTATGCGCTGGGCGGCATGCTGGTATATATTGCCTTCCGATTCGAATGGGTTTACGGGGCTGCCGCTGTTCTGGCTGTGTTCCACGACGTGCTGATTACCTTGGGATTTTTCTCGTTGACCGGTTACGAGATTTCTCTCACGGTCATCGCGGCGCTCCTTACGCTGGTCGGTTATTCCATGAACGACACCATCGTTATCTTCGATCGCATTCGTGAGAACAACCGCTTGCTGCGCAGAGAGCCGTTCGCGAGCGTGGTGAACAAATCCATCAATCAAACTCTTTCGCGAACCATCTTGACCAGCGGTTTGACCTTCCTTACCGTGCTCGTCCTGTTCCTGATGGGCGGCCAGGTGCTTCGTGCTTTCTCCTTTGCCCTGGTGGTAGGGATTGTGGTAGGAACATATTCTAGTTTTGGCATTGCTGCTCCCATTGTCGTCGCCTGGAATCGTTGGCGCGGCCATGGCGTGCTGGCAGGCACCGGAACCGCAGCCGGCAACAAAACCCGCGGAAGTGAAAACGTCTCCGGGCGTCTTGCTCCCGCCGGTAGGAGGTAGAAACACCTTTATGTTCGACGAGATGGTCATTTCGAGTCCGCATCCCACAAAGACCAAAACGTGGTGGACAGTCTTGCTCTCGACTGGTTTTGAGGTGGCATTCCTGGCGGTCCTAATTTTGATTCCGCTGATTTACACCGAAGCGTTGCCGAAGACCATGATGGCTACCATGCTGACTGCGCCCCCGCCTCCACCGCCACCGCCACCGCCTCCAGCGGCGGTTCAAGTGGTCCGCGTGAAGCCGCAGGTCCACTTGATCGAGGCGGGCAAACTGATGCAGCCCAAAGTCATTCCGAAGGAAGTCAAGATTATTAAGGAAGAAGCGGAGCCCGATATGGGTTCCATCGGAGCCGTGGGCGGCGTGCCCGGCGGTGTTGCCGGCGGTTCGATGGGCGGCGTGATTGGCGGTGTGATTGGCGGTGTGGGAACGGTTGCTCCGCCGAAGCCCAAGCCAACGGGGCCGGTACGCATCGGTGGAAACGTTCAGGCGGCGAAGCTCATAAATCGCATTACGCCCGTTTATCCGCCGCTGGCCCGTCAGACGCGTATTTCGGGCACGGTCCGCTTGCACGCCATCATCGATAAGGACGGCATGATCAAGCAACTGGAAGTGATTTCCGGCCACCCGCTCTTGCAGCAGGCGGCCCTCGACGCTGTTCGTCAGTGGCGCTATCAGCCGACTCTTCTTAACGGCGAGCCGGTGGAAGTCGACACCACGATCGATGTCATTTTCTCTCTGAACCAGTAGTACGGTCTGGCGCGCCGGTCGTGGGGCATGCGCGTCAGCCCGAGCAGTAAAATCAGCAAACACTCTCGCGGACCTTCCAGCTACCGCCGGAGGGTCGCTTGAAACTTAAGGAGCAAACGAATGGTAGCCGATCTGAATCTCTACTCAGCCCTGCTCCTGCAGGGCGCTAACTGGGACCTCCGCGGTCTGTTCCACAACATGGGAACCTTGGCGCTGATCGTGGTGGTCGTCCTGTTCCTTCTTTCCGTGTATTCTTTTGGGGTCATGATTGACCGCGCCTTGATGTACAGCGCAGCTCGCAAGCAGTCGCGCATCTTCGTGCAGCAGGTAGCGGGAGCGCTCAAAGACGGCAAGCTCGATGAAGCCATCGCCATCGCTGAGCGCAACAAGAAAAGCCATATCGCCAAGGTCGTGGCCACCGGTCTTTCGGAATTTCAGTCGGCTTCGCAGCAGGTCTCGGACTCCGACGTGATCGACGCGGCCAAGCGTGGTCTCGAGCGCTCCGTGGCCATCGTCCACGCCGAAATGAAGCGCGGGCTCTCCGCTCTGGCCACCATCGGTTCGACCGCACCGTTCGTGGGCTTGTTTGGCACGGTGGTCGGCATCTTGAACGCGTTTAAGGGCATCGAGGTCCAAAAAGCCACCGGTCTGTCGGCGGTGGCTGGCGGTATCGCGGAAGCCCTTGTTACCACCGCGCTGGGTTTGCTTGTCGCGATTCCTGCTGTCTGGGCTTACAACTATTTCACCAACAAAGTGGAAGCCTTCGACGTCGAGATGGACAACTCCTCGATGGAGCTCATCAACTACTTCATCCTGCGGCGCGGCGCCAAGAGGTAACGGGAGTTAACCATGGCTTACAAGCCTGTAGCCGGCGCGCAGATGGCGGCCCCCAACGTCATCCCCATGGCGGACATCATGCTCGTGCTGCTGATCATCTTCATGGTGGTCACGCCGCTGCTGACCAAGGACATTCCGGTCGACATGCCCAGCGCCGCGAATTCCCGCGAGATGCAGGATGCCGACAAGGACGACGCGATTGTCGTGGCCATCACTCGTGACGGCCGGATCTACCTGGGCAGTACGAACGTGCAAAAGGACGACCTCAGCGGGCAGATTAAGGACCGCATCGCCAACCGGCTCGACAAAACCGTCTACATCCGCAGCGATGCGCGCGCCAAGTACGGAGATGTCGTGGCCGCTGTGGATGAGGTCCGTTCTGCCGGCGTCGACCAATTGGGACTGCTGACGCAGAAAATGCTGGAGAAGTCCGCATCCGCTCGTCCGCCCGCGGATTGAGGTCTTTCGCGGCCAGCCGGCCGTTTTTTGGCCGCTGGAGGAGTCTGAAGCTGCCGTTTGTTTGCTGATGGTTGGAAGAAGCCGCGCTGGATCCTACCTGGCGTGGCTGCGTGGCCCGCGGAGATGTTCTATCGCGGGCCCAGAGGAGATTCACTATGGGAATGGAAGTTGGAGAGGGCCACGGCTCCATGTCGGTGCCGAATGTGGTGCCGCTCATCGATATTTTGCTGGTGCTGATCATCATCTTCATGGTCATTACGCCGCGCACGCCGAACGGCTTGGATGCGATTGTGCCGCAGCCCTCACCGAACAAGCAGCAAGACACCGAACTGGAGAACAAGACCGTCGTCGTTCAGGTCGAAATGAACGGCAAGCTCAAGATCAACCAGGAAGACACTACCTGGGACGGCCTCGGCCCTCGCATGGAAACGATTTTCAAAGAGCGCGCCGAAAAGGTTGCTTTCGTGAAGGGTGATAACGACGTGTTGTTTCAGGATGTCGCCCGCGCCATCGATATCATGCGCGGCGTGGGAATCGACAGGATCGGCTTGATTACTGCCAAGCTCGAAGCCGGTCAGTAGGTTTTTCGCAGGTTGTGAGAGTCCTCCTCGCAGAAGAATTGCCCTTCGACGAGGCGGCTCATGGGAATTGCGGCAGGCGGTAAGCGTGGTATTGTCCCCGACCCAAACATCGTTCCACTAATCGATATCCTGCTGGTGCTCCTGGTGATTTTTATGCTGATACCCCACTCGCAGGGGCTCCAGGCGCGAATTCCGCAAACGTGCGGGGCCCCGGGCTCGGAAACTTGTTCAGGGGGAGACAAAGCCCACATAGTTGTGGTACAAGTTCTCGCGGATGGCTCCCTGTGCGTCAACCAGGAACCTGTGCAGTGGGACAACCTGGACGCTCGGTTGCAGGAAGTCTTCAAGGTGCGTGCCGACCGTACTGCGTTTATCTGGGGCGATGCGTCGGTAGAATTCGCTGTGGTGGCCCGGGTCATTGATATCACCGCGGGAATTGCCCCGACTGGCCTATTGACACAAAAACCGGGGAACGATTTCTGAGCACCATGCTTTTTGCCCTTCGCAGGGCGGACGTGAATATTCCAGCGCCGGGCCGGCCACTCAGGCCTCGCGCTTAGCAGGGATGGATGCCTCGATGACTCACGCTTCATCGGTGACGCTTCACAGATCATTGCGTACCCCATCGGCCCGTGCCTTTCTCAAGATTGCAGCTGGCGCAGCTCTTCTCGTTCTCGTCGTCGGAGTCTCGGGATGCAGCAAACTGAAGGCTCGCGATCTCCTCAATAAGGGTGTTGGCGCCTTCAAGAACGGCCAGTACGATGAGGCCATCGAAGATTTTAAGAAGGCCAAGGACCTGGACCCGACGCTGGTAAACGCGCGCCTCTACCTGGCCACGGCGTATGCCAGCCAGTACATTCCGGGCGCACCTTCCGAAGCGAACACGCGGCTCGGCAATCAGGCCATTGCGGAATTCCAGGACGTCCTCAGCGTTGACCCGAACAACTTGAGCGCCATTGACGGCATCGGCTCCATTCTCTTTCAGATGGCCGGCACGCCTTACGATCCCAAGAAATTCGAAGAGTCCAAGAGCTACCACGAGAAGCACATCGCGCTGAAGCCCAACGATCCGGAGCCTTACTACTGGATTGGCGTCATTGATTGGACGCTGGCTTTCCGCGTCAACAACGAACTGCGCGCGGAATACAACAAGAACAACATCAAGAAGCAAGTCAAGGACACCGACCCGCTTCCCGCCTCCCTTCGCGCTGAATACGCCGCCAAGTATGGCAACCTCGTCGACGAGGGCATCGCCGACCTCCAGAAAGCCATTCAACTCAAGCCCGATTACGACGACGCCATGGCTTATCTGAGCCTGCTTGATCGCCGCAAGGCTGACATGGTTGAATCCGCCGAGGAGCAGGACAATCTTGTGAAACAGGCCGACGCGCTTCTCGACAAGATCAAGGAAATCAAGCAGAAGCGCGCCGAGCAGCCGCAACCCGCGAACTAAACCGCCTTGGCACTCGACCCTCTAGAGCCGGGCCCTCGGCTCTTTTCGTCGTCCATGCGAGCGCCCTCCACTCGCCGGTTTTTTGATCCGCCACTGTCTCGTTTTCGCAGGGAATGCTTTCGCCGCGCAATCGGTCTGCTACAATCTCGGTGATGAAACGACGCGCTTTGCTGCAATCGTTACCCGCGGCCGCGCTTTTCCCGGCGGCCAACTGGCTCTCCCCGTCTTGGGGCAATGTCCAAGACAAGTCCGCCCCCGGCCAAGCTTCCCCCACGATGGTTTACGAACTTCGTGTGTATCACACGTACGAGGGCAAGCTCGACGATCTGTTGCGCCGCTTCCGCGACCACACCATGCGCCTTTTCGAAAAGCATGGCATCCACAATGTCGCCTACTGGACGCCCCTGGACGAACCCCTGAAGGGCCGCACTCTGTTCTACATCCTCGCACATCCCAGCCGCGAGGCCGCCACGGCTAATTGGCAAGCCTTCCGTGACGATCCTGAATGGCAGGCCGTCCGCGACAAGTCCGAGGCCAACGGCAAGCTTGTCGAAAAAGTGGATTCCACTTTCCTTACCCTTACCGACTTCTCGCCGCAGCCTCGTTGACCGCCCGTTCTAAAGCGACGGCAATCAACGTGATGTCGTCTTCGCGCGCCGCCGTTTCGCCTTTTCCGGACCAGCGCATCAGCTCCGCAAGCGACGCGCTAATCAGCGGGGCGGCCGCAAGATGCGACTGCGCTTCCAGGAATTTCAGCAAACGCGGCGAGCCAAATTCTTCCTGCGCGACATTCTTTGCTTCGAGCATTCCGTCGGTATAGAGCAAGCAGCGATCGCCGGGCCGGAACGGAAGTTCGAGCGAAGTGTACGCGGCGTCTTCCGTCAGCCCGAGCAACAGGCCGTTGGAATCGACTTCGCGAAAGGCGGTTTGCTTGCCGTCCATGGCTCCGAGCAACAGCGGCGGGTGGCCCGCTCCGGCATAGCGCAGAATCCGTTTCTCGGCATCCACGAACAGGTAGCCCGCGGTAACGAAATGTTCTTCGAACTTCCCGCAAAGTGAGCGATTCAGTCCTGCAAGGACCTGGGCAGGATCGGCAGCTGAGGCGGACTGCGCGGCCAGCGCCGTCTTGAGCATCGAAGCAATCAGCGCGGCGGGCACCCCATGACCTGTAACGTCCGCCAGCAGAATGCCCAATCGTTTTTCGTCCACCACCAGGAAATCGTAGAAGTCTCCTGCGACCGCGGTCATGGGCACGTACTGCGCGGCAATATCCAGTCCCGTGACGCGCGGCACTTCACGGGGAAGAATCGACGACTGAATCTGCCGCGCGATTTCCAGTTCTTTCTGAATGGAAAGCAAGCGTTGTTCGTTGGAATGCGTGCGGAACGCTGCTACATAGCCGAGACAGCAGATAAGAGCAAGGAAGCCGATGGGCTCGAAGTTGGGCCCGTGATTTT